>CBIHON010000038.1:0-48470 GCA_966211965.1 uncultured Burkholderiales bacterium | reverse complement strand
GGCATTCTCATGACCACGCAGCCTGGGCCGGATGCCGCAGGCAAGCCCCGCTGCAACTCGCTATCCCTGCTTCGGCTTCAGTTCCTCTCGTCGGTTCGAGCCCGCCACCATATCAAACCGGAATAGTCGGCATTCCAAGGCGCCGTTAAAAAAGGGAGTTTTACGCGCTTCCTTCAGGCGCAGTAATCTTGGCAAACTCAAATCAGCCGAGAATAAAAAGATTTTCCATCCGGCGAAGCGCTGCTTTAATGTCGTACCGAAGGCGCTGAAAAATGCTACGGCCATTTCATCTGCTCCTACTGTACTATCCCCACGCACGCCAATCCGTTCTCCATAAGGTGGATTGGTAAGCATGATTCCATGCGCTTCACTTGGAGCCTTCACTTCTTGTGCTTCGATTTGCTTCAACGGAACTTCAAACAGAATCCCCGCTTTCTTCAAATTATTCCGCGCCATCATAATCATGTCACCCGAGATATCGCTGCCGAAAATGGTGGGCGTGGTTTGAATAGGATTCGGTTTGACATCGCCCTTAATCGCCTGCCATTCCTTTGCATTAAATCCATGGAATTTTTCAAACGCAAATGAACGCCGTGCACCAGGAGGAATACCCGCCAGGGTCTGTGCCGCTTCCGCTAGTATCGTACCGGAGCCACACATAGGATCAAACAAAATCATGCCCGGCTTCCACCCAGACACACGTAACAAGCCCGCCGCGAGATTTTCCCGCAGTGGCGCATCGCCGGTTTCCAGGCGCCAGCCGCGCTTGAATAGAGCTTCACCTGAGGTGTCGAGATACAGTGTAAAGTTGCGCGCATCAAGAAAACCGACAATACGCATATCAGGCGTTTTTGTATCGACGGACGGCCGTTTGGAATATAAGTCGCGAAAACGATCGCAAACGGCGTCCTTGATTTTCAATGTGGTGAATTCGAGACTACGCAATGGGGATTTAATCGCAGTGACGTCTATCCGAATGGTATGCTCGACACTGAACCATTCTTCCCAAGGCTGTGCCAAGGTGAGGTCATAAATGTCATTTTCATTCACATAGCTGGCTTGAGCCATGCGAAGCAATACGCGCGATGCGATCCGTGAATGCAGATTGATGAGGTAAGCGTCGGTAAGTTGTCCTGAACAATGCACGCCTCCAGGAACTTGATTATGTACTTTCAAGGTGGATGAACGGAGCGAAATTTCGCCCAATTCCTCGGCAAGTGCAGCTTCCAGCCCACGCGGGCAGGGGCAAAAATAAGAGTGTGACATGGAGTACCTTTTATCCGTATTGAAACGATTTAATTAAACACGCATCATCGCGAGTAAGGAAGGGCATACGCACCAGCCTTACAAAGCGAAATCAAGTCAAATTGAAGAAAGGAGAGAGCGTTGCCCGTTATCGGTCTATTTTGCAAACTCTCGTTCGACAAAATCTAGGCGGTCTTGGCCCCAGAAGCCTTCGCCATCAATGGCATACCAAGGCGAACCAAATACATTTGCGGCTATCGCTTGCTCGGTAAAGCGTTCATATTCTGTTTGGACGCTCGCAGTTTCCGAAGATTTTTGTAAAGCCTTGCCGTCATGGCCGCAGAGGCTGGCCAAAGCAATCAGCGTATCGGCATCGGCGATGTTTTTCTCCTCCGCCCAGAGTGCCCGCATTATCACTCCCGACAATTCAATTGCAGCTTCGCTGCCATGTGCCAGCTTCGTCGCAATGATTAATCTGGAGGCCGGTTCGCCCGACACGGGGAAAAATTTCGGTTGAACATTGAGGGGAATCTGTAGAAAAATGCTCCAACGCTTTAATTCGACCAGTCGATAAGCTTGTCGTTGCGGTGCGCGCTTGGCAAGCGGCAGACCGCCGGATACGTTGAATATTTTTCCCAAGTCGCAAGGTTTGGCATCAACCTCCACGCCATACTTTTGCGCCAGCGTGATGAAACGGGCATGCCCAAGATAGGTCCAGGGCGACTGTGGGGTGAAATAGTACTCGCATATTTTTGGCATCGACGACCCCCAAGGTTCTCAGAACGGCTTTACGACGACGAGTATCACTGCTGCCAGCATTGCCAGCACAGGTATTTCATTGAACCAGCGAAACCATATGTGACTGCGCTTATTGCGGCCATTCTCGAATTTCTTCAGCAATGAGCCACAGGCATGATGGTAACCAATCAGTAGTACGACGATCCCCAGCTTTGCGTGCAGCCAGCCATTGCCCGGGCCTTTACCGATACCGTAGCCCAGCCATAGCCAGAGACCCAATGCCAGCGCAGGAATCGCCAGAATAGTCATGAATCGGTACAGTTTGCGCGCCATCGAAAGCAGCCGAGTTGTGGCTGTTGCATCCTTTTCCATCGCCAGGTTGACCAGAATGCGAGGGAGATAAAACAAACCGGCAAACCAGGATGCCACAAAGACGATGTGCAACGCTTTGATCCAGAGCATATTTTCTTTTCCGGTGAGATCTCGATACCGGCTGCTTTATTCGCGAACTTCGCCGTGTCCAAACACGATATATTTCAGAGAGGTCAAGCCCTCTAAACCAACCGGTCCACGTGCGTGCAGTTTGTCATTGGAGATGCCGATTTCGGCACCCAGACCATACTCAAAACCATCGGCAAAACGTGTCGATGCGTTGATCATTACCGATGCCGAATCAACTTCGCGCAAGAAGCGCATGCTGTTGCTGTAATCTTCCGTGACGATCGCGTCGGTATGCTGCGACGAGTAAGTATTAATGTGTTCGATTGCTTCATCAATATTTGAGACAACCTTAACGGCAAGGACGGCAGCCAGATATTCGGTACGCCAATCCTCTTCGGACGCGGCTACCAGATGCGGATAGCCTTCAAGCAGCTTGCGGGTCTCGTCATCGCCGCGCAACTCTACATCTTTGCTGTCATACAACTTCGCCAATCCCGGCAGGACTTGCGCCGCGATGCCGCGCGCAACCAGCAGCGTCTCCATCGTGTTGCAAGTGCCATAGCGGTGGCATTTGGCATTGAATGCAATTTTAAGTGCTTTCTCGAGATCGGCTTTGTCGTCGATATATACATGGCAGATGCCGTCCAGGTGCTTGATCATCGGCACTTTCGATTCACGCATCAATCGGTCGATCAAACCCTTGCCGCCGCGCGGCACGATGACATCCACATATTGCGGCATGGTGATCAATTCGCCGACTGCTGCGCGATCAATGGTCTCGATGATTTGCACTGCATCTGCCGGCAAGCCTGCGCCGGCCAAACCTTCCTTGACCAATTTGGCGAGTGCCTGGTTGCAATGGATCGCTTCCGAGCCGCCGCGCAAGATCGTGGCGTTGCCGCTCTTGATGCACAGTCCTGCCGCATCGACGGTCACGTTCGGCCGGGCTTCATAAATGATGCCGATCACGCCGAGCGGCACGCGCATCTGGCCGACCTGAATGCCGGTTGGGCGGTATTTCATGTTTGAAATCTCGCCGATCGGGTCGGGCAGGGCAACGATTTGCTCAAGGCCCTCGGCCATCGTCGCGATCGCCTTGTCCGACAGTGTCAGCCGATCCAGCATTGCCTCAGCCAAACCGTTGGCGCGGGCGGCGTCGAGATCCAGCCGGTTGGCTATCCGCAGTAGATCGGCATCGCGCCGGATAGCTGCGGCTATCAAGGACAATGCTCGGTTCTTGGCCGCAGTATCGGCCTTGGCCATGGCGCGCGATGCTTTACGGGCGCGCTGGCCGACTTCGTTCATGTAGCTCTTGATGTCCATTTTGGGATGGGGATAATAAAAAATTTTTAGAACACGCAATAATTATTTTCCACGCGCGATTTTCAAAACGAGCTGCAACAAAGCATCCCAGGTATCGCCGGAAAAAGCTTTAGCGCGCAAACCTTTAATCATCTTATCGATTTGTGCCGCTTCTTGCAGCGCACGTTCCAACGTAGAGAGCGTGAGACGGCGTAGCGCCGGCTCCATCAAGCGTTCGCGCGGACCCCAGATGCGGTATTCCTTCATCAGCATGGCCAAGGCGCGGCCTTGGGCGACTCCTGCCTTCAGCCTCAGCAGGGTGCGGATCTCTTCGGCTACGGCCCACAATACCAGCGGCAGCGCTTCGCCTTCGCCTTTCAACCCTTCCAGCATGCGTACCAAGCGGGGAGCATCGCCACCCAGCATTGCCTCATTGAGCTTGAAGACATCATAACGCGCGACATTGAGCACAGCATCCTGAATTTGCTCAAAGCTCAACTTACCTTCCGGATGCAGCAATGCGAGCTTTTGAATCTCTTGATGCGCCGCCAGCAGATTACCTTCGACGCGATCAGCGATGAAATCGATGCTTTGCTTATCGGCGCTCTGACGCTGCGCCGCCAGCCGCGCACCGATCCATGCCGGCAGTTGTCCACGCTCCACCAACGGGATATCGATGAAAATGCCGGCCTGCTGCAAAGCTGCCACCCAAGCTGCTTTTTGCGTCGCCCAGTCCAACTTGGGCAAGGTGATCAGCGTGACATTGTCCGGACTCAGAGCGGTCACGTAATGCTGCAACGCTTGTCCCCCATCCTTACCCGGCTTGCCGGTCGGGATGCGCAGCTCTATCAATTTTTTGTCGCCGAACAGAGACTGCGACTGGTTTGCCGCCAGCAATTCACTCCACTTGAAGCTGCGTTCGACGACCAATACTTCGCGTTCGGAAAAGCCTTGAGCTCGGGCCGTCTTGCGGATTTTGTCGGCCGCCTCAAGGGCCAGCAAATGCTCGTCGCTGGTGACCACATACAGTCCCGCCAGCGGCTTGGACAAATGAGCATCGAGTGCATCGGCGCGCAATTGCATTCAGGTGCCTTAGGCAGTTTTAATCGCCGACAAGCGCCGCAATATCTGCTGCACCAAGTCGGACTGCATGTCGCGATACAGTAATTCTTCCTCTTTTTCCTTTGCCAGCAATTGCGCCTCATTGAAACTGATGTCGCGCTTCAGGATGATTTCAGTAGGCGCCAACAGCTCTGCTTCCTTGTTGTTCTTTACTCGAAAGCGCAGTTTGTAAAAGAGCGTGTACTCGCGCACACGCCCTTGGCTATTGAGCGACAGTACTTGCTTTTCCTTGGTTTCCGACAGAACTTCAAGAATCACTTGCGCCGTTTTTGGGTCGGGTGAAATCGAGGTTTCGCCGTTAGCGCGGATATTCCGCTTCAACTCAGTGCCGAGCAGTGATGACTCCGGAAAGCCGAGGTAAATCGTCTTGAACGGCAGGCCGGCCTGATTGTTCGAGCCGCGCAACTGGAAGCCGCAAGCCGACAGTACCAAGACTGTTGTCAAGGCTAATGCATGGAGCATGCGGCGTTTGATAAGCATCTTTATCCTATTCTCTCAGGCGACGATATTGACCAGTTTGCCGGGCACGACAATGATTTTTTTCGGTGTGCCTTCGACGTACTTGCGGACGTTTTCGTTGGACAGCGCTGCGGCCTCGATGCTGGCTTTGTCGGCATCCTTGGCGACCGTGATGCTGCCGCGCAGTTTGCCGTTAACCTGGATCATCATCTCGATCTCGGATTGTTCCAATGCAGCTGCATCGACTTGCGGCCAGGGGGCATCGAGGATATCGCCGTAAATTTTCGCATAGCCGAGCTCTTGCCATAACGTATGGGTAATGTGCGGCGCGACCGGATTGAGCATGCGCAGGAAAATCGAAAAACCTTCTGCCAGAACTGCGTCGGACACTGCGGAATCGTCTAGCTTGACGCTTTCCAGGGTATTGAGCATTTTCATGCAGGCGGATACAACGGTGTTGTACTGGATACGCTTGAAATCGTGATCGGCTTGCTGCAGGATCTTGTGAATCTCGCGGCGCAACGTTTTGTGCGTTTCAGTCAGGTTTGCCGAGTCCAATGTGGTTGCGCCGGCAATGCGTGCCAGTTGGTGATGGCCATAGGTCCATACGCGCCGGAGAAAACGATGCGCGCCTTCGACGCCGGCGCCAGACCACTCAAGTGTCTGCTCCGGCGGCGATGCAAACATCGTAAACAGGCGCGCAGTGTCTGCACCATACTGATCGATCTGAGCTTGCGGATCGATGCCGTTGTTTTTCGATTTCGACATTTTTTCGGTGCCGCCGATTTCGACCGGTGCGCCATCGGTTTTCAACTTGGCCGCGACAGGGCGGCCCTTGTCGTCCAGCGTCAATTCGACATCTGCCGGGTTGTACCAAGTCTTCTTGCCAGCCTCGTCTTCACGATAGTAGGTTTCGTTCAGCACCATGCCTTGCGTCAGCAGGTTGGTAAACGGCTCGTCGAACTTGAGCAGACCGAAGTCGCGCATCACCTTGGTCCAGAAGCGTGCGTACAGCAAATGCAAGACCGCATGTTCGATACCGCCGATGTACTGGTCCATCGGCATCCAGTAATCGTTGCGCGTGTCGACCATCGTCTCCGTTGTGCCGGGCGAGCAATAGCGCATGTAGTACCAGGACGAATCGACGAAGGTGTCCATCGTGTCGGTTTCGCGCCGTGCCGGCTTGCCGCATTGAGGGCAATCGACATGCAGGAATTTCTCGTGCTTGTTGAGCGGGTTGCCGCTGCCGTCCGGCACGCAATCTTCCGGCAGAACGACCGGCAAATCCTTCTCCGGCACCGGTACATCGCCACAGCTGGCGCAATGGATGATCGGAATCGGCGTACCCCAGTAGCGCTGGCGCGAAATGCCCCAGTCGCGCAGACGGTAGGTGATTTTCTTTTCGCCCAAACCGAGCGCAGCCAGGTCGGCGCTGACCGCGTCTACCGCGGCTTGATAATCCAAGCCGTCGTATTTGCCGGAGTGAACAACGCGGCCGTTTTCCTTGTCGCCATACCATTCCTGCCAAGCTTCGGTCGAATAGGTTTTTCCCTCGACGGCGATGACTTGCTGAATCGGCAAACCATATTTTTTCGCAAATGCAAAATCACGTTCGTCGTGGCCCGGCACACCCATTACCGCGCCGTCGCCATAGGTGATCAATACGTAATTGCCGACCCAAACTTCGACTTGCTTGCCGGTCAGCGGATGGGTGACAAACAGGCCGGTCGGCATGCCTTTCTTTTCCATCGTTGCCATGTCTGCCTCGATGACGCTGCCGAGTTTGCATTCGGCGATGAAGGCGGCGAGTTCCGGATTATTTTGCGCGGCGTGCGCAGCCAGGGCATGTTCCGGCGCGATGGCGCAGAAGGTGACACCCATGATGGTGTCGGCGCGGGTGGTGAAAACCCACAGCTTGCCGTCGTTGATGAGTTTGCCGTCATGCTTGATGTCATGCGGGAAAGCGAAGCGCACGCCGACCGATTTGCCGATCCAGTTCGATTGCATGACGCGCACGCGCTCCGGCCAGCCTGGCAGATTGCGGTCGACGTGATCGAGCAATTCCTCTGCATAGTCGGTGATCTTGGCGTAGTACATCGGAATTTCGCGCTTCTCGATCAGCGCGTGAGAACGCCAGCCGCGGCCATCGATCACCTGCTCATTGGCCAGCACGGTTTGATCGACCGGATCCCAGTTTACGGTACCGGTTTTTTTGTAGATGATGCCTTTTTCCAGCATCTTCAGGAACATCCACTGATTCCACTTGTAATACTCAGGCCGGCAGGCGGTCATTTCACGCGACCAGTCAATTGCCAGGCCCATTGCCTGCATCTGCTCTTTCATGTGAGCGATGTTGGCGTAAGTCCATTGCGCCGGCGGCACGTTATTGGCCATCGCGGCGTTCTCCGCCGGCATGCCGAACGCATCCCAGCCCATCGGCATCAGCACGTTGTAGCCGTTCATCCGCAAATAGCGGTACATCACGTCATTGATGGTGTAGTTGCGCACGTGGCCCATGTGCAGCTTGCCCGATGGGTAGGGCAGCATGGAGCAGGCGTAGAACTTCTTTTTATCCTGTCCGTTCCTGTCTTTTGCGTGCTCGACCGCCTTATAGGCATCGATTGCGCGCCAATGATCTTGAGCCGACTTCTCGACGTCGGCGGGGCTGTATTTTTCTTGCATGACGAATGCTGCCAAAAGTGAATATGAACCGGACATTATACTGGTTCAGTTCCCTCTATAGCCGCCCGGATGGGCCGCAATCGCGCCGGACACGGCGGAGTTGGCTGTCTGGCTCAGCGCAGGATCAGTTGCAAGGCGGGCTTTTCGCCGTAATCAGCATAGCGTTCGTTGATTGCATCGACGCAGAATGCCATCTCGTCCAGAATATCGGGGACTTGCTTGCGCATCAGTTCAGCGTCAACGACCTCAATTTGCAGGATTTCGTCCGGGCCGAGCCGGAACTTGCTCATCCCCTCGTCGTCACGCAGATAACTGAGGCAATCGACCCAAGCGTCCATGTTGTCGCCATAAAAAGCGGGAAAGCCGAAGGCGGTACGGCAAACGCCGTGAAAGCTGTTCCAATCGGAGATATCGGTGCCATTGAGGCGAACGAGGGCCATGGTTTTATTTTTTCGCCGGTACGTCTTTGACGTCCGTGACGAAACCCATCTTGGTCAGTCCATTGGTTTGCGCCGCAGCCATCACTTGCGCGATGATTTCGTAGCGGGTCGACTTGTCGGCACGCAATTGCAGTTCAGGCTGCGGTTTTTTTTGTGCAGCCACGGCCAGCTTGGCATCCAGCTCACTCTTTTGTATCAAGTCGCTATTCCAGTAAATCGCACCTTCGCCGTTGATCGACAATGAAATCGTTTCCGGCTTTTCTGGCGCCGGTGCCGATTGGGCACTCGGCAGATCGAGTTTGATCGCGTGCGTGAAAAGCGGCGCGGTAATAATGAAAATCACCAGCAATACCAGCATCACGTCCACCATCGGCGTGACGTTGATGTCCGCCATTGGGGTCGTGTGCTGGTTGTCATTGAATCCGCCGAATGCCATGTATGTACTCCAGACTATTTGCTGCAGCAAGATTGCTTGCCGCTCTTTGAAATTATTTCCCGATACGCGCGCCGGTCGTCAGGTAGGCATGCAAATCATGCGCGAATGCGTCGAGTTCGGCGAGGGTGATGCGATTGACCCGCGTGAATGCGTTATACGCCAGCACTGCAGGAATCGCGACGGCCAGGCCCAAGGCTGTCATGATCAAAGCCTCGCCTACGGGCCCGGCAACCTTGTCGATTTGCACCGTGCCAGCAGCAGAGACCGCGACCAGAGCGTGGTAGATGCCCCAGACCGTGCCGAACAGGCCGACAAACGGCGCGGTGGAACCGACCGAGGCGAGCAGGGTCAGGCCGCTTTCCAGGCGTGACGAAACGCGATTGATTTCTTGGCGTAGAGTGCGGGTGATCAGTTCTCCCGGATCGGTTGCGGCATTGAGTGATCCAGTCTGCGCCTTGATATTGGCGGCTTCGGCACTTTGCAGGGCCAGCGGTGCATAGACGTTTTCACTGTCGGATGCCTTCAGCAGGGCGCCGGCATCGGCCAGCGTCGGCGCTTTCCAAAAGCCTTCCAGTGCACTCGCGCTGCGTCGGATGCGCCATGAACTCCAGGCCTTGGAAAGAATGTAATACCAACTGACGATCGACATCAGCAGCAAGGCGTAAGCGACTGCGTGCGACACCGCATCGCCTTGCGACCAGTAATGGGCGAGCCCGAGAGTTTGATTCATGATCTTCCGATGCTGAAAAATTAATTTTGAAGTTTAAACTGAATAGGGACTTGATACCACTCTCCAACCGGCTTGCCGTCAACGCTGGCGGGAAGGAAGCGCCATGTCTGCACTGCCTCGCGGGCTGCTTCGTCCAATAGCGGATAACCGCTGGAGGTTTTGATTTCTATTTTGCCGGCCGTGCCGTCGGCATTGACGAAGACGCGCAACATGACCGCGCCCTGCTCGCCGTAGCGCCGCGATAGTGCCGGGTGGATTGGCTTGCGATTGCCGGCAGCATAGGCGGCAGGAATCGATACGCCGGTTTTTGCAGGCGCTGGCGGCGGTGCCGATGGCGTTGGGATTGCTGCCGGGGCTGACGGGGCGATGGCGGGAGGAGCTGTTGCGGTTTCGCGCGGCGGCTCCGGCGTTTCTGGTTTTGCCGCCACGACTTCGCGCGGCGTAATCGGCACGGGCACGGGTTTCGGCACCATGATCGGCGTCGGCTTCGGCTTCGGCGTCGGCTTCGGCATTTCTTTTTTTGGCGGCGGATTTATTATCGGAACAGGGGGCGGAGGGGCAGGAGGAATAATTACAACATGCGTTTTGAGCGGCAGAGGCTCGGGTGTACGCTCCGATTGGCTGGACAAAGTGCGCGCGACAAGTGCAATCATCAGGCCATGAAAAAACAGGCTGACAATGAGTGCAGGGCCGGAAACCCGGAGTCTCATTCGAAGCGCGGCTGTAGCTTAGTGGAGCGAACCAAGTTTAGCTTAACGCAGTCCGAGTACATCCTGCATGTTATAAAGTCCTTTGGTCTTGTCGGCCAAAAAGCGTGCGGCCCGCAGGCTGCCCTGACTGTATGTGACGCGGCTTGAGGATTTATGCGAGATCTCGACGCGTTCACCGATGCCGGCAAAGAGCACTGTGTGGTCGCCCACGATGTCGCCGCCGCGAATGGTCGCGAATCCGATCGACGATGGGTCGCGCTCACCGGTGATGCCCTCGCGCGCATAGACAGCGACGTCTTTCAAATTGCGGCCGAGCGCACCTGCCACCGTTTCGCCCATCATTAACGCCGTGCCGGATGGGGCATCGACTTTATAGCGGTGATGGGCCTCGATAATTTCGATATCGTAGCCTTCGGAAAAACTTTTGGCCGCCAACTCCAGCAGCTTCAATGTGACATTGACGCCGATGCTCATATTGGCCGAAAACACGATCGCGATGTGTTGTGCGGCTGCTGCGATCGCTGCTTTGCCGGCTTCATCGAAACCGGTGGTGCCAATGATCATTTTGATGCCGTGCGCCGCGCAGTATTCCAGATGTTTCAGTGTTCCCTCGGGGCGGGTGAAGTCGATCAGGTACTCTGCATCAGCCAGGCCTTTTGCCAGATCGGCTTCGATCAAAATACCGGATTGCTTGCCCAGAAAGGCTGTGGCGTCAGTACTGACGCCTGGTGCTTGTGCACGCCCCAGCGCGCCGGCCAAGGTCGCATCCGGTGCATTCTGAATTGCTTCGATCAGCATGCGGCCCATACGTCCGGACGCGCCGGCTACCGCGATTTTCATTGTAGTCATGTAATGCCGTGTAGTGTATTGAGGGGTTACTTCGCGGCGGGCGCTTTTGCACCGGGCGCCGTGCCCGCGATGAGCGCGAGATATTCCTGTTCGGTCGGCAGGATGCTGCCATCGAAGTGGGTCAGGCGATTATCCTTGAAGAACAGTGAGACATGGCTGGCGATCACTTCGCCATTGCCTTTTTGCAGGCGGAACACATAGTCCCATCGATCAGCGTGGAAAATGTCGGTCAACAACGGCGTGCCCAGGACAAAGCGAACTTGCTCGCGGCTCACGCCTTCGGGGCGCTTCATGCCTTCCTTGAGCTGCGCCATCATTTCCAGAGACACGAAATTTCCTTGTTGAATATCGATGCGATAAGGCGCGAAGATTCCGAAAAAGCGCTGGGTCCGGCTCGGGGTTACCATTTTTACGTCGGTGCTTGTGCTTGCAGCCATGGCAGGTGTGGCGTTGCTGGCAACAGGCTCTTCCATCAGCGGATTCTTCGAGGCACATCCTGTAAGGGTACTTGCAAGAGCAAGGCAAAATACTCCAAGCAGGGGCGAACCAATGTTGGAAAAAGTCAGGCGCAGCATTCGCATAGGAATTTTCAATTGATTGAGCAATTATGCTAAAACACTATATGATAAAGCAGATCACCTTAATTCGAGCAACAACATGTCCAACAACCCCTCAGACTTAAAGGCCAGCGGCCTCAAGGCAACGCTGCCGCGTCTCAAGATCCTCGACATTTTTCAGAACAGTGCCATACGCCATCTGAGCGCTGAAGACGTGTACAAAGTCTTGCTGGCAGAAAATATGGATGTGGGTTTAGCCACTGTATACCGGGTGCTGACCCAATTCGAGCAGGCAGGTTTGCTTCACCGCAACCATTTCGAAACGGGAAAAGCTGTTTTTGAACTCAATGAAGGCTCGCACCACGATCATCTGGTTTGTTTGGATTGCGGTCAGGTCGAAGAGTTTTACGACGAAGAAATCGAGAAGCGTCAGCAAAAGATTGCGCTTGAGCGCGGTTTCGAGATCTCCGAGCATGCGCTTGCCTTGTACGGGCATTGCACCAAGACCGATTGTCCGCATCGGCGGCGTTGAGGAGTCGCTGAGCTTGCCTATGACTGACTGAGTGCGTTCGAAAGCAGTTTCGCCGTAATGTCCACAATTGGAATCACGCGCTCATACGCCATGCGCGTCGGGCCGATCACGCCCAGCGTACCGACGATCTTGCCGTTGACTTCGTAGGGGGCGGTTACCACGCTCATCTCATCCATTGGCAGCAATTGCGAATCGCCACCAATGAAAATTTGCACGCCGGTGGCCTTGCTGGAAACGTCGAGCAACTGCATGAGCCCGGTTTTTTGTTCGAACATGTCGAACAATTTACGTAGCGAACTCATGTTGGAAGAGAGGTCGGTGACACTGAGCAAATTGCGCTCGCCGGAAATGACGACATCGTCGTTGTTTTCGGTCATCGCATCGCTGCCGGCTTCGACCGCAGCCTGCATCAGGCGGGTCATATCATCACGTAACTGGCGGATTTCGCTCTGCAAGCGTACGCGCACATCGTCGAAGCTGAGGCCGCCATAATGCTGATTGATGTAATTCGCGGCCTGGATCAATTGCGTCGGGGTATAGTCGACGTCGGTCAGCAGCAATCTGTTCTGCACGTCGCCGCCGGGGGCGACAATGACCAGCAGGATGCGTTTCTCCGACAGGCGCAGAAACTCGATTTGCTGGAATACGGACTCATGCCGCGGTGTCAACACGACGCCGGCAAATTGGGAGAGCGATGACAGGACTTGGGCCGCATTGGCAATGATTTTTTGCGGCAAATTGGTTTGCAGACATTGCTGCATTTTTGATTCGAGCGCAGATTCGTCGATTGGCTGCACTGTCAGCAATGTATCAACAAAAAACCGATAGCCGCGCGGCGTTGGCACTCGTCCGGCCGAGGTGTGAGGGCTGGCGACAAAGCCCATTTCTTCCAGGTCGGCCATGATGTTGCGAATGGTCGCGGGGGACAGGTCGAGCCCGGAAATCTTGGAAAGGGCGCGCGAACCCACCGGCTGGCCATCGGCGATGTAGCGCTCGACCAGAGCCTTGAGCAGGGTTTGTGCGCGGTTATCGAGGTGCATGATGTTATTTTAACGAGCGCCATGAGGCGTTGTCATTATTATGCACCTTCAGCCAGGATTCGAGCTCATACAGGCTGGTGCAGGCTGCATCCGGTTGTATATGTTGGGGCACAGTCCGGTTAAAGCGGTTGATCCAGACGCCATGCAAGCCAGCCTTTTGTGCGCCTTCGACATCCAGCTGCGGATCGTCGCCCACGTAGGCTGCTTCGGACGGCTTGACTCCCAAGGCGTCGCAAGCGGCAAGGAAAATGGCTGCGTCCGGCTTTGCAGTCCCCATCCGGTGTGCGGCAAGCGAAACCTGAAAATGGTGCGCTAAGCCGATCACATCAAGATCGGCAAACCCGTTCGAAATCGAACCCAGTGCGACTTGGCTCTTCAGGAGAGTCAAAGTCGGTAATACATCCTCAAACGGTGTAACTGAATTGCGCGCCTGCGAAAACACGGCCATCGCCTGATCGACCATGGCGGTGTCTTCGCCGGCAGCCATAAAGGCTTCGGTCAGCACTGTATGGCGCAATGACCAGAGATCGATCTGGTAACGAGGCTCGGCCGCCATCAGTACGCCGCGGCGCGCGCGCATGCTGTCTATCGTGAATTGTTGCGCCACCCTAGGGGCATGTAACGTCAGCCAGTCGTACAGGACCATTTCAGCGCGCTGGATGACCGGAACAATCGGCCAAAGAGTATCGTCCAGGTCGAACAGTATGGCTTTGATCGGCGGTCTATTCATGTGCATAAGATGGGTTCGGCGCGGTATGCTGCAAGAGCTTGTTTGGCTGTGGCTGGCACGTGCTTAATGGAGCAAATTACCTGATGTGCTGCGGCAGCGCCTAAACTCTGTCCCGCAATTGCCAAGATTATGGTCTAATCTGCAGCATGTTGCCTGCTCAATCTTCCGCAAAGCTTGCTACTTTTAAAACCGTCGCGATCGTCGGCAGATTTCCGGCCGCCGGTATCGCCCACTCCTTGCTGGAAATCGCTGCTTTTTTGGATGGAACCGGGCATAACGTGCTTTTCGAGGCTGAAACCGCGCGGGCTATCGCCTTGGATCGCTACCCGACAATGACGCCGGCCCAGATCGGCCAGCGGGCCGACGTGGCGATTGTGGTGGGGGGCGATGGCACCATGCTCGGAATTGCACGCCAGCTGGCGCCTTATGGCGTTCCTTTGATCGGCGTCAATCAGGGACGACTGGGTTTCATGACCGACATTGCACTTGATCGCATGATGCCGATATTGGCAGATATGTTGAACGACAAGTTCGAGTCCGAGCAACGCAGTCTGTTGGAAGGGGCGGTGTTGCGTGAAGGCAAGACAATTTTCCAGGGGCTGGCATTTAACGACGTGGTGGTGGCGCGCGGGACCGGCGCGGGCATGGTTGAGTTGAGGGTCGAGGTTGATGGTCGCTTCATGTATAACCAGCGTTCGGATGGCTTGATCGTGGCGACACCAACCGGTTCCACCGCTTACGCACTGTCGGCTGGCGGGCCCTTGCTGCATCCCAGCTTGACCGGCATTGGTCTGGTTCCGATCGCGCCGCATGCCTTGTCCAACCGTCCGATCGTGGTGCCGGACACGAGTGAAATCCTGATCGAAGTCATCAGCGGCCGCGATATCAGCGTCAACTTCGACATGCAATCGCTGGCGAGTTTGCTGCACCATGACAGGATCGTCATCCGGCGGTCGGCGCATGCGATTACTTTTCTGCATCCGCAAGGCTGGAGCTACTACGACACCTTGCGGGAGAAGCTGCATTGGAACGAATATCCGTCGGTCGAGGGCCGGTTAAAATAGCAATCCGGGTTTCGATAGACCTTGAATCCATTATTGCCACCGCATCAGCCGTGGTTAAAAAAAGAATTTCACCATGTTGCGCACCCTTTCCATTCGCGACTTTGTCATAGTCGACGTCATTGAACTTGAATTCGCGCCGGGTTTTACCGTGTTCACCGGCGAAACCGGGGCTGGCAAATCCATTTTGATCGATGCGCTGGCGCTCGCCTTGGGCGGACGTGGTGATGCCAGCGTGGTGCGCGAAGGTGCGGCCAAGGCTGATGTCACTGCCGAGTTTGCAGCCAGCGACGCCGCCGAGGCTTGGCTCAATGATAATGAATTCCGCAGTGAAGAAGGCAGCGTGCTATTGCGACGCGTAATCGATAATGCGGGGCGTTCGAAGGCTTTTATCAACGGCATTGCAGCGACCGCGGCGCAATTGCGCGAGCTGGGTGAAATGCTGGTCGATATTCACGGCCAACATGCGCATCAGTCCCTTCTGAAAACCGATGCGCAGCGTGTTCTGCTCGACAGTCAGGCGGGTCTGCAGGAAGAGGCCAAGGAGGTTGCGGCCGCTTATAAAGTCTGGCGCGCTCTGGCTCGGCAGCGCGAAGAATTTGAAACCAATGCCAGGAATGTGCTGCTGGAACGGGAGCGCCTGGAGTGGCAAGTGGGGGAACTGGAAAAGTTGGGGGTAAAGCCGGGCGAGTGGGACGAGATCAGCAATGAGCATAGCCGTTTGTCGCACGCTGCCAGCCTGCTCGAAGGCGCACAGGAAGCGTTGAGCGCCATTTCCGAGGCGGACAATCCGATGCTGTCGCAACTTTCCTCCTTGAATCTGAAACTCGGCAAATTGGCGGCTATCGATGGCGATTTGAGACCGGTACTGGAATTGCTGGAGCCGGCGCGTATCCAGTTGCAGGAAGCAGTCTATGCGCTCAATGATTATCTCGAACGGGTTGACCTGGATCCGGAACGTCTACGCGCAGTGGAGGAGCGAATGGGGGCGATCCATTCGACCGCGCGCAAATTCCATGTGGCCCCGGACGATCTGCCGCAAGAGCTGGAATCCTTGTCGGACCAACTAAAGCAACTTGCTGACGCCAGCGATCTTGATGCCTTGCGGGCGCAAGAGGAAAAACTCCAGGCCATGTATCTCACGGCTGCGCAGCGCCTATCAAAGGCGCGTGCCAAAGCCGCTGCTGCGCTCAGTGAGGCGGTTACCGTCGGCATGCAAGAGTTGAGCATGGCTGGGGGGCGTTTCACTATCGCCCTGCATCCATGTGAACCAGCATCATATGGGCTGGAACAAATCGAATTCATGGTCGCAGGCCATGCAGGCACGATGCCCCGGCCCTTGGCGAAAGTCGCTTCAGGCGGCGAACTGGCGCGGATTTCCTTGGCTATCTCGGTCATTGCATCGAGCGCGACTGCAACCCCGACACTGATCTTCGATGAGGTCGACAGCGGCATAGGCGGCGGCGTGGCGGAAGTGGTCGGACGCCTGCTGAAACGATTGGGACAGGGTCATCAAGTGCTATGCGTGACCCATTTACCGCAGGTTGCCAGCCAAGCCAACCAGCATTTTGAAGTCAGCAAGCTGAATATCGGGGGCAAAACGGTTTCGCGTATCGAGGTGCTGGATGCCAAGGCTCGCGTAGAAGAAATCGCGCGCATGCTGGGGGGGCTGGAAATCACGGCAACCACGCGCAAACATGCGCGCGAGTTGCTGGCACTATAGGACTCGAGCCCGCAAGTTTCCATGCCGGCTTGCTGTTTTCGAGTTCCGTTCCGATATCGCCGCTTATAATCGCGGCTCGTTCCTTCAGGTGCAACCATGTCCTTTAACAAAGAGCCCTCATATGCCCACGGCACCCCAGCCAGAACGGCTATTGTGCTGGTGAATCTGGGCACCCCTGATGCACCGACTACACCGGCGGTACGGCGTTATCTCAAACAGTTCTTGTCAGACGCACGCGTAGTTGAAATTCCCAGGCTGCTCTGGTGGTTTATCCTTTATGGCATCATTTTGCCCTTTCGTTCCAAAACATCCGCAGAAAAATATGCGTCGATCTGGACCAAGGAGGGTTCGCCGCTGCGCGTGCATACGGAAAAACAAGCAATGCTATTACAGGGCTACCTTGGTGAGCGCGGACATGAAGTGCGGGTCGTCTGCGCCATGCGTTATGCTCAGCCTTCAGTGCCGCAAGTCTTGTCCAAACTAAAAGAAGACGGATGTGACCGCATACTGATCTTGCCTGCTTTCCCTCAGTATTCTGCGACTACGACCGCTTCGATTTTCGATGTTGTGTTCAGTTACTACGGAGCCGTACGTAATGTGCCGGAGCTACGCTTCGTAAAGCACTACCATGATCACGATGGCTATCTGCAGGCACTCGAGAAGTCAGTGCTTGCTTACTGGGATATGCACGGCAGGCCTGCCAAACTGGTAATGAGTTTCCACGGCCTGCCGAAAAGGAACCTGTTGCTTGGCGACCCCTATTTTTGTGAATGCCAGAAAACCGCGCGCTTGCTGGCAACTCGGCTTGAGTTGACCCAAGATCAGTACCTGGTGACTTTCCAGTCCCGCTTGGGAAAAGCGGAATGGCTGCAACCCTATACTGCCTCGAGTCTGCAAAAACTGGGGAAGCAAGGCGTCAAGCGAGTCGACGTAATCTGCCCGGGTTTTGTTAGCGATTGCCTGGAAACGCTGGAGGAAATTGCGATGGAGGCACGCAGCGAATTCCTGAATGCCGGCGGTAAGGAGTTCCACTATATCCCTTGTCTGAACGAGTCACCGGCCTGGATCGGTGCTTTGGCGGAAATTGCCGAACAGCACCTGGTGGGCTGGCCGACAATTTTGTCGGCAGCTATGCGCGAGACACAAAAGAAAGCCGGGAGCATCTCTCTTTCTCAAGCGAAAGGTTTGGGGGCAAACAAATAGTGAACCTCCAGTGGAGGATATGCCAAGGTTTTTGTAAGTAAGATTTGAGGTAATGAGAGCAACTGGTTCGGAGTAACAGTGCTCTTTTGCTCTATTCGGCCGACTTTTTGCTGCTAAAATGGCGCCCCATCAATACAGTGCAACCAGCTCAGCATAGCAGATCCACGCTGCTGCCAGGACTGCATAGGCAACAATGGACGCGGAAATGAGAGGCAGTTTCATGATGTCCTCCAAGAAATTATCCAGAGCATTGCAATTGCAATTCCGTTAAGGACATCCTAGCTCGTTTCACATAAAGCGCCATCCCATATTCATGTAAATTTTGTAACAAGATATGCTGAAAAGCAGGGCGTGGAGCGTAGCACAGCAAGTGTTTGCAATACCCCTTGTAAATATGTGGATTATCCCCATTTGCTTTTGCATATTGAAATTTGTCGATTTAATAGCCAGTCATTGTTTGTCGGAGATTTTTGATGCAAGACCAGGAAAAAATGCAAGAGCAGGAAACCCAGGCGCAGCAAGTTGAACAGGTGGAACCAAGTTTGGCAGAAGATGCCGCTTCGATTCCAATTGAGCCGAGCCTGGAAGAGCAGCTTGCCAATGCCGAGGCGAAGACCAAGGAAATGCAGGATTCATTTTTGCGTGCCAAAGCAGAAATCGAAAATTTTCGCCGGCGCGCTCAAGAGGACATCAGCCGTGCCCATAAATACGCCATTGAAGGATTTGCCGAGGCTCTGGTGCCGGTGATGGACAGTCTGGAAATGGCCTTGAAAGTCGAAACACCTTCAATCGAGTCCTTGAAAGAAGGGGTTGAAATGACATTGAAGCAGTTGTCTTCGGCTTTCGAAAAAAACCGCTTGATCGAAATTTATCCAAAGCCGGGCGACAAGCTCGATCCGATGAAGCATCAGGCAATTTCAATGGTGCCCGCCGAGCAGGCCGCCAACACGATTGTCAGCGTCCTGCAAAAGGGCTACATGATTGCCGACCGGCTGCTGCGTCCCGCACTGGTGACGGTAGCACAAGAAAAATCAGCTTGAAAAACATGGCGGGCAGAGCTGGCCAGGCGTCACGATGCGTCGCATGGCCCGGTCATCAAAACATCAAAAATGTGCCGGAGCGCACTTGAAAGCAAACCGATTCTCCGCATATTTACATCATCGAAACTTTAGTTATCCAGTTATTTAAAGGGGCAAAATTATGGGCAAAATCATCGGCATTGACTTGGGAACGACCAATTCCTGCGTGGCTATCATGGAAGGCGGGAAGCCAAAAGTCATTGAAAACTCGGAAGGTGCGCGCACCACGCCGTCCATCATTGCGTACCAGGAAGATGGCGAAATTCTGGTCGGCGCACCGGCCAAGCGCCAAGCGGTGACCAACCCTAAAAACACCCTTTACGCGGTCAAGCGTTTGATCGGCCGCAAGTTTGAAGAAAAAGAAGTGCAGAAGGACATCAGCCTGATGCCCTATCAGATTTCCAAGGCCGATAACAACGATGCTTGGATCACCGTACGCGACAAGAAGCTGGCGCCGCCGCAGATCTCTGCCGAAGTCCTGCGCAAAATGAAAAAGACCGCCGAAGACTACCTCGGCGAAGAAGTGACCGAAGCGGTTATCACCGTGCCGGCCTACTTCAACGATGCGCAGCGTCAGGCTACCAAAGACGCCGGCCGGATTGCCGGTCTCGACGTCAAGCGGATCATCAATGAGCCGACTGCAGCCGCCCTGGCTTTTGGTCTCGATAAAACCGGCAAGGGTGATCGCAAGATCGCGGTGTATGACCTCGGCGGGGGGACTTTCGATATTTCAATCATTGAAATCGCCGACGTCGACGGCGAGATGCAGTTTGAGGTGTTGTCGACCAATGGCGATACCTTTCTGGGCGGTGAAGATTTCGACCAGCGCATCATCGATTACATCATTGACGAGTTCAAGAAAATCAACGGACTTGATTTGAGCAAGGATGCAATTGCACTGCAGCGTATCAAGGCTTCGGCCGAACGCGCCAAGATCGAGCTGTCGTCTTCGCAGCAAACTGAAATCAACGAGCCGTATATTGCAATGGCCAACGGTGCGCCGGTCCACTTGACCTTGAAGATAACGCGCGCCAAGCTGGAATCGCTGGTTGAGGAGTTGATCAGGAAAACAGTCGAACCTTGCCGTACGGCGATCAAGGATGCGGGCGTCAAAGTATCCGACATCGACGACATCATCCTGGTCGGCGGCATGACGCGCATGCCGAAGGTGCAGGAGACGGTCAAGGAATTCTTCGGCAAGGAGCCGCGCAAGGACGTCAATCCGGACGAAGCGGTGGCCGTCGGCGCCGCAATCCAGGGTTCCGTGTTGTCCGGCGAGCGCAAGGACTTGCTGTTGCTGGACGTGACGCCCTTGTCGCTCGGTATCGAGACGATGGGTGGTGTGATGACCAAGATGATTCAGAAGAACACTACCATCCCGACCAAGTTCAGCCAGGTGTTTTCCACTGCGGACGATAATCAGCCGGCCGTGACCATCAAGGTTTACCAAGGTGAGCGCGAGATGGCAGCCGGCAACAAGGCTTTGGGCGAATTCAACCTGGAAGGCATCCCGCCGGCGCCGCGCGGTACGCCGCAGATTGAAGTCACCTTCGACATTGACGCTAACGGTATTTTGCATGTCGGCGCGAAGGACAAGGCGACCGGCAAGGAAAACAAGATTACCATCAAGGCCAATTCCGGTTTGACCGAAGAAGAAATCCAAAAGATGGTGCAGGATGCCGAAGCCAATGCGGAAGAAGACAAGCGTTTGAAGGAAGTGGCCGAAGCGCATAACCAGGGCGACGCACTGGTGCATTCGACCAAGAAAGCGCTGACCGAGTACGGTGACAAGCTGGATGCGGGCGAAAAAGAAAAGATCGAAGCAGCGATCAAGGACTTGGAAGCTGCCTTGAAAGGCAACGACAAGGCTGAGATCGATGCGAAGGTTGCCGCCTTGTCGACTGCAGCACAAAAGCTCGGCGAAAAAATGTATGCTGACATGCAGGCGCAGCAAGCCGCCGGAGCACAGGCAAGTGGCGCTGCCGGTGCAGGTGCAGGCGATGCTGAAGCCAAGTCGAAACAAGACGACGTCGTGGACGCCGATTTCAAGGAAGTCAAAGACAAGTAACCATTCCTGGTCAGCGGCATTGCCGTAATGACTCGCCGAGTTGAGGTCGTCGTTTCAGGCGACACTCGGCTCGGCGTTTTCGCTTAGATTAACAAGGCGCCGAGAAGATGGCAAAGCGTGATTTTTACGAGATATTGGGCGTAGCGAAAAATGCTTCTGATGATGAAATCAAGAAGGCATATCGCAAGCTCGCAATGAAATACCATCCGGACCGCAATCCGGACAGCAAGGGCTCGGAAGACAAGTTCAAGGAGGCGAAAGAAGCCTACGAGATGCTATCCGATCCGCAGAAACGCGAGGCGTATGACCGTTATGGCCATGCCGGCGTGGATCCGAACATGGGCGGTGGTGGATTCGGCGGCAACGGTGCCGGCGGTTTTGCCGATGCCTTCGGCGATATCTTCGGCGATATCTTCGGTGGCGGCGCCCGTGGTGGACGCAGCAGCGGCCCGCAGGTCTATCGCGGCGCGGATTTACGTTACAACCTGGAGATTACCCTGGAACAGGCTGCACACGGATTCGAAACCACGATCCGCGTGCCGTCTTGGGATGAGTGCGAGGTTTGCCACGGTTCGGGCGCCAAGCCGGGAACTGCGCCAACCACGTGTCCAACCTGTGCAGGCCATGGTCAGGTGCGCATGCAACAAGGTTTTTTCAGCATTCAGCAAACCTGTCCGAAATGCCATGGCACCGGAAAGATCATTCCCGAGCAATGCACGGCATGCAGCGGCGCAGGCCGGATCAAGCGCAACAAGACGCTGGAAGTCAAAATTCCGGCAGGGATCGACGATGGCATGCGTATCCGTTCATCAGGCAATGGCGAGCCGGGCATGAATGGTGGCCCACCAGGCGACTTGTACGTCGAAATCCATATCAAGAAGCATCCGGTGTTCCAACGCGATGGCGATGATTTGCATTGCGAGATGCCGATTTCGTTTGCTAAGGCTGCGCTTGGCGGCGACATTGAAGTGCCAACCCTGAATGGGAAGGCTTCCTTCACCATTCCCGAAGGGGCGCAATCAGGCAAGACTTTCCGCTTGCGTGGTAAAGGCGTCAAGGGTGTCCGCTCCGGCTATGCTGGCGATTTGTTCTGCCACATTGTTGTCGAAACGCCGGTCAAGCTGACCGAACGGCAGAAGGAATTGTTACGTGATTTCGAAAGGCTGACTACGGAGGGAGGGGCCAAGCATAGCCCGCAAACCAAATCCTGGAAAGATAAGGTCAAAGACTTTTTCGAATGAGTCAGAAGAAGATCTGAGTATCAGACCGCGTCAAAAAGCCGCTGCTCCGAAAGGTTCAGCGGCTTTTTTCTGTGCTTGCGCACTTTTGCTCGAGTAGGGCGGGGGAATCTATTGCTGCGTAAGAAGGCTTTAGAGAATCTTCTCTAATCTTGCTATCTATAATAAAACGCTCGTTCGCTTTCTCCCCTCCTGTCCTGAAAAATCACATCTACTTGTTGAGGTTGGTATGAAATTTGGCGCTCGCACTGGCACTGCCTTATTTTTGGCATGCGCCCTTTCAGTTTTTACCCCAACGTCTTTCGCTCTTGACGTCGCTGGCGTGAAGTTGGCAGATACCGAAAGGCTTGCGAGTCAGGATTTGAAACTCAATGGCGCCGGGGTTCGTTATAAGGCCATTTTCAAGGTGTATGTCGCAGGTCTTTATCTGAGCGACAAAAAAGCTACTGTTCCAGACGTGCTTGCCGCATCCGGCGCGAAACGGGTAACGATTGTCATGCTGCGTGATGTCGGTAACGAAGAACTGGGGCGTGGCTTCATGGTGGGCATCCAGCAAAACACCGACAAGGCGGAGAAAGCAAAGCTGGTCGTGCAATTGCAGAAATTCGGTGAAATGTTCGCCACGATCCCCGAACTGAAAAAAGGGGACACACTTACCGCCGATTGGATTCCCGGCTCGGGGACGCTGGTCCACTTGAATGGCAAGAAAGTTGGCGATGTGATTCCCGATGAGGCTTTCTACAGCGCCTTATTACGAATCTGGCTGGGTGAAAAGCCGGTCGACAACCAGCTCAAGCGTTCGATGTTAGGTGAAAAGAACGAGGAGGCATCGCGTTCGAAAAATTAGTGAAAATCAGAATTTAATTGTTCCAAGGCGGGTTTATTCCCGCTTTTTTTCGTCTATGCCGGTTTTGATTTGCGGATTTCTATAAAATGCGAGCAAGTTTTTTATCTTTGCAAGGAGGGCAGATTCATTATGGACGATATGAAAAAACAAAGCAGTGATGGTTTCATGCTGGAGCAATTATTCCAGAACAATCGGGCTTGGGCGGCCTCGATGGTTGAACAAGATGCAAACTTCTTCAAGAAGCTCGCTTCGCAACAGTCGCCTGAATATTTGTGGATCGGTTGTTCCGATAGCCGCGTTCCCGCCAACGAAATCGTCGATTTATTGCCTGGCGAATTATTTGTGCACAGGAATATCGCCAATGTCGTCGTGCATACCGATTTGAATTGCTTATCGGTGCTGCAATTTGCAATCGACGTTCTTGGGGTCAAGCACATCATCGTGTGCGGCCATTACGGTTGCTCGGGTGTCCATGCAGCACTGGCGAGGCGCCGTATTGGCTTGGCCGACAACTGGCTGCGCCATGTACAGGATGTGCATCAAAAGCATGAACGTTATCTCGGCGAGGTGTTGCCAACCCCCGTCAAGCAAGATCGTCTATGCGAATTGAACGTCATCGAACAGGTCGCCAACGTGTGCCAAACCACCATCGTGCAAGATGCCTGGGAGCGGGGCCAAGAACTAACCATCCACAGCTGGATTTATGGTTTGAAGGATGGCTTGCTGCGGGATCTGGGGGTGACTGTAAACTGTCCGGAAGATCTGGCTGTCAAGATGCAAAGCAGCTTCGCACGATACGAAGGCGAAAACACGTTTTAGATTTAGAAACAGTGCTCCGCCGCCGGAAATGACTTGTCCTTGACCGCAGCGATATAGGCTCGCACAGCCGCATCGATGCTGGTCTGGCCTTCCATGAAATTTTTGACGAAGCGCGCTTTGCGGCCCGGGAATACCCCTAGTAAATCATGCATCACTAAGACCTGGCCCGAACAATCCGGGCCGGCGCCTATGCCGATAGTGGGTATGGCAACCAGTTCGGTTACCTCTTTTGCCAGAGTAGCGGGAATCGCCTCCAGCAGCAGAGCTGCGGCGCCGGCAGCTTGCAGTGTCAGGGCGTCGGCTTTCAATTGTTCGGCTGCCGCACTGGTCTTGCCTTGTACCTTGTAACCGCCGAACTGGTGCACTGATTGCGGCGTCAAGCCGATGTGCGCGAATACCGGAATGGCACGCTCGGTCAGGAAGCGCACCGTTTCCGCCAGCCATGCGCCGCCTTCCAATTTCACCATCTGCGCCCCGGCTTGCAGCAACCGGACTGCGTTGTTGAAAGCTGCCTCCGGCGTTGCATAGCTGCCGAAGGGCATATCTGCCGCGATGAACGCGGTCTGGTTGCCGCGCGCCACGCTGGCCGTGTGGTAAATCATGTCGCTCATCGTGACCGGCAGAGTCGAGGTGTGGCCTTGACATACCATGCCGAGCGAGTCGCCGATCAATAATATTTCGACGCCGCAGCGATCCATCAGCGCAGCAAAACTGGCGTCGTAGCAAGTAAGCATGGTGATTTTTTCCCCTGCTGTGCGCAGCGCCATCAAGGAGGTGATCGTGACTGCCTTGTTGCGCACGCTTTGTTCATTTTCCTGCAGATATCCGGCCATCATTATTCCCCACGGCTAAAAAATTCCCGCTTGCCACGCATGTTTTTGATACGCGTCAGCAGCAGGGTGAAATCCTCGTCGCGCACGATCGGATTCAAATGTTCAGTATTAACGATCAAGAGCGGCGCGGCGTCGTAATGATAAAAGAAACGACTGTAACTTTCACAGAGCCGGCGCAAGTAGGTTTCGGAGATGCCTGTTTCCATCGACACACCGCGTTTCTTGACGCGTTCGATCAGGATTTCCGGCTCAGCCTGCAGATAGATCACGAGGTCGGGCCGTGGTGCTTGCGGATGCAGGTGATCGTAAAGCTGCTGGTATAAGTTCAATTCATCATCACCCAGCGTCAGGCGCGCAAAGATGGGATCCTTGTCGAGTAGAAAATCCGAAACCACCGGGACGCTGAATAAATCAGTTTGCGCCAGATCGCGCAATTGGCTGATACGCTGAAACAAAAAGAACATCTGTGCCGGCAGTGCATAGCGCTCCGAATCCCGATAAAATTTTTCGAGGAAGGGATTTTCCTGGGGCAGCTCAAGCAGGGTTTGCGCACTGAAGACATCGGCGACCCTGTGTGCCAGCGTGGTTTTGCCGACACCGATTGGTCCTTCGACCACGATGTATTTGTATTGATCGAAATTCATGTGCGAAAGATAAAGTAGACGGCGCCCACCAGACACAGCCCCGCCCAGACATAGTCCAGCTTGAACGGCTGGTTCATGTACATCATCGCGAATGGAACGAATACGGTCAGTGTAATCGCTTCCTGCAGAATCTTCAGTTGCGCCAGGCTGAATTCGCTATAGCCGATCCGATTGGCCGGCACTTGCAGCAGATATTCGAAGAGCGCAATTGACCAGCTTACCAGCGCAGCGATCCACCATGCCTTGCTCGCCAGGTTTTTCAGGTGGCCGTACCAGGCGATGGTCATGAAAATATTGGACAGGGTCAGCAATCCAACCGTTTGAACGATGACGGGAATCTGCATGGCGGTTCGAGGAAAAAGATTTAAATCTTATTGATGACTTGACCGGCGACGCCGGGTGCAAAAGCGTGGGCGGGCCCTTGGCCGGGAATCGCAATCAGCGGATCGATCTGCAAGAGCGGAATCAAAACAAAAGCGCGTTGCGTCAAACGCGGATGCGGCACAGTCAGCACTTCGGTTGATATTTTTTGCCCGCCATAGAGCAGGATATCGAGGTCCATGGTGCGTGGTGCATTGGGATAAGGGCGTTCGCGGCCGTAAGCCTGTTCGATTGCCTGCAGTTGCCGCAGCAGTTCATGTGCGTCAAGTTGCGTATCGAGGCGCACCACGGCGTTGACGTAATCATCGCCCGTGGCGTCCAGCGGCGCGGTGCGAAACAGGTTCGATTGCCCGGTACGGCGGGTTTTCGGCAGGCTGTCCAATTGCTGCAATACGTTCTCGACGTTGCCACGCACGTTGCCCAGATTCGACCCGATGCCGACATAGGCGGTCACCTGCACAGCACTCATTGGCCGGCCTCATTGGTCGCCGCATCCTTTTGCCTGCCGCGTCCGCCGCGGCGCCGCGCACGTTTTTTTGCGGTACCGGTTTCGTTTTCCGCCTTCGTTTTTTTAACCAACAGGGCTTCGCGACCGGCACCGTCTGCTTCCATGAAGTCAGTCCACCATTCGCCGATTTCAGCATCGATTTCACCCGAGGCACAGCGCAGCAGCAGAAAATCATAGCCGGCACGCACGCGCGGGTGCTCGAGCAATTTATAGGGGGACTTGCCTATCCGGCGATCGAAACGTGGCTGCATGGCCCAGATGTCGCGCATGTCGGAGGCGATCTTGCGTTGCAGCGCCAACTTGTCGGTTTGCGCATTCAACACATCGTCGGCCGCCAAGTGCAGGGCCGGGATCGGATACTCGCCGGCAGCTTGATAGGCGGTCCACTTCTCGAGGACTTGATGCCAAAGCAGCGATGCAAACAAAAAGCCAGGCGAAACCGGCTTGCCTTGCAGGATGCGCTGGTCGGTACCGGTCAGTGCCAGCGTCACAAACTTCTCGCCCATCGGCTGTTCGAGGACAACGTCGAGCAGGGGCAGCAAGCCGTGATGCAATCCTACTTTGCGCAATTGCTGCAGGCAGGCCAGCGCTTGGCCGCTCATCAGCAGTTTCAGCATTTCGTCGAATACGCGCGCTGCCGGCACATTGTTGACGAGCGGCGCCATCACTGCAATCGGTGCGCTGGTCGCGGTGTCGATGGTGAAATTCAATTTGGCGGCGAAGCGCACCACGCGAAGCAGGCGCACCGGATCTTCGCGATAGCGTGCCTCCGGCACGCCGATGATGCGCAAGGTCTTGTTGCGGATGTCGGCAATGCCGCCGTGATAATCGAGCACGGTCTGGGTGGCCGGATCGTAGTACATCGCATTGATGGTGAAGTCGCGCCGCACCGCGTCTTCGTGCTGCTCTCCGAAGGTGTTGTCGCGCAGGACTCGACCGTGCTCATCCTTCGGCGCGCCGTTGGTTGCGGCGCCGCGGAAGGTGGTGACTTCCAGCTGCTCCTGCCCCAGCATCACATGCACGATCTGGAATCGTCTGCCGATGATGAAGGCACGCCGGAACAGCCGTTTGACCTGCTCCGGCGTGGCGTTGGTGGCAATGTCGAAATCTTTCGGCTTGACGCCCAGTAGAAGATCGCGAACCGCGCCTCCTACGATGAAGGCCTTGAAGCCTGCTTCCTGCAAGGTCTGCGTCACGCGAATCGCGTTCGGCGAAACCAGATGCGGATCGATGCCATGCTCCTTCGGACCGAGCGTGACCGGCTTGGTGGTGTCGATGACTTTGGACTTGGTGCCGAGCAGGCGCCGGATAAGCTTTTTAATCATTGAATAATTTCAGGATAGGCCAACCTTGGGCTTGTGCATGGGCAGCAAGCTTGGCATTGGGATTGGTCGCAATCGGGTGCGTTACGGCGGATAGCAGGGGGATATCGTTTTGGGAATCGCTGTAAAAATGGCTGGACTCAAAGTCATTTAGCGATTTCCCCATGGCGGAGAGCCAGTTCTGCGTATGGGTGATCTTGCCGGCGCCGGAAGTGGGAACACCCAGCAGCTTGCCGGTGATTTCTCCGTTTGCGCCAAGTTCCGGTTCGGCGGCAATGAGGTGGTCGACGCCAAAGGCCTTGGCAATCGGTGCCGTCACGAAGCGATTGGTCGCGGTGACGATCGCCACCAGATCTCCAGCCAGTTGATGCCGTTTCACCAGATCAAGTGCTGTCGGCAGGATCACAGGTTGTATCACTTCCTGCATGAATTGCCGGTGCCAGTCATCCAGCTGTTTGCGCGGGAATTGGGCGAGCGTGCCAAGGGCGAATTCAAGGTATTCCACCGGGTCGAGCGTGCCGTCCTGGTATTGCGCGAAAAATTCGGCGTTGCGCTTGGCGAAGGCAAGGCGGTCAACGGCCCCGACCCGCGTCAGAAATTGTCCCCACTCGTAATCGGAATCGAGCGGTATCAGTGTGTGGTCGAGGTCGAATAATGCGAGGTTCATGCCTTCGGTTCACCTTCTAGTTGCAACAGGCTGCGCAAGAGCGGCAGGGTAATCGGCCGCTGGGTCTCCAGCGAATACCGATCCAATGCGTCGAGCATCGTGGACAAGGATCGCATATCGCGCCGGAAATGCGTGATCAAATAGGGTAACACGCCGGGTGCCAGCGCAAAACCGCGGGCGTGTGCGGCATGGGTCAGTGCGGCGATTTTTTCCTCGTCGCTCAGGCCGTGCACTTGATAAATCAGGCCCCAGCCGAGGCGGGTACGCAAGTCCTCGCGCAAGGGCAGCACCGCAGGCGCAACGGCCCCTGCGGTTACGAGCACGCCGCCATTTTCGCGCACTTGATTGAACAAGTTGAAAGCGTCGATTTGCGCTTCGGGGGAGAGTTTTTCGCAATCGTCCAGCAGGTAGCAATGCACTTCCGGGGCGAACCAAAAACTTTCCGGAGCGGCGTCGGCCGCAATATAGCGCGTCTGCGGCAGGCTGGCCAAGGCATGCAGCAAATGGGTTTTGCCCGCGCCATCCTCGCCCCACAGATAAATGAAACGTTCGCCCGGCATCGTGTTCGTGCGTCCGGCCAGCAGACGCAAGCGCTGCACCAGCTCTTCGTTCTGTCCGACCACGAAGGTATCCAGGGTTTGCGGATTGTCCGCATCCCAGTCCAATAACAACTGCCTCATCGTTGATTCTTCATGCCTGATTGTAGAAGCTGCTGTTGAGATAATGCGCACGCACATGCTTGAGCGCGACCGACACGATCGCCGAGGCCGGCAATGCCAGTAACACGCCGACGAAGCCGAATAGCTGGCCAAAGGCCAGCAAGGCGAAGATCACTGCCAACGGATGCAGTCCGATTCGTTCGCCGACCAGCCGCGGTGTCAGGAAAAAGCCCTCGATGATTTGCCCGATGCCGTAGATGCAGGCGACGGCGATCAATCCCTGCAAGCCGTCGAATTGCAGCACCGACGCAATCAGCGCCAGGATCAGGCCAAGCCCGAAACCGAGATAGGGAATAACCACCAGCAAACCGGTCAGGATACCGACCGGCAGCGCGACGTCGAAGCCGGCCAGGGCCAAGGCGATCGAATAATACGCCGCAAGAGCAAGCATGACCAGAAGTTGCCCGCGCAAGTATTGGGCAAGCAGCGTGTCAACCTCCTGGGCCAAGGCGAGTGTCTTGCCGCTCCAGCGGCGCGGGACCGCATTTTGCAGCCAGCCCAGCATGTTGTGCCAATCCAGCAAAAGATAAAACAGCACAACCGGAATCAGGATAAAAGTAGCGAGCCAGCCTAATATCGCGATGCCGCCGACCTTGGCCGATGAAATGATGGCGCTCCATATTTCGTCGCTGCTGCCGGCGAAATATTGGGACAGCATTTTCTGGACGCCGGCCAGGTCCAGTCGAACTGTAAGACCGAATTTTTTCAGGGTCGGGCCGAGACTTCCATTGAGCTTGGCGAGAAGCACCGGGATTTTTTCTTGCAGTAAGGGGAGCTCTTTCTGCAGCACCGGGATCACGATCAGGAGCAGCGCCAGCAAGGCCGCAAACAGCAAAAGCATCATCGCAAGCGCCCCGAGCGCGCGCGGTATCCGGAATTTACCAATGCGGTGCGATGCAATCCAATCTACCCCCGGGTTCAAGGCATAGGCCAGGATTGCCGCCGCGATAAAAGGCGTCAAGACCGGACCGAGCAGCACCAGCAATGCTACCAATGCGAGTCCGCATGTAAGCCAAAGCCAGGTTTGTTTTTGTTCGGAGGTGAAAGAAAATGGCATGGGAGGGGTGGGCGATATCTCGATTTTGCTAAAATGCTGGTTTGGCCGATTCCTTCGGCCCGGTCTTAACCGTCTATTTTACCGCCTCTGCCGCCAATACATCATGAGTTCATCTTCCAAGACCCCTCTTTCCTATCGCGATGCCGGTGTGGATATCGACGCCGGCGATGCGCTGGTTGAAGCAATCAAGCCATTTGCCAAACGCACCCTGCGCGAAGGCGTGATGGGCGGTATCGGCGGTTTCGGCGCGCTGTTCGAGGTCAGCAAGAAGTACAAAGAGCCGGTACTGGTGTCCGGCACCGATGGCGTCGGCACCAAGCTGAAGCTGGCTTTTCACCTCAACAGGCATGATACGGTCGGCATCGATCTGGTCGCGATGAGCGTCAACGATATCCTGGTGCAAGGCGCGGAACCGCTGTTCTTCCTCGATTACTTCGCTTGCGGCAAGCTTGATGTGCCTACCGCAACCGATGTCATCAAGGGTATCGCCGCCGGTTGCGAACTGGCCGGTTGTGCCTTGATCGGTGGCGAAACCGCCGAAATGCCAAGCATGTATCCCGAAGGTGAGTACGACCTCGCGGGTTTCGCGGTGGGTGCGGTCGAGAAGTCGAAAATCATCGACGGCAGCAAAATCGTTCCGGGCGATGTGGTGTTGGGCTTGGCCTCGTCCGGCGCGCATTCCAACGGCTATTCGCTGGTGCGCAAGATTATCGATGTCGCCAAACCGGACCTGAACGCTGATTTCCATGGCCGCAAACTGGCCGATGTCCTGATGACTCCGACCCGTATCTATGTCAAGCCTTTGCTGGCGCTGATGGATACGCTCGAGGTCAAAGGCATGGTGCATATCACCGGCGGCGGGCTGGTTGAGAACGTGCCGCGCGTGCTGCAAAAGCATTTGACCGCGGTATTGCATCGTGATGCATGGACTATGCCGCCTTTGTTCACCTGGCTGCAGCAACATGGCGCTGTGGCTGATGCGGAGATGCATCGCGTGTTCAACTGCGGCATCGGCATGGCGGTAATCGTCTCGAAGGAAAATGCGGATGCGGCGACCGCGCAACTGCAAGCCGCAGGTGAAACGGTGAGCCGTATCGGCGAGATCAGGGAACGCCAGGGCGATGAAGCGCAAACCATCGTGCTGTAATACTTTCCGAGCTAAAAAAAATGGCTGCAGGATGAAAATCCTGCAGCCATTTTGTTTTGTCCCGACGCTTTTTAGGTGGGCTCAGTGCTGTTGGTTTCCGTGGCTTTGTTGCGCCAAAGTTTGCAGCGGCGCAGGATGGATGCCGCCATTGGTCAGCCCGGCGGGAGGCATTACGCGCACCGGCTGGCTATGGGCGTTCGTCGTCGACAATACGTTGGCTGCGGTGTCCGGCGCGGCATTCCAGACCGGGTCGTCGATGCCCTCGAATACCGTCTTCAACTGCTTGCCCCAGGTGCTGCGGATCATTTGAAAATACTGGTTTTTTTCATCGATCGTGACGAAGCGCGTGACCGCCAGCTTGTCCGCTTCATAGATCAGCAAATCTAGCGGCAGGCCGCAAGAAATATTGGATCTCAGCGTCGAATCCATCGAGATCAACGCGCATTTCGCCGCTTCGTCCAGAGGCGTCGCCGGCGTGACCACGCGATCGATAATGGGTTTGCCGTACTTCGCTTCGCCGATCTGGAAGTAGGTGTTTTCGTTATGCGATTCGATGAAATTGCCGGCCGAGTACATCTGGAACAAACGGCAGCGCTCGCCCTTGATCTGTCCGCCGAAAATGATGCTGACGTTGAAGTCGATGCCGAAGTGTTCCAGGGACTTTGCATCGCGCGCATAGACCGTGCGGATTGCCTCGCCGACCACCTGTGCGGCTTCATACATCGAGGCGGCTGTCCACACGCTTTTGCCGTCGGCGGTCTTGTGCTCGGCGATGATTTGCCGTATCGACTGCGAAATCGAGAGATTGCCGGCGGTCATCATGACCATCATCCGGTCGCCCGGATTTTCAAATACGCTCATCTTGCGGAAGGTGCCAACCTGGTCTACTCCCGCGTTGGTGCGAGAGTCAGACAGGAAAACCAGTCCGGCTTCGAGGCGCATGGCAACGCAATAAGTCATGATGAAAAAAAGCGAATATAAAGCCAGGATTTTACAGCATGGTCAATTTGCGCAGGATTGCCACGACTTTTAGAGCATCAATAAGGGCCGTTCCCTGCAGTAGAAGGCTCGTCATCCGACCGCGGCCACTTTCACTCGGACGCTGAGCGTTTCCTCGCCGCCGCCCCTGCGCATGCCGCGTACCGGCGCCGCCGAATCATAATCACGTCCGATCGCCAGCCGGCAATATGAGTCGCTGGCGAACACTGCATGGGTCGCATCGATGCTGAGCCAGCCGGCGAAGCCCGGCTCCTCTACCCAGGCATCGGCCCAGGCGTGGCTTTCCGCATGCGTCGTGCCGCCCGGATCGATGTAGCCTGATACATAGCGCGCTGGAATACCATGCGCATGGCAGCAAGCCAGGAACAGGTGCGTGTGATCCTGGCACACGCCTTGTCCCAGTTGCAGCGCCTCGGTCGCGGAGCTGGTCACCACCGTGGCGCCGCTCTTGTAGACAACAGCACTACGGATAGCTTGCGCCAATTCCAGCAATGCTTTGCTGCTCTTGCCCTGTGCGAGGTAGGGATGGGCGAAACCGCGCACGGCTTCAGTCGGTTCTGTCAAGCGCGTCGGGACCGTGAACACCAGAGGAGACAGGGCGCCCGTTTCAGCCAGCCGTCCGCGGTCGAGCGGCATTACCTCGACCGTGCCTTCGGCCACGATGCGCACTTCATCATGCCGTCCGGTGATGGTCAGCATGTCGCACAGATTGCCGTAGGCATCGATATAGGCATGGCGCTGCCCGACCGTTGCAATATGCCAGGACTGGATATGCTGGTGGGGTTCGCGACGCGGCGACAGCCTTAATTGCTGAATCGTATAGGCCAACGGCGCCGTATAGCGGTACACCGTCTCATGGCAGATGGCGAGGATCATGCTGCCAGCGGTACCAGGAAATCGCGGCTCACCCGGTTGCCCAAATCATAGACTTGTTCAAGGAAGCGGGTCAGGTAATCATGCAGCCCGCCCGCCAGGATGTCCTCGATGCGGCTGAACTTCAATTCCGCATGGAGTTTGCCGGCAAAGCGTTCCGTATCGTAGGACACGTCGTTACGCACCTGCTGCAGATTGGCCACTACTTCATCCATGCAAGCCAGCAGCGAGCGCGGCATGTCGCTGCGCAGTATCAGCAACTCGGCCACCTGCGCTGGGGTAATCACGTCACGGTAGACCTTGCGATATACCTCGAAACCGGACACGGAGCGCAGGATCGCAGCCCAATAATAAAAATCGATCGGACTGTCCGCCTCGCCGCGCCGGTTGTTGCTCGCCTCTTCTTCATGCCCATTGTCTTGCACGCCATGGAATTTCACATCCAGGATGCGCGCGGTATTGTCGGCCCGTTCCAGAAAAGTGCCGAGGCGGATGAAATGCATCGCCTCGTCTTTCAGCATGGTGCCGATGGTGACGCCGCGCGACAGGTGGGAGCGGTATTTTACCCATTCGAAAAACTGGCTCGGGTCCTGTGCCAGCAAACCGTCCTTCAGCAAACTTTGCATGTCGAGCCAGGTGGTATTGAGCGTTTCCCATACTTCAGTGGTCAGGGTGCCGCGCACCGCTCGCGCATTTTCGCGCGCCTCGGTCAAGCAGGCTGCGATCGAAGAGGGATTGTCGGGATCACGCACCATGAAGTCCAATACATCCATCGGCGTCAACAAGCCGTACTTGTCGTCGAACACCTCCTGCAATTCAGAAATGCCCAGCATGGCGCGCCAGCCTTGTTCGGCTGTTTCGGCTGATTGCGGCAGCATCGAGGTCTGGATGTTCACATCGAGCATGCGAGCGGTATTTTCCGCTCGCTCGGTGTAGCGGGCCATCCAGAACAAATGATCGGCGGTGCGGCTCAGCATCGTGTTTCTCCCTTATTTTTCCAGTACCCAGGTATCTTTGGTGCCACCGCCCTGCGACGAATTGACCACCAGCGAGCCCTCCTGCAAGGCTACCCGCGTCAAGCCGCCGCGCACCATCGAGACGGTCTTGCCGGACAAGACAAAGGGACGCAAATCGATATGGCGTGGTGCGATGCCGGACTCGACATAAGTCGGGCATGCCGACAATGCCAGGGTCGGCTGGGCGATATAACCTTCCGGTTTGGCCAACAGCCGTCGGCGAAAATCTTCAATCTCCACCGTGGTCGAAGCCGGCCCGACCAGCATGCCGTAGCCGCCGGCGCCATGTACTTCCTTGACTACCAGTTCGGCCAGATGGTCCAATGTATAGGCCAGGTCTTCCTTCTTGCGGCACTGGTAGGTCGGTACATTGTTGAGGACAGGATTTTCAGACAGATAGAAGCGGATCATGTCCGGCACGAAAGGATAAATCGACTTGTCGTCCGCCACGCCGGTGCCGATCGCGTTGGCCAGCGTGACCCTGCCGGCACGGTACACGGACAGCAAGCCCGGCACACCGAGCGAGGAGTCGGGCCGGAAGGCCAGCGGATCGAGGTAGTCGTCATCGATGCGGCGGTAAATCACGTCGACCTTCTTCGGCCCCCGCGTAGTGCGCATGTAGACCGCATTATCATTGACGAACAGATCCTGACCTTCGACCAGTTCAACGCCCATTTGCTGGGCCAGGAAGGCGTGCTCAAAATAAGCCGAGTTGTACATCCCCGGCGTCATCACCACCACGGTCGGATCGATGACGCCGGCCGGGGCTACCGAGCGCAGGTTGTCGAGCAAAAGGTCGGGATAGTGCGCCACCGGCGCGATCTTGTAGCGCGCGAACAATTCCGGAAACAGACGCATCATCATCTTGCGGTCTTCCAGCATGTAAGACACGCCGGAAGGCACACGCAGATTATCTTCGAGGACGTAGAACTCGCCTTGGCCGGCGCGCACGATATCGACCCCGGCGATATGGGCATAGATGTTGGAGGCGACCGAAATGCCTTGCATCTCGGGACGGTACTGAGCGTTGCGGAAGATTTGCTCGGCCGGGATCACGCCGGCCTTGATGATCGCCTGGTCGTGGTAGATGTCGTGGATGAACATGTTGAGCGCGGTAACGCGCTGCACCAGGCCGGCTTCGAGCTGGCTCCATTCGGCCGCCGGAATGATGCGGGAAATGATGTCGAAGGGGATCAGGCGTTCAGTGCCCGCGTCGTTGCCGTAGACTGCAAACGTAATGCCGACGCGGCGGAAGATCAGGTCGGCCTCGGCGCGCTTGCGCGCGATGCTTTCGGGAGATTGTGCAGCGAGCCAGGCGGCGAAACCTTGATAGTGCTCGCGCACTGCGCCGGCATTGCCGTCGCTGTACATTTCATCGAAAAAATTGGGCATGACGGCCTCGCCTCTTTGTTTTTGGAGAACATCCGGAGCCTGTTATGGTGCCCGAATATGGTCGACCAGCGCCAGTGTACGTTGATCCGGCCGAGGTGTCAGCAAGCTTATGACAACCAAGGCTGCCACCCCAGCCGGCACGCCGAACACCCCAGCAGAGATAGGCGCGATGCGGAACCATTGGTCTGCCGCTGCGCCGCCTAGCGTAGGATTCGTGTGCAGCATGTAGTACCCGCAGACGGCAAAGCCGGTCAGCATGCCTGCGATCGCACCCTGTTGATTGGCGCGCTTCCAGAAAACGCCCAATACCAGTGCAGGGAACAGTGCCGATGCAGCCAGAGAGAACGCTGCGCCTACCAACGACAGGATGTCGCCCGGCTTGAGAGAGGCGGCATAGGCAGCCACGAGCGCCACCACCAGCAACAGCAGCTTGGAAATCGTGACCCGTTTCTGGGTCGACGCGCTAGGGTCGACCGTCTTGTAATAAATGTCGTGCGAGAGTGCGTTTGAAATCGTCAGCAGCAAGCCGTCCGCAGTCGAGAGAGCGGCCGCCAATCCGCCCGCTGCAATCAGGCCTGAAATAACATAGGGGAGGCCCGCGATTTCCGGTGTGGCCAGCACTACGATATCGCCGTCCATCACGATTTCGGCAAGCTGTACGAGACCGTCCCGGTTGATGTCGGTGATGTTGACGAGCGGATTGATCTTGTCGACGCTGGCCCAGTAAGAAACCCAGGCCGGCAGCTTGGAAAATTCGGTGCCGACCAGCGAGGTATAAATGTCGTACTTCACCAGCACGGCCAGCGCCGGGATCGTGATGTAGAGGAGCATGATGAAAAACAGCGTCCAGAATACCGAGTTGCGCGCTTGCTGTACCGAGGGCGTCGTGTAGTAACGCACCAGGACATGCGGCAAGGCGGCAGTCCCCATCATCAGGCACAATGCCAGCGCCAGGAAGTTGTTGCGCTTCGTTTCGGATGTTGCCGCATCCTTGCCGGGAAATGGCTGGGTGTGTGCAATCACCGGCTCGGACCGGGCTAGGTTGAAGGCTTTGGCTTCGATCCATTTGCGCTTCGCTTCTTCGGGGTCCTTGGGATAAGCCGCAAGCTCGCGTCCGGCGGCCTTGATCTCGATCAGCGATGCATTGCCCATCTTGAGTTCTTCGAGCCGGCGCTGCATTTCGGCGCGTCCTGCTTCCCATGATGCGGGCAAGGTGTTCAATTTTTCCTGATACTCGTCGGCGCGCTTCTTGAATACGGCGCGCACTTCCAGTTCCTTCGGATCGTTGTTGAGCGTGACTTCGCGCGCACTCAATTTCGGCAAGGCCGAACCATAGGCGATCTGAGGAACCGGTATGTTGGTATGTTTTACCGAGAGCCAGGTCACGGGAATCAGGAAGGCAATCAGCATGATCAGGTATTGCGCAACCTGGGTCCAGGTAATGGCGCGCATGCCGCCTAAAAATGAGCAGACCAGAATGCTCGCCAAACCGAGAAAAATGCCGACCGAGAAATCGACGCCGGTGAAGCGCGAGGTAATGAGCCCGACACCGTAGATTTGCGCGACCACATAAGTGAAGGAAATGATGATGGTGGCGATCACCGCCATGATCCGCACCACGTTGCCGCCATAGCGCCCGGCATAGCGCGCCGCCAAAAAATCGGGAATCGTATACTGGCCGAATTTGCGCAGGAAGGGGGCAATCAGCAGAGCCACCAGGCAGTAGCCGCCGGTCCAGCCGATGATGTAGGCAAGTCCGTCGAATCCTTGCAGATAGAGGCCGCCTGCCAAGCTGATGAAGGTGGCGGCCGACATCCAATCGGCGGCGGTCGCCATGCCGTTGAACACGGCGGGAACCCGGCGTCCGGCCACATAGTATTCCGACACGTCCGATGTACGGCTCATCACACCGATCCCCGCATACAGCACGATGGTCGCGAACATGAACAGATAGCCGATCCAAACGCGCGGAACGCCTTCCCTTTCAAGAATTGCCAGCGCGATCAGGAAAAAAATGAAGCCGACCGTGTACCAGCCGTAATAGTGTGCGAGCCTCTTGGTAAACGAAATAGTCTTATGGGGCATCGGTGTCATTATCCTTCAACGATCTGTCCAGCTGCCGCATGCGCCAGGCATAAATGCCGACGATGACGACGTAAATCAGCGTCACGCCCTGTGCCGCCATATAAAACGAAAACGGCCAGCCGAGTATGGAAAAACCAGAGAGTTCACGCGCGAAAAAAATGATGAGGAAAGTCGTCAGGAACCACGCTAGCAGCATCTGCAATGTCAGCTGCCTGGTCCGGCGCCAGTGGTCGGTCTGCGTGCACGGTGTCGCCTTGTTTTCTGATTGGTAGGTCATGTCAGCCGATGTCATCGATGAATGCAGGGCGCTGTTTCATCTGCAACGTCACACGAAATAAACATCCTGGAAATTTCGGATCGTGACTACGCGGATTGTTGAAGATGTCGACAACCGCCTCATGCTGTTGCGCGATTTCACGCACGATCGCCAAACCCAGGCCGCTGCCTTCCACATTGCTGCCCAAAATCCGGTAGAAGCGCTCGAATACGTGGGCGCGCTCGGCCGGCGGAATGCCTGGTCCCGTGTCTTCGATTTCCAGAATGGCATGCTCCTCTTCCTCATCGGTACGGACCCGGACCGTGACGCTTCCGCCAGCAGGCGTATAGCGCAGAGCGTTATCGATCAGGTTGCTTAACAATTCGCGCAGCATGGTTGGATTGCCCAATACCATGAGTGGATGTCCGGGCTGCTCAAATCCAAGATCGATACGATGGGCAAAGGAAGTCTGGACCCAATCCTGCACCACGTTGCGAGCCAATTCGGATAGTTCGAGCGGCACGAACGGCCGCGCTTCGGGCGTTTGATTTTCTGCACGCGCCAGGGCCAGCAATTGGTTGACCAAGCGGGTCGCGGATTCTGAGCTTTTGGAAAGCTGTTCCAGCGAGCGGTGGATCTCATCCGGGCTGGTTTGGCGCAGAGCCAGTTCAGACTGCATGCGCATACCAGCCAGCGGCGTTTTCATTTGATGGGCGGCGTCGGCGATAAAGCGCTTTTGCATTTGGATGCTTTGCGACAAGCGCTCCAGCATGTCGTTCAGCGAGCGCACCAAGGGGGAGATTTCCTCCGGCACGTGACCCGATTCGATCGGGCTCAAGTCATCGGGGCGTCTGGCCCGGATGCGCTGCTGCAATTCAGCCAGGGGCGATAATCCGCGTGACAGAGCAAACCATACCAGCGCCAATGCGATTGGCAGGATGATGAATTCGGGGAGGATCACGCCCTTGATGATCTGGTTCGCAAGCTGCGAGCGTTTATCCAGGGTTTCACCTACTTGCACCAGCGCCAGGCGTGGCTCCTTCGGTTCTTCGTGGCTGATCTGGCCTTTGCGCAAATCGACATAGGTATAGGCCACGCGTATTTCGGTATTGCGCATCGAGTCATCACGAAATTGTATGGACCAGGGTTGCGGCCTTTCTTCTTCAGATGGCGCAGGCAGGTCGCGATCGCCGTCGATAAATTCACCGTACGGGCCAAGGACTTGAAAGTAGACATTGTCGACATCGTCGGCGCGCAAAATATCGCGTGCCGGCCCCGGCAATCGGGTAAGAACCTTGCCGTTGATTTCCTTGACTTGCTGCGCCAGCACGGTCACCCGGTCATCGAGGGCGCGATCGAAGGGTTGGTTTGCAATGGATTTTGCGACCAGATAGGTGATGGCAATGCTCATCGGCCAGAGCAGGAGCAAGGGCACCAGCATCCAATCCAGAATTTCCCCAAACAGGGAGCGCTGGATGTGCTCCTCCGGCTGAGTTGCCAGTATCTCGGCTGCATTGAATGGGGAAATCGGTGCGGATGATTGCGGCGGCTTGATATCCTCGGCAGTTTTGTCCTCGGAAAGAGGGCGGTTTTCCGCACCGTCTGTCACACCGTCTGTCATAAACCGCTTCAGGCCGGCGTCGGCATGTTGGCCGGAGGTGTATCCGGAAATTTCTCCAAGCAATAGCCGAGGCCGCGCACAGTGGCGATACGAACGCCGCCGACTTCAATCTTTTTGCGCAGGCGGTGCACGTAAACTTCGATCGCATTGTTGCTGACTTCCTCGCCCCATTCGCATAAATGATCTACCAACTGTTCCTTTGAGACCAGGCGGCCGGTACGCTGCAACAACACTTCAAGCAAGCCAAGTTCGCGTGCGGACAAATCCAGCATTTGTTCATTGATATAGGCAATGCGGCCGACTTGATCGTAGGCCAAAGGCCCGTGCCGGATGACAGTTGGTCCGCCGCCGGCGCCGCGTCGGGTCAAGGCGCGTACCCGCGCTTCCAGTTCCGATAGGGCAAATGGTTTGGCCATGTAATCGTCGGCTCCCAGGTCCAGGCCCTTGACTCTCTGCTCGACCGAGTCGCCTGCGGTCAAAATCAGTACCGGCAATCGGGAATTTCGTGTGCGCAGACGCCGCAGCACTTCTAATCCGGACATTTTAGGTAAATCCAAATCGAGGATAAGCAGGTCGAAGTCTTGGGCGGACAACGCCGAATCGGCTTCCTGCCCATTTTTTACGCAATCAGTCGCATAGCCTGACTGACGTAGGGAGCGGGTCAACCCATCGGCGAGCACACTATCGTCTTCCGCAAGCAAAATACGCATGGTTGTCACCGCGCAGTCAGAGTAAAGCTAGTCTATTGCGTTTCATTAATGGCAGCAAGGCACGGCAATATGCAATCTTGCGCGGATGCAAACCCTCTATGTGCAACCACTTTATTTTCATGTGATTGAAAAGCAGAGCTTGCATAAGGCACTGTTTTTTTATACAGTATAGCTTCTGACTGCAAGAGCCATTCAAAGTTGTCTGAATACCCAACTGTCGAAAGCATATTATGGACGATAAAAAATCCCTTCCAAACTCTGAAAAGAGCAAAGCACTCGCCGCTGCCTTGGCCCAAATCGAAAAGCAGTTCGGTAAAGGTTCGGTCATGCGCATGGAAGATGGCGCAGTGGCTGAAGAGGTACAGGTTGTGTCCACCGGTTCGCTCGGCCTTGATATTGCATTGGGTGTAGGCGGCTTGCCGCGCGGCCGTGTGGTCGAAATCTACGGTCCTGAATCCTCTGGCAAAACCACCCTGACATTGCAGACCATCGCGGAAATGCAAAAGCTTGGGGGGACTTGTGCTTTTATCGATGCCGAACATGCGCTGGATGTCACCTATGCGCAAAAATTGGGTATCAACTTGTCGGACCTCCTCATTTCGCAACCCGATACCGGTGAACAGGCACTTGAAATTACCGATGCCTTGGTACGCTCCGGCGGCGTCGATCTGATCGTCATCGATTCGGTTGCTGCATTGACGCCGCGCGCTGAGATAGAAGGCGATATGGGCGATGCGCTACCCGGATTGCAAGCGCGCCTGATGTCGCAAGCGTTGCGTAAATTGACAGGCTCCATTAATCGCACCAACACGTTGGTAATCTTCATTAACCAGATTCGCATGAAAATCGGCGTCATGTTCGGCAATCCCGAAACCACGACCGGCGGCAATGCACTGAAATTTTATGCCTCGGTGCGTCTCGATATCCGGCGCACCGGCTCAATCAAGGCCGGCGATGAAGTGATCGGCAATGAAACCAAGATCAAGGTCGTCAAGAACAAGATCGCGCCCCCCTTCAAGGAGGCGCATTTCGATATCCTGTACGGAGAGGGTACTTCCCGCGAAGGCGAGATTCTCGACCTTGGGGTAGAGGCGAAAATCGTCGAAAAATCCGGCGCCTGGTACAGCTATAACGGAGAGCGTATCGGTCAGGGTAAAGATAATGCACGCAATTATCTAAAAGAGCGGCCGGATTTGGCTCGCGAAATCGAAAACAAGGTGCGCGTCTCTCTGGGCGTGCCGGAATTGGGTGCGATCAAATCTCCCGAGCCTGTGACAAAGAAAGCCGGCGGTAAAGAATCCAAGGAAGTGAAAGAGCTTAAAGAAGTCGAGTAAGTTTTCCTGCTTGTTTAAAGATATCTTTAGAGGCAGCGTGCCCGACGCCAGGATGGCGTTTAGCTTTGCTCCGTAATACTGAATTTTCGCTCACGTGATGGGCCGTTCCCGCGCTTTTAGGACACCATGGCAAAATTGCAAATGAGCCTGAAGGCGCGGGCTCTTCGGTATTTGTCAGCCCGCGAACATAGCAGGCTGGAATTGGCGCACAAGCTGTCTCGTTATGCGCAAGCAAACGATGATGTCGAGGCTTTGCTGGACGCGCTGGAAAACGCAAAATTATTATCCCAAGCGCGATTTTCCGAATCTCTGGTGCATCGACGCGCGGCGCGCTTTGGCAATAGCCGCATTCTGATGGAGCTGCAAAGCCATGGCATCAAGGGGGAAGCACTGGATGGCATCAAAGCCACTCTGGTGGAGGATGAAATCACCCGTGCTCGTGAAGTTTGGCGCAAAAAATTTGGCCATGCGCCATGTGATGCCGCCGAGCGCGCCAAGCAAATGCGCTTTTTGCAGCAGCGAGGCTTTTCTCATAGGGCGATTCAGGCATGTATGCATGCCATAGCTGGAGAGGATCAATGATTTCCCAAAGAGGCGTAGCGATTTTATGCCCCACCGGGCCAGCTTTATTCAGGTTTTCTTCTTTTCTCCATCACTTTTAAAAACCCTCGCTCCGGGCCGGTAAAAATACCAGCGTAGATATGGAGGGCCGACCTGTGCTACACTTTTGTGGTTTTTTGCAGCGCCGCATGAGCGGCTGCTGACGCAGAAGCTGCGGCAGCGACACGCAAATGCGGCATTTATATAATTGCCGCTCTACCGGCATTGGTCTTTATGCCTCTTTTGCCACCAATTTCCCGTCGAGTATTTACGCATACTCACGCTGTTCAGGTCGACGCCGCTACGCGCGCCTATTGCCTATGGGATTTCGGCGTCCGCATCTCCAATTCCCCGCCGCGCTTCACATTTCGATGGCGTGGCAGTCGCACATTGTTTAGCCGCTCCGGCCGATCAAGTCGTCAGTAGAATCTCAAGCCAGTTAGTCAATCCAGTTAGTTTTTTTCAATAAGCGTCTGAAGGGAAGCTCGCATGAAAATCCATGAGTATCAGGGTAAAGAAATCCTCCGCAAATACGGAGTGACGGTTCCGCGCGGTATTCCGTGCTTGACTGTCGAAGAAGCCGTCAAAGCGGCAGAGACACTCGGCGGCCCGGTTTGGGTCGTCAAGGCACAAATTCATGCCGGTGGTCGGGGCAAGGGCGGCGGCGTCAAAGTCGCCAAATCCATCGAGCAGGTCAAGGAATATGCCGGCGCCATCATGGGCATGCAGCTCGTTACGCATCAGACCGGCCCGGAAGGCCAGAAAGTGCGCCGCCTGTTGATCGAAGAGGGGGCTGACATCAAGAAGGAACTATATGTCAGCATGGTCACCGATCGTATCAGCCAGCGCGTGGTGCTGATGGCATCCAGTGAAGGCGGAATGGACATCGAAGAAGTCGCGGAAAAGCACCCGGAACTGATACATCAAATCGCGATTGATCCTGCGGTCGGTTTGACCGATGCCGAAGCCGATTCGATCTCCACCAAGATCGGCATTCCGGCTGCGTCTATTGCTGACGCGCGCGCGCAGCTCAAAGGTTTGTATCAGGCATACTGGGAAACCGATGCGTCGCTGGCTGAGATCAATCCTTTGATCTTGACCGGATCCGGCAAGGTGATCGCGCTTGACGCCAAGTTCAACTTCGACTCCAACGCACTGTTCCGTCATCCCGAAATCGTCGCTTATCGCGATCTCGATGAAGAAGATCCGGCCGAGATCGAAGCTTCCAAATTCGATCTTGCCTATATTTCTCTCGATGGCAATATCGGTTGCCTGGTGAATGGTGCAGGCCTTGCGATGGCCACCATGGATACCATCAAACTGTTCGGCGGCGAGCCGGCAAACTTCCTTGACGTTGGCGGCGGCGCCACTGCGGAGAAAGTAACGGAAGCATTCAAGATCATGTTGAAGAATCCTGGTCTGAAAGCGATTCTGGTCAACATCTTCGGCGGCATCATGAAGTGCGACGTGATTGCCGAAGGCGTGATTGTCGCGTCCAAGGCGGTATCGCTGCAAGTGCCGTTGGTCGTGCGCATGAAGGGTACCAATGAGGATCTCGGCAAGAAGATGCTGGCCGAATCCGGCCTGCCGATCATCGCGGCCGACACGATGGAAGAAGCCGCGCAAAAGGTCGTCGCTGCGGCCAACGGAAAATAAACAATATTGTGGGACAGAGTCAAGCGTCGCGTACTCCGTACCCTACAACATGAAGGAACCACTATGTCGATCCTGATCAATAAAGACACAAAAGTCATTACCCAAGGTATTACCGGCAAGACCGGCCAATTCCACACCCGCATGTGCCGCGAATACGCCAACGGCAAGAACTGCTTCGTCGCCGGCGTCAACCCTAAAAAAGCGGGTGAAGATTTCGAAGGCATCCCGATCTTCGCCAACGTTACCGAAGCCAAAGCCGCAACCGGCGCTACCGTTTCCGTCATCTACGTACCGCCGGCCGGTGCTGCCGCCGCTATCTGGGAAGCAGTCGAAGCCGAGCTTGACCTGGCGATCTGCATCACCGAAGGCATTCCAGTCCGCGACATGATGGCATTGAAGGACCGTATGGCAAAAGCCGGCAGCAAAACTTTGCTGCTCGGACCGAACTGCCCGGGTTTGATTACCCCGGATGAAATCAAGATCGGCATCATGCCCGGCCATATCCACATGAAAGGCCGCATCGGGGTTGTGTCGCGTTCCGGGACTCTCACTTATGAAGCAGTGGGCCAGTTGACTGCATTGGGTTTGGGGCAATCGTCCGCAGTCGGCATCGGCGGCGATCCGATCAACGGCCTCAAGCACATCGATATCATGAAGGCTTTCAATGATGATCCGGATACGGATGCTGTGATCATGATCGGCGAGATTGGCGGTCCGGACGAAGCCAATGCTGCATACTGGATCAGGGACAACATGAAGAAGCCGGTAGTTGGCTTCATCGCCGGAGTGACCGCCCCCCCCGGAAAACGCATGGGCCATGCTGGTGCATTGATTTCCGGCGGTGCCGATACGGCGCAAGCGAAGCTGGATATCATGGCATCTTGCGGTATCAAAGTGACCAAGAATCCATCCGAGATGGGGCGCTTGCTCAAATCAGTATTGTAATTTGCAGCGAAATAGGTAGGCTTGCGGGGGGCTTCGGCTCCCCGTATTATTTTTGGCAAGAAAACAATAGAAGCTGTCGATACTTCCAAGGAACAGTAAAGGCTCTGCGTTGCTTGGCTATCTTGCTGGCGGTATGATTTTTCAGATGTCGGGCTTGCTCTATGGATTCATGCGAATTTGTCTTATCATGAATTAGCGATTCTTATGATTATGAGCAAATGAGTATTCCGTGTTTAGTGAGTGCGATTGTTGTTATATTGGCAGGATTGTGCCTTTCAAAAAAGAAAATTTGACTCATCTATTGCTTAATTTATATGCAACTAAAGGGTAGAATCGCGGTGTAGGGATTCAAAGAATGAAAATGTATCCCATCTCTGGGGAAAGTCCTCAAAAAATTTAAAACAAGGATTCATGATTTTGTTCTCATCTGACACCGGCCTCCACGTCTAGCATTTATGGCTTACCAGGTCGAGCTTCAATTCGCCTCAAAGACCGATACCGGCTTGGTTCGAGCGCACAATGAGGATTCTGTCGCGCTTAGCCCCGGGCATGGATTGGCTATTCTTGCGGATGGAATGGGCGGGTACAATGCGGGCGAAGTTGCAAGCAGTATCGCGACGACAATACTAAAAGAATCGTTGGAAAAACAATTGGCAGATTTTCCTTGGAACCTTCGTTCCAATCGAAGCAAATATCTGCAGCAATTGGTCATCGGTTCAGTTGAGAATGCAAATCTTGCAATTTATGAGGCATCGCGGAGCGAGCCTCAATATTCCGGAATGGGCACCACGTTGGTGGTAGCTGTGTTTCATCACGACAAGATTACGATCGCGCATGTAGGTGATTCCCGCGCCTATCGCTTACGCCAAGGTGTGCTGGAGTTGATTACACGCGACCACTCGTTGCTGCAAGAGCAGATCGATATAGGTTTGATTGATCCGGAATGGGCGCGTTTTTCGCCGCACAGAAATCTCGTTACCCGCGCAGTGGGCGTAAATGATGAGGTTGATGTTGAAATTCATGACCACTCGACTGCGGTCGGGGACCTTTACCTGTTGTGTTCCGACGGCTTGTCCGATATGTTGGCGACCGAAGAAATAAGGGAGATTTTGAATGCTGTTGATTTCTCTCTCGAGGCAAAGTGTGAAGCGCTTGTGCAGCGTGCCAACGACAACGGCGGCCGCGATAATACCTCGGTTATTTTAGTAAACGTACAGTCAAATAGGGCTGAGACGGGCGGGTTGTTGGGGCGAATGTTTAATTGGGTTAAATAATTGTGAAAATGGGTAGGCAAGAGTGGCAAAGATCATTCTGACAATAGACGGGAAAGTATTAAAGGAAATACCCCTGTCGAAAGAGCGCGTCACGATCGGGCGCCGACCACACAACGATATTGTGATTGATGATCTTGCCATTAGCGCAGAGCATGCGATGATTGTTACGATTCTTCAAGACTCTTTCCTAGAGGACTTGAATAGTACGAATGGCACGCAAATTAATGGTCAGCCTGTCAAGAAGCATTTTTTGCAGGACAATGATGTGATTGAGCTTGCGCACTATAAGCTCAGATACGTTGGCGAGGCTCACTTGAAGACCGATGCTAGCATGCAAAATGCAAAGGCAGCTCTCATTTCGAAGGATTCACAGGATAAGAATGAAACTTTGCAGGAATCCCGCGCAGATTCTATTCGTCCGCCTACAGCCGTCATCAAAATACTAAACGGCGCCACTGCCGGCAAACAAATTGTTCTCACCAAAGCCTTGACCACAATTGGCCGGCCAGGAGTGCAAGTCGCCGTTATTACTCAGCAGCTACAAGGTTATAGCATTACTCATGTCGAAGGCGATAACTATCCTTTAGTAAATGGACAATCTGTTGGTACGGGTGCGCAACCAGTCAGGCATGGCGATGTCATTGATTTGGCTGGTACGCGGATGAAGTTTTTGTTGAATTGAAATTTGGCGTTAATGCCAGGCCTTTAAAGGTGTGTAATTTTTCATTTATTTTCAATGACTTATAAGTCGCTATTGGTTGGTTTTCGAAAATAAAGAACAAATGAATCAATCACTTATTTGGTGGCACCTCTTTAAAGGCAGAGGTGGTCCCGAAACTTCGGACAGGAGTCTAAGTGGCGGCCTTGCTTCACAATCTCAGCCAGATGGCTGAAGCCAGGAGCAAGCATTATGACACGCAAGACCAAGAGAACCCGCCGCAACCACTCATCCGAGTTCAAAGCCAAGGTGGCGTTGGCGGCGCTCAAGGGCGATAAGACCCTGACTGAGATCGCCGAGCATTCTGAAGTCCACCCCAACCAAGTCACCGATTGGAAGCGGCAGCTTCTGGAACGAGCCGCCAACGTGTTCGGCGGCGGCGCGTCCGACAAGAGCGAGTCGGCGCCAAACCTGCAGGAGCTGCACGCCAAGATTGGGCAACAAGCGCTGGAAATCGATTTTTTAAGCGGCGCGCTCACCAAAGCGGGATTGCTGAGCGCAAAGAGATGATCGACCGTGACCACAAGCTGCCAGTAGCCCGGCAATGCAAGATTCTCTCGCTGTCGCGCTCGACGGCGTATTATCGGCCGCAAGAGGCGAGTGAGACGGATCTAAAGCTCATGCGCCGCATCGATGAGCTGCATCTGGAATATCCCTTTGCTGGCAGCCGGATGCTGCGCGACATGTTGTGCCGGGAAGGCCATGCCATAGGAAGAAAGCGTGTGGCCAGGCTGATGAAGAAGAGGGGCATCGAGGCGATATACAAGAAGCCCAACACCAGCCGGCGGCACGCCGCCCATCCGGTCTATCCCTACCTGCTGCGCAACTTGGCAATCGAGAGAGCTAACCACGTCTGGGCGGCCGACATCACGTCCATCCCGATGAAGCGCGGCTTCGTGTACCTGTTTGCGGTAATGGACTGGGCCAGCCGGCGCGTGTTGTCGGGGCGCTTGTCGAATACGCTGACGACGGACTTCTGTATCGAAGCGGTGGCCGAAGCCATTGCCCGATACGGCACGCCGGACATCTTCCACACCGATCAGGGCTGCCAGTTCACGAGCCTGGAGTTCACGCAGTTGTTGAAGGACAAGGGCATTACCATCAGCATGGATGGCAAAGGCTGCTGGCGCGACAATGTGTTCGTCGAACGACTGTGGAAATCGATCAAGTACGAGGAAGTGTACCTGCACGCCTACGAGAGCATAAGCGCGGCGAAAAGCGGGATGGGCCGGTATCTGGATTTTTACAACGGTCGGCGTCCGCACAGTTCGCTTGACGGCGGCACACCGGATGCGTTCTACTTCGCCAATCTACCTGCGCTTCAGGAGGCAGCGTAGATGGCAGGCCAGGTTACCCACCGCGCCGCACGCTCTTGCTCTACATAGGGAGCGGCGAGCGGCGCCGTGGATAACCCTACATTCGCAAGGCTCCACTTAACAACACGAAATTTCTGTCCAAACAAACGGGACCACTTCTGGCCCAGGTGTTAATACCTACGAAGCTAGAAGGTAACGTGATTTTTTCGGACTCATCCTGTAATGCTGTCGAGGCTACTTTGGCTTTGAAAAACTGTGTCGGGGGTGGTTTTTCAGTCGAAATTGTGAAGCAAAGCGGCTACTTGGCTTACTGTCCAAATTATCGGCGCTACCTATGATCGACAAT
>CBIHON010000037.1:0-50131 GCA_966211965.1 uncultured Burkholderiales bacterium | reverse complement strand
AGGTGATTAGACTTGTTCGGACTTCAATAAAATCTCATTTTCAAACAGGCTGTAATCGAATCCATCCTGGGCAATGATTCCACCCATGCCTTTTGCGTTAGTGAGTGTCGGTCCGTTCTGAGAGATCATGGTTCCATTTCCAAAGTGACGGGCTGCTTTTGCCCCGACGGGTCGAAAAGCCATGCTCCGCAGGCGAGGGTATCTTCATCGAGTCGTATGATCATCAAAACAGCGAAGTTGCCTTGGAATTCATGATCGGTAACCAAGCCCCGCATGGTAGCAATATCGGTGCCGCTGGGGTGCACCTCGAAGCTAGGATGGCTATGCCACTCGCCGATATAGTTGAAGCGCGTGTAATTATGTTCAGTACGATCAAAGAAGCGCATAGCATCGCAAGCAGTTTGTACGAGGTCGACGATAAAACGAGCGAGTGTGCCTGGGCGCTTCTGGAATGTGAACTCAGTGGCCTTGAAATCAGAGGGGGCAAGTTGCTCACCAAAGATCTGGCCGCCAATTTCTTTTACACCCGCTTTTCGCAATGTTTCGCGTAGCAATTTGATTTGGTCAAATGGAAGGCGCAGTCGCATTAATTGCCTCCTTGGCCAGAGCAAGAACGAACACGCGCGCTTCGATATCATCGATAGCTTCCATACGTGGAGGTGCTGAACCGACATCGAGACTGATTGTGTGTCCGTGCCGTTGGAACAGCCAGCCATTGCGGCATCCGAAAAGGAGCCATGCGGTATCGGTTGGTCCGACTCGTGAGTCTAGGATATCGAGGATGACGCGAGCTGCGTGTGCGGCTGCGATCGTGACTGCTGCATCGTCCGCTACGATAGGAGTCCCGGCTTCTGTGAGAGCATCGTAAGTTCCATGTCCACTCGGAGGTGGTTCGACCTTCATTTGCTCACAATAGGCGATGTAGGCGGCCTGGCCAACAACATAGGGTGGGTCTCGTCCTGGCAGTGAGCGGGCGATAAGTGCGCCGAGACCACCTTCAAAAACTTCAACCGAGACGAATGGCTTTTCGTTCTCCGTAGCGATCGCCCCGATTAGGAGGGAGCTTGGAGCGTCGCCAGTTGCGTTCACGATCATGTCGCACGCTGCCAATGCTTCAACGTGATCCGCATGTGTTTTTGCTGAACGTTGCCAATTCAGATTAGTGGCAATTACCTTGATGCTTGCCCCAGGTGTGATATGAAGCAGCCGACGCTTGACAGCATTCGCCTTCCGAAATCCGACGTCTCGCCAATCCAAGATGTGGCGTTCCAAGTTGACAGGCAGCAACACGTCTCCATCAATCAGAACGAGGTTATTGATGCCGGAACGCAGTAGTATTTCAGCGATTTTTGAACCTGCCGATCCAAGACCAACGATGGCGACACTCTTACCAATTGCCGTCTCGGCACGGCCAGAACGCGCACCTGGTTCGTCGGGAAGCACGACCCATTTTCGCGCAAATACGGACCCAGCATTTGCAGAATGAAACGGAGTAGCATATTTCTCGTTAACGACAATTGCGACAAGCGCCCCTTGGTAGAGGTCAGAACCAAGTTCGATGTTCAGGGCAGATGCGAGTGCAGCCCGATCGGATGGCGCAGGATCAAGAGGGGCGGCTCGTACAATGACTACTGGCAGTTCGTGTCGCAGTGTGCCGAGATCAAAGGACGGAGGATGTCTAGGCTGAGAGGAGTCCATGGCGTCGAATACCAGGATCGGCCACACGCTGTCATCAGCCATCCAACGTAGGGCACGAACGTTTTCAGACGTACCATTACAAATGCGTTCTAAACAACCGGAGCCGATCAAAACCGGCTCTGTTCCCCAATCGTAGGACTGCAAGTCGCCGATCTGGTGAGCAGAGGGTACGCGGTTGTGCTCCCCGTCTCCAAGGGGATTCTCTGCATGCAGCAAGTTATAGGCACTGCGTAGTACATCGGCCCCAGATGCATCGGGCGACCAGTTATCTGGTCGAAGTTCGAGGCAGAGCGAACCACCCTTGCCATATTGGTGCTTGCTCCACTTGGCATCTGAATCTTGAGGCTCTACCCAAGCTGGTACCAATGGAAACTGATCTGGGTAAATGAGGCGCACAGGGTATTCGACTCCATGTGCCGTAATTATGCCGTCGACAGAGAAGCGGAAAGCATTGATGCGCCAGTTTGAAAGGGCGAACCAGCCTTCGGTAGCAGCGAGGTGTTCGACCGCCGCCTTCTCAGTGCCGACGCGCGCGAAGTTCGTCAGCCACCACAATTTCATGCGAACCCGCGAGGCTTGGTCGGTGTGACAGGACTGTTGGGAAACGTATAGCCTGTCGTGGCAACGATCGGTGCAGTGGCGTAGCTCGCTAAGCTTTCAGCCTTCGCAGTGTTGGCTGTAGCTTTGAAACGATCTCCGAAGAGCTTACGCCATAAGCGAGTAGCTTCCTCCATATCGTCCTCATCCTGGGCTCGCCGAGCATAAGAGGCATGAACGCGAACGCGCTCGATAAAGTTTTTCCAGTCAGTGATTGACACTTTTGACAGAATGTCGTTTCCCGGAAGGCTTGGATCATCGATTGCAGGCTTAATGCCGATCTCGGCAAGAGTACTATAGGATGAATAGATGCTTTCAAGCATCTGGGTGAAAGCTTCACCGTAGTGGCTTTCGTCAGATGGAGCATGTTTTGACACGAGCACTTCCAGAATGAAGCCTTTCGGCCGTTTTCCTGTACGGTTCTCGCGACGCCACCATTTGAACAGTTTGACGAGTGGCTTAAAACGTCCATTGAATGTGGCGTTTTGGCTGCGGCTCCAGTCATTATGACCGGGTGGGTTCGTTGATTTCCAATAGCCGAGATCTCTGTCAGGGAGTTGATAGGCTACTCCTGACTCAATAACTGGGACCACGTCAATCTCCGCATTAGTGGTGCCTACGCGTACAGAACGTTTGTTGATACGCTCGACCGTAAACCCATCCTCAAGTGCGTCGCTGAGCTCTTCCAGCACGTCGTCTGGATGATCTGATGCGCTAAAGCTTGTTACGATAATAATATCGACGTCGGGTCGCTCGTATCCGTCCTCAGTCCTTTTCGGGCGTATGGCAGTGTTTCGCGCGTAGCTTCCGGCAAGGAAGTCACTTTCCCAGCGATTCTTGAATGAAGAATGAGATCTGAGAAAGTTGCGGACGGATGTATGCGCAGTGGAAGAGTGGTTTTGTGTCGTGGGGCTAGGCTCTATATCAGCCAGAAGTTCTATAAAACGCGCGTTTGGAACCACACCCACCTCCTCCGAGATTTAGTTCATAGTTTATATGGGGATAGACATGCCTGAATGCAAGTTGTTCCCTTTACTCAAGCAGATTGTAGCGATGGCGGACTGAGTCTCACCTACTCGATCAACTTAACTCAGGCCAGAATCAGCCATTTCAGTGCTGGCCGGAAAGCTGACGTTCATAACCGCTCGGCATCCCCGTCTATTGTTGTTGGCAATACAATTTGCTTTTACACTGGCCCCAGATTGGACTTCGCGTGTCTGGGGGGCGGTTTTTCGTGAATATGGCATCCGTGTTTAAGGTCGGCGACCTTGCATAACGGCCTCAGCTATCCTGATAAATATGCAATTAGTTACTATCAAACAGAAGGCTCTCTATGAAAATCAGTGTTGAAACTACCGTCGTGGCACCCATCGAGCAAGTCTGGCGTGCCTATACGACACCCGAGCACATTAAACAGTGGAATGCTGCATCTGATGATTGGCACACGACCGTTGCCACGGTGGATTTGCGCGTGGGCGGTCTCTTTTCCTCGCGCATGGAAGCAAAAGACGGCAGCATGGGATTTGATTTCGCCGGAACCTATACAAAAATCGTAGAGCACGAGCTGATTGAGTACTCGTTTGGCGATCGTATGGCGCAAGTCGAGTTTGCCGACAGCCTCAATGGTGTAAAGGTACGCGTAACGTTCGATAGTGAGCCAACGCATTCTGTCGAGCAGCAACAGCAAGGGTGGCAAGCCATTCTCAACAACTTTGCTCGTCATGTTGAGGCGAACAGGTAATAACTTGTGACGCATTCTGGAAGAGCCTAAGAATTTAGGAGGAGCGCATGAAAAAGTCGGGTTCGACCGAGGACCAGTCGGCATCCGAGCTGATTGATAAAAGAATCGCTGAGCTCGGGGACTGGCGCGGGGAAGCCTTGAGCAGGATGCGCAAGCTCATCAAAGAAGCGGACCCGGACATCGTGGAGGAGTGGAAGTGGATGGACACGCCCGTATGGTCGCATGACGGGATCATTTGCACCGGCGAATCTTACAAGGCGAAAGTGAAGTTGACCTTCCTCAAGGGCGCATCGCTAGAGGACCCGGCAAGGCTCTTCAATTCGAGTCTCGACGGCAACACCAGGCGCGCGATTGACATCCAGGAAGGCGAGGAGGTCGACACGGACGCCTTCAAGGCGCTCATCCGTGCCGCAGTCGCTCTCAACACATCCGGTATAAAGGCAAGGTCAAGGCGACCAAAGTAGGCCACAACAGCTTCGCTACCGACTGGCAGGGCTCGGCCACGAGCGGTCACTCAGGACCGTTGTCGTGGCGGCCGATCCGCGAAGGAACGCCAATTGCTTGAGAGCCTCCAAATGTTTGAGCCATGTACTTCATATCATCTGTAGGAGAACGAAAATGGTCAGCAAGAACACGATTTGTCTCTGGTTCAACGGTACTGCAGCAGACGCCGCGCAATTCTACGCCGAGACGTTTCCGGACAGCGCGGTGGGAACGATCCATCGCGCGCCCGGTGACTATCCCTCTGGCAAGCAGGGCGATGTCTTGATGGTCGAGTTCACCGTGATGGGCATTCCTTGTATCGGCCTCAACGGTGGTCCGGCGTTCAAGCACAGCGAGGCTTTCTCCTTCCAGGTAGCGACCGACAATCAGGCCGAAACCAACCGCTTGTGGAATGCGATCGTCGGAAACGGCGGCCAGGAAAGTGCATGCGGCTGGTGCAAGGACAAGTGGGGCATTTCGTGGCAGATCACGCCGCGCGCCCTCACTGCCGCGATTGCCGATCCTGACCGCGCGGCGGCCAAGCGTGCTTTTGAGGCGATGATGCAGATGGGAAAAATTGACATTGCTGCGATCGAAGCGGCCCGGCGCGGTTGACGCTCCTTGATCGTCATTTTCTGCTGGTCGTGAAGGCTGCTTTAGGTCGAGTTCAGCTGCGGGCGATTATGTATTCTCCACTCGCTGAATCGAGGTGGTTTCCTTTTCCTATCCAATGCCAAAATAAAACCGTTCGATTCATCCGCGCGTAAGTTATTGATTTTTAATGGCACAAGCAATGGCACTTGCGGACTTCGGGCTTTTCGTAGGAATGTCTTGGGAGAGAAAAACGGCCCGGAGAGAGAGAAAACGACCCGAATTCAGGGAGCCCGCGAACCGGCGAAGTCCGCAAGAACCCTCGGCAACCCGCGCCAGTACGCGGGACACCCAATAAAAAAGGCCAACGGAGCACCGTTGGCCTTGTGTTGGTGGTGGAGGCGGCGGGAATCGAACCCGCGTCCAGAAATCCTCTACAGACAGTTCTACATACTTAGCGCTGCCATTTGATTTAACCCGTACGACGCGGACGCGCACGCTGCGGACAGGCGAGTCACCTTGAATTTAGCTTCAAGTCAAGTGACCCGGCTTGAAGCGATTCCCTGTGAATGACTCTACTGCTGTTGCCAGCCCACCCCAGGGAAGAGATGGTGTAGAGCTAGCCGGTATTAAGCGGCCAGTGCGTAACTAGAATCGTTAGCGTTTAGTTTGTTCTGGATGTATTTACGAGGTAACCAGTCCTCGGTATGCCCTGCACTGCTTTGCAACCCCTGTCGAAACCAAGTCGCCCCCAAAAAAGATTCTATTGTACTGTATTAGATGGCCCCTGTTCGACGAGTTTCAAGGGCATGTTTTTACAACAAATAAATCTTGCTTGATTGCTGTTGATTATTTGGGTATTAAGCTGAGCAAGTCCAATGGCGCTTGGACCATAGCATTTGCATTCCATGCCATCGGTTCGGCGTGGCCGCAGTAGCCCCAAGCTGCGGCAATAGTTTGCATGCCGGCTGCATGACCGGCCTGGATGTCGCGCAGATCATCACCGACATACCAGCAGTCTTGCGGAGCTAACGCAAGGCGGCTGGCAGCCTCCAGGAGCGAGGCCGGGTGCGGTTTCAGATGCGGAGTGGTGTCGCCGGAGATTACGCAGGCAGCGTGCTGGAGACCGATTTGGGAGACTAATTGGTCGGTGAAACGTGCGGCCTTGTTGGTGACGATGCCCCATGCCAAACCGCGTTCCTGCAAGGCGTCGAGCAAGGTGGCAACACCGTCGAACAAACGAGTTTTCACCGCAAGTCCTGCGGCGTAGTTGTCGAGGAAACTTATACGCAAGTCTTCGTAGCCTTCGTCGTCCGGCTTTAGGCCAAAAGACGCGTGAATCAGGCCGCGTGCCCCTGATGAGGCCACGGGGCGTAGCACCTCATACGGCGTCGGTGCCAGACCGCGGTTGACGCGCAGCAGGTTCATTGCGGCGGCAAGGTCGGGCGCGGTATCGGCAAGAGTGCCGTCAAGGTCGAAGAGTATGGCGCGGGGTGTGCTAAGAGGCATGGTGATTTTATATTGGAATACCGGTGCTGCCGATGTGCCGGGTATCATCAGGCAGAAAGGGAATTTGCGTTGGTATTTGCTAAGCCGGGCGAGTGCAGGCAACCATGTAATTGACGCTGGTATCCTGGTTCAGGGAATACATCCGGGTGAGCGGGTTATAACTCATGCCCTTCAGTGTATCGACGCTCAGGCCCGCTTTACGGATGAATTGCGCCAATTCGGCCGGGGTGATGAATTTTGCATAGTCGTGAGTGCCCTTGGGCAGAAGGCGCAGCAAGTATTCCGCTCCAATGACGGCGAACAGATAAGATTTCGGATTGCGGTTGAGCGTTGAGAAAAACACCTGTCCGCCGGGTTTTGCCAATGTGGCGCAAGCTTTGACGATCGCAGCAGGGTCCGGCACGTGTTCCAGCATTTCCATGCAGGTTACGACGTCATAGCGTTCCGGTTCACGTTCTGCCAAGGCTTCGGCCGCGATCATTTCATAGCGGACCTGGATGCCCGATTCAAGACTGTGCAAATCTGCTACCTTGAGTGCCTTTTCGGAAAGGTCAATGCCGGTGACGTTGGCGCCTTTTCTGGCCATTGATTCAGCCAGGATACCGCCACCGCACCCGATGTCGGCGACCGTTTTCCCAGCCAGCGGAACGCGGGCGTTAATCCATTCGAGCCTGATTGGGTTGATCTCATGCAAGGGGCGAAATTCGGAGGTGGGATCCCACCACCGATGGGCGAGATCGCTGAATTTTTGCAGTTCTAGAGGGTCGGCGTTCATAGTTTGCATGATAGCGGGAAAGCGCCGTGCACGCTCTTCATACAGCATGTTCGGCACGTAAAAAACCCCGCCGAAGCGGGGTTTTGATCGGGGCTAGGTCGGTTACTTGTTGCGTGTACCGACAACTTCGATTTCGACGCGACGGTTTTTGGCGCGGCCGGCTGAGGTCTTGTTATCAGCAACAGGTTGTTTCTTGCCTTTGCCTTCGGTGTAGACGCGATTGGCTTCAACGCCTTTCGATACCAAATAACCCTTGACGGCTTCAGCGCGACGGACCGACAACTTCTGGTTGTAGGCATCGGAACCGATGGAGTCGGTATGGCCGACTGCAATTACGACTTCCAGATTCATACCTTTCAACTTCGATGCGAGATCATCGAGCTTAGCTTTGCCGTCTGGTTTCAGGACAGCCTTGTCGAAGTCGAAGAACGCATCGGCGGCAAAGGTGACTTTTTCCGAAGTTGGCGCAGCTGCCGGGGTTGGGGCGGGTGCAGGTGCCGGAGCTGGCTTTGCTTCAGTTGCCGGAGCGGCGGCAGGGGCAGGTGCTGGGGCTGCAGGCTTTGCAATTTCGCCATCGCAACCGCCAACTGCATCAGCCGGGGTCCAATAGCCGGTGCGCCAGCACAGACCAAACGGGTCGCGGGCAATCACGCCGCGGCCGTCTTGAACATAGGCGCTGTTTGGAGTTTTGGCTTTGATATCTTCCTGTGCGAACGCAGAAAAGGCGACTACTGCGGACGCAGCGAAGACGAGCTTTGCTATTTTGTTCATATTTTTCCCTCGGTTGAGATGTCCGCAGATGAACTGCGTAACAATAGACGACTTTAAAAACTGATAGTACCACATGGTATTACTATTCCATGTGCCAACTTGCTAATATGCAATAGGCTAACTAACTGTCATTTTGCCACACCCACTTATAGTGGGCGAAGCATGTCAAACGGTTGAGTTCACGTTTTTATTTCTTTGTAGTGTTTTCGCAACGAAACTGCTACAAAAAATTCAAATTTGTAAAAAAGTATGATCAATTGAAGCACGTTTCAACAAAAGAATTTTAATTGGCTTTGGCCAAGCCTTTGACTTCGACTACAACACGGCGGTTGGGCGCCAAACATTCAACCAGTTTCTTATGGTCGGGGAGATCGCCACAGGATTTTACGGATTGAGTTTTGCCCATGCCGAGCGTATCGACTTGCCCTGAAATACCCTTGCTCTTCAGGTAGGTGGCGACTGTTTCTGCACGCCGTTCAGAAAGCTTCTGGTTGAATTGTTGCGACCCAAGCCGGTCGGCGTGGCCGGTAACGATGATGAGGTCGATCTTGTTGCAGCTTGCCAATTTGCTTATGACGGAATCGTCAATCCGTTTTTTTGCGGTGCTTGTCAATACGGCCTTGCCAAATGCGAAAGTTTGATCGTTTTCAAGTGTGACTGCAAAGTCGCAACGCTTGACCGGAATTGGAGCAGGGATTGGTGTGATTGCGGGAGCCGCTTTTTCAGCAACCGGGGCGATGTCCGGCGCAGTGATTTTTGCGATCGGCGGCGCAAGTTCGCCATCGCAGCCGGCAACCGCATCAGCGGGCGTCCAATAGCTGGTGCGCCAGCACAGGCCGGTTCCACTACGTGTGATGACGCCTCGCCCATCCTGCATATAGGCGCTTTTTGTTGGATTGGCTTGGATATTTGTTACGGATTGAGCCGAGGCGGCACTTGCCGTGATCCCAATGGCAAGTCCGATAGCTAGTTTGTTGAGCATGTTGTCTTCTTGCCTTGTCGTAAAACGATTTGTTGAATTCCCAGCGACATTTAAACATATATTTTTTAAAAAATCGCGGCTTGGGCAGGTCCGGCAAAAGCTGGCGCAGCGGCTGAAAAGAGGCGGGTAGGCAAGCGCGCATGCTAAACTCTCATGTTTGATGCTTTGCATGCTTTTTCCGCGAACAATCACTCAACCCAAGCCAAATACCCGCCGACCTGCCAATGGATCAATTCGCTAAAGAAACCATACCGATTTCTCTTGAAGAAGAGATGCGCAACAGCTATCTGGCGTACGCGATGAGCGTGATTGTCGGGCGCGCCTTGCCGGACGTTCGCGATGGCTTGAAGCCGGTGCATCGCCGCGTGCTGTTCGGCATGCATGAAATGAACAACGTCTGGAACCGCCCCTACGTGAAATGTGCGCGCGTGGTCGGTGAGGTGATGGGTAAGTTCCACCCCCATGGTGATCAATCGATTTACGACACGCTGGTGCGGATGGCGCAGGATTTTTCGATGCGCTATACGCTGGTCGACGGGCAGGGCAACTTCGGCTCGGTCGATGGCGACAACGCGGCGGCGATGCGTTATACCGAGTGTCGGCTGGACAAGATCGCCAGCGAAATTCTGGCTGACATCGAAAAGGACACCGTTGATTTCGTACCCAACTATGACGGCAAGGAAAAAGAGCCGTCGGTGCTGCCGACTCGCATTCCCAACCTGTTGATCAACGGTTCCTCCGGTATTGCGGTCGGGATGGCGACCAATATTCCTCCGCACAACATTACCGAGGTCATCAACGGCGCTCTGCATGTCCTGCACAACGGCGAGTGCACGGTCGACGAATTGATTGAAATTATCCCGGCGCCGGATTTTCCGACCGCTGGCATCATCTACGGCGTATCCGGCGTGCGGGATGGCTACCGCACCGGGCGCGGGCGCGTCGTGATGCGTGCCAAGACGCATTTCGAAGAGTTTGGCAAGGAGGGTGGCCGAACGGCAATCATCGTCGATGAGTTGCCTTATCAGGTCAACAAGAAATCCCTGCTGGAACGCATCGCCGAGAATGTCCGCGACAAGAAGCTCGACGGCATTTCCGACATCCGCGACGAGTCCGACAAATCCGGCATGCGGGTAGTGATCGAACTCAAGCGCGGCGAAGTGCCTGAAGTCGTGCTCAATAATCTTTACAAGCAGACACAACTGCAAGATACCTTCGGCATGAATATGGTGGCGCTGGTCAACGGCCAGCCCAAACTGCTGAACCTGAAGGAAATGCTGGAGTGCTTCCTCTCGCATCGTCGCGAGGTCGTTACGCGCCGCACCGTATTCGAATTGCGCAAGGCGCGCGAACGCGGCCACGTGCTGGAAGGCTTGGCAGTGGCGCTGGCAAACATCGACGATTTCATCGCGATCATCAAAGCTGCGCCGACGCCGCCGATCGCGAAAATCGAATTGATGGCGCGCGCTTGGGATTCGTCCATGGTGCGCGAGATGCTGGCGCGTACCGGGGAGGAAGGCGTCGGTGGCGTCGATGCTTTCCGTCCGGAGAATTTGCCTAGGCAGTATGGGCTTCAGAGCGACGGTTTGTACAAGCTGTCCGACGACCAGGCGCAAGAAATTCTGCAAATGCGTTTGCAGCGCCTGACCGGGCTGGAGCAGGACAAGATCGTCAATGAGTACAAGGACGTGATGGCGCAGATCGCCGATCTGCTGGATATCCTGGCCAAGCCAGCGCGCGTGACTGCAATCATCAACGATGAACTGACGCTGGCGAAAAACGAATACGGCGAAGGCAATAAGGACGTGCGCCGCTCGCAGATCGAGTTGAATGCGACCGATCTCGGCACCGAAGATCTGATCACGCCGCAAGACATGGTGGTGACTCTGTCTCACACGGGGTATATGAAGTCTCAGCCGGTTTCCGAATATCGCGCGCAAAAACGCGGCGGGCGCGGCAAGCAGGCGATGGCGACCAAGGACGATGACTGGATCGATCAGCTCTTCATCGCCAATACGCATGATTACATCCTGTGCTTCAGCAATCGCGGCCGCCTGTATTGGCTGAAAGTGTGGGAAGTGCCGCAAGGTTCGCGCACGTCGCGCGGCAAGCCGATTGTCAATATGTTCCCGTTGCAGGATGGCGAAAAAATCACCGTCGTGCTGCCGATTTCCGGCGAGAACCGCAGCTTCCCGGACGACCGCTACATTTTCATGTCGACCAGTCTGGGCACCGTCAAGAAGACTCCGCTCAGCGACTTCAGCAATCCGCGCAAGGCCGGCATCATCGCAGTCGACCTGGATGAGGGGGACTTCCTGATTGGCGCTGCCTTGACTGATGGCAAGCATGACGTAATGCTGTTCTCGGATTCCGGCAAGGCGGTGCGCTTCGATGAAAACGATGTGCGCCCGATGGGCCGCACCGCGCGCGGCGTGCGCGGCATGAGCCTGGATGACGGACAGCAGGTGATCGCCTTGCTGGTCGCGGAAAACGAGCAGCAGTCGGTGTTGACCGCGACTGAAAACGGTTTCGGCAAACGCACCCCGATCACCGAATACACGCGCCATGGCCGCGGCACCAAGGGCATGATCGCGATCTCGACTTCCGAGCGCAACGGCAAGGTCGTCGCCGCCACGCTGGTTGAGGCCAACGACGAAATCATGCTGATCACCACCGGCGGCGTCCTGATCCGTACGCGGGTTGCCGAGATTCGCGAGATGGGCCGCGCTACGCAAGGCGTGACCTTGATTGCGGTCGAAGACGGCACCAAGTTGAGCGGCTTGCAGCGCATCGTCGAATCGGATGTGGAAGAGGAAAACGGCGGCACAGAGGAGCAATAATGACGCGCATCTACAACTTCGCCCCGGGGCCGGCAATGTTGCCGAAGGAAGTGCTGCAGCAAGCCGCCGAGGAAATGCTGGATTGGCATGGCAGCGGCATGTCAGTGATGGAAATGAGCCATCGCGGGCCGGAATTCATTTCGATTTGCGAAACCGCGCTGCGTGATTTGCGCGAGTTGCTGGCGGTACCTGCCAATTACAAGATCCTGTTCCTGCAGGGCGGCGGCCTGGGGGAAAATGCGATCGTGCCGATGAATTTGGTCGGCCGTAAACCTCAGCCTGCGATAGTTGACTTTGTCCATACGGGCTCCTGGACCGGCAAGTCGATCAAGGAGGCAAAAAAGTATTGCACCGTGAATGTGGCGGCTTCGGCTGAAGCGAACGGCTTCACGGCGATTCCGCCGCGCGATACATGGAAGCTGTCGAACGATGCCGCCTATGTGCACCTCTGCACCAACGAGACCATCGATGGCCTGGAATATCAATACACACCCGATGTTGCCGCCGAGACCAACAATGCACCGATCGTCGCCGACATGTCTTCGCATATCCTGTCGCGTGTCGTCGACGTTTCGAAGTACGGCGTCATTTTTGCCGGCGCACAGAAAAACATCGGGCCGGCCGGCTTGACCCTGGTCATCGTGCGCGAGGATTTGTTGGGACATGCTCTGCCGATCTGCCCGTCGCCTTTCGACTGGAAGCTTGTGGCGGAGAACGAGTCGATGTTCAATACACCGCCGACCTATGCAATCTATACCGCCGGTCTGGTATTCCAATGGCTCAAGCGCCAGGGCGGTGTGGCGGCGATGGAGCAGCGCAATATCGCCAAGGCAAATCTGTTGTACGGCTATCTGGACAGTACTGATTTTTATAGCAACCGGATCGCGAAAGAAAGCCGGTCGCGCATGAACGTGCCGTTTTTCCTGCGGGACGAATCCCTGAATACTGCATTCCTGGCTGGCGCCAAAGAACAGGGCTTGCTGCAACTGAAAGGCCACAAGTCGGTCGGCGGCATGCGCGCATCGATTTACAACGCGATGTCGATCGAAGGCGTGCAGGCGCTGGTGGGGTATATGAAAGAGTTTGAAAAGAAATACGGCTAGCGCTTTCTTTCAAGGTAAGGATTGGGCAGGTTGAGGCGGTTCGCCGAAACCCATCCCCATCCCGGACTTCCCCCTTGAAAGGGGAAGTGACTTCGTAGATTAAGATCGATGGACAAGAAACTGAAACCTCTGCGCGAGCAGATCGATGCGATCGATACGCAAATCCTTGATTTGCTGAGCCGCCGCGCCCGAATTGCGCAGGAAGTCGGCCACGTAAAGGCGGAAACCAATGCGCCGGTGTTTCGCCCTGAGCGCGAGGCGCAGGTATTGCGCAGTGTTGCGGACCGCAATCCGGGCCCCTTGGGCAGTGGCGACGTACAGATAATTTTCCGCGAAATCATGTCGGCTTGCCGGGCGCTCGAAAAGCGCGTGTCAGTCGCCTATCTTGGACCTGCCGGGACTTACACCGAACTGGCGGCGTACCGCCACTTCGGTCATTCCGTCGAGGGTATTCCTTGCGCCAGCATCGACGAAGTGTTCCGTGCGACCGAAGCGGGAACCGCTGAATTCGGCGTGGTTCCGGTCGAAAATTCCACCGAGGGCGCGATCAACCGGACGTTGGATTTGCTGTTGCAAACTTCCTTGCTGATCAGCGGCGAGGTGTCGATTCCGGTACGGCATAATCTGATGACCAAGAGTGGTTCGCTTGAGGGTGTCACCCGCATTTGTTCCCACTATCAAACCTTGGCCCAATGCCAGGGCTGGCTTAATCTGAACTTCCCGAACATGGAACGCCAGCCTGTCGCGTCCAATGGCGAGGCGGCGCGTATCGCCAGCGAAGATCCGACCGTCGCCGCGATAGCCGGCGAAGTCGCAGGCGAAAGATACGGCCTGCACGTGGTCAAGGCGCATATTCAGGATGATCCGCATAACCGCACGCGCTTCGCCGTGGTTGGCCGTTTGCAAACCGGCCCGAGCGGCAAGGACCAGACCTCGCTGGTGCTGGCAGTGCCGAACAAGGCAGGCGCGGTCTACAACCTGCTCGCGCCGCTGGCCAAGCATGGCGTTTCGATGACCCGTTTCGAATCGCGTCCGGCGCGCATGGGCACTTGGGAGTATTACTTCTATGTTGACGTCGAGGGGCACGCCCAGGATGACAAGGTGGCGAAGGCGTTGGGCGAGTTGAAAGAGAATGCGGCGTTCTTCAAGGTGCTCGGTTCGTATCCTTTCAGTTTGTGATTGATTCGCAGTTCTTGTAGTCCTTTTTTATAATGTTGAGAATAAAGGGAGGGCGCTTGGTCCGATTCGGCGCGTTGCCGTGCTCGTAAAGTTCCGGTCCCCTTTGTTCTGCCAATTCTAATACTATGCCTATTCAATTCGGTCCCGATTACGTTCGCGCCATCGCTCCCTATCAAGGCGGCAAACCGATTGCCGAAGTCGCTCGCGAATTCGGCCTCGACGAGGCGAAAATCGTCAAGCTCGCCTCCAATGAAAATCCCATGGGCATGCCCGAGTCGGCAAAAAAAGCGATGCTCGATGCGGTGGCCGATATCGCACGCTATCCCGATTCAAACGGCTTCGATTTAAAGGCTGCGATCAGCGCAAAGTATGGCGTGCCGCAAGAATGGATTACGTTGGGGAACGGTAGTAACGACATTCTAGAACTGGCGGCGCACGCCTTTGTGCAGCCAGGACAGGCCGCGATGTATGCGCAGTACTCGTTCGCGGTCTATCCCTTGGCGACCCAGGCGGTCGGCGGCCGTGCGATCGTGGTGCCGGCAAAAAATTACGGCCATGATCTGGTTGCGATGGCGCAGGCGATCACGCCTGAGACCAAACTGATTTTTATCGCCAATCCGAATAATCCGACTGGCACCTTCGTCTCTGCCGCAGAGATCGAAGTCTTCTTGAGCAAGGTGCCGTCCGGCGTGGTGGTTGTGCTGGATGAAGCCTACAACGAATTCCTGGCAAACGATCAGCAATACGAGTCGACCGCATGGCTCAGGCAATATCCGAACCTGCTGGTGTCGCGTACGTTCTCGAAAGCCTATGGCCTGGCTGGATTGCGGGTCGGCTTCGGTATTGCACAGCCGGCGATTACCGATTTGCTGAACCGCATTCGCCAGCCCTTCAACGTGAATTCGCTGGCGCAGGCCGCTGCAGCCGCGGCCTTGAATGATGCGGACTTCCTGAAGAAAAGCGCACAGGTGAATGCCGATGGCTATCGCCAGTTAACCCGGGCCTTTGATGGGATGGGGCTGGAGTATGTGCCTTCGTCGGGCAATTTCGTGCTGGTCAAAGTCGGCAATGAAGATGGCGCAGGCGCACGCATCAACCTGGCCTTGCTGAAGCAGGGCGTGATCGTTCGGCCGGTCGGCAATTATGGCTTGCCGCAATGGTTGCGCATCTCGATCGGTTTGCCGGAAGAGAATGCGGCATTTATCGACGCGTTGAAAAAAGCCTTGGCTTGAGGTTCGCCCGTGTTTAAAAAAATCGCAGTCTTCGGTGTCGGCCTGATCGGGGGATCATTCGCCCTGGCGCTCAAAAGAGCCGGTGCGGTCGAGCGCATTGTTGGTGTCGGCCGTACCGCCGCCACGCTTTCGCGCGCGAAAGAACTCGGCATCGTTGATGCGACCACCACCTCGGTGTCCGAGGCCTTGGCGGATGCCGACCTTGTATTGATTGCTGCTCCGGTGGCGCAAACCGAAGCGATCCTGGCTGCCATTGCGCCGCATCTGCAACCCGGTACGGTCGTGACCGATGCCGGCAGCACCAAGACCGACGTCGTTGCCGCGGCACGCAAGGCGCTCGGCGGCAAGATCGGGCAATTTGTTCCCGGACATCCGATTGCGGGGCGGGAGCTGAACGGCCCCGACGCAGCCATCGCGGATTTATATGTCGGTAAAAAGGCGGTGCTCACACCCTTGCCGGAAAATATCCAGCATGATGTTGCCAGAGTGAGCGATGCGTGGCTGAAGTGCGGCGCGCTGATCCACAAATTGAGCCCGGAAGAGCATGATGCAGTATTTGCAGCGGTCAGCCACCTGCCGCATTTACTGGCCTATGCGTTGGTCGACGATATCGCGAAGAAGCCGCATGCGGACCTGTTGTTCCAATATGCGGCCAGCGGCTTTCGCGATTTCACGCGGATTGCCGGTTCCTCGCCGGAGATGTGGCGCGATATCTCGCTGGCGAATCAAACCGCCTTATTGGGCGAACTGGATTCGTACATGGCGCAATTGGCTCGACTGCGCGGTATGCTCGCCGCCGGCCAGGGGGCGGCGCTGCAGGCGGTTTACGCCAATGCGCAGCAGGCCAGACAGAGCTGGGCGCGCACCATCGAGGCAGCGGAACAACAAAACAAACAAGGCGGCGATTAATGAAGCACTATCCCCATCATCTCGACCTGCAACCTGCAATGCACGCAAAAGGCGTGGTGCGCCTGCCGGGTTCGAAAAGCATTTCCAATCGCATTTTGCTGCTGGCCGCATTGGCCAAGGGCACGACGCAGATCAAGGACTTGCTGGCCTCCGACGATACCCATGTGATGCTGATGGCATTGCAGAGCCTGGGCGTCAAATGGGAGCAGATCGGCGAAACGCGCGATTACATCGTGCATGGCGCACAAGGCGTGTTCCCGGTACATCATGCGGACCTGTTCATGGGCAATGCCGGCACCGCGATCCGCCCGCTGACCGCCGCGCTGGCGGTGGTCGGCGGCGATTACACGCTGCATGGCGTGTCGCGCATGCATGAGCGTCCGATCGGCGACCTGGTCGATGCGCTCAATGCGGTCGGTACGCAGATCGAATACACCGGGACGCCAGGCTTTCCCCCGCTGCATATCCGGCGCGGCCACATCCATGCGCAGCGCATGCAAGTGCGCGGCAACGTCTCCAGCCAATTTCTGACGGCATTGTTGATGGCTGCGCCGCTGATGGCCCGGAATCATGCGGTGACGATTGAAGTGATCGGCGATCTGATTTCCAAGCCATACATCGAAATTACGCTGAATCTGATGCAGCGTTTCGGCGTGACCGTCGAGCGCGACGGCTGGCAGTCGTTCACCTTGCAGGCCGGACAGCATTACCAGAGTCCGGGCACGATCCACGTCGAGGGCGATGCGTCTTCGGCTTCGTATTTCCTTGCGGCCGGCGCGATCGCCGGCGGACCGGTGCGGGTCGAGGGGGTCGGTGCCAACAGCATTCAGGGCGATGTGCGTTTCGTCGAAGCCTTGCAGAAAATGGGCGCGCGCATCAGCATGGGCGACAACTGGATCGAGGCGGAATCGACCGGCGTGCTGAAGGCGATCGATGCAGACTTCAACCATATCCCGGATGCGGCGATGACGATTGCGGTGGCGGCCCTGTATGCGGACGGCCCCAGCACCTTGCGCAATATCGCCAGCTGGCGCGTCAAGGAAACCGACCGTATCGCCGCGATGGCAGCCGAATTGCGCAAGCTCGGCGCGACCATCGACGAGGGGGGGGATTATCTGCGTGTGACGCCGCCGGCGCAAATCCAATCCGCCGTGATCGATACCTACGACGACCACCGGATGGCGATGTGCTTTTCATTGGCATCGCTCGATGGCGCCGCACGCAGGGGCAACAAGATCCGGATCCACGACCCCAAATGCGTCGCAAAGACTTTCCCGGATTATTTCGAAGCCTTCGCGAAAATCGCGCAGAACGATTTGTTCTGATTGGAAAGATAGTTCTTCAAACACATGGCGAGAGGTCCGCAGCGAGCCGCGTGCTCTGGGTCCCTCGCAATCTTGCACAAATCCCAGGGTCATAGCAGCTTCGACCCTCATCATACGGCAAAGCATGAGCACATCGACCATTCCGGTTATTACGATTGACGGCCCTACCGCATCGGGCAAGGGCACTGTGGCCCATCGAGTTGCCGAACGCCTGGGTTTCCATTATCTGGATTCCGGCGCCTTGTACCGCTTGACCGCCTTGACTGCTCTGCGCAGCGGCACGGCGCTCAACGACGAGCACGCGCTCTCCAAACTGGCACGCGACCTGCCTTGTACTTTTGTCGGTGACAAGATCATGCTCGATCATGAAAATGTGACCGAAGCGATCCGGGCGGAAGCGGTCGGCAATACGGCTTCCAAAATTGCCGCGTTGCCGACTCTGCGCCAGGCTTTGTATGGCCTCCAGTTGCAATTTCGCAAAACGCCAGGCTTGGTGGCCGACGGCCGAGACATGGGGACGGTAATTTTTCCGCATGCATCGCTCAAAGTGTTCCTGACTGCAAGCGTCGATGCACGCGCGCAAAGACGCTATAAGCAATTGATTGACAAGGGTTTTTCTGCTAATATTGAAGACCTTCTAAAGGATTTGACCGAGCGGGATGCGCGTGATGCCAACCGTGCAATCGCACCGCTCAAGCCAGCAGATGGGGCATATATTCTGGAGACCTCCGCCATTACTGCCAATGAGGCGGTCGAGCAAGTGCTTCACTGGTATGCCGCTGTAAAGAAAACCGCGCATGGCGCATAGTTTTCTGTAAGTTGGTGCCCATCCTGGCGCAAGGCCTGGGTGGGTGTTGATAAACCTAACCCAAGATTCGCCGCGTTGTGCGAGCGAAATTGGCTAACCCGCTAAATTTATGTCAACTGCTGCTACCTCCCCTGCATCATCCGGTATGGAAAGTTTCGCCGCCCTCTTTGAGGAATCGCTGTCGCGTCAAGACATGCGCTCGGGCGAAGTGATTTCGGCCGAAGTCGTACGTCTCGACCACAATTTCGTGATCGTCAACGCCGGTCTCAAATCCGAAGCTTTCATCCCCATCGAAGAATTCAAGAACGATAACGGCGAGCTCGAAGTCAATGTCGGTGACTTCATCTCGGTCGCGATCGAGTCGCTGGAAAACGGTTTCGGCGACACCATCCTGTCGCGCGACAAGGCAAAACGTCTGGCCTCGTGGCTCTCGCTCGAAAAAGCGATGGAGTCCGGCGAGATCGTGGTCGGCACCGTCAACGGCAAAGTCAAGGGCGGCCTGACCGTTCTGACCAACGGCATCCGCGCCTTCCTGCCGGGTTCGCTGGTCGATACCCGTCCGGTCAAGGACACCACGCCGTTCGAAGGCAAGACCATGGAATTCAAGGTCATCAAGCTCGACCGCAAGCGCAACAACGTCGTGTTGTCGCGCCGCGCCGTCATCGAGGCATCGATGGGCGAAGAGCGTCAGAAACTGATGGAAACCCTGAAGGAAGGCACCGTGGTGACCGGCATCGTCAAGAACATCACCGACTACGGCGCATTCGTGGACCTGGGCGGTATTGACGGCCTGTTGCACATCACCGACCTGGCATGGCGCCGCGTGCGCCATCCTTCGGAAGTGCTCACCGTCGGCCAAGAGATCACTGCGAAGGTCCTCAAGTACGATCAAGAAAAGAACCGCGTTTCGCTGGGCGTCAAGCAATTGGGCGACGATCCCTGGACCGGTCTGTCCCGTCGCTATCCGCAAAACACCCGTCTGTTCGGTAAAGTCACCAACCTCACCGACTACGGCGCATTCGTTGAAGTCGAGCAGGGCATCGAAGGCTTGGTCCACGTTTCCGAAATGGACTGGACCAACAAGAACGTGGCTCCGAACAAAGTCGTCCAACTCGGCGACGAAGTCGAAGTCATGGTTCTGGAAATCGACGAAGAGCGTCGTCGCATCAGCCTGGGCATGAAGCAATGCAAGGCCAATCCTTGGGACGATTTTGCGATCACCCACAAGAAGGGCGACAAAGTCCGCGGCGCGATCAAGTCGATCACCGACTTCGGCGTGTTCATCGGCCTGGCCGGCAACATCGACGGCCTGGTTCACCTGTCCGACCTGTCCTGGACCGAAACCGGTGAAGAGGCAGTGCGCCGCTTCAAGAAGGGCGATGAGCTCGAAGCCATCGTATTGGCGATCGACGTCGAGCGCGAGCGTGTTTCCCTGGGTGTCAAGCAACTCGAAGGCGACCCGTTCAACAATTTCGCCGCCATGAACGACAAGGGCGCGCTGGTGTCCGGTACGGTCAAGTCTGTCGAGCCGAAGGGCGCCGTGATCCAGTTGTCCGATGAAGTCGAAGGCTATCTGCGCGCTTCCGAAATCTCCCGCGATCGCGTGGAAGACGCCGGTACCCACCTGAAGGTCGGCGACAAGGTCGAAGCCATGGTCATCAACATCGACCGCAAGGCGCGCGGCATCCAGTTGTCGATCAAGGCGAAAGACAATGTCGAAACCCAGGAAGCCATGCAAAAAATGTCCGCAGCTTCGGACAGCAATGCCGCTTCCGGTACGACCAGCCTCGGCGCATTGCTGAAAGCGAAACTCGACAACAAGAACTAAGTCGATTGAGCCAATGACAAAGTCGGAGCTGATTGCCCGCTTGGCTGAGCGTTATCCGCAACTGGTTGCAAAGGATGCGGATTACGCGGTCAAAACCATGCTTGATGCGATGACGGATGCCCTGGCAACCGGCCAGCGCATCGAGATTCGTGGTTTTGGCAGCTTCGCGCTGAATAGCCGGCCGCCGCGTATCGGACGCAACCCGAAGTCGGGCGACAAGGTGATGGTCCCGGAAAAGCGGGTGCCGCACTTCAAACCCGGCAAGGAATTGCGCGAGCGTGTCGACGCCATGGTTGGGCAGCCGATCAAGGAAGACTGAGTAAAAAAAACGGCATCTTCGGATGCTGTTTTTTTGTGTGATCCGATCGCTTTCTTGCAACAAGAAAACGGCATCCGAAGATGCCGTTTTTTTCACGTACAATTTCGCTTTCTATATCGGCTTCGCTACTTCAAAGATATGAAGGGGAAGCATGGGAACTGCGCCATGAAACTCATTTCCAAAATTTTTGCAGCCCTGATCATTGTCGTCATTTTCGGCTTCGCGCTGAAAAACATGCAGGAAGTAGTGCTGCATTTTTTCCTTGGATACGAGCTAAAGGGCCCGCTGGCGCTGGTGTTGTTCGGGATTTTTTTGACGGGCGCGGTGATGGGCGTGCTGGCGATGACGCCGACTTTTTTTCGTCATCGCCGCGATCTATCGAAACACAAAAAAATCATCGCGGGGATGCAGAAGGAACACGAGGCGCAGCAACAGGCGCGGATACAACAGCCCCAGCCCGATAGCTTCGTCAATCAATAAGTCAATACGTCTCGCGACTCACAACGACAATAAAAACGCATGGAATTCGAAACCTGGTGGTTGATTGCGATACCGGTCTTTTTCGCTTTGGGCTGGATTGCTGCACGCGTCGATATCAATCAGTTGGTATCGGAGTCGCGTAGCCTGCCGCGCGGCTATTTCAAGGGCTTGAATTTCCTGTTGAACGAACAGCCGGACAAGGCGATCGATGCCTTCATCGAAATCGTCAAGCTGGACCCTGAAACGGTTGAACTGCATTTTGCGTTGGGCAACCTGTTCCGCCGCCGGGGTGAAACCGAGCGCGCGATTCGCGTTCATCAAAATCTGCTGGCGCGGCCCGACCTGGCACAAGAACACAAAGTACACGCCCAGTATGAGTTGGGACAGGATTATCTGAAAGCGGGCTTGCTGGATCGCGCCGAAGAAACCTTCAATCTGCTGGTCGATACGCAGTACAGCGCCCAGGCGCGTCGGGCGCTGCTCGAGATTTATCAGCGCGAGAAAGAATGGAAACGTGCGATCGAGGCCGCAGTAGGGCTGCAAGAATCGGGCGCCGGTAGCAGGCAAAAGGAAATCGCACAGTTCTATTGCGAATTGGCACAGGATGAATTGGTCCACACCCATGCCGATGCGGCGCTGGCCATGCTCGACAAGGCGCTGGCGGCAGACCGTAAGAATGTACGCGCCACCATGCTGATCGGCGATGCCCATATCAGCAAGGGCGACACCGAAGCCGCCTTATTGGCATGGCGCCGGGTTGAACAGCAAAGCGTGCCGCATGTGGCGCTGGTCGCTCAACGCCTGATGGACGCGTATAGAAGCGTGGGAAGGCCTCAGGAAGGTCTTAATTTGCTGAAGTCGTATCTGGCCGAGGCATCCTCGATTGACTTGCTGGAGGTGGTATTCAAGGCTGTGGTCGAGCTGGATGGCGTGGATGCCGCCAATCAACTGGTGAGCGATGAATTGCGGCGCACGCCGACCTTGCTGGGGCTGGACAAATTCCTTGAAGCACGCCTGATGGAAGCCCGTCCTGAAGTCCGGCCCGAATTGCTGTTGGTAAAAAATCTGGTGCACGGCTACACCCAGAAACTGGCGCGCTACCAATGCAGCCATTGCGGCTTCAAGGCGCGCCAGTTTTATTGGCAATGCCCGGGCTGCAGCCAATGGGAAACCTATCCGCCGCGCCGAACCGAAGAACTCAACGTAATGAACTGACCATGAAAATAACGATTATAGGCACGGGATATGTCGGCCTGGTGACCGGCGCTTGTCTGGCGGAACTCGGCAACAGCGTGTTCTGCCTGGACCTTGATCAAGGCAAGATAGATATCCTCAACAGCGGCGGCATCCCGATTCACGAGCCCGGCTTGGCCGACATCGTGGCCCGCAATCGCGCTGCCGGCCGCTTGGTATTTTCGACTGATGTTGCAGCCAGCGTGGCGCATGGCGATATTCAGTTTATCGCGGTCGGCACGCCACCCGACGAAGACGGCTCGGCCGACCTGAAATACGTGTTGGGCGCGGCGCGCAACATCGGCAAGCACATGCGCGGCTTTAAAGTCATCGTCGATAAATCGACGGTGCCGGTGGGTACGGCCGATAAGGTGCGGGAAGAAATTCAATCAATGCTGGATGCACGAGCCGAACGGGCAAAGTTTTCGGTCGTCTCCAATCCGGAGTTCCTGAAAGAAGGTGCTGCGGTGGAGGATTTCATGCGGCCTGACCGCATCGTGATCGGCTGCGACAATAGCGCTGAAGGGCAGCAAGCCCATACGTTGATGAAGAAACTGTACGCGCCGTTCAATCGCAATCATGAGCGGACATTCTGGATGGACGTGCGCTCGGCGGAATTTACCAAGTATGCCGCTAATGCCATGCTTGCCACGCGCATCTCGTTCATGAACGAATTGGCCAACCTGGCTGACAAGCTGGGTGCTGATATCGAAGCGGTGCGCCACGGCATCGGCTCCGATCCGCGTATTGGGTACAGCTTCCTGTACGCCGGTTGCGGCTATGGCGGCTCCTGCTTTCCGAAGGATGTGCAGGCCCTGGAACGTACTGCGCGCGACTATGGCCAGGACTTGCTGATTCTGCGTGCGGTAGAGGCGGTCAACAACAATCAAAAACATGTGCTCGGAAAGAAAATCGTCGCGCGTTTCGGCGAAGATTTGCAGGGCCGGCATTTTGCCTTGTGGGGTTTGGCCTTCAAACCGAACACGGACGACATGCGCGAAGCTTCGTCGCGCGTTCTGCTCGCGGAACTGATCGGGCGCGGCGCATCGGTGGCGGTCTATGATCCGGTCGCGATGGCGGAGGCCAAGCGCGTGCTGGCGCTCGACCTTGCGGACCCTGCGGCATTGGCGCGGGTACGCTTCAGCGACAGTCCGATGGATGCATTGCAGGATGCCGATGCATTGGCCATCGTGACTGAATGGAAGGCATTTCGCAGTCCCGATTTCGAACAAGTCAAAACCCAACTCAAGGCTCCGGTCATTTTCGATGGACGCAATCTGTTCGAGCCAGAGCTGATGGCCGACAACGGTTTTGAGTATCACGGCATCGGCCGTTCAGTACTGACTGCAACGCGAGTGTGAAGCCATGACCCCGACTTCGTTCAATGCCGCGCGCGTCCTGGTCGCCGGCGATGTAATGCTGGACCGTTACTGGTTCGGCGAGGTCAGCCGCATCTCGCCGGAAGCGCCGGTGCCGGTGGTACGCGTCGAACGGCGTGACGAGCGCCTGGGCGGCGCCGCCAACGTTGCGCGCAATGTGGTCGCCCTGGGGGCGCAAACCGGCCTGCTCGGCATTGTCGGACAGGATGAGGCTGGTGATACGGTGCAAGGCCTGTTGAACGGCTTGCAGATTCGCGGCTACCTGAACCGGGATGCGGCGATCTCCACCATCATCAAGTTGCGGGTGATCGGTCGCCAGCAGCAATTGTTGCGTATCGACTTTGAAGATGCGCCGACCGACACGGTACTGCGCGATAAGCTGAGCCAGTTCAATGCTTTGTTGCCCGAGTATGATGTGATCGTGTTGTCCGATTATGCGAAAGGCAGCCTGGTTAACGTCGCCGCGATGATCGCTTCCGGCAAGAAATTGGGAAAGCGTATCCTGGTTGATCCGAAGGGCGACGATTTTTCGCCTTACGCCGGAGCTTCCGTCCTGACGCCGAATAAATCGGAATTCAAGCGCATCGTAGGGAGTTGGAAGACCGAGGCGGAAATGACGGAAAAGGCCCAGAAGCTGCGCATGGCGCTCGATCTGGAGGCGCTCCTGGTGACCCGCTCGGAAGAAGGCATGACGCTTTATACCGAGCAAGAGATTGTCCATAACCCCGCATTGGCGCGAGAAGTGTATGACGTGTCGGGTGCAGGCGATACCGTGATCGCCACGATGGCAGTGATGTTGGGTGCCGGCATGCCGATTGCGGAGGCGGTGTCGATTGCGAACCGTGCCGGCGGCATCGTGGTCGGCAAGCTGGGGACAGCCACCGTTACCAAAGAGGAATTGTTCGGCTAGAGCAGTTTCATCCTGGCCGTACACGGACAATCTTGCGCCTGCGATGCTCATCGTACCATTCGTACGGTTGCGCTTTTCGACTCAACCTTGGCTCCTGTACGGTCAGGCTGAAACTGCTCTAGTGCTGAGACGCATAAATTTCGAAACATAAAAGTGTGCCTTGCCGCGCCCTACGTCGCCTCGCCGGCCGCGTTGGAATCCTCGCGATAGGCCGGCTATCGCTGCGGTTCGCGCCTAGTTTGACGCAACAATTCATCACTTTTATTTGTTTCCAAATTTATGAGTCTCAGCACTAGTCGGGATTTTGCCCATCCCTTCTCGAGTGACAGTATGTCAACCGCGCCCTTGCTTAAGCGTTGGAAGTGGCAGGGCGCACACATCATCCCCTGCGCCTGTTTCCCCCTCAACTATCTGGAGTGAGAATCAAATGTTCAAGAAACTATTGCTAGCTATTGCTGTTTTAATTGCGACCATGGGTTTTGCTTTTGCCGATGTCGATGTCAATAAAGCCGATCAAGCTGCGCTCGACGGCGTCAAAGGAATCGGTCCTGCGATCTCCAAAAGGATTCTCGAAGAACGTAAAAAAGGCGAGTTCAAAGACTGGGCCGATCTTGAAAAGCGTGTGAAAGGTGTCGGCGAGAAAAATGCCGTAAAGTTCTCGCAAGCTGGTCTGACCGTGAACGGTCAATCGAAACCGAATGCGCCTGCTGCTCCGGCAAAAGACGACAAGACAAAAGAAAAGGCAAAGACCGATGCTAAACCTGCAGCCGATGCCAAGCCTGCGGCCGACGCCAAACCTGCTGCAGACGCCGCTAAAACAGCAAAGGCAGATGTCAAAGAAACCAAGAAAGATGCGAAAAAAGAAGAACCCAAGAAGTAATTTGCTGTAACTCCTCAAGCTAAAAACCCCGCCGATGCAAATCGGTGGGGTTTTTATTTTGGCCAGTCGCGTTTCGATCTATCTGCATCGGCAAGGTTTCATACGCGGGAACGCATCTCCGATTAAAATGAGCCTTTATGAAAATATGTGAATGCTTTCCATGCCCTACCTGACGATAGAAGACACGATAGGCAATACGCCGCTGGTCCAACTCAAGCATTTGCCGGGCGAAGACGCCGCTCGCCGCAACAATATCCTTCTGGCCAAGCTGGAAGGCAATAATCCTGCGGGCTCCGTCAAGGACCGGCCGGCCTTGTCGATGATCAAGCATGCCGAAGAGCGGGGCGAGATCAAGCCCGGCGATACCTTGATTGAGGCTACCAGCGGCAATACCGGGATTGCATTGGCGATGGCCGCAGCGATCCGCGGCTATAACATGGTTTTGCTGATGCCTGAAAACCTGAGCGTGGAACGGCGCCAAAGCATGGCTGCGTACGGCGCCAAAATCATCCTGACGCCGAAGACGGGTGGCATGGAGTATGCACGCGACTTGGCAGAGCAGATGCAAAAAGACGGTCAGGGCGTCATTTTGGACCAGTTCTCCAATCCTGATGGCCCGCGCTCACACTATGAAGGCACCGGGCCGGAAATATGGCGCGATACGGAAGGGCGGGTTACGCATTTCGTCAGCGCAATGGGCACCACCGGCACCATCATGGGCGTGTCGAAGTTTCTGAAAGAAAAAAATTCTGCGATCCAGATCATCGGCGCACAGCCGGAAGAGGGCTCGCAAATACCCGGTATCAGGAAATGGCCGGAGGCTTATCTGCCGAAGATTTTCGACAAGTCGAGAGTCGATCAGATAGAGTCGGTGAGCCAAGCGGCAGCCGAACAGATGGCGCGACGCTTGGCGATGGAAGAAGGTATTTTTGGCGGGATTTCGGCTGCCGGTGCATGCGAAGTGGCATTACGCATTTCGCGCAATGTCGAGAACGCAACAATAGTCTTCGTTGTGTGCGATCGCGGGGACCGTTACCTGTCGACTGGCGTGTTTCCCGCATGATACGGCCAGACTATTCTTCTTGCGTCGCGGCCCCGCTACCTTCCTTGGGTTTGAATTGCTTGTCGCTGATGCGGAATTTGTCGCGGCGATCGCCCATCAGGATGCGCAGATCCTTGATGCTCAAGTCGCTGACTTCATGCATGCGGATCAACAACGAGGCACCCACAGGCAACCTGTGATGGCGGATTTTGCTGATGACCGGCGGTGCCACTTCAAGCGCACGGGACAAGGCCGCGTCATTCTTGAGACCGAGTTTCTCGATCAGGGAGTCCAATAGATTATTGGGATCGTAGGCGAGCTGGTCGGTGAGTCTTGAGCTATTCATAATGAGGTCAGACTAAGTTGTGTTTTAAATAATTCCATGCGGCAAGTTTATTGTACAAGAAAATGCGGTTGAAAATACATTTTCCTCACATGACTGGTTACTTTTGTATTGAAGAAATTCTAATTCAAGTAAATCTGCCATCGAAGTACAAGATTTAAAATACAGATATTGAATTTTAGCAATATAGTAAAAAAATTTCAAAAAAGCAATGCTTGAAATCATAAAATATGCTGCGTGGCACAATTCTGTTGTGTTGGCGCTGTTTTGGGATGCATCAAGGCTTGCTTAAACCCAATAGGCGCCAACCTTCGAGGCCAAGACGGCGTAATGTCTCGATATTGCGTTCATAGATTTGCGATGCATCGGGAAACGCTGCTACCGCTCGTTCGATGCTGGCTTCGCGCAGCAAATGAAGACAGGGATAAGGCGAGCGATTGGTGTAATTGTCGATGTCTTCCGGCCTGGTGCCGGCAAATTGGTAATGCGGATGGAAGCTGGCGATCTGAATCTCGCCTTCCAAACCAAGCTCGGCAAGTGCGCGATCGGCTATGTCCAGAAAATCGTTGTAATCGAGAAAATCCGTCAGCACCAGCGGATGGATCAAGAGCGTCGTATCGTGTGCTGCCGGGTCGGCAACCGCCAGTTCTTGTAATTCCCTGAGCAAGTCTTCCAGCAGGGCGTCACGGCTTTCGGCGCTGCTGACGGCATAGCGGATTTGATTTTTGACCTGTACGGCTTTGGCGAACGGGCATAGATTGAGGCCGATCACTGCTTTCTCCACCCACTCCCGGGTGGCGGCTACGACAACGGATGCGTCTTGAGGGCCTGCAGTATCTATGGTATTGAGATTGCTATTCATTGGTCTTGTGCCATTGCGCAAACGGCATCGGCGCGGTGAGCCATGCCCCTTTTCGTATTCATATGGACCGTAATTGCCGCGAATCGTTGAGATATCGGATGTGGGGATAGCATGAATCGAATCAAGAACGCGCGGATTCGGACTTTAACAGAGTGGTCAATTCCATTGGCACGGTTTCTTCACCTGCAGAAAACCAGATATGTTGGTCCTGAATCGTGCACTGCAATTTCATGCTGCGTTGAGCCAGCTTGGCCAGCGCCTGGCTGGATTGCACCGGCAAATTGATGACGGTCAAATTTCTGGCGCGTCCGACTTTGCTGCTGATCTGGTCCCACCATATCTTGCTGTTGCTGCTGTAGCTATACACGATGACTTGCGCGGCACGGCCGCATGCTTTGAGGATGCGCTTGTCATCGGGTTGCCCAACCTCGATCCAGAGTTCGATTGCGCCGGTAAAGTCTTTTTGCCACAGGTCCGGTTCTTCGGTATCGCTCAATCCCTTGCCGAAACTGAGCTGCTCATTTGCCTGCAAGGCAAACGCCAGGCAGCGCACCATCATGCGCTCGTCGGTTTCGGATGGATGACGCGCGATGGTCAGTGCGTATTCGCCGAAATGATTACGATCCATGTCGGATACTTGCATATCGGCTTTGTAGATAATCGATTTAAGCGCCATGGGGTTTTCTTATTTAGAAAGGCGGGTCAAAGTTTTTTCGCGGTTTTTTGCGAAAGAAAATTACTCTGATCCCCTCTGATTTTGTTGCGGACTTTGTTGTGCATAACGGCTGCGCGCTGCGCGCACCGCGTGGCTCAACTCCACCACCGACATCGCATAAAAATAGCTGCGGTTGTATTGGGTAATTGCAAAAAAATTCGTCGCGCCCAGCCAGTATTCGGTGGGTTCCGCGCCGTTTTGCAAATCAATGAGGCCGAACAGCATGTCGGCCGGCGGCTCCGCGGCTGACATCACGCCGGCAGCTTTCAATTCGGCCAGACTGAATTTCGGCGCCAAACCCTGGCCGATAAAATTCTCCCAGTTCTTTTCCTTATCGCCAACGGCAAGTGCAACGCTGGCCGGAAAAACAATCGGCTCGCCGCTTTTCCAGCCATGCTGTGCCAGGAAATTGGCGACGCTGCCGATTGCGTCGTCGGGGGAGCCGCGTAAATCGATCTTGCCGTCGCCATCGAAATCGACCGCGAATTTCCGTATGCTGCCGGGCATGAATTGCGGCCAGCCGATCGCGCCGGCGTAGGAGCCTCGCAGCGAGAACGGATCGATTTTCGAATCGCGTGCAAGCAACAACGTGTTTTCCAATTCGCCGCGGAAGTATTCCATGCGCGCTGCGCGGGTCGGCGTGTCGGGATAGGCGAAAGCCAGCGTGGTGATCGCATCCATCACGCGGAAGTTGCCGGTGTTGCGGCCGTAAATGGTTTCAACGCCGAGGATGGCAACGATGATTTCGGCCGGCACACCGTATTGCGCTTCGGCTCGGGCCAGAGCATTGGCGTGCTCGTCCCAAAAGGCGGCGCCGCCGTTGATGCGGACCGGTTCGACGAAGCGGGCGCGATAGGCTTGCCAATTTTTCGGCCGTCCCGGCGGCGCCGGCTTGATCAGTTGGATTGCGCTTTCGATGTAGCGAGTCTTGCGCAAGGTGGCTTTCAATTCCTCCGCATCGAAGCCATGCCTGGCCACCATCTGGTCGACGAATTCGGCGACTTCTTTCCACTGGCTGAAATTGGCGAACTCGCCTTCATCAGCGGGCGAGGTTTTTTTCGTTTTTACGGTTTTTTTTGCGGATGTTTTAGTGTCGCCATTGGCATGCGCGGTACCGGCTATCGCGAGGACCAGGGGCAGCATCGTAAGGCAGGCAATACGCCTGGATAGGGTAAGGAATTTCATCGGCATTGAGCTAGTAAGGATTTGAGTTCGGCAACAACGGTAGCCTGCGGAGCCTCGCCGGCCGCAGCATACTGTATCTCTTCGTATCGCAGTAAAAAACGCGTTGCCGCATTTTTTTTCTCTATCGGCAGGGGAGAATCCGCGGCGCCCACGCGGGCAGCATAAGTGCGCGGCCCTTCATGCATGGCGCGCGCGACGCCAAGGCGCGCGAGTTCCTGGCACAGCGCGTGGTACACGGCGCGCACCGGGTCGGTTTTTTTTCGATGCAGGAGCAGCGGCAGCACGGCTACTGCTACGGCGAGCCCTCCCATGGCGAACATCAGCAGCGTCAGGGTTTGCCAATCCACGTCGTCGAAACCGAGCGACTGGATAAAACTTTTTTGTTTGTCGGGCGTGTAATTCAGCACCCATTGATTCCATGCGTTGTTCATTGCATCGAAATTGAAACGCAGCGATCCCAGCCAGGAATCCTTGTCGAGACTGATCAGGCCACCCAAAGCGCGGCGCGGGATCACGCTGCCCAAGCTCATTTCGATGCGATCGGGCGCCACCGCGGCAGTTGGATCGATCCGCTTCCAGCCCTGGTTTTCCAGCCAGACTTCGGCCCAGGCATGGGCGTCCGATTGGCGCACCGTCATGAAGCCGTCGAACGGATTGATTTCGCCGCCCTGGTAGCCGGTTACCACTCGCGCCGGAATGCCCATGGCGCGCATGAGGACCACGAAAGCGCTGGCATAGTGCTCGCAAAATCCGGCTCGCGTCGAGAACAGGAATTCATCTACCGCCTCTCGCCCGAGCGGAGGCGGGTCCATCGTGTAGCTGAATTTTTCTTCGCGAAAGAAGCGCAGCACCTGCTTCACCAACTGCACTTTGTCTTGCGACAGGCTGCGCAAGCGCGCCGCATAGGCGAGTGTCAGCGGATTGTAGCCGGCCGGCAGTTGCAGCGCGTCCTGCAACTGCGCCGGGTCGGCATTGGGCTGCAGATCGAAGTCGACATAAGAGGTGACCGAGTAACGCACGCGCTGGTTGATCGGATCGCGCGCCAGCAGGCGCATGTCGGGCGCGATCCTGGTCAGATTGTCACCGATATCGGGCGCTGCCCGAGGCATTTCCAGTGCGAATAACCAGCGTTCGTTGATCGGCTCCAGCGTCACTTGATGGCGAATGGGCGTGCCACGCAGACGCAGGAATTGGCTATCTGTGGCTAGGCGGCGCTGCGGCCCTTGTGTCCAGGTGCGGCCATCATAATTCCCAAGCACGATGCCGCGCCAGTACAGCGTCGACTTCGGCGGCGCCGGGTCGAGAAATCTTACCCGGAATGCCACATCGTCCGATTGCGCAAGATGGGAAATATTCCCCGGCGCCATCTTGTTCGACAGGCCGGTTCGCCCCGAGGCCGCATCGCTCGGCAAGCCCCACAGCGGTCCCTGAATGCGCGGAAACAGCAGGAACAAGATCAGGGTCAGCGGCACCGCCAAGCCGAAAATCATTGCACCGAATCCGAGCCGCTTGCGCAAGGGCGGGACTGCGTCCGTGTATTGGAAAGACAGTTGCGTGGTCAGGATTGCGATCATGGCGGCCACCATCATCAGGGCGGTAGCTATCGACTGCGAATAGAAAAAGTTCGTCAGCATGATGAAGAAGCTGACGAAGATGACTGCGAACAGATCACGCTTGGCATGCATCTCCAGCAGTTTGAACGCGATCAACAGCACCAGCATGGCGACGCCGGGGTCCTTGCCGAACAGGCGCTTGTATTCCCAGTAAACCCCGGCCATTGCGACGACGGCGATCGGTACCAGCAGCCAGCGCGGCGGCATGCGGTCGCCGCGGAACGTGATCCAGCCACGCCACAGCAGCAGCGCTGCGCAGACGGCGCTGATCCACCACGGCAAGTGGGCGGCATGCGGCGCCAGCACCAGCAGGCAGGAGCCGAGTAGCAGCAGGGTATCGGACTTGTCACGCGACATCGGACGCGAGAAGCGTCCGGGCAGGAAGGAAATGCCTGGAATGCGGTTCATCATGCGCCGCCCTCGTACAGCGCAAGGGCGCGCAGGCAGGCCGCCTGGTGTGCAGGACCGAGCGCAGAGGGGAAGGACGCATCGCCGAGCCGGAACGAATAAGCCAAGCCATGGTTTTCGGCTTCGAGCACCCAGCGCGTCATGCGCGACAAGCGCGACTCCAGATCCATGCTGCGCGGCAGCGCAGAAAAATCGATGCAAAGTTCGCTGGCTGAGCCGCCTTCAAAATGTTTGGAAACCAGCGTGCCGCCGTGTTCCAGATCCACCCGAGCGATCTGCCGCCATGCCAGTTGTTTCATGGAATCGCCGGTTTGATAGGCGCGCACACCTGCGAAATCGTCGTGGCCGGCGCGCCCCTCGCCGTCCGCCGCCTCGCTTTCTCCCATCGGCAGCGGCGGGGCATGGTCTTCCGGATGCGGATAGACCAGTGCTTTCGAATCCGGTTGCCAATAGCTCCATGCACGCAACAGGCCGAGCGGGAAGCGGGTAAGCAGGCGCACGCGCGGCGCCGCCAGCCAGCCGCGCTGCCGCGCCGGCGTGGACAGCAATACGCTACGGGTTTCTTGGGACGGGACATCGGCCGGCTGTGCCAGATCGGGGAGGTTTTCGCCGATGAAGCCGACCCAGATCGCGAAGCGGTCATGCTTGCGGCGATTGATCAGGTGCAGTTCGAATTGAGCTTCTTCACCGGCAAACACGGCCGGCGCACGCCCCGCTGCGAGGTGCAGGTGCGCCAGATTGCGGAAGGTCAAATGCATGTCGATCACGGCGCACGCGCCGACCACGAAGGTGAGCGCGAAACCCAGGCTCAGGTTGTAATTCACCGAACCGAAAAAGAGCAGAACCAGCATCACGGCAAACACCAGTCCGGCCTGGGTCGGCACGATGAAGACGCGGCGCTGGTTCAAAAAGACTTCGCCGGGTTCGGCATCGCGCACTTGGAAGACCCATTTGTTGATGCGCCTGCGGATCAGGTTTTGCAGTGGTGCGAACATCGATAAAGTCACACGGCAACCGATTTCATCAACTGCAGCACCAGGTCGCGGCTGCCGAGCGCGGTGCCGCTGCTCGATTTCAAAGGCCGCAGGCGGTGCGCGCAAACCGGCACCAATACGGCTTGCACATCTTCCGGAATCACGTGATTGCGGCCCTCCATCGCCGCCCATGCGCGCGCCGCCTGCAGCAGGGCGATGGCCGCGCGCGGGCTCATGCCTTCGGCAAACAGGCCGTTCTGGCGCGACGCATGTGCCAATCCCTGCACATAATCGATCAGCTCGGGCGAGGTATGGATCTGGCGCAGCGCCGCCTGTGCTTCGATCAACTCGGCCGGTTGCATTGCCGTGCGCATCGACTTCAACAAGATGCGGCGGTCTTCCCCCATCAGCAATGCGCGTTCGGCGGCGGCATCGGGATATCCCAATGACAGACACATCAGGAAGCGGTCCAATTGCGACTCGGGCAATTGGAATGTGCCGATCTGGCTGATCGGGTTCTGGGTGGCGATCACGAAAAACGGCTCGGGCAAATCGCGTGTGACGCCATCCGCCGTGGCTTGCCGTTCCTCCATCGCTTCCAGCAGAGCAGATTGGGTCTTGGGTGTGGCGCGATTGATTTCGTCGGCGAGCAGCACTTGGCTGAAGACTGGTCCGGGATGGAATACGAAACCGTTTTGTTCGCGGTCGAACACCGAAATCCCGATCACGTCGGCGGGCAGCAGATCGCTGGTGAACTGGATGCGGCTGAATTTCAATCCGAGCGACACCGCCAGCGCATGCGCCAAGGTGGTCTTGCCGACACCGGGAACGTCCTCGATCAGCAAGTGGCCGCCGGCCAGCAGGCAAACCAGCGCTTGGCGAATCTGCAAGTCCTTGCCGACGACGATCTGGCTGACTTGCTTGGCTACGGCGTGTACTTTGGCAAACATCAAATTTTTCCGTGAAGGGAGAGATGGGTAAGCAGACTGATCAAACCTTGCGCAATTTGTGGGCGCGCAAGGTATAAACTATGGCAATCACAGATTCTATTCGAGAATGCCGGACTTGAGAGCGGCATTCTCCATTCGCCGCCAATGACCACCGCCATTTATACCCATCCTGATTGCAAGCGCCACGAGATGGGATCGTGGCATCCGGAGTCGCCTGAGCGCCTGCAGGCGATAGAAAACCAGCTGATTGCCAGCCGCATCGACAGCCTGCTGGAACGGCGCGAAGCACCCGAGGCGACGATTGAGCAGATTGCAAGGGTCCATACCGCGGGCGCGCTGGCTCTGGTGCGCGATAACGTTCCGCCGCTTTCCGACAGCCATTCCGGCTACTATCCATTGGATGGCGACACCTCGCTCAACGCCCATAGCTGGAAAGCGGCACTGCGGGCCGCCGGCGCGGCCGTGGCGGCGACGGAGGCGGTGATCGGCGGCGAAGTGGACAATGCATTTTGCGCGATTCGCCCGCCCGGCCATCATGCCCGTCCGGGCGAGCCGATGGGTTTTTGCCTGTTCAATAATGTCGCGATCGCGGCGCGCCATGCACTGGAGGTGCATGGCTTGCAGCGTGTCGCAATCGTCGATTTCGATGTGCATCACGGCAATGGTACCGAAGAAGCTTTCATCGATGAGCCGCGTGTATTGATGGTGAGTTTTTTCCAGCATCCGTTCTATCCGTATAGCGGCGTCGGCGGCGCTCTGCATCGGATTGCCAATACCGTCAACGTGCCGGTGCCGGCCCACACCAAGGGCGATGTGGTACGCCAACTGGTGACTGAAAAATGGTTGCCGGCGCTGCATGCGCACCGCCCGGAAATGATTTTCATCTCGGCCGGCTTCGATGCGCATCGCGAAGACGACATGGCGCAGATGGACTTGGTCGAAGCCGACTATGCGTGGATCACGCAGCAGGTCATGGCAATCGCCAAGCAATATGCGAAGGGACGCATCGTCAGTTGCCTGGAGGGCGGCTACAACCTGTCCGCCCTGGGGCGCAGCGTCGTTGCGCATCTGAAAGTCCTGGCCGAAATCGATTGATGCAATGGCTTGCGTCACGGCGGTGAAAAGACTGGCAACGGAGAAATGCCGCTTTTTTAAAGATGAATCAACTCTCAAGTCGGTTGAAGCGCCTGGTCCAGATCATCGAGCAGATCGTCTGCATCCTCGATCCCGGCATGCAGCCTGACCAGCCACTCGGGATTTTGCGCCATGCCGGCATGACTCTGCCTGCGCGAAACTGCAACTACGCTATGCACGCCGCCCCAGCTATTGCCCAACCTGAAAAGTTTGAGCCGCTTGACAAACCGCTCAACCGGTTCCAGGCCGCTCTCCTTGAAGCTGAACGAGAGCAGTCCGCTGCCGAGCTTGTAATCGCGTTTCCATAAAGCGTGTCCCCGGTCACTGGCGAGCGGCGGATAATTCACGCTCGCAATCTGCGGACAGGAGGCCAGCCGTTGCGCAATGCGTAATGCCGAAGCGAAGTGGCGCTCGAGCCGCAGCGACATTGTCGGCAGCCCGCGCAATGCCAGAAAACATTCATCGGCGGAGACATAATAGCCGAGCCGTTCGCAAGTCTCGCGCAATGCCCTGCCATGGTTTTCATCGCGCGTCGTCACCGCACCCATCAACAGGTCCGAATGGCCGCCGACATATTTGGTCAACGCGTGCACTGAAAAATCCACGCTCGCATCGAGCGGCCGGAATCCCAGCGGCGTGGCCCAGGTGTTGTCCATTGCGACCGCGATCCCTTGTGCATGGGCGGCTTGCACGATCGCCGGCACATCCTGCATTTCGAGCGAGTTGGAAGCAGGGCTTTCGCACCACACCAAGCGTGTCTGTGGCTGAAACAGCTTGGCAATGGCCGCACCCGTTTCATTGCCGTACAACGAATGCCGGACGCCCCATTTGCCGAACAAGGCTTGCATCGTATCCAGGTTCGGGCCATATACGGTTTCGGGCAGCAGAACGTGGTCGCCTGCGCCCAGCAGGCAACTGTTGACCAGCATGATCGCTGCCAGCCCGGTCGGCACCAGGACGGTGTGGCCTCCGCCTTCCATCTCGGCCAATTTGCTCGCCAGTGCGAGATGCGTGGGCGTGCCGTTTTGTCCGTAGCTGTAGCTGTCTTGCACACTCCTGCTCAGGAATGACGCGACATCCGGATAGAGGATGGTCGATGCATGGAACACCCCTTGCGAGAGCGAAGCGAAACCTTCCGGAATGTCCTGTGCGGGCTGCAGCAAGGCGGTAGCGGGCTTCGGCATGATCAGCTTTCCGCAAAGCGCACGGAGCGTGTAGAGCACAGCCTGAGCTGATTGCCCGGATTGCCGAATTCCTTCCATATCCAGTTGTGATGTTCGATGATTTTTTGCGCATCCAGATGCGGGCGGTTGCGCGTGGTGTGGGCGTCGGCCACTACGACGGTTTCCAGTTCCAGGATGGCGGCGCGGCGGACATTGGTGTCGATGCAAAACTCCGTTGCATAGCCGCATATGAAAATTCTTTGGATGCCTTGGTCGAACAGGTGCCGGTCAAGGCTGCTGTTGCGGAAGGCATCGCAGGAATTCTTTGGACTGACGTAATCCTCCGCTTGCGGCGCGATCGCGTTCGGGAACTCCCATGTCTTGCTGCCGGCTTCCCACGTCGTGCCGGCTTCCTCATGCTGGACATAGATGACGGGTGCGCCGCTCTGGCGCGCTTTCTCGATCAGTTGGCGTATGCGTTCCAGCACGATGTCGGCTTGATAAGCCGGCGGCTCGGTGAAGATTGCGTTCTGGTAGTCGATTACCAGCAGGGCGGATTTCATGGCGGGGTTCTCCGGTGGTGTGGATTGGGGAAAATGGCTACAGGAGCCAGTTTTTCTTCATCGCTTCGGCGGCCGCTTTGCCGTCGCCTTTCTTCAAGGCGCGGAGGATCGCGGCGTGCTCCAGAACGGACTGGTGTGCGATCAGCTGATTGCCGAAGTGCGCAAGTTCGATGCGCTTGATACGGGGCAGCAGGGCGGCAAGCAGCTTCGCGATTTCGGTGTTCAAACTCTTGTGCACGATCAGGGTATGAAATTCGATATCCAGCGCCGCGGCCTGCTCTACGTCGCGTGCCCGGATCGCCTGTTCCAGCGCTTTGTTGAGCATGCTCAATTGCGTTAGATCGGCGGCTGACAAATGGGCTTGCGCCAATTCGACCGCGGCGGCTTCCAAGGCGGCCACCACCGGATAAAGTTGCGCCGCCTCGCCCATGTCGGAGGGGGCGACCTTGGTCCATTTATGGAAACTGGTCACGACCAACCCCTCGTCCTCCAGGCGTCGCAACGCTTCCCGTACGGGCGTGCGCGACACACCCAGGCGCTCGGCAATTTCATGATCGCGAATCAGTTCATCGGGCGCCAACTGTAGATTGACGATCCATTGCTTGATGGTGCGGTAGACATCTTCGCGCGCCAGGGAGCGGGGGATGGATTGAACGACGGCGGGGAGAGGCATTGGTTGTTTTGTGGTATGTGATGTGTAATATATTACAGGTCGTGATCGGCCTTGGCAATTGGCGCATGCGCTGGAATCGGGCGGCTATGACGAGCCAGGGGGTAAAATAGCGGCTTGCCTCCTCAATCAAGATAGATTCACGCATGTCCATACAATGGTTCCCCGGTCACATGAACGCCGCTCGCAAAAAGGCGGCGGAAGCCATGGAAAAGACCGACCTGGTCGTCGAGGTGCTGGATGCGCGCCTGCCCGAAGCAAGCCGCAATCCGATGATCGAATCACTGCGCCAGCATCGTCAGCGCCCCTGCCTGAAAATCCTCAACAAGAGCGACCTGGCCGATCCGGCCGCAACCCAGGCTTGGCTCGATTACTACAACCGGCAAAAGAATGTGCACGCGGTTGCGCTCAGCTGCAAGAATCCGGCCGATGTCGCAAAAATCCCCGCACTGTGTCTGAAGAATGCGCCGCATCGCGGCACGGCGCTCAAACCCTTGCGCATCATGATCATGGGCATTCCCAACGTCGGCAAATCGACGCTGATGAATGCCTTGCTGAAGAAGCGCGTGGCCAAGGTCGGCGATGAACCGGCGGTGACCAAGATGCAGCAGCGGATTTACCTCGGCAACAACATGGTTCTGACCGACACTCCCGGCATGCTATGGCCGAAGATCGAACATCCGACCGATGGCTTGATGCTGGCGGCCAGTCATGCGATCGGCAGCAATGCCCTGATCGAGGAAGAGGTAGCGACTTTTCTAGCCGATTTGCTTCTGGTGCGTTATCCGCAGCAACTTGCGGGGCGTTACGGCTTGCAAACCGAAGGCATGGACGGCGTCGGCGTTGTGGAAGGCGTGGCGGCGCGGCGCGGTTTCCGGTTAAAAGGCGGCGGCGTCGATCTGGAAAAAGCCGCCCACACATTGTTGCAAGACTATCGCACCGGCGCGCTGGGACGAATCAGCTTGGAAACGCCTGCATCGCGCACGGCGTTGCTGGCCAACTACCGGCCCGAGCCTTCTCTCGGCGAGCCTGCCGATGCCGATGACGAGGACCGTTGAAACGACGCGTGGCGGCAAGTAACTCAGCAAGTCAACCTGCATCGCGGAGAAAATATGGACCCTATCGAGTCGCAAGCAAGCGTACCTCATGTTCTTAAATCCCAATCCAACGGTATTGCGACGCTGACCCTCAACCGCGGGGACAAATTCAATGTCTTGTCGCAGGAAATGATGACAGCCTTGCAGCAGGAGATCGATGCGGTCGCTCAGGACCCTGGCGTGCACGTCGTCGTGTTGGCCGCGGCCGGTAAGGCGTTTTGCGCCGGACATGACTTGAAGCAGATGCGCGCCGAACCGTCTGCGGCCTATTACAAGGCCTTGTTCAACCAATGCAGCAAGATGATGCTCCGCATCCAGAAAATGCCGCAGCCGGTCATCGCCAGAGTGCAGGGTATCGCCACGGCGGCAGGTTGTCAGTTGGTGGCGATGTGTGATCTCGCGGTCGCATCGAGCGATGCGAAATTCGCGGTATCAGGCGTGAATTATGGCTTGTTTTGCGCCACGCCCTCAGTTGCGTTATCGCGTAACGTGACGCGCAAACAGGCAATGGAAATGCTGTTGACCGGCGAATTCATCAATGCCGAGACGGCCCGGGAACGCGGCTTGATCAACCGGGTGGCGCCGCCCGATCAACTCGACGCTGAAATCGGCAAACTCACTGGCAGCATTCTCGCCAAGCCTGCAATGGCCATCGCGATGGGCAAGCAGCTTTTCTACAAGCAGGCGGAAATGGGGATTGAGGCCGCCTATCAACTGGCAGGCCAGACGATGGCGTGCAATATGATGGATGAGGCGGCACTGGAGGGTGTGCTGGCATTTGTCGAGAAGCGGGAGCCGGGTTGGCGCTAAGCCTTGGAGCATTTTTAGCCTGACCGTGCGGAGTCAAGGTCAGGCCGAGGAGCGGACGCGTACAGGCGTACGCCGAGCACCGGAGGCCTGAGATTGGCCCGTACGGTCAGGCTAAAAATGCTCTAGAACCGGGTCAGTGTCTTTTTGGCATGCGCGTTCGGCATGAAGCGGGCGATCCCTCCTCATGGGACTTTTATCTCGTTCTCTTATCCGCCAATTCAAGTTCAACGAGGTGAGCCGAGACCGCGCTTCCTTCAACATTCAGTTCGGCCACGGCGACGGGCAATTTGAATCGGCGCGGTCCTGCGCTACCCGGATTGATATACAGCACGCCGTTGCGTTTCGAGATGGATGGTTTGTGCGAGTGTCCTGACACGACCACATGAATGCCTTCCGTGGCAGGTTCGATGGCGAGTTGCGTGAGATCGTGGATGGTATAAATGCGGATTGCGCCTACTTGCAGCAGTGCCGTTTCCGGTAAGGCTTCGGCCCAAGGCGCCTGGTCGTTGTTGCCGCGCACCGCAGTGAGCGGCGCCAATGACGACAGTTCTTCAAGAATGCCGGTATGGCCGATATCGCCGCCATGGATGATGAAATCGCAGCCACGCAGAAAAGCCTCTGCTTCCGGCCGGAGCAGCCCATGCGTATCTGAAATAAGGCCTATGCGGGACATGCTATACCGGATGCGTTAGTGGCACGAAATGAAAATGCGGCGCAGGCGTGCTTCATAAAATTATATTTGTGGGCGTACTTTGGATGAAATGAATATGAAATAAAAAAGCCCGCAAGGCCGAAACCTTGCGGGCTTTTCATTGCGGAAAGCGAGATGCTTTGAACGGCAATTACATCATGCCGTCCATGCCACCCATACCGCCCATGCCACCCATACCGCCCATGCCGCCTGGAGCCGGCTTGTCTTCAGCCAGTTCGCAAACCATGCAATCGGTGGTCAGCATCAGGGCAGCGATCGATGCAGCATTTTGCAATGCCGAACGGGTCACCTTGGCTGGATCCAGCACGCCCATTTCAACCAGGTCGCCGTAGGTGCCGTTGGCTGCGTTGTAACCGAAGTTCACGCCTTTGCCTTCCAACACTTTAGCCACGACCACGGAAGCCTCGTCACCGGCGTTTTGAACGATCATGCGCAGCGGCTCTTCCATTGCGCGCAATACGATCTTGATGCCGGCGTCCTGATCGGCGTTGTCGCCTTTCAGATTCAGGTTGGCGCGTGCGCGCAACAGGGCAACGCCGCCGCCTGGAACGATGCCTTCTTCGACGGCAGCGCGGGTTGCGTGCAGCGCGTCTTCAACGCGGGCTTTCTTTTCTTTCATTTCGACTTCGGTGGCTGCGCCAACCTTGATTACGGCAACACCGCCTGCCAGCTTGGCAACGCGCTCTTGCAGTTTTTCACGGTCGTAGTCGGAAGTCGCTTCTTCGATCTGGATGCGCACTTGCTTGACGCGCGCTTCGATCGCGGAAGCCTGGCCTGCGCCGTCGATGATCGTGGTGTTTTCCTTGCCGATTTCGACGCGCTTGGCTTGGCCCAGATCGTTCAGCGTGACCTTTTCCAGGGTCAGGCCGACTTCTTCAGCGATGACCTGGCCGCCGGTCAGGATGGCGATGTCTTCCAGCATGGCTTTGCGGCGGTCGCCGAAACCAGGCGCCTTGACTGCACAGGTTTTCAGGATGCCGCGGATGTTGTTGACGACCAGAGTGGCCAGCGCTTCGCCTTCGATGTCTTCGGCGATGATCAGCAGCGGACGGCCTGCTTTGGCGACTTGTTCCAGTACCGGCAGCAGGTCGCGGATGTTGGAGATCTTCTTGTCGCACAGCAGGACGAACGGATTGTCCAGGATGGCAACTTGCTTGTCCGGATTGTTGATGAAGTAAGGGGACAGGTAGCCGCGGTCGAATTGCATACCTTCGACGATGTCGAGCTCGTCATTCAAGGATTTGCCGTCTTCAACGGTGATAACGCCTTCCTTGCCTACTTTTTCCATCGCTTCGGCGATGCGGTCGCCGATCGAGGAATCGCTGTTGGCCGAGATCGAACCGACTTGCGCGATTTCCTTGGAGGTGGTGCATGGCTTGGCGATTTTCTTCAGTTCTTCGACGGTGGCAGAAACAGCCTTGTCGATACCGCGCTTCAGGTCCATCGGGTTCATGCCGGCGGCGACGAACTTCATGCCTTCGCGCACGATGGCTTGAGCCAGCACGGTAGCGGTGGTGGTGCCGTCACCTGCGTTGTCGGAGGTCTTGGAAGCGACTTCCTTGACCATTTGCGCGCCCATGTTCATGAGCTTGTCTTTGAGTTCGATTTCCTTGGCGACGGAGACGCCGTCCTTGGTCACGGTTGGGGAGCCGAAAGAGCGCTCCAGCACGACGTTGCGGCCTTTCGGGCCCAGGGTGACTTTGACTGCGTTGGCGAGGATGTTGACGCCTTCGACCATCTTGGCGCGCGCTGCGTCGCCGAATATAACTTCTTTAGCTGCCATGTTCGTTACTCCTTAAATTCGTTAGATGGTCGTCTTACTTTTGGACGATTGCCATGATGTCTTCTTCGCGCATCACCAGCAGCTCGTCGCCGCCGACTTTGACGGTTTGGCCGGAATACTTGCCGAACAGGACACGGTCACCGACTTTGACATCCAGCGGACGTACCTTGCCGTCTTCCAGGATCTTGCCGTTGCCGACCGCGAGAACTTCGCCTTGATCCGGTTTTTCAGCGGCTGCTTCTGGAATGATGAGGCCGGACGCAGTTTTTGTTTCCTGGTCGAGGCGCTTGACGATGACGCGATCGTGCAAAGGACGAAGGTTCATACAAACTCCTTTAAGTTCAATAAGTTATGGTTGTATTTGCTGCAAGACTGCCGCAAAACGCGCTTTTGTCGTGCAAAATATGTGCACCAGAAAAGTGAAAAAGCTGAAGAAAGTTGTTAGCACTCTCATCTAGCGAGTGCTAAGTATAGGGTGGCTTGGCGGGATTTTCAAGTCAAGAGAGACATTATTATTGTCGTCGGCGCTGCCGCCTGCACGATGCAGTCGCAGCACGAACACGCCAGCTTGGGGCGCACATGGCGGATCACCTTGAAGCGTGCCGGGACGTAGTCCAGTTGCTCGGACACATCCCCGTCCAGGTGCTTGAGTGCGCCGTCGCACGAGGGGCAAGCTTCTTCGGCAGGGGCACGCCTCTGTTCCTCGTGCGGCAGGTGCGCTAGCAGCGGCTTCTTCTGGGCAGGAGCACGGAACGACCGTCCCTGGCGTTGTGCACAGCTGGCGGTCTGCCCTTCGTCGGCCTGCAGGTCTTCCAGGCGCAGTTCGAGCTGATCGATTTGCCGGTCCAGCTTCTCGGACTTGCGGCCGAACTGCATGCGCCGCAGCTTGACGATCATCAGCTTGAGATGCTCGATCTCGGCGGTGCGGGTAGAGAGTTGTTCGCGCAGGGTGACGACGAAGGCATCCTTGGCCGCCAATGTGCATCGCGCTCGGCGATCATGGTCTTGAGGGTAGCGATATCGTCGGGGAGGTCGGCATGCGCGGGCATGCCGGGAGTTTACGCAGGGAAGAAGATGCTTACAAGCCAGAGGCGGGGCGGCATGCGAAGCGGACGACGCCGGCGCGGTAGTGCCGTCGCCACTTGAGCCGCATGTTGGCGTTGATGCCGTGTGCGCGCCAAGTGGAGCTTGAAGTCGATTGGATAGTTCGGTCGGCCCTTGCGGCTGCCGGGTTGTACTGTTGTGTCCATGATGGTTCCCGTCAAATTGTGGCGGGAGCCGCTCCGGCGTGATCGGCCTGCTACGTCCAGACGGTGTTCAGCAGACGCTTACTGATTGAGAGCACGTAGAGCGCGTAGGTCGGACTTGTGGTCCTTCAGGAATACGAAGGCAGTGAGTGGGCGCAGTTCTGGTTGAGTAGTTCGCGCGGCGCGTGGTCACCGCGTTGAGCATGCTCTGGTTGGGCAGCAGTCTTTGCCAGGTGAAATGTCCTTCGCTCATGCAGACGGTCAGGCGCTTGCTACCGCCAACCAGGCAACCCAGGTCGCACTCAATGACCCTTGATCGTTGAACTGAAGGCCGCAGCCGTTATCGGAAGGACCACGTGGAGCGAGACTGGTGATCAAGGCGCCTGCAATCGCCTTGATCACCTATGATAGCTTCTCGACACCCTTCCGAGGTTTATGACAGGCTTTAGAACTGTTCCCAATCCCCGTCGGCGTTCGCACGCGCATTCCCGACTTTCTTCAGCCGGGGGGCGTTGGCTGCGGCTATTCTGTCTACCCTCGGCTGCTTTACGAACGGTACCACCTTGGGCATATTCGGTTTCACGCGTTGCGGCAGCGCAGCGGAAGCGGCAGCAGCATGCGCGCCGCCGAGCTTGAACACGCTGACGACCTGCGTCAGCTTGCTCGCTTGCTCTTGCATCGATTGTGCGGCAGCGGCGGCTTCCTCGACCAGCGAGGCATTCTGCTGGGTAACAGTATCCATTTCGCTGATTGCCTGATTGATCTGCTCGATGCCGGCTTCCTGTTCCCGGCTGGCGTCCGTGATTTCGCCCATGATGGCGGTCACCCGTTTGACGCTGGCGACGATTTCATCCATGGTGGCGCCGGCCTGGTTGACCAGCTTGCCGCCGGCTTCCACCTTCTCGACGGAATCACCGATCAGCGACTTAATCTCCTTGGCTGCACTGGCGGAACGCTGCGCCAGGTTGCGCACTTCGGATGCGACCACGGCAAAGCCGCGCCCCTGTTCGCCGGCGCGGGCGGCTTCCACCGCCGCGTTCAGCGCGAGGATATTGGTCTGGAAAGCGATACCGTCGATCACGCCGATGATGTCGACGATCTTCTTGGCCGATTCGTTGATTGAACCCATCGTATCGACCACTTGCGACACGACTTCGCCGCCCCTGACGGCAACCTCCGAAGCGGACTCTGCCAACTGGTTGGCTTGGCGCGCATTGTCGGCATTCTGCTTGACGGTGGAAGTCAGCTCCTCCATCGAGGAGGCAGTCTCTTCCAGCGAGCTGGCTTGCTGTTCGGTGCGCGACGACAGGTCCAGATTGCCGGTGGCGATCTGGGTCGAGGCGATGGCGATGGTATCGGTGCCGGCGCGGACTTCCCCGACGATGTTTTGCAGGCTCGTGTTCATTTCCTTGAGCGCCCGCAGCAACTGGCCGGTTTCGTCGCGTGACTTGGCTTCGATCTGGCTGGTCAGGTCGCCGGCGGCGACAGTTTGCGCGACTTGCAGCGCTTCGTTTAGGGGGCGCGAAATGATGCGCGCAATCCACAGCGCCGGCAGTACGCCCAATACAAGGCTGCCGCATAGCGTGGCGAAAATCCATGCACGGGCCGCGTCATAAGTTTCCCTGCCGAGCTGGCCGGATTTGATGCCCCCGCCGATGTTGATCTGTGCGAGCTTTTCGATGCGATTAGCCAGTTCCGTACTAATGCGCGAGGACTCGCCGCGCATGGTATCCCTTGCTTCCTCATTTTTGTTTCCGTGCGACAGTTTGATGATTTTGTCGTGTTCGACCATGTATTGGTCCCACAGCTTGGTGAATTCCGCGTATGTAGCCTTTTCCTCCGGCTCGGAAAGCAGCGTCTCATATTCACTGATATTCTTCTTGAGTTCCGCCATGAGGTCGGCCATTCTTTTTTCATACTTCGCCATGTCATCTTCATTGACAGACAAAATATGCTGAGCTTCCTGCGCGCGGTAGCGCATGATATTGGCCTTGATTTCCAGCACGGCGCGCACGCTCGGCATCCAGTTGGTTGCAAGGTCCACCGACGTCTGGTTGACTTTCGCGAGTTGGAGGATAGAGAACACGCCAAGCACGACAGTCAGCGTGAGGACGGCAGCGAACGATATCAGCAGTTTGGTGGAAATTTTCAAGTTGTAGAACGATTGCATTTCTTTCTCCTTATTGTTTTTTTACCAGGGCCGGCTTTACGCGGCTTGTTTATCCATCAGGCCGATGTTCGCACTGGACATGAGCTTGTCGATATCGAGCGCTGATCCCATTTCTGGTCCGGCTTGGTCGCATCGGCGGTCAGCGTGATGACATCGGACACGCTGTCGACCACCAGACCCATTATTCGTCCCGCAATGTTGAGGAAGATGACAACGGTGAACTGGCCATAGGACCGCATGCCGAAATCGAACTTGATGCGCATGTCGATGATCGGTGCGATGACGCTCCGCTGGTTGACCACGCCCTTGGTGAAGTCGGGTGCATTGGCGATGTGCGTCACCGCATCGTAGCCACGGAGTCCCTGTACTCTTTGTATATCGATGCCGTATTCCTCGTCGCCGAGAGTAAAGGCGAGAAATTCGAGCGAAGGCGGAAGAGTGCTGATTGTCCCACTCTCGTGGGAAGCGGTGGACATAGGAACTCCTTTCATTAATCGACCTGCGGTGGAAAATTATCTCCGTTGAACTGTCCCCAACTTTGTGTCCAATATGGTGCATACGCACACCAAGAGCGTCACAACAGATTCTGTGATGCATGTCCAGTTATACGTTCTTGAGGGTTGTACCTGATTCCAGCAACTCACTGGCCGAGAAGGCGCCAGTGCTCAATCAAGTTGATTTCAAGGAAGAGCAAGTGGAAGTCGGGTTGCTGAAATATCCCGTTGCAGGATACAAGCCAGCGTTGAAATAGGTGAACTTCATGTTGTGCTCCTTCTTTTCTCTTCGCTGGCCTGAATGAATGAGACGATTCGTAGCTAAAGACGCCTAACGGGCGGTCATGGTGCTCTCAAGTGAGAGAGGGAAAAAAGTTCTTTCAAGCAAGTTACGTTATTGATGTAAATCATGTCAATCCCTAAAACATGGGATATCTCTCCGGAATTCATGTGAGCGCCATTATTTGGTTCGATAATCAAGCAGTACGTTGAATCGTCATATAGATTCGTTTTGGGGTAATTCCTCCTCATTTGGTGCATAAAACGGTGCGGCTCCCTATAGCATTACATATGGAGTTTGCTGGTGCTGGGCCTGCCCCTTGTTGCCGCACACACTGGTGGTACGGGGCGCGCTGGTGTAGGGCAAAGTTGATATCGTCGGCGCAGGGTAAACCGGGAGAGGGCTTTGATGTCAGGAAATCGAAGGCATGAACGAATTCTTGTGTGGCCCTTACGCAAGTAAGCGCTGAACAAACCTCGAAAAGGACGATGCACAAGCCGACCTGATAACCCTATCTGGGAAGGCTGATACGACGGGTGTGGGGTTAATTCAGAAGTATATTTCCAGAGTCAGCCCGAGGGCCAAGCACGCTTTGGAAAGGAATGGCAGGTCAATGACCCGGTTCTAACAAGGGCGTAACCCGCACTCTGTAGGGCGTCAATAGCTGCACGCGTATTGCACCGTATGTTCCGTAAAATTCCGTAAAACATCTGCGCCGCTGCTTGAAGCGACATCTGCCGTTAGCGCAAGGCTCCAACGGCGGTTACTTCGGCGGATGCGGTTTGGGTGGCGGCAGCTGCAGTTTCTTCTGCATCCATCCAGATTAGTAGATGCTTTCCGAATATTCCGGCTTGAACTGAACGGAAACATAACGGGATTGTCTGCGTCGGTCGCCCATTAAGATCCGCAGATCCTTGACGCTCAAATTACTGACTTCGTGCATCCGGATCAGGATGGACGCGCCGACGGGCAACCTGCGATGGCGAATCTTGCTGATGACCGGCGGCGCGACATCCAGCAAACGCGACAAGGCTGCATCGTTCTTAAGGCCGAGCTTCTCAATGAGTGAATCGATGAGATTATTCGGGTCATAACTTGGCGTCAGCAAAAGATTGTTTACGTCTACACTCATTCTGGTCCCCTCTCTTCTGAATTGAGTCGATCGATCCGAGCCCGTGAACCCTTGGCCGGTCAATCAGACAAAGCACGCAAAAGAGTAGCGGCATAAAAATAAGTTGTGAACCTGCCAATTTTGACAGGTGAAATTGACTACAGCCTATGCTCAAGCCGCGGCGGCCGCACAAATACCGTTATTGCGCCATGCATAACCGTCAATGCGTCGCGGGGCTGGATGAGTACAGGTCGTACTTTTCTTCCAATGATTCTATTTGCTCGATAGACATGGCAGCGTCATGTCCGGCAATGTCAAACAAGACGCTCAACAGTTCGCGCGGTGTCGCCGCGGCCAGCATCCCGCATTGCTGCAAGATGACGCCATAGGGCACTTTTTCGCTGGTATCGGACAAAGCGCAGTAAACGAAGGGGACATAATAGCGACCGAATGGCTGAATGCGGATTTGTACCTGGCCTCCGCTACTCAGCAATTTCAGAAATGCGTCTTCGTGAATGGTCGGCAGGATCTTGTCAGCAGCATTCATGGTGTTTCTCCAGAAAGTTCGGTTCAAACCAGTGGCTTTCCTCCGGCAAATTCTGAAAGTCCGTGCGCATTTGCCAAGTGTGCCAGCCGAGCATAGGGCAAACCGCCGGGCGAAACCAGACAGACAAACGCTGTTACCGCGGACAGCAATGTATTACCGGCACTGTCCTACGAAGATGAGGTGAGGGAGGACTTACCTGATGAATAGGCAAGTATGGATAAAGTCGAGTTGGAGCGGTTCGTCGATGCATGAAAGGGGGCTAGCTCGGGCCTGTAGTGCTTACCGTCCCTGCAGGGCGGACATATAGGCCTGCAGGCCTCTGCTGCTTGGCGGGTGGAGGCATGCCACCCGCCTTCCCTGCCTCGCCCTTCGTACGGCCGCGCTTCTCGCCGCGACCTGATCTCCCTTGCACGCATCGCCAAACCGTCCTAGGGAACCAGAGGCAGATTGTTTTTCCGTTTCAGGGCGATGGTCTGTGCAATTTGGCCAATTACCGAGAGACGGTAGTCGGTCGATGGATGCAGCGCCGTATAGCTGCGCGCGATTGTGGCAGGATATGCATCGGCTAGTCGTTTCCAGAAAGCCTGCACATTGTCGAGGCCATAGCCTGCGCGGGCAAGCAGATAGAGCGCGAGCTTGTCGGCAGTTGCATCGAGGACGGGAGTGAAGGGGGCAAGTCCGGCATCAAGTTTGGCCGAAGACGATGGTGCACTTAAAGTATGCAGGCCATCTATGATGGATGCCATGTCCATTCTTGTCGATGGTGTCAGAATGTTGTGGGCAATCTCTTTTGCCAATACGTAGGCCAGTTCTTCGTCAGACTGCACAAACTCAAGCATGCCGCGGGTGATCATGACGCGATTGCCGTCGGCATAACTGCTCACATTCTCGGTGTTGCCCAGGTCAATGGTCATGGCGCAGGCCGGCGTCAATGGGACTTGGAGCGCGATGCGCGCGTCGTTGCGTTCCACGGACAAGTCCAGGCTCGCGCGGCCTTGCATTTCAGCACCGATGAGGGATGCAGCAGTGCGTTCGGCCTCCGGTCCCGACGGGATGGGCTCGATCCCCGCCGTTGCCAAAATGTCCTTTTTCTGTATTCCCGCCAATGCAGCGCCGCTGCCCGGCAGGATGCTCATGACGCGTAGGTGTTCGTCCAATCCCAATACCGCTTGCGCCGCGGCGGCAAAATTCTCTGAATATGAATACTTCGTTTTGGCAGTCAGGCCAAGCAAATTGCGTGAGTGCCGTGGACATAGTTCGGTATTGTTGATCAACAAGGGCGCCGCCACGCGGTATAGGCGATCTTGCTGATCTACCCAGAGCTGCAGCGTCGCCATCTTGTCTTCCGCTACGGCAGATGGATCGGGAATGGGGCTTGGCTCAATCGCTGTTGAAATGATCGGGGTTGTCACGGAACTTGTGGTCGTAACGGGCACTTCCGCCCGAGCCGGCGCGATTGCCGTTCGAATGGGTGCAGGCTTTCGCAGTTCGACGGGCAGGCCCGCTGGGCCTGGAGGCGTAGACACATGTGCAGCCTGCGCTTGCGTCGGCGTCTGCGTTGCGCATGCCGTCAGCACGGTCGAAAGCGTCGCTGCAAGGCAGCGTGCCGTAAATCCGATGAACATTGGAAAACGTATCGTCGGTATACTCATTGTGACCTCGTTTTGCGGCGGTTCTTGTCGAGAATGGCAAATAGGATCAACGCATAGGCAAGCAGCCTGATCAGATAGTAACCTGGCGCATCTTCACTATGCGGCCAGTTCAATCCGAGCAGTGTCCGGCCCACGGCCTCAAGCAGAAACGACAATGCAAAAAAAAGAAAGAAACGGTCCTTCGTGCTTCTCCAAAAGCGAAGAAAAAACAGGCTGGCGATCAAGGAGGCCATGGCAATGGCGCCGGCAAGTATTGCATTTAACGTGATCATTCGTCCTCCCAAATTAGCCCGTATAGCAGCAGTAGAAGCGCGGCTAGTGCGGAGGCCAGGCGCCATGTCGATAAATCCGTTTCAATGAAAACCAGGCGGTCAACCAACAGCAGCACGTTGTTCAGGAACATTCCCGCGAAGCACAGACCGCTCCAAAGTAAAAGGCGATGCCGATTCTTGCCGTAGCTGCGCAGCAGCAAGTAGGAACATGCAAAAGCGGTGAATGCACAAAGCATATAGATGGCAGCTGCCATTACGAATCCTTTCGCCAAATAAAGGCGTCGGCAAACTGATGCGCCCTCTTGTTGGTCTTGGAATGGATGATGTTTGTCACATCGACCAGATGCTGCGAATAAGTTTCCGCGAGAAGATCAATTATTTTTTTGAGACTGTCGGATTTGGGGTGATAGCGATAGATCGCCAATTCCTGATTGACGATCATCAGCACGCCGGCTGCATGCAACTGTGCAAGTAACTCGGCAGCAGTCTTTTCATTGATATAAAGACGCAGCGCCAACTGCTTGGGATCCCATCCGTGCAAGGGATCGCTACGCAGCAGGAGCATTGCTTCCAGGTACGGGACCGAAGGAATGCTGAGCAGGATAAAGCGCTTTACTTCGTCGGAGATGGACGACCGGTCCGTCATTTCTCACCTGCCTGATACGTTCCTTTTTCCATCGGCACCGGCATGGCTCGTGCTAGTGTCTTGTTCCGTAAATTCGTAGCAAAAGTAAAAGTGACGAAATCGGGCCGAGACAAGGA
>CBIHON010000036.1:0-52355 GCA_966211965.1 uncultured Burkholderiales bacterium | reverse complement strand
TCAAGGCCGTTCATGAGCACAGTCTATGTCAAGTTATTTTTGCGGACCTGCTTAGGCGCAATCAGACCTTTTTTGCCGCCGCCCGCGATTGCCTTTTGGGCGGATGTGCTTGCAGCAGCATCGCCGCGATCTGCTTGGCGCGCAGCGCGGCATCCGGCTGTTGCTCCCGGACCGCGGTTATCAGCGCGCCGTCGATAAGCTGCATGAATTGCAGCGCCAGATCATCGGCCGCCGCGCCGTATCCCGCTTCAGACAAATACCCCTTCAGCATCGATATGACGGCTGCCTTGTGGGCGCGCGCCGCAATGACGGCGGGATGATCCGCCCGTGCGAGTTCGACGATCGTGTTCTGAAATGCGCAGCCGCGAAATGCCGGATTCCTGAAGCGCGAATAAATCGCATCGAAAACTGCCAGCGGCCGGTCCGCGGGATCGGGCGCCAGCAGGTCGACGCTTTCCGCAAGCCAGCGGCGCCATGCCGCATCGCGTGTTTCGATCCACTCGGTGATCAGCGCATCCTTGGATGCAAAGAAACGATAGAACGAAGCCTTGGCGATACCGCTCTCTTCGATGATGCGGTCGATCCCGATTGCGCGGATGCCTTCGGCATAGAACAATTTATCGGCGGTCTCAAGGACGCGTTGCTTCAAAGGGGAAGACATAGGGGAGCACCAAGGGAAATGACATCTCAAAATAATACGGATATGTAAATTAAAGGTAAAGACATGTCCGTATTGTCGTGTGCTGCGGCGAGGTGGATGCGGTCCGTTTTAAATAATACAGAAGGGTCTTGTATTTTATAATACAGATCTGTATTATTTGTTCAAAGGCGTCACGCTTGCTCTGCCAGGAAGGCGGCCAAGCGCGCTCGCACGCTTGGCGCGCATCGCCCAACCAGTGAAATCGATCGGACCGGGAGTCGCACATGATCCAGCTGAAGTCAGTCAATCTCACGCAACTGCCCGAGCGGGAGAGCACCATCCTGCATTTGTCGGATGCAGCCGATTTGCGCTGGGCCGGTATGATTTCCCTGCCGCCGAATACGGCGCTGCCCTTTGATGCTGGTACACGGAACGAATTCTATGTGCTCGGCGGCAGTCTGACTGAAAAGGGGTCGGCGCACGCCAGCGGCACGTTTCTCAGCCGTGACAACGCAGCAGACCTGCATGCGGGACCGCAAGGCGCAGCCTTGTTCAGTTACCGTCACCGTCTCGCCCCAAACGGCATAAACGAAACCGTGGCATCCGGCGACCGCAATTGGACACAGGGCGGCGCCGGCGGCATGCAAGTAGCACAGCTTTCGCTCGTACATCATCGATTGATGCTGGTGTCATGGCGGCCCGGCACACGTATCGGCCCGCATGCCCATCCCTGGGGCGAAGAAATCTTTGTCCTCGCGGGAGAGTTATGCGACCAGTACGGCCGCTATCCCGCGGGCACTTGGCAGCGGCTGCACCCTGGGGCGATTCATGCACCCTATGCAGAAGTCGATACGACCATTTTGCTTAGAAACGGGCATTTACGCACCTAGTGCTGAGACTCATGAATTTCGAAACATAAAAGTGTGCCTTGCCGCACCCTTTCGTCCTTTTCACACTCTCATTTTTATAAGGAAACCGCAATGAAAGCAGCCACACAACTTGCCCTGACCTCCGGCCTTCTGGCCGCATTGTTGAGCATCCATCCGCCGGTATCGGCCCACGGCGCCGAACTGCACATCAACGGCGAAATCAATTCCAGCAAAGTTGCGCAAACCGACGCAGCGCTGCGTGACTTGTGGGTCGGTCACGCATTCTGGGTGCGCGCGGTCGTCGGTGAAACCTTGGCCGGCAATACCGCCGCTGCCACTGCCGCCGAAAATGGCGCCGTAACCAATGCCAAACAAATCGCAGCAGCGATGGAACCCTACTATGGCAAAGCGGCTTCGGAAAAAGTATTTGGCCTGTTGGGCGGACACTATGGCGCGGTCAAGCAATACCTGACTGCGACTGCCGCCGGTAACAGCGCGCAACAAGAGAGCGCCAGGAAAGCAATGCTCGACAATGCGGAGCAAATTGCGAGCTTTCTCGGCAATGCCAATCCGCACCTGCCGATCGACGGATTGCGCGGCATGTTGCTTGCCCATGGCGGCCATCACGTTCAGCAAATCCAGCAATTGCGCGACAAGCAATACGCCGAGGAAGCGCAAACCTGGGAAGCAATGAAGAACCATATGTACGGCATCGCCGATGCCTTGACCGGCGCAATCGCCATGCAATTTCCGGCCAAGTTCAAATAGGCAAATCGCAGGCATTAAGAGCCTCTAGTGTCCTGTTCCGTAAATTCGTAGCAAAAGTAAAAGTGGCGAAATCGGGCCGAGACAAGGAAAAAAGCACAGCAAGGCCGAGGCCTTGCGCGCATTTTTGACGCGGTATCGGCGCGATTCTCGGATAGAAGCCGCTGGCCAGGCGCGCCGATGCAGACAGTATGAATGTACGGCAAGGAGAAGCCACAACGCCAGCGGCTTTAATTTAGAGGCTCTAAAGAGGAAGGCGACGTTTTGCCGGGCACGCTCCCTATGTTCCGGCACGCTGTATATCTCTGAACTTTTAGATTTTCCTTGTCCTCTATGAAGTAAGGCCGAGGCATGGTTCCGATTCTTGAAAACATCCGCTATCGAGTGCCGCCCTTTGGCTGATGCAGGGAAACCGGCATTGCGTACCGATCCAAGCGCCTGATTCCCGCATTTTTAAATCAGCAATTCTAGGAGGCGGCAATCATGGTCAAACTTGCAGTGATCGTCGGCAGCACCCGGCCCGGCCGAAACGGCGAAGCCGTTGCCAAATGGGTATTCGATATTGCGCAAAAGCGCAGCGATGCGGAATTCAAACTGGTGGACTTGGAAGAGTGCAATCTGCCGCTGCTCGACGAGCCGGTGCCGCCATCCATGGGACAGTACAGCAAGCCGCACACCAAGGCATGGGCGGCGGAAATCGACGCTTTCGATGGCTTTGTGCTCGTGACGCCGGAATACAATCACGGCACCTCCGCCGCCTTGAAAAACGCTATCGACTACCTCTACAAGGAATGGAACAACAAGGCTGCCGGCTTCGTCGGCTACGGCAGCGCCGGCGGTGCGCGCGCAGTGGAGCATCTGCGCCTGGTTATGGCGGAAGTCCAGGTCGCCACCGTGCGCAATCAGGTCATGCTATCCCTGTATACCGATTTCGAAAATTTCAGCGTCTTCAAACCCGGCGCGCAACAGGAAAAAGCGCTGAACACGATGCTGGATCAGTTGATCGCATGGAGCGGCGCGATGCGTTCTTTGCGAAACGGATAGGTTCCAAGTGCCGGCGCCGATGTATCAACAAGTAACAATTTAAAACGAAAAAATCGACTAGGATAGTTTACTGCGGTCGATGGATTCCATGAATTCCACACTTGGCCGTAAAGGGGGCGGCCATATGGAAATGCAAAAGTATCAAGAACTCATCGACGTCGTGGAACTGGAAAAATACCGCCGTATCTTTTTCGCTTCGCCTGACTGGCTGACGTTCAGCCGGATGGACGACGGCACCTACGTCGACGTCAGCCCGGGCTTTGAGCGCCTTACCGGATACTCGCGCGAAGAAGCCGTCGGCCGGAGTTCGACCGGACTGGGCTTGTGGGCCGACCCGGAAGAGCGCCGCGCCTTCATCGAAACGCTGTCGAAAGCCGGCGAGATCCATGATTTCCCGGTGCGGGTGCGCATGCGCAATGGCGAGATACGTGACGTCGTCTCATCGGGCAAGGTGATCGACCTCGACGGCGAGAAGATGCTGGTGGCCGTCACTCACGACGTCACCCAGCGCAAGCGCGACGAAGAAGAACTCAAACTGTACCGCGATCGCCTCGAACAACTGGTCGAGCAGCGTACCGCCGAGCTGAAGCTGGCGAATGCCCAATTTCAGGAAACCAATCGCCGCCTCGAAGAGGCGCACAACCAGTTGCTGCAAACCGAAAAAATGGCCTCGATCGGCCAGCTTGCCGCCGGCGTCGCGCATGAGATCAACAACCCCGTCGGCTTCGTCAATTCGAATCTCACCAGTCTTGATACCTATTTCCGCAACCTGCTGGAAGTGCTGAGGATCTATGAAGAAAACGAAGATGTATTCGCTTCTTTCCCGGGCCGATTGAAGGCAATCGCCGAAGCCAAAGAGAGGGCCGATCTTGAATACCTGAAGGATGACGTCACCGCGCTGCTCAACGAGTCCAAGGACGGCATGATGCGGGTCAAGAAAATCGTCCAGGACCTGAAAGACTTCTCGCATGTCGGCGCGGTCGAATGGCAATGGGCGGACCTGGATCGCGGCCTGGACAGCACGCTCAATATCGTCAACAATGAAATCAAGTACAAGGCTACGGTCGTCAAGGAATACGGCAAATTGCCGCCGATCGAATGCCTGCCGCTGGAACTGAACCAGGTGTTCATGAACATGCTGGTCAATGCCGCCCATGCGATTGAAACTCAGGGCCAGATCACGATTCGCACCGGGCACAAGGACAAGGAGGTCTGGATCGAATTCATCGATACCGGCAGCGGTATTTCGCCGGAAAACCTGAAACGCATCTTCGACCCTTTCTTTACCACCAAGCCGGTAGGCAAAGGCACCGGGCTCGGGCTGTCGCTGTCGTACGGCATCGTGCAAAAGCATCAAGGCCGCATCGAAGTCGAGAGCATCGTCGGGCAAGGGACGACTTTCCGGATCTGGTTGCCGGTGCAGCAGCAGGGCGGCGCGGAGGCATGACCCATAAAGATTGCGCGATTGCATCGCTGAACATACTTCGCTAGAATCGTTGCCGGAACAAACCTCTGTTCCACGTCGCTCGGACGGTTCCGGGCGCTAACGTGAAAGCACAACATGACGCAATCCCAAGCTCCGCGCAGCTTTTCGCGCATCGATCGTCTTCCCCCTTACGTTTTCAACATTACCGCCGAGCTGAAGATGGCCGCGCGCCGCCGTGGCGAGGACATCATCGACATGTCGATGGGCAACCCCGACGGCGCCACGCCGCAGCATATCGTCGACAAGCTGGTCGAGGTCGCCAAGCGTCCAGATACCCACGGCTACTCGGCATCGAAAGGCATTCCCCGCCTGCGCCGCGCGATCTCGCATTGGTACAAGGCGCGCTACGACGTCGAGTTCGACCCGGACAGCGAAGCGATCGTCACCATCGGTTCCAAGGAAGGCCTGGCGCACCTGATGCTGGCGACGCTGGACCGCGGCGATACGGTGCTGGTGCCCAACCCCAGCTACCCGATCCACATCTATGGCGCGGTGATCGCCGGCGCCGACATCCGCTCGGTGCAGATGACGCCGGGCGTGGACTTCTTTGCCGAGCTGGAGCGCGCGATACGCGAGAGCTATCCGAAACCGAAGATGATGATCTTCGGCTTTCCCTCCAATCCGACCGCGCAATGCGTGGAGCTGGAATTCTTCGAGCGCGTGGTCGCGTTGGCGAAAGAGCACGACATTCTGGTGGTGCACGACCTGGCCTATGCCGACATCGTGTTCGACGGGTGGAAGGCGCCGTCGATCATGCAGGTGCCTGGCGCACGCGATGTCGCGGTCGAATTTTTCACGCTCTCCAAGAGCTACAACATGGCAGGCTGGCGCATCGGCTTCATGGTCGGCAACAAGGAACTGGTCGCAGCGCTGGCGCGCATCAAGAGCTATCACGATTACGGCAGCTTCACCCCGGTGCAGGTGGCGGCGATCGCGGCGCTGGAAGGCGACCAAGGCTGCGTCGAAAAAATCCGCGCGCAGTACCAGCGCCGCCGCGACGTGCTGGTCAAAGGCTTGCATGAGGCCGGCTGGATGGTCGAGATGCCCAAAGCGTCGATGTATATCTGGGCTCGGATTCCCGAAGCCTACCGCCATCTGGGCTCGATCGAATTCGCCAAGGAGCTGCTGGCCAGGGCCAAGGTCTGCGTGTCGCCGGGCCTGGGTTTTGGCGAGTATGGCGATGAGTATGTGCGTTTTGCACTGATTGAAAACGAGGCGCGGATCCGGCAGGCGGTGCGCGGTATTAAGGCGATGTTGCGCAGCGAGTAAAAAATAAAGGGGGCGCGCTTTTGTGCCCCCTGTTTTTTTACCTTTTGAACGGAAACATCTGCTGCTTCACAAACCCATCCGGCATATAGTCGCCGACCACACCGTATTTCTCCGGAAATTCTTTGTCGGTCTTTACCGCGGTCCGGAAAATATGATCCAGGAATGCATAGTGCGCCGCGTAGTTTTTATCGATCGCTGCATCATCGGACGAATGATGCCAGTGATGGAAATCCGGCGTCACCACCAGGTGTTTCAGCGGCCCCCACGGCAGGTGCACATTGGCGTGATTGAACACCGCCTGGAAGCCGACCACGATGATATAGGCATCCATCACCGACTTCTCGAAGCCGAACACATACAGCGGACCGAGCACCGCGACGCGGGTGAAAACCAGTTCCAGCATATGCATGCGCGAGCCGGCCAGCCAGTCCATGGTCTTGGCGCTGTGATGCACCGCGTGGAAGCGCCACAGGAAAGGCACCTCGTGATAGGCGCGATGGGTCCAGTACTGCATGAAGTCCGCCACCAGGATGCATAGCAGCAGTTGCCAGATGAACGGGATTTGCTGCACCAACTGCTGGAAATCGCCGTGCACCATCCAGCCGAACACGCGGTGAATCAGAAAGTTGACTGTCAACAGCACCAGCCCGACCAGGAAATGATTGACGATGAAATGCGCCATGTCGGTCTGCCATTCCTTGCGGAACACGGCTTGTCCGCGATAGAGGGGGAACAGCTTTTCGATCAGCACGAAAATCATTGTCGAGCCCAGCAAGTCGAGGATGAACCAGTCCAGCCCGATATACGGCGTATGGTCCGGGAAGTCCCCGACCGGCACGGAAGAGCCGCCGAGCGCAACCGACGCCAGCACGAAGGCCAGTGCCGCCAGGTTCAGGCTGCGCGACTTCTTAAGAACGACGTTGGCCAGGGAAATGGCGCCGGACAGCAGGAGGGAATAAAACAATACCTGGCGCAGGACGTCGACCGAATATTGATGGCGCAGTTCCGGCGTGGTCAAGTACTGTGGAAAGTGGAAAGCCAGCACCCCGAGGAAGCACAGGAAACCCAAGGTAAAGGACAGTGCGCCGGTGATCATGCCGTAGCCGGGTTTCAGTTCCCCGCTCTCCTTCAGGATGCTGGATGTATCTTCCACCACCTCGCCGACCAGCTTGACGGGTGCTTTCACTGCGGCGGTGATGACTTTGTCTGCGATTTTTTCCGGCTTGTTATTTTTCATGGCTAAGGTTTTCCGCGCTTGTTCAAGCGTGGGAGGATGCCATGGATTGTGGATTTTTGGTATCCCATAAACTTGCGGGGAAGATCGGGGGTGTACGCCATGGTCCGTGCTTAATTTGGTGCGCCAGGATACGAATCCGATATCGGCCGCCAACCCATGTCATCCTTGCCGATGAATACTGAACTGCGCATTTTTTGAACGTCACTTGCGTCCGGCAATGGGCCATCGAAAAGCCTTTCGATGACCCGTTGCGCATGCCGATGAAAGCGTATCCGGCAATTTTGCAAGCCCTTCGCCGTTTGCCCACTCACCGGCCGGCAAGCCGGACCTTGCCGGACCTTGCTTTTGGCAATGTCAAAATCCGGCCAGCACAATCTTCCCTATCGTGCGTCCGCCTTCGACCGCAGCATGGGCACGCCGCAGATTTGCTGCATTGATGCCGCCATACACCTCGCCCAGCGTAGTCCTGATGCTGCCGGCATCGAGCAAGGCCGCCGCCGCATCGAGCAATTTGTGCTGCTCGATCATGTCGGAGGTGCCGAACATTGAACGCGTGAACATCATTTCCCACACAAAGCCGGCGCTCTTGCCCTTCAACAGCTCCACCGGAAGCGGTGCGCTGTTTTCGACGATGGTGCAGATCGTCCCTTGCGGCGCAACCAATGCCGCCATCGCCGGGAAATGCCTGTCGGTGTCGTTCAGGCACAGTACATAATCGGCGTACGCATGGCCGAGCGCCTTGAACTGCGCAGGCATGTCTCCGAAGTGATCAATCACTGCGTCGGCACCCAAGTCCTTGCACCATTTGACCGATTCAGCCCGTGATGCGGTGGCGACCACGGTGAGTTTTGCGAGTTGCTTCGCCAATTGGATCGCAATCGAACCGACGCCGCCGGCACCGCCGACGATCAGGATAGTCTTGCCGGCATCGGCGCCGTCCTTCGATATGCGCAGGCGTTCGAACAGCGCTTCCCAGGCGGTGATGGTGGTCAGCGGCAAAGCGGCGGCTTGCGCAAAATCGAGCGTCTTCGGCTTGTGGCCGACGATGCGCTCGTCGACCAGGTGAAAGGCGCTGTTGGCGCCGGAGCGGGTGATGCTGCCGGCGTAATACACCGGATCGCCGACCTTGAACAGCGTGACTTCCGGACCGACCGCGCTGACCGTGCCGGCGGCATCCCAGCCGAGAATACGCGGCGGGGCTTGGACCACGCCTTTCTGGGAACGCACCTTGGTATCGACCGGGTTGACCGAAATCGCTTCGACCTTGACCAGCAGGTCGCGTCCGCTTGGGGTAGGCGTCGGCACCTCGATATCCTGCAATGAGGCTGGGTCGGAGATGGGGAGATAGTGGTTAAGGCCGATTGCTTTCATGGTTTTTCCTTACAAGTGATCAAGTGAAGGCATTGTGTCTCTATTGATTTGAATTGAGAATTGGCATAATCACGAAATAACTCTTCAGCAAAACAAGAAAATGCCGCTTGACCTGACCGACGTCGCCCTCTTCACCCGCGTTTGCGCTACCCGTAATTTATCTGCGGCCGGCCGTGAATTCGGGCTTTCGCCGGCAGCTTCCAGCGCCCGTATCGCGCAGCTCGAGCACAATCTCGGCGCGCGCCTGCTGCATCGCACGACGCGCAAGATCGCATTGACGCAGGATGGCGAAATGTTCCTGGAGCGTGCGCTTACTTTGCTGGAAGCGGCTGAGCATGCGCGTACTTCGGTCGGAATTGCCGGCAGCCGGCCGGAAGGCTTGCTGCGGGTGGCGGCCTCGGTCTCGTTCGGGCGGCAGCACATCGCGCCCGCCATTGCGCCTTTTCTGCGGCAGTATCCGGGCATCCGGCTCGACTTGCGGCTGTCAGACCGCGTGATCGACTTGGCCGCGGATGGTATCGATGTCGCGTTCCGGATCGGTGCGTTGAAGGATTCCTCCCTGGTTGCAAAAAAGCTGGCGCCGAATCGGCTGGTGGTGTGCGCCGCGCCCAGCTACCTGGAGCAATATGGCACGCCCCGGCATCCGGAAGACCTGGCGCGGCATGAATGCCTGGTTCTGGGCAGCTATCATCATTGGCGTTTCCGCCTGAAAGGCGATCCGGCGGAAATCGCCGGCGTGCGCGTCGGCGGCCGCCTGCAAAGCGACAATGGCGAAGTCTTGCGGGACGCTGCAGTCGATGGCCTTGGCATTGCGCTGCAATCGACCTGGGCGGTGGCACCCTATCTGAAAAGCGGTCAGTTGGTGCCTTTGCTGCGCGACTTTCCGATTGCCGAGGAAAAGGTGCTGTGGGCGGTTTATCTGAATCGCCGCTTTCTTCCGCCGAAGACGCAGGCGATCATCGATTTCTTTTCAGCGCGTTTCGGGCCGACGCCGTATTGGGATGAAGGCTTGGATCTGTAATCGCCGGATTTTCAGGCTGAAAATCCCGTATGAGAACTTGCACCATCGAATTTCAGGCGTGATCGTGCTACGCTGTATCGCGGCAGCAACGAGGAAGGAACTGCTGCACGTTCGAGGTGAATCCCAGAGTATCGCCCCGTCATTGGGTTTCTTGCCGCTTTTGGTTTGTTTGCTGAGCATCCTTCCGTCCTTCCGGCGAAGGGGCACAGCAGTAGTGTAAGCACTGATCGTTGATTTTCTTTCGGAGAAATCATGAAGAAGCTTGCTTCGCTGTTGCTCGCATGCGGGTTGTCCTTTGGCGTCGCCGCGTCGGGCCATGCACAATCCACCTCCTTTACCTTCACCACGCTGGCGGGAACCGCCGGAACCGTGGTCAACAGTGCGGAAGGCAGCGGCAGCGCCGCGCAATTCTATTCGCCGCGCGGCGTCGCGGTTGACAGCGCGGGCAATGTGTACGTGGCCGACAGTTCCAACAATACCATCCGCAAAGTGACGGCGGCCGGTGCGGTCACGACCTTCGCCGGCATGGCTGGCGTCCAGGGCAGAAGCGATGGCACCGGGTCGGCGGCCCGCTTCCTCGATCCGTATGGCGTGGCGGTCGATGGCAGCGGCAATATCTTCGTTGCCGATACCTCGAACAACACCATCCGCAAGATTACCTCCGCCGGCGTGGTGACGACTTTTGCCGGCACCGCCGGCACCCAAGGCAGCGTCAACGGCACCGGCACCGCTGCACAATTTCGCGAGCCGCGCGGTGTCGCGGTGGACGGCAGCGGCAACGTGTATGTGGCCGACTATGGCAACCACGTGGTGCGCAAGATCACGGCGGCCGGCGTTGTCACTACTCTGGCGGGAAGTGCGGGAGTCCAGGGAAGCACCGACGGCACCGGGTCGGCGGCGTTGTTCCGGGGACTGCTGGGGGTGGCAGTCGATAGCGCCGGCAACGTGTACGTGGCCGACACGTCCAATCGCACGATTCGCAAGATCACCGCGGCCGGCGTCGTCACCACGCTGGCCGGCGCTGCCGGCTCCTCCGGCAGCAACGACGGCAGCGGGACCGCGGCACGATTCAGCGAACCGCGCGGCCTCGCGGTGGATGCCGCCGGCACGATCTATGTGGCCGACTACGGTGCCCACACGATTCGCAAGGTCACTGCCGCCGGTGTGGTGACGACGATCGCCGGCACCGCACTGATACCCGGCAGCACGGATGCGGCCGGCACTGCGGCGCGCTTCTATTATCCGTCCGGTGTGACGGTCGATAGCGCGGGCAATGTGTACGTGGCCGACACGTCGAACAACACCATCCGCAAGCTCACCGCGGCCGGTGTCGTCGCCACGCTGGCGGGACTGGCCGGACGCAGCAGCAGCGTCGACGGTACCGGGACGGTCGCGCGCTTCGAAGACCCCTATGCGGTAGCGGCCGGTAGCGCCGGCAATGTGTACGTGGCCGACGCTACCGATCACAGCATCCGTAAAATCACGTCGACCGGCATCGTCACGACCTTCGCTGGCAGCTTCGGCAGTTTCGGCAGCACCGACGGCGCCGGAAGCGCGGCGCGTTTCTTCGGCCCGCTCGGGATTGCCGCCGACAGCGCTGGCACGGTGTATGTCGCCGATACCGGCAACCACGCCATCCGCAAGATCACCTCGGCCGGTGTTGTTAGCACCTTCGCCGGCACCGCCGGTTCCAGCGGCAACGCCGACGGCACCGGCGCGGCGGCGCGTTTCAGCGGACCCAATGGCATCGCGCTCGATGGCGCCGGCAACCTGTACGTGGCGGATACATCGAACAACACTATCCGCAAAATCACGCCCGCCGGGGTGGTCACCACGCTTGCCGGTACGGCCGGCACCAACGGCTTGACCGACGGCGCCGGCAGTGCGGCGCGTTTCTCGGTGCCGTTCGACGTGGCGGCCGATGCAGCGGGCAATGTCTATGTCAGCGATCACGGCAATCACGCCGTTCGCAAGATCACTGCGGCAGGCATGGTCACTACCTTGGCCGGCAGCGGCAGCGCCGGGTCCGCCGACGGCACCGGCTCGGCGGCATCGTTCCGCTTCCCCACCGGCATAGCCGTGGATAGTGCAGGCACGGTTTTTTTGGCCGATACCGACAATCATGTGATTCGCCAGATTACCGCCGCCGGCGCCGTGACGACCGTGGGCGGCGCTGCCGGCATTACCGGATCGGCCGATGGCGCCGGTTCGGCGGCGCGCTTTTTCAATCCCAAGGACGTCAGCGTCGACAGCAGCGGTAACCTGTACGTAGCAGACCGCGGCAACCATACGATTCGCAAAGGAACCTTGGCGGCTTCGAACGCAGGTGCGCCGCAATGCACGCTGACCGCTTCGCCTAACCTGATCGCGGGCGGCGGTTCGACTTATTTGTTTGCGGCTTGCAGTCCGGCGGCGACTTCGTATACCTGGACCAATAGCGGCTTTGCGGCGACGCAGAGCGGCGGCAAGATGTCGCCGGCCGCGACGGCGACTTACAGCGTCATCGGCAGCAATGCGTCCGGCAGCGGCGCGGCGGCCAGTGCAACGGTCACGGTCGGGGCGGCCGCACGCATCGAGGCGCAAGCCTTGTTCGTCAACGCCTCGACCAGCACCAATAAGACTTCGGTGCTGCGCGTGATCAATCCGACCGCATCGGCCGGCACCATCAGCGCCACGGCATTCGATGAAAGCGGCAATCTGCTGGGCAGCGCCAATGCTACCCTGGGCACTATCGCAGCCAACCAGACGCTGACGTTCAGCTCGGCGGCTCTCGAACAATTGCTCGGCTTCACACCGGGCGCACCGACCGCAAAATACGCGGTTTACCTGTACAGCGGCTTGCCGGCGCTCCAGCTCATCAATTACACCAGCGATATCGCCAGCGGCGCCCTGACACTGTCGCAATCGCTCCATACCGACCGCAGCAGCGCAGCGAGCGCGGCCAGTGTCACGCGCACGGCCTGGTTCCTCAGTTCATCGACCAGCACCAACAAGACCAATGTGCTGCGCCTCATCAATACCAGCAGCCAGAGCGGTACGCTGACGGCCAGCTTGTACGATGAAAACGGCCTGCTGTTCGGCAGCGGCAATATGGTCCTGGGCACGATCGCCGCGCGGCAGATGCTTAGTTACACCTCGGCGCAATTGGAAAGCGCATTGGGCTACACGCCGCTTTCTCCGACCGCCAAATACCGGGTCGTCTTCAACGCTACGCTACCGAGCCTGGAGCTGATCAATTTCACCAAGGACATCGCCAGCGGCAACCTGGCTTTGGTGCAGGCGCAGATCGATGACCGCCCCGCTTCGGCGGCGGCTTCCTCTTCGCGCATGGTCTTGCTGGTGAATCCTTCGATCAGCACCACCCGCAACACGGTGCTGCGCATCGTCAACCCGAACAGCAACGCTGCTGCGGTGACCGCCGTTGCCTACGATGAAGCGGGCAACGTGGCCGGCAGCGGCTCGCTGGGCAGCGTGGGCGCGAACCAGATCCTGGCTTTGACATCGGCGCAGATCGAGGCGGCATTGGGATACGTTCCGAGTTCGGCCGAGGCGAAATACCGGCTGCTCGTCAATGCGAATGTGCCCAGCTTTGAAGTGATCGACAACACCAAGCTGCCGTCGAACGGCAACCTGTACCTGGCGCAGGCGCAAACCGATAATCGGACGGCCGGCTCGGCCACGACGACGACGCGCAATGCGTATATCCTCTACCCTTCATCCAATGCGGCCACCACGACCGAGCTGCGCGTGATCAATACCACAGCAGGCAGCGCCGCGCTGACGGCGACTGCTTATGACGACAGCGGTACGCTGATCGGATCGAATGTGGCGATGGGCACGCTGGCGCCCAACCAGATGCAAACGTTCACGTCGGCGCAACTGGAAAGCCTGTTCGGCTATTCGCCAGGTAGCGGTACGAAATGGCGTCTCATCTTGAGCGCCGGCTTGAGCAATTTCGAAGTGCTCAATTATGCGAAGGAGGTGTCGACCGGTTTGCTGGTTTTGGCGCAGCCGCAAACGGAATAGTGCCGTCCGCCGTGAAAGGATACGGTTTCAGGATCGCACGGCGGGCAACGCGGCGCGGCGTTCCAGGCTTTCCGGCGGACGGTAATTGGCGGCTTTGCAGTTCTCGGTCATTGTTCCGGATGGGAGGCGGAAGCCGATACTGCTCGGGGTCTTGATCACCCGCAGCGGCGCCTGAACCAGGAATGCGCGCCAGTGCGACCAAGGTCGTGCCGTGCCGCCGTCATGCAACCGGGCCCGGATCCGCACCGCGCGAAACTTGCCGCGCTCGGGAAAGTTTTCGATATCCCAATTCGATTCGTCGTCCTCGAACAGGCGCGAATAGGGCAGCGTCAGCACGGCGGGATCACCTGCAACACGCGGCACCAGCGCCTTGCCGGCCCAGCCGCCGACCGACTTCACTTGTACCTCGATATCGTAGCTGACCGGGTTTTTGACATACCACTCTGGGCTGCCGTCGGCCGGGCGATGGATATTCGCGCTCACGTCCGCGTTGCGCTTGAAGAACCGGCCGTCGATGTCGCCGCCGTCATCCATCGCCCGGATTTGCGGCGGCATGGCCGGCGCGGTGATGAAATCCGCTGGCCCTTCCCAGACGATGGTCGAGGCAATGCGCTGGCGGCCGGCGCTGCCCAGATGGTAGGCGGTCAGCGGCAGCGCTCCGATAAACGGCGGCTCCGCCATCTGTTCATTGTCGGTATTGATTTCGATTATGGTGCAGGCCGGTTCGTCGACAGCAGTCCAGGGATTGCTGGGGCAACGCAGGACGATCTGGGTCAGCCGGGCTCGTGCCGACGGATGGTGGCGGATGGTTTCGTATGCCCGCTTGGCGTTGGCATCCCAGCGTGCGCTGACCCTGGCGGTGTGCAGCGGCACAGGCGGGCAGGCCGGATCGTCGAGTCCTTCGCTCAATTTGAACGCGAAGTTGTATTCCGCTCCGCCGCTTGGAAATGCCTTGCCGCCTTCGAAGGCGACTTTGGAACGCACTTGGAATTGATTGCAATCGATTTGCAGTTCGCCGTCCGGCTGATCCATCGTGAATGCCAGTACTGAAAAAAAAGAGACGGCACATATCATGCCGATCAAAAATACGATGCCGAATTTGCGTCTTCCGGTGTTTCTTTTCATGAGTGCTCCTGGATACGAACGCCAGCTTCCTTGCCGACCCTTGAGCATCGCAAAGAGCAGCGGGATGCAGTTTGTTGTCCGTCAATCGATGCGCAGATGCCCCGGATTTTTCATTGTTTTATTGGTTATTGCGTAATACGGCGATTAGTCCTTGCTTGTGCGAAATCGAACGGTCGACTAATGTGAAGTGCATGGGGAACTCTGCGAACGTCGAGACAGGTCCGGCACAGGGGAGAATGAATATGCTGAAGTTCGATTTTTCAATACAGACCCGGAGCGGGCAAAAGATCGAAAGCATCGTGATCGCAGGCAGGGATCAGGAAGACGCAGAGCGCAAGTTGCGCCAGATGTATCGGCAATGCGACGTGCTGCGCTGCATCGTCAGGGAGAGCGATGAAAAGCAATGGCAGGCGACCTCCGTCGAGGAGATTTTGACCTTGATCTCGAAGAGCGCCTGAACAGGCGATCAGATGATCGGGCGGCTCGGCTCACTCGATAAATCCATCAACCAGCAATTCTTCCACCAGATCATCGTAGTCCTGCGCGCCGCGACTGTTGGGTGCATGGTCGAACACGGTCTTGCTGAAGGCGGGGCTTTCCGCCAGGCTGACGTTTTCCGATATACGGGTGCGGCACACTTCGTTGCCGAATTTTTCCTCGATCAGGCGCTGCACATCCCACGCCATGCGGCGCCGGCCATCGAAGCGCGTCAGCAGATAGCGCCGCGGAACACGGCGTTTCAGCACCGTCTCCAGCGCCTTCAGGGTTTTGTCGATCTGGAACGCACCCTTGGCGGACAAGTGATCGGCCGAGATAGGGACCACGATGCAGCCGCAGGCAAAGATCGCATTCAAGGTGATCACCCCGATCAAGGGGCCGCAATCGATGACCACCGGACGCTCCTTGTCGCCGAACTGCTCCGCGCGCAGTGCGGCGTTGAGCCGGTTCACGACGTTATAGCCCTTGCCGAACAAGGTGTCGACTTTGGATACCTCCAGATGAGAGGGAACGACCTGGATGCCGCAGGCTGATTCGCGCACCAGTTCATGCAAGGGGCGGTTGCGCTGAAACAGGCTGAGCACGGTGTCGTCGCCGGAGGCGGCCGTTATTCCGGTGATCGCGCTGAAGTGCGCTTGCGGATCGAGATCGATGCCATACGGCTTGCGTCCGCGCCGTTCCAGAGCAGCGGCGATATTGAGCGCGGTCGTGGTTTTGCCGACTCCGCCCTTCTGGTTGAATATGGCGACGATGGTCATGACTATCCGAAAACCTCAACGAAATGAATTCGCGCAAGCCGCTGCGCCGACGCACGCCGGTTCGAGTCCTACGGAAAGTAACACGCGCTGCCGTTTTGCGGAAGGGCGCAAATCATGGTGCTGTTTTATGTTTTACGGCCCGGGGCAAGCTCGGCAACCATGATTCACGACGGTCGCTTCCAACCGGGCGGCGCGCGAAAAACATCGATTTCTTTCCCCTTGATTTAGGCTAAACTTAATGATTGCACAACAATCCATCGTTCAACCCGGGCACATTCATTGACCCGGCTTCATGAAGGCAGGCATGAAAAAAACGCTTTATCAAGTCCTGGGAGTGCAGCCCGACGCAACGGTGGACGAGGTATCCCGCGCCTATGACAGACTGGCGTCAGAGTTTTCAAGCGCCGCACGGCATGACCCGAACGACCGCGTCATTGCACGCGAGGCTTTCCATATCCTGTCCCATCCGCAGAGGCGCGCCGCCTACGATGCGTCGCTCGTTCCCCCGGTGCCAGTCATCGAGATGGCCGAGCCGCTCGCGTTCGAACGCGGTTTCAATCTGCCTCCATCCCGCCGCGGCACTGCACGGCCTTGGGCCAGGTGGATGCTCGCCGCGCTGATTCTGATGGCGATCCTGGGCTGGTGGCAACTCAAAAAAGTGGCCCGTGTTCAGGCGGCCAGGCAAAGCGAAGCCAAGGCGATCGCGGCGCAAGCGCAGGCCGCCCGGCAAGCTGGAGCCGAGGCACCGGCCCCGGCACCGGCGGCAACGGTTCGAAGCGCCGAGGAATTGTTTGCGCAACTTTCGCCCAGTGTCGCGCTCATCAACGTGCTCGATGCCAGAGGTGTGCAGGTCGCCAGCGGAAGCGGCGTGGTGATCGGCAATGGCGTCGTCATTACCAATTGCCATGTGACCAAAAGCGGCAGCCAGTATCAGGTCAGGCTTGGCCGCGACAGCCTGCCGGCCAGTGTCGCGGTGGCCGATGAAGAATACGATTTGTGCCGCCTGAACGTGCAGGGACTGACCGCGCCTGCGGTGACGATCGGCAGCACCGCCACTCTGCGCACCGGCCAGAAGGTATACGCGATCGGCGCTCCGCAAGGTCTCGACCTCACCATCAGCGACGGTATCGTGTCTTCATTGCGCGCGGTGTCCGGCGGTACGGTGATTCAAACCACCGCGCCGATCTCGCCGGGGTCGAGCGGGGGCGGTTTGTTCGATACTGCCGGCACGCTGGTCGGCATCATGACTTTCCAGCACCGCTATGGGCAAAATCTCAACTTCGCGGTGCCGGCCGACTGGATTCGCGACATGCGTACCCGCAGCGTCGGCGGCGTGGTCGGCAATCTCACGATGGGGGAGCCGGAGCGCACCGCCAGCGAGCAGAATGCCCAGCCGAACAACAGGATACTCGGCAGTTGGCTGTGTTTCAGCACAGTCGGCGGCAGAAGCATCGAGATCACCTTCCAGAAAAACGGTACCATCATCTGGGGCAAGAATGGCAAAACCTACGGTGGAAACTATCATTTTTCGGGCAAGACACTGAGCCTGCACAGCAAGGACGACCTGAACGGCAGCATCGACGACATCACCGATAACAAGATGATCATCAATGCCGGCGGCGGTTATAGGCTGGTATGCAACCGCACTTGATTGTTTTGGTAAGAAGCCGAGAAAAAACTCTGCCCCCTCTTCTTGTTTCGCAAAGATCCCACGAAAAAACGCTGACCCGCCCTTATGAAAATACGCTGCGCCTGGGCCAATCCGGCCAACCCACGCTACCTTGCCTATCATGATGAAGAATGGGGGCAGCCCTGCCGCGATGAAACCCGCTTGTTCGAAATGCTCAATCTGGAGGGGGCGCAAGCCGGCCTGAGCTGGGAAACCATCCTCAACAAGCGCGACAGTTATCGCGCCGCTTTCGACGGCTGGGATGCGCAAAAAATCGCACGCTACGACGCGGCCAAGGTGGCCTCCCTGCTGGCCGATCCCGGCATTGTGCGCAATCGCCTCAAAGTTGCGGCGGCCATCACCAATGCGCAGGCTTACCTGCGTCTGCGCGAGGAAGCGGGCGGCCTGGCGCCATTTTTGTGGGCCTATGTCGACGGCAAGCCTGTGCAGAACGCATGGAAAAGCCTGAAGGACTGCCCGGCCAAGACCGAGTTGTCCGACCGTATTTCGAAAGATCTTGCCAAGCGCGGTTTCAAGTTTGTCGGTTCCACCATTATCTATGCTTACATGCAGGCGATCGGCATGGTCAACGATCATTGCGTGGATTGCTTCCGGCATCGGCCCTTGCAGGCAGGGCACAAAAAATAGTTGCGTGCATCAACCGGTTTTGCCGTCTGGATTGCATAATCAAAATACCATGATCGCGGTATGGTCTAAAAGACAGACACGCCACACCATCATGGCGGTCGTGGATTTATTGCAGCAAATTCGATCGATAGAATAAGAATGAACGGCAGGGCCGGTAAAAATTCTGTTAAAGCACAAAATCACCCGCGGAGCTAATATATGCATATGCCATAGAGCCTAGTGCTGAGACTCATCAATTTCGAAACATAAAAGTGTGCCTTGCCGCGCCCTACGTCGCCTCGCCGGCCGCGTTGGAATCCTCGCGATAGGCCGGCTATCGCTGCGGTTCGCGCCTGGTTTGACGCAACAATTCATCACTTTTATTGGTTTCGAAATTGATGAGTCTCAGCACTAGTCCGGCGGCCCCGACCTTGTCATCTTCAAGGAATCTTATGCCAAGACCAGCAAAGCATGCATTGATCGCCATCGGCGTATTGGTCAGCTTGTTGCTGATTTTTGCAGGGATCGTTGCCGCAAGTTTCAATCCAAACGATTACAAGCCGTTGCTGATCAAGCTGGTGCAGGAAAAAAAGCACCGCACCTTGGCCATTCCCGGCGACATCAAACTCACGTTCTTTCCAAAAATCGGCGCCGATCTCGGCAAGCTCAGTATTTCCGAGCACAAGAATCCGGCCGAATTTGCCGCAGTCGATAGTGCGCGGGTTTCGCTGGCTTTGATTCCCTTGCTGTCCAAACAATTGGTGGTTGATCGCATCCTGATCGATGGCCTCAGCGCCAACATTACGCGCAACAAGGATGGCAGTACCAACTTCGACGATTTGCTTTCCCAGGAAGAGTCGGATCAGAAAATCCGATTCGAGATCGACAGCGTCAGCATCACTAATGCAAAAATGCAATTCGACGACCGCCAGCAACATCGCAAGCTCCAGATCGCGAACCTGAATGTCAAAACCGGCAAGCTGGCCAATGCGGTGCCGAGCACGTTCGAGGCCGCTGCCGATATCCTGGCGAGTCAGCCGGCTCTCGATGCCAAAGCCAAAATTTCCGGTACGTTCACTTTCGATACCGACAAGCTACTTTTCAATTTGCCGCAGCTTCAGCTTGCCTTGAACGGCAAACAAAGCGGCGCAGCATTCGATGTTTCGTTGGCGGCTGCTGTCGCGGCCGACATGAGTGCAAAGATGATTGAAGTCACGAAACTCGGCGCCGCTTTCACGCTGCCCAACCCGGCCGGCGGCACCGTCAAGCTGGCAGGCGACGGCAGTGCCAAGCTCGATCTGGCGAAACAGAACGTGTCGTTGCTGCTGAAAGGCGCGCTCGACGAAAGTGCGTTCGACGCCAAGCTCGGCTTGACAGGCGCGGGCTATAACTTCGATCTCGGCATCGATCGTCTCGATCTCGACCGTTACCAGGCCAAGCCCGCGGCAAAGAGCGGTGCGACAGCGCTTGCCACGCCGGAGCAGCCGATCGATCTGTCCCCCCTGAAAAACCTGAATGCCGGCGGCAGCCTGCGTATTGCGGCCCTCAAGACGGCCAATCTCAAGCTCTCGAATGTGCGCATCGATTTGCGCGCGGCGGGCGGCAAACTTGACCTGAACCCGATCAGCGCCGATCTGTACGGCGGCAGCGCCAGCGGCGCGGCGTCGGCCACCGCGGGCAGTACGCCGCAATTTGCGCTAAGGCAGAATTTGAGCGGCATCAACCTCGGCAATTTGTTGAGGGATGCCGCCGGCAAGGACACTCTCGACGGCAAGGGCAATGTACAACTGGAGGTGAGCACGCAAGGCGCCGCCGTATCGCAAATGAAAAAAAACCTGAACGGCACCGCACGCCTGTCACTGCACGATGGTGCGCTGCGCGGCGTCAACCTGGGCCAAGTGCTGCGCGTTGCCAAGGCAGGGAGCGCCATGTTGCAAGGCGGCGCGGCGCCGCAGAGCGGGATTGCATCGAGCAGCGAAAAAACCGATTTCAGCGAATTGAACGCCAGCTTCCGCATCATCAACGGGCATGCACGCAATGACGATCTCAGGGTCAAATCGCCCTTGATCCATGTCGCCGGATCAGGGGACATCAATGTCGGCGAGAGCAGGCTTGACTATCTCGTCAAGACAAGTGTGGCGCCAGTCCTTCAAGCGCAAGGCGGTGCGGAATTGCAGGCGCTAAAGGGTGTCACAATACCTGTGAAACTGTCGGGGCCGTTCAGCGCCATCGGCTGGCAAGTCGACGCCGGCAGCATGGCGGGCGAGCTTGTGAAACAGAAAGTCAGCGAGAAAATACAGGATCAATTCAAAGACCAGTTGAAAGGTTTGTTCGGAAAATGACAGCCGGCATTTCGCGGTCCCGTATCCTGCTGTCATGTTGCAAAGCAAAATCGCTGCGCCTACTTGAAAGCGCTTTTTTCAAACATCATATCCATGAATCAAATAGAGGAAAACCACGTATTTCGAACGATGCTTTTTGAGGCTTGCCTGCATCTGTCGCATATTAATAAATTACATTAAGTTTACCTTTCGACTGAGGTAAAGAGCGCGTATTATTAAATTGCGAGCGGGTAACAAAGCACCGAAAAAATTTGATCGGGAACGACCGGTAGAATCACATCAAAGGACCTTCACATGAAAATCTTTGACAACTACACAGCAAGGTACGAACGGACCCGGGAGGAAGAATATTCCCTGTCGGAATATTTGGAACTCTGCAAACGTGACCCGCTGGCTTATGCGACCGCGTCCGAGCGCATGCTGGCGGCGATCGGCGAACCGGAGCTGGTCGATACGCGCCATGATTCCCGTCTCTCGCGTATCTTCGCCAACAAGATCATCAAGATCTACCCGGCCTTCCGCGAGTTTTACGGCACCGAGGAAGTAATCGAGCAAGTCGTGTCCTATTTCCGCCATGCTGCGCAAGGACTGGAAGAGCGCAAGCAGATCCTGTATCTGCTGGGGCCGGTGGGCGGCGGCAAATCCTCGATTGCCGAAAAGCTCAAATCCCTGATGGAAAAAGTGCCGTTCTATGCCCTCAAGGGTTCGCCCGTCAACGAATCGCCGCTCGGCCTGTTCAACGAAGAGGAAGACGGCGTCATCCTGGAAGAAGACTTCGGCATCCCGCGCCGCTATCTGCGCACCATTCCGAGTCCCTGGGCCGTCAAGCGCCTGCATGAATTCAACGGCGACATCAATCGCTTCCGCGTAGTCAAGCGCTATCCATCGGTGCTGAAACAGGTCGCGATTTCCAAGACCGAACCGGGTGATGAAAACAACCAGGATATTTCCTCTCTGGTCGGCAAGGTCGATATCCGCAAGCTGGAAGACTACGCGCAGGATGACCCGGACGCCTACAGCTATTCCGGCGGCCTGTGCCTGTCGAACCAGGGCTTGATGGAATTCGTTGAAATGTTCAAGGCGCCGATCAAGGTGCTGCATCCCTTGCTGACCGCGACCCAGGAAGGCAATTACAAGGGGACCGAAGGATTCGGCGCGATCCCGTTCGACGGCATTGTTCTGGCGCACTCGAACGAGTCGGAATGGAAAGCTTTCAAGAACAACAAGAACAACGAGGCCTTCCTCGACCGGATCTATATCGTCAAGGTGCCGTATTGCCTGCGCGTCACCGACGAGATCAAGATTTATGAAAAGCTGGTGCGCAACTCTTCCTTGACCCAGGCGCCCTGCGCCCCCGGCACGCTGAAGATGATGGCGCAGTTCGCGGTCTTGTCGCGCTTGAAAGAACCGGAAAACTCCAGCATCTACAGCAAGATGCTGGTCTATGACGGCGAGAACCTGAAAGATACCGATCCGAAGGCGAAGTCGCGCCAAGAGTACGCCGACTATGCCGGTGTCGACGAAGGCATGAACGGCCTGTCGACCCGTTTTGCGTTCAAGATCCTTTCCAAGGTATTCAATTTCGACACGACGGAAGTTGCCGCCAACCCGGTGCACCTGCTGTATGTGCTGGAGCAGCAGATCGAGCGCGAGCAATTTCCGCCGGAGACCGAACAGAAGTACTTTGCCTTCATCAAAGAGTATCTGGCGCAGCGTTACGTCGAGTTCATCGGCAAGGAAATCCAGACCGCTTACCTGGAGAGCTATTCCGAATACGGCCAGAATATTTTCGACCGCTACGTCACGTTTGCCGACTTCTGGATCCAGGACCAGGAATTCCGCGATCCCGACACCGGCGAAAGTTTCGATCGCGATGCGCTCAACAATGAACTGGAGAAAATCGAGAAGCCGGCCGGCATTTCCAATCCGAAGGACTTCCGCAACGAAATCGTCAACTTCGTTTTGCGCGCGCGTGCGCAAAACGCGGGTAAAAATCCTACCTGGACCAGCTATGAGAAGCTCAGGACGGTCATCGAGAAGAAGATGTTCTCCAATACCGAGGAACTGTTGCCGGTAATTTCGTTCAACGCCAAAGCCAGCGCCGACGACGTCAACAAGCACCAGGAATTTGTCGCGCGCATGGTTGAGAAGGGTTATACGGCCAAGCAGGTACGTTTGTTGTGCGAATGGTATTTGCGGGTGCGCAAGTCGTCGTAAGCTTGCACAGGCGGGGCGAATCTCCGCCCCACCCATTTGTATTGGTATCAGGTTACAGGCATTGAGTGGCTTGGCAGGAGAGCATATTGGCATACCTCATCGACCGCCGTCAGCAGAGCAAGAACAAGTCTGCGATCAACCGGGAACGCTTTTTACGGCGCTACAAGAGCCAGGTCAAGGAGGCTGTGGCGCGCGCGGTGAAAGGTCGTTCCATCACGGATATCGAGAACGGCGAAAAGATATCGATACCGGTCAAGGACGTGAATGAACCGAGTTTCGGTCACGCCCACGGCGGTGTATGGGAGACCGTCAGCCCCGGCAACAAGGAATACCTGAAGGGAGACCGGGTCCCGCGCCCGAAAGCCGGCGGCGGAGCCGGAAAGGGGCAGGCAGGCAACAGCGACCAGATAACCGAAGACGATTTCATGTTCGAACTCACGCGCGAAGAGTTCATGAATTACTTCTTCGAAGACCTCGAATTGCCCAACATGGTCAAGACCCAATTGACCGCCACCACCGAATTCAAGAACCAGCGCGCCGGCTACAAGATGTTCGGCACGCCATCCAACATCCATGTGCTGCGTTCCCTGCGCGGCGCCCTGGGACGGCGCATTGCGATCGGCGGCCGTTCGCACAAGCGTCTGAAGGAGGCCGAACTCGAGCTGGCCGAGTTGTTAAAGGATGCCCCTGGCGAAGATCCGCGCGTGCAGCTTTTGCGGCAGGAAATCCATCATTTGCGTTCCAAGCTGCTGGCGATTCCCTTCATCGATCCCTTCGATCTGCGCTACAGCAACCGCATCAAGGTGCCCAAGCCGACCAGCCAGTGCGTGATGTTTTGCCTGCTCGACGTCTCGGGTTCGATGGATGAGCAGAAAAAGGATACGGCCAAACGCTTTTTCATTTTGCTCTATCTGTTCCTGACGCGCGCCTACGAGAAGATCGAAGTGGTGTTCATCCGGCATCACACGCAGGCGGCCGAGGTCGACGAGAACGAGTTTTTCACCTCGCGCGAATCGGGCGGTACCGTGGTTTCGTCGGCGCTCAATCTGCTGACCAAGATCATGCATGAGCGCTATGCCAGCAGCGATTGGAACATCTATGTCGCGCAAGCCTCGGACGGTGACAACTGGGACAACGACTCGGTTACCTGCCGCCAGTTGCTGATCAATACCGTGATGCCGGCGGTGCAGTATTACGCCTATGTCGAGATCACCGACGGCGAGCCGCAAAACCTGTGGCAGGAATATACCCAGGTGTTGGATTTCCATCCGCATTTCGCAATGCAGAAAATCGAGTCGCCGGCCGATATCTATCCGGTGTTCCGCGAACTCTTCAAGAAGCAGCCGAAATGACCCAAGCCCTCAAGAAGCCGAAAATCGACAATGCGTCGCGTCTGCCGGAACAGTCGGAATGGACGTTCGACCTGATCCAGCAAGCGCACTCGGAGATAGCGCGCGTAGCCAAGAATTTTGGCCTCGACACCTACCCGAACCAGCTTGAAATCATCACCGCCGAGCAAATGATGGATGCCTATACCTCGGTCGGGATGCCGGTTTCCTATAACCACTGGTCTTTCGGCAAACACTTTCTGGCTACTGAAAAAAGCTACAAGCGCGGGCAAATGGGGCTGGCTTACGAGATCGTGATCAACTCCAATCCCTGCATCGCTTACCTGATGGAGGAAAACAGCCTGACCATGCAGGCGCTGGTGATTGCGCATGCGGCTTACGGGCACAATTCCTTCTTCAAGGGCAATTACCTGTTCCGCACCTGGACCGATGCCGAAGCGATCATCGATTACATGGTCTTTGCCAAGCGCTACATCGCGGAATGCGAAGAGCATTACGGCGTCGATGCGGTCGAATTGCTGCTCGACTCCTGCCATGCGCTGCAGAATTACGGCGTCGACCGTTACAAGCGTCCGGCCAAATTGTCGCTGCAAAAAGAAGCTGCGCGCCAGAAAGAGCGCGAAGCGTATCTGCAGATGCAGATCAACGACTTGTGGCGCACCGTGCCGCAGCGGATCGAAGCCGCAGCCGAAGCCGAGCCGCAGCGTTTTCCGCCAGAGCCGCAGGAAAACCTGTTGTACTTCATCGAGAAATACGCACCGTTGCTCGAGCCCTGGCAGCGCGAAATCGTGCGCATCGTACGCAAGGTTTCGCAATACTTTTATCCGCAACGCCAGACCCAGGTCATGAACGAAGGCTGGGCCACCTTCTGGCATTACACCATCCTCAACCAGCTCTACGACGAAGGCGTGGTCGGTGATGGCTTCATGATGGAGTTCTTGCAAAGCCATACCAACGTCGTCTACCAGCCGCCGATCACCAGTCCGCATTACAGCGGCATCAATCCGTATGCGCTGGGCTTCAACATGATGCGCGATATCCGCCGCATTTGCGAAGACCCGACCGACGAAGACCGCGCATGGTTTCCCGACATTGCCGGCAGCGACTGGCGAAAGGCGCTCGACTTTGCGATGCGCAATTTCAAGGACGAGAGTTTCATCGCGCAATACTTGTCGCCCAAGCTGATCCGCGACTTCCATTTTTTCTCGGTGCTGGATGACGATCGTGAAGACAAATTGATGATTTCCGCAATCCATGATGAAAGCGGCTATCGCTATATCCGGCAGCGCTTGGCCGATCAGTACAATCTCGGCAATCGCGAACCGAACATCCAGGTGTGGTCGGTCGACACCCACGGAGACCGGGCAATGACGCTCCGGCATACCCAGTTTCAGCGCAGGCCCTTGAACCAGCAGACCGAAGAGGTGCTCAAGCATGTGGCGCGGCTGTGGGGCTTTGACGTCAGGCTGGAGACGGTCGACCCGAGCGGTACCGTCACAAGCGTTCTGGAGCGCAAGTGGGAAAAGCGTAATCGGTTGATTTAGCCATTACCGGCGCGGCGCCTCCAGCAAGGTGAGCGCGCATTGTTCTCCCAAATGTCCGGCACTCTTGGCATCGACACAACGCGGTTTTCCCATGTCGTGCCGGATCGCAGCAAGCAATATAAATTCCCAGGAATTTTAAATTTTCCCCAAGTAAAGATTGATGGGGATCAATCAAAAAATGTTAAATTATGTAAATTAGAGCGGCGATTGCGAACACGACTTCGAAGCGAAGAGACGTTGGCCAGCAAAAAAAGAAACGAATACCGGCAGCTCTCGTTGATGGAAAAATTAGGGAGGGCATATGAATGTTCATTCGATACTTGGCCGACTTTTGCTTTGGCAAAAATTCATTATTCTGAGTGTTATCGCCCTGATCTTGACGGGCATTCCGACCTTGATGTACCTGCGCGAGGCCGACAAGAATATTGACGCTACGATCGTAGAAACCGAAGGCCTGGCTCCAGCCGCGGCAATTCTTAAGGTGATCCAGTTGACCCAGCAGCATCGCGGCTTGGCTACGCTGGTATTGAGCGGCGCAGCCGATGCGCAGGACAAGCGCGAAGCCAAGCAGCGCGAAACCGAGCAAGCCTACGAAGCCATGACCGCAATCGTCAAGGACATGCATAACAGGGCGATGGAGGAGGCTTGGGCAAGCTCGCGCCAGGAATGGGAAAGCGTGAGCGCCGGTGTGTCCAAGCGCAGCCTGAGCGGACCGCAAAGTTTTGCAAACCATAGCGCGCTGGTGGCCAAGCTGCTGCTCGTCAATGATCTGGTTAGCGATTTTTTCGGCCTTAGCCTGGACCCGGACCTCGATACCTATCAGTTGATCCAGGCGATGTATGTACAGTTGCCCTATTTGACTGAAGAGAGCGGCAAGATGCGCGCCAAGGGCGCCGGCATGCTGGCGAAGAAGGATGCCAGCCTCGAAGAGCGGTTGGCGCTCGCATCAATTATCGCACGCGTCAATGACCGGCTGCAGCAAACCATCGCGGCGTTTAACAAGGCTGCGGCAGCCAATCCGAGAATCAAGGAAAAGCTTACGGGAAGTGTGCAGGACGCCGTCACGCAAACCGTCAATGCGATACAGCTTGCGACAGACAATATCGTCAAGCCCGAGGCGCTGACATATTCCGACGCTGATTATTTCGCTACGATGACCAAGGCGATCGATGCGCAGTTCGATGCGAACCTGTCGGCGAGCAAGGAATTGGACACGGTGCTCAAACAAAAAATCGCCGATCTGCGCCTGGTCAAGTGGAGCATGCTCGGCGTCATGCTGCTTTTGATTTTGATTGCCACCGTAATCGCACGTCTGGTCGCACGTTCGGTCAGCGTGCCCTTGGTCGAGGCGGTCATGGTGGCGCAGCGTGTGGCAAAAGGCGACTTGAGTGCGCAATTCGACACCAGCAGCACCAACGAGACCGGCCAGTTGTTGCGGGCACTTAGGGACATGAACGACGGCTTGATCAAAATCGTCGGCGACATACGCACCAGCATCAGCAGCATCGGTAGCGCCACCAGCGACATCGCCAGCGGCAATTCCGACCTGTCCGCCCGTACCGAATCGCAGGCTTCCAGCCTGGAGCAGACCGCTTCGTCGATGGAACAGATCACCGCCAACGTCAAGCAAAGTGCGGATAACGCCAAACAGGCCAATGCCATGGTGACCAGTGCGTCCGGCGTCGCGCTCAAGGGCGGCCAAGTGGTGTCGCAAGTGGTGAGTACAATGGGTGCGATCAACGAAAGTTCACGCAAGATCGTCGACATCATCGGTGTCATCGATGGCATCGCATTCCAGACCAATATACTGGCCTTGAACGCTGCCGTGGAAGCAGCCAGGGCAGGCGAGCAGGGACGCGGCTTTGCGGTGGTGGCGGCGGAAGTGCGCAACCTTGCGCAACGCAGCGCGGCGGCGGCCAAGGAGATCAAGGCCCTGATCAGCGACAGTGTGGAAAAAGTCGATGTCGGCAACAAGCTCGCCGGCGAAGCAGGCCAGGCGATGGAGGAAATCGTCGACAGCGTCAAGCGCATCACCGACATCATGTCCGACATCGTGATGGCATCGCAACAGCAGAGTTCCGGCATCGAGCAGGTCAATCAAGCCATCGGCCTGATTGACGAGATGACCCAGCAAAACGCGGCATTGGTGGAACAGGCTGCCGCAGCATCGGAAAGCCTGAATCAGCAAAGCGGGATTTTGGCGGAATCGATTTCAATCTTTACACTAAAGCAGGACGGGCAGGCCGGCGCCGCGCCGTTGCCGCGGCATGAGGCCGTGCAAAATGCGCCGGCCCGGTCAAAGACTCTACCAGCCCGTGTCGCCCGAAAGAAAGCCGCCCCGCAGCCGGCCAAGCAATTGACCGCAGCCAAGGCGGTCAATGACGATTGGGAGGAGTTTTAACTAAGAACCTATCCCGGTAGAACGTCAAGCAATGAGGCCGCGAGCTGAAGTCGCCTCGGCCCGCTCAGCGTAGCCCTCTGCCTCCCAACCCGGCAGACCAGTCCCCGTCTGGCCTGGGCGTTGCCATGCGCGCCGCCGATCGCGCACTTGCTGTCCAATCCCATCACGAAGGCCGATTCGTTTCCCACAGTATAATTTTCGTCTTCCCAAAGCCAATCCTTCACGATCAAGGACACGCCATTGAACTCCGGTTATCCCCCATTACACGCATGGTCCGACCACCCGCGCATCGGCATCGACGAATTTCTCCAGCGCTTTCCCCGAGTGGCCGAAGAAGTCGAGGATGAGGAAGAATTCCGCCAATATCACGCGCAACGCTCGATCATTTTGATCACCGGCGATGTCAGCATCACGCAAGCGCAGTTGAACGAACTGAAGGACGATTACGGTATCGCGATCGCGGTGGATGGCAATCTCGCAGTCGAGCATTCTCCTCTCAGGCTGTTGTATGTCAGCGGTGCTTTGCATTGCGGCTCGATCGATCTCGGCGAATGGGAACACAGTCCGGCCGGCGGACCGATCGTTGCCAGGCATTGCGCCACGCTCTGGGCAGAAGATCACGAGGTCATGCGCAGAGCGCCGGCGGCGCGCGTCGATACGCCGTTTTTGTTTTCCTGGTTTTACGGCATCGACAACCTCGACCTGTCGCCGGAAACCATGATTTTCATTCTGGGCGATTGGGACTATTGCCAGGATCTCGACTTACTCAACCCGATGTTTCCGTGGTATGAATGCATTTATGCACTCGAGGACGAGTATGTCGAGCACATCTATTTTGACGGCGCCGATGCCCCGCCCTGGAATCATTGCGCCATCGTCCCCGCGCTCCGTGCCGGAAAGAAGCTTTTCAAGGACGGCTTCGATGTCGCCTGCATGGAATATCAAAAGGCTGGCGACGATTACATGGTGCTCAAGGACTATCGCGCCGCGTATCTCGCGTACAAGCAGTCGGCATCGATCGCGCCCGCGTACTATCGCGCCTGGATGGGAATGGCCGATGCCCTGTACGAAGCCGACGCCTACGAACAGGCGCTGCGGCACTACCAGGAAGCGGCGGCCCGTTTTCCGGCCGGACAAACCAGGCTGGTCAATCAAGGCCTCAACTACGCCGCGCTGTGCGCGATACGCTGCCGCCAATTGCCGCTGGCCATCGAATTGGCAAGCAAGTCGATCAACCACAATCAGGATCTCGCCGCCGCCGAATACTACAGGGACCCCTGTGCCTCCGCCTACCGGATGCGCGCCGAAGCGCGCTATCTCTCGGGAGACGAAGCCGGCGCTTTCCAGGATCTTGAGACGGCATTGGCGCTCAATGAATATCATCGCACCGCCAACTGGCTGCTGGGCCTGTTGTATTACCGCCGTGGCGATACGAAGCGCGCAAAGCAGCATCACGAAGCCGCCTCGGCACGCGATGAAGATTTCGCCGTGTACTACGACCAGGCCGGCAACACCGATTTTCTGGCGGAAACGCCTGCCCATGTGGATTGGGACCGCCCGGACATTCCACCTTATACGCTACCGGTGAAGGACGAGGCTTACTGGCGCACCTTCCTGCGCAACAGCGATCCGTCCAAGCTCAAGCAGGTGCCGCAAGCGTTGCGCAGCACAGCGCTTTGCTTGGAAGTGCTGGGGCGTACCCCGCTGCCATCCGGTGGGAACGTCGATTCGTTCGCTGAATATTTCCCCGCCGAATCGTTCACACGCGAACTGGCCGAACGCCTGGTGCTCCGCTCCGGCGGCAATCTGGCATATGTGCCCCGGGCTCTGATAGACAAACCTCTGTGCATGCTAGCGCCAGTCGAGCCGGGTGCATTCGACGCGACCAGCGTCCCGCCGATGCTGCTAGACCGAGAATTGTGCCTGCATGCGGTGCGATGCGGTGCACGCATCGACGAGCTACCGCCAGAATGGATCGACAAAGCGCTATGCGTGGCGTCGATCCGGCGCTTCGTCTACAGCATCAGCCGTATACCGGCGGAATTTCTCGACGACGAGCTTTATCTGGAAGCCATTGCCCATGGCGAGCCGTATTTCTTCAACAACGACCTGCCCGGCCGTTACAAGACAACAGCGATGCTAAAGAAGGCGATCTCGGCCCACAAGCGCGCGCTGGATGCCATTCCCGGCAACCGTTTCGACGCGCAACTATATGCTCACGCCCAAGCGCTGTACGGCCAGGATGCGGACTGGCCGGAAATTGTGGCGCGGCACGACTTGGCATACTGCCGCCAGAATCCGGACGAGAAATGCGCCGATATATGCTGGAGCGTCTTCTGGGACGAGCGTTTCATGCTGGAGAAAATCCGGCTCGAAGACTACAACCTGTCGCCGTACGAAATTCCCGAGCATCTCTTCACGCAAACCATTGCCGACGCCTGTTTTGCGCGCGAGCCGATTCATCTCGACAGCATTCCGAAACGCTTCATCAATCAGGCGATGTGCGATCGCTTCAGCAAGAAATATCCGGACATGCTCGACCATGTGCCGGTAACCTATCGAACCAGGGCCATCTGCGAAAGGGCCGTGAAAGAAGACGCACAGAATCTCAAGCTGGTGCCGCTGGCGCTGCGCAGCGTCGACTTGTGCGTGACGGCGCTGTGCGAGGATGCGAACCTCGACGCCCAGGTTCCGCTGGCGATCGAGAGCCAGGTATTCGACCGGCTGCTCGCACGGCATCGCGAGGATTTTTATCTCGGATGGCTGTACAACAGGCGCGGCGACGGCTACCTCGCCGCGACACCGCCCGCCATCGACAAGGCACTGGCCGATTACCGGACCGTGATCGAAGCGGATGACTCCGAGGAATTCGGAGAATCCCGCGTCCAGGACGCCATCTACGCGATCGGCTACTGCCATTACCTCCGCGGCGAATTCGAACAGGCCGGCCACTGGCTCAACAAGCTCGACACCCCGGACGATTGGACGCCGTACGCCGAATTCGGCTTTATCGATCCCAAGGAAGTCGTCGATTTCGAGAAAAACCGTTTCGACGATTTGATGCACGAACTGGAAGGAAGGGAATAGCAGGGGGAGCACATCGCATGCGATGTGCCTGCGAAACAGGCAGGCGGAAAAAGACGCGATTTAACTGTTATGTTTTTTTACGAGGATAGGTAGGTCCTTAGCCCCGCGCCACATTGTCCAGGTTTGCACGCGCGCTCCGGAAGTCGAAATCGTTCAATGCGCGTTCCACTGCCGTGCCGTGCCGGCCCAGCGCCGCCAGCAGTTCGCGCTGATGCTCGGCGAAAAAATCCACTGCTTCGCTGTCGCCGTTTTCCAGATAAACGGCAAGCTGCCGCAGCGCCTGCTCCGTCGAGAAGGCGGCGTCTGGGTGCTTGAGCTGCGACGGCGTACTTGTTGGAGCAGGCGCCAGCTCTTGCACTGCCCTTATGGTTGCCGCTGCGATCTCGGTAAATTGCCGCAACAAGGCAGCGTGCTCGTCGCCGTTGCGCAACGCCGCTTCCAGTTCGGCGGCGGCCTGGGCCAGCGGTGCGGCGCCGATGTTTCCTGCGACACCTTTGACGCCATGCACCGCGTGCTGCGCTGCTTTGCGTTCGTTGGCCGCAAGCAAGGCTTCGATTTGCCTCACTGCGCCGCTTTGCTCTGCTGCAAACTGGCCTAGCAATTCCTGGTAGAGCGCGGCATTGCCGCCGGTCCGGCGCATGCCGGCGCCGGCATCGATCCAGGCATTCGGCGGCGGCTGCGGGGCGGGCGGCTCCGCCGCATTCGGCGGAAGCGGCACCGGCAAGGGTTTTTCGCGGCGCGGATCCCAGCGTGCCAGCGTATCGAACAGAATGTCGGGATCGACCGGTTTGGCAATATGGTCGTTCATGCCGACGTCGAGGCAGCGCTGCTGTTCTTCCGCCATGGCATGGGCTGTCATCGCCACGATCGGCAGGGCGGCGAAAGAAGCGTCTGCGCGGATGGCGGCGGTCGCCGCATAACCATCCATTTCCGGCATTTGCAAATCCATCAGCACGATGTCGTAGCGGGCATCGCCATATAGCCGCTCAAGCGCGATGCGGCCGTTGTCGGCCAGCTCGACCACGACCCCGGCGCTCTGCAGCAATTCGGTCGCGATCTGCTGGTTGATCCCATTGTCTTCCACCAGCAGCACGCGCAGTCCGTGCAGAGCCTGATTGGCGGCGGCCGTGCCGGGCAGATAGCCGAGCGTCCTCGGGCCGCCGTACAGGCTGACCAGCAAATCGACCAGGGTCGAGGCGTTGACCGGTTTTACCAGGAAGCCTTCGAGCGCGACATTTTCGGCTTCGCTCTTGAGATCTTCCTTGCCGAAGGCCGTCACCATCACGATCGCCGGCTGGTGCGTCAGCGTGCTGTCGGCGCGGATTGCGCGTGCGGCATCGATGCCGTTGAGTGCGGGCATCGACCAATCCATCAGCAGCAATCCATACGGCTGGTCGGACTGCGCCGCCTGTTTAACTGCCGCGATGGCTTCGGCGCCGTTGCCGGCCTCGTCCACTCGTAGCGGCAGATTTGCGCAATGTCCGGCCAAAACCTTGCGCGCTACCGGATTGTCATCGACGATCAACACCCGCAAGCCTTGCAGGTTGGGCGGCACAACCCCTGCTTCCCGGTTCTGGTCGAGCCCAAAGCGGGCGGTGAAGCTGAAGGTGCTGCCGACGCCGGGTTCGCTCTCGACCCAGATCGTGCCGCCCAGCATTTCCACCAGGTGTTTGCTGATTGTCAGGCCCAGTCCGGTGCCGCCGTATTTGCGCGTGGTCGAGCCGTCGGCCTGGGTAAACGCGTGAAATAACTTTTCCCTTTGTTGCGGCGACATGCCGATGCCGGTATCGCTTATCGAGAATTTGAGTTGGACCTGATTGCCCGCGATGTCGAGCAGCTCGGCGCGCAGCAGGACTTCGCCGCGTTCGGTGAACTTGACCGCGTTGCTGACCAGGTTGGAAAGGATTTGCTCCAGCCGTAGCGGATCGCCTACCAGGCATTGCGGGACATCATGGGGAATGTCGAAAATCAGCTCCAGGCCCTTGTCCACCACCTTGTGCCCGATCACGGTGGCGATGCTCTCGGTGACATGATCCAGCAGGAAGGCGGTATTCTCGATCTCCAGTTTGCCGGCCTCGATTTTCGAAAAATCCAGGATGTCGTTGATGATGCCGAGCAGCGAAGTGCCTGCGTTGTGGATCTTGGCGACATAGTCGCGCTGCTTCGCGCTCAGGTCGCTCTTGAGGGCCAGGTTTGACAGGCCGATGATCGCGTTCATCGGTGTGCGGATTTCATGGCTCATATTGGCCAGGAAAATCGATTTCGTGCGCGCCGCGTCTTCGGCCTGGTTCTTTGCCTCGCGCAGCTCGTCCTCCTGTGTGCGGGTCTTGGTCTCGTCCATCCAGAAACCGTTCCAGACCCAGTCGCCATCGACCAGTTGCGGTTGCACCGTGTAAGCAAAAATCCAGCGCACGCGGCCGTCGAATTCGACCCGATGATGGAATTCGGTGAAGTGGCGGGTCGCGATTGCCGAACCGATCATGGTAGTGATGGCGGCCCGGTCCTCGGGCAGAACATGGCGCCAGCGGGCTTGTTTGTCGGCCATGATTTCGTCGGCTTCGACGCCCAGCACATCGCGTACGTTTTTGCCGACGAAGGTGTAGCTGCCCTCGCCGTTCTGCCGTTCGCGGAACTGGAATACCGCCAGCGGCAAGGCTTCGGTCATGTCGGCCAGGCGCTTGCGCGCACCCTCGGCCAGCAATTGCGCATCGAACAGGCGGGCGGTGCGCTCGGCTACTTTGCGTTCGAGATCGGCATAGGATTCCTGCAGTTGCCGCGCCATCCGGTTGAACTGATCGGCCAGCGCTTCCAGCTCATCGCCGGTGTGGACCTCGATGCGCTGGTCCAGCGAGCCGGCGCCGATGCGCGCCGCCCCCTCTTGCAATGCATGGATCGGCGTCACCATGCGCCGCACCAGCGCCATGCTGGCCAGCAAGGACAAGACCAGGCCGACCAGCAGCAGCATGCCGGTGCGCTTGACCGAGGCGATCAGGGGCGCAAACGCTTCGGCGCGCGGCTGTTCGACGAATACGTGCCAGCCAAGCGGTGCGATGGTGCCGTATGCGGCAAGCACGGGACGACCTTGCAGGTCGACCCCGTTCACTACTCTCTGCTCGCCGGAGTCCGTCGCCAGCGCCGCCGCAACCTGGGGCAATCCTGCCATATGGGTCTTGTCCAGCACCAGGCTGAGATCCAGATGCGCGATCAGCAAACCGCGCTTGTCCACTGCATAGGCATGGCCGGCTTGGCCGACCTTGATGCGGCTGATGCCGTCGAGCAGGAATTGCAGATTGACTTCAACGACGGTGACGCCGGCATCTTCCGGTCCGACCGCCATCGCGATTGTCATATAGGGTTCGGTATCGCGGCGAAAATATACCGGGCTGAAATACGGCTTGCCGGTCTTCGCCTCGATAAATGCCGCGGTGTGCGACAGGTCCTGGCCGCTCTTGACGACATCCGCGCCCAGCCGCGATATCCACAACTGCTCGCGGCCGTTGCGGTCGAGCAGCGCAATATCGGTGATCGCCGGCACCTGGCGCAGCAATTGCAGATCCTGGCGGCGCTGTTCCAGCGCGTCGACGCCTGCCTTGGGCGGCATCGTCATGCTGATCTGGTGCACGATTTCGAATAATGATTGTTCGATGCGGCTGGCGGCGGCTTCGGCTTTTTCGCGCTGCAGGTTGAGCAGCGCCTCCTGGTTTTCCTGATATGCGAAATACAGGCCCGTCATGCCGCTGGCGAGCAGCGACCCGCTCACCAGTGCGACGAAAATAAGCAGGTACTTACGGAACAGCGATCCCCGCTTCCTCATTCGATCTCCCTACCGGTACAAGTGCTTGTGCCTCGTACTCTGCTTGTCATCAGGGTATTTCTGAAATTTGCCTGCAGCGCCTAATCCCGGATTTGCAGGGGGCGGTGAGTCTGTGTATCTGCCCGATCTGCGGCCCGGCCTTGGGTGCTGCCGGTAATTTTAGAGATGCCCATCACTCTATTCGAACGCCTTGTCATTCGGATTCTTGTACAGCTTGGCCATGTCCTCGCTCAAGGGAAAGTTGAGATTGATGCCCTTGGGCGGGATCGGCGACATGAACCATTTCCTGTAGATGGCTTCGGCTTCGCCGGAACGCATGATGTTGGCAATGGTCTTGTCCACCAGCTGCTTGAAGTCGGGATCATTCTTGCGCATCATGCAGCCGTAGGCCTCGTACGACTGCGGCGTGCCGGTGACGATCCACTCGCTCGGACGCCATGCTTCCGTGATCAGCGCATACAGCAGCGCGTCATCCATCATGTAGGCTTGCGCCTGACCGGTCTGCATCACCGTCAGCGGATCGATGCCGTGATCGACGGTGAGGATGATGTTCATGCTGATCTTTTTTTCATCCTTCATTTTGCGCAGCAAGCGCTCGGACGTGGTGCCGGCATCGGTGACGACGTTCTTGCCGGCCAGGTCGGAAAAATCCTTGATGCCCGAATCCTTCCTGGTCATCAGCCGAGTGCCGATGACGAACAAGGTGTTGGAGAATGCCACCTGTTTCTGCCGCTCGGTATTGTTGGTGGTCGAGCCGCATTCAAGGTCGAGCGTGTTGTTCAGCGTCAGCGGTATGCGGTTTTGCGAAGTGATCGACATCAGCCGCAGATCAAGCTTGGGCAGCTTCAACTCCTGCTTGATGGCATCGGCGATCTTGAGCATGATGTCGTGCGAATAACCGACCGCCCCGCCTTTGCCGTCATAGTAGGAAAACGGCATCGACGCCTCGCGGTAACCGAGAGTGATGCTGCCGCTATCCTTGATTTTTTTCAGCGTGCCGTTGAGTTCGGCGCCTTTCACCGTGCCTGCGGCAAGGAATGCGGCTAGCAGAACAGACAGCATGCGGGCAGATGTTGTCATTTATGCCCCCCAAAAAATGACACAAGCTCATGTTGATACTTCGGGTTAACCCGGTATCACTGTATCTCAGAATCCAGCGCTCTTGCTAGGGATTCAGGGGACGGGAAATTGTTAAATAATGTGTGATTTGGCCTCACATCGGGCTGCTCGGCAAGCGGACAGTGAGCGTGGTGCCCGTCTCATCGTCGGTACGCATCGCGATATTGCCGCGCTGTGCTTCGGTGACCAGTTTTGCGCTATAGGTGCCCAGACCGGTGCCTTCGGATTTGCCGGCGCTGACGTACTTGTCGAAAAAACGTTCGCGTATCGCCGCCGGAACCGCGCCCTGGTTGTGGATAGCGACACAGACGAATCCCGCCTCCTCGGCCAGCGTGATGTCGATCCTGCCCTGCAGCGCCGAAGCCTGGGCGGCATTCCTCAACAGGTTGCCGAACAGCGAATGGCACAGGCCCGGTTCCCCCTGCACGATATAGCGCCCGGCGGCAGCCGCCCCTTCCCCTGCGATGCGGATATCGAGCTTGCGTCCGGCGAAAGCGGTCAGCGTTTCCTGACGCACCATGCTCAGCGTCGCCAGCAGGTCGACCGGCTCCGCGCGCAGGATGAAGGTGCCGGTTTCCATTCGATACAGGCTCAGCGACTGATTCACCAGGTCGAGCGCGCGCCAGGCCTCGGCCTGGATCAGGGCGATCATTTCCTTGCTTTCGGCCTCGGACACGCGCTCGCTGAGCAGCATCTCGGTGCCGGCGATGATGGCGCTGATCGGGTTCTTCAGATCGTGCTGGGTGATGCGTTCGACATCTTCGCGCAGCTTCGCCGAGGACGCCAGCGAGACGTTTTGCTGCAGCATGTCGGCGAAAGCCAGCTTGAGGCGCAATTGGGTGCGGATGCGGGCTTTCAGGATGCTCGGTTCGGCCGGCTTGGTGATGTAATCGACTGCGCCGATCTCCAATCCGCGCACCACGTTGTCGATATCGTCATTTCCTGTCAGGAAGATCACCGGAATGTCGCGCGTCGCCGGATCCAGCTTCAATTGACGGCACACCTCATAGCCATCCATTTCCGGCATGGTCACGTCCAGCAGAATCAGGTCCGGCGGCAACGCCGAGCGCGCGATCTCCAGCGCCTGGCGGCCCGACCCGGCGGCCAGCGTCGTGTACTCGTCGCTCAATATCGAAACGATGATTTTTAAATTGAATGGCATGTCGTCCACCACCAGCACGCTCGCGCCGGCCAGGCGATGCTCCACTTCCGACGCCGTCGCCAAGCCCAGCACCTGCCGCGCGGCGCGCGCGTCGAGCGTGTTCTCGCGCTGCTCATTGCCGAGGATGCGCCCGATCTTGTTGGCCAGATCCTGCACCGTGTAAGGCTTGATCAGATATTCCGAGGCGCCGCACTCCAAGGCGGTGCGTACGCGCTCGCGATCCGTTTCGGCACTGACCAGCAGGAAGGGCAGGCTCGCCAGCGCCGCTTCGCTGCGGACCCAGCGCAGCAGGCCGAGTCCGCTCAAGCCGGGCATATTCCAATCGGAAATCACGGCCGCCACCGTTGTCGTTTTCAGGATGCGCATTGCTTCCGCACCGCTGGAGACCTCGATAATTTCGGGGAATCCCATGTCGCGCAAGGCGGCGCCCACCGCTTGCCGCATCGGCCTTTGGTGATCGGCGATCAAGATTGGAAGGTGTCGTGTCATCGAGAGAAATGAATGCTCCTGGTAGCGAGAGGATATATCAAACCTTGGCTTACTTTTGCGTATGGCTCAAAAAAAGCGGTTCGGTTTTCCTGGAGCCGGAGCGCCTGAGGCGCATCGTATAATGCGGCTCCCGCGCAAACATGGATAAAAAGAAATGAACTTGTTTGAAAGCCTGATCCACAAAACCTTCGTGTCGTTCATGCTGGGCAGCCTGGTCAGTTTGCTGACCATCACCAATCCGCTTTCTAAAATCCCCTTGTTCCTGTCGCTGACGGTTGACATGGACCGGGACAGATGCCGTGGGCAGGCACGCAAGGCCTGTATTTATGCATTCACTATTCTGGTGGTGAGCTTGTTTGCCGGCGTGTTTATCCTGCAGGGCTTCGGCATCTCATTCGGCGCACTGCGTATCGCGGGCGGCTTGACCGTGGCCATCCTCGGATATCGGATGCTGTTCCATACCCAGGAAGCGCAACTTTCCGCTCATAACAAGAGCCGTGAAATTGCCTTTTTTCCATTGGCTTTACCGAGTATCAGCGGGCCGGGTTCGATTGCGGTGGTAATTGGCATCTCGACTGAAATCGCGGAATTGAAAAACGGCGTCCAGCAGGCGCTGGCATACGGCGGCACGGTGCTGAGCATCCTGCTGACCTGCCTCGTCATCTGGCTCACCTTGCGCTCGGCGCAGTTCGTGTCGAAGCTGATCGGCGCCGAAGGCATGGATGCGATGGGGCGCTTGATGGGATTCTTGCTGGTTTGTATCGGGGTGCAGTTTGTGGGGTCGGGGATACGGACTTTTATGGCGGGGGCGTAATTCTTTACTCTCAAGATCGAGCGGCAGCATGACGCAAATTGCCAAAATCCCCTGCGGTAAAATGACGCCCTGAAACGCCCTATCCGGAACACTGCCCATGCTGCGATTAACAGAAATCCCACTCCCGCTCGACCACCCCGAAGCCGCGATCGAAGCCGCGATCCTGGCGCGCCTGGAGATTACGGCCGATGAACTGATCGGCTACACGATTTTCCGACGCGGCTACGATGCGCGCAAAAAATCGGCGATCACGCTGATTTATACCCTGGATGTCGAAGTCAAGAACGAAGCCGCATTGCTGCAGCGCTTCAAGGGCAGGCTGGCCAGCGGCAAACCCCTGGTCATCCCGACACCCGATACCGGCTACAAATTTGTCGGACACGCACCCGCCAAGGAAACCTCGCGGCCGGTCGTGATCGGCACCGGCCCCTGCGGCATTTTCGCCGGCCTGATCCTGGCGCAGATGGGATTCAAGCCGATCATTCTGGAGCGCGGCAAGGCGGTGCGCGAGCGCACCAAGGACACCTTCGGTTTGTGGCGCAAACGCGCGCTGCATCCGGAATCGAACGTGCAATTCGGCGAGGGCGGCGCCGGCACTTTTTCCGACGGCAAGCTGTACAGCCAGATCAAGGACCCCAAGCATTACGGCCGCAAGGTCTTGACCGAATTCGTGAAAGCCGGCGCGCCGCCCGAAATCCTGTACGTCAGCAAGCCGCATATCGGCACCTTCAGGCTGGTCAAGATGGTGGAGGAAATGCGTGCCGGCATCGAGGCGCTGGGCGGCGAATTCCGCTTTCAGACCAAGGTCGAGGATATCGACATCCGGGATGGCCAGGTGCGCGGCTTGACGTTGGCCGGCGGCGAATATCTGGAGGCCAGCCATGTGGTGCTGGCGGTCGGTCACAGCGCGCGCGATACCTTCCAGATGCTGTACGAGCGCGGCGTCTACGTGGAGGCCAAGCCGTTTTCGATCGGCTTCCGGGTCGAGCATCCGCAATCGCTGATCGACCGTTGCCGTTTCGGCCCCAGCGCCGGCCACCCGATACTGGGCGCGGCCGATTACAAGCTGGTGCATCACTGCGCCAACGGCCGCTCGGTCTACAGCTTTTGCATGTGCCCCGGCGGCACGGTGGTGGCCGCGACTTCGGAACCGGGCCGGGTCGTCACCAACGGCATGAGCCAGTACTCGCGCAACGAACGCAACGCCAATGCCGCCATCGTGGTCGGCATCACGCCGGCCGATTATCCCGGCGGCCCGCTGGCCGGCATCGCCTTCCAGCGCCAGTTGGAATCGCGCGCGTTCGAGCTGGGCGGCGGCAATTACGATGCCCCCGGCCAACTGATCGGCGACTTTATCGCGAACCGGCCCTCAAGCGAATTCGGCAGCGTGCTGCCGTCCTACAAACCCGGAGTGCGTCTTGGCGATTTGAATTCCGCCCTGCCCGATTATGCGATCGCCGCGATTCGCGAAGCCTTGCCTGCCTTCGACAAACAGATCAGGGGCTTCGCGTTGCACGACGCGGTGCTGACCGGCGTCGAGACGCGCACTTCGTCGCCGATCCGCATCAAGCGCCGCGACGAGGATTGCCAGAGCCTGAACACGAAGGGCCTGTTCCCGGCCGGCGAGGGTGCGGGTTATGCGGGCGGGATTTTGTCGGCGGCGGTGGATGGGATCAAGGTGGCGGAGGCGGTGGCGTTGAGCATGCTGGGCAAGGCGGGATAAAACAAGCGATTTGCATCGTTCTGCAGCAGGAACGTTGTAACCCGATTGCAGCACCGGCTTACTCCGGCCAAACCGTTTCCACCAGCGCGTCAAGCTCAAGCGGATGGCCTGCCTTTTTGGCGGCGGCTTTCCACGCTGCCGGGGAAGGCGCCATTGCCGCCGGTTCGCTGCCGCCCCAAAAGCCGACCTTGATCGCGAATGCAACCATTCCATCCTGTACGGAAAGCGGAGGAACCCCCTTGGCGGCGGCGAGAATTTTTTCGGCGGTCCGGGGAATCAGGAACGGGCCAAAATCGAGCCAGACATTGGACTTCTCGCCGGGCTTCACGGCAACCACCAAAAAGCCGCCGGCGGGAATATGCTCAAGCTCCGCCTGCAGGACACTCTCGACAGATGTCTCGATCGCCTTGATATAGGCAGACAATGCGGAAACATCCGGTATTCGCTTTTGAAGGACGGAATCCGGTTGGAGCAGGACAATGTTGAAGGTGCGCATTGCATCGCTCGCGAAGGCGATGTGAGACAGCGTGCAGGCAAAAAATGCCAGCGCAAGTTTGCGAAGCATGAGATTTTCCTTGTGTGGGATATTTTATAAATTTGCAGAATGCAAATTTATCATGCCACGGATCGAGGCGACTGAAGGTGATAGTGGGCGAAAGCATCGCGTACGTGAGCGCGCAGCAAATCGTCTTCCCACGGCTTGGTGAAATAGCGGTAGATGGCGCCGCGATTGACGGCTTCGATCACCGACTGGTATTCGGTGTGGCCGGAGAGGACGATGCGCACTGTTTCCGGGTACATCTCCTTGATCCGGGACAGGAATTCGGTGCCGGTCATTTGCGGCATCAACTGATCGCACAGGATGACTTGAACGCGGTGCCTGGCCAGCAGTTCGAAAGCCTCGGCCGGCGTCTGCGCCGTCAGCACATGGTAATCGTCGCGCCGCAGCAACCGGAACAGGGCGGCCAGGGCCTTGGCTTCGTCATCCAGGATCAGCAGGGTCCGTCCAGGTTCCGCACCATCGCCGTCCGCCGCCGGCAAGCGCCTTCCTTGCTGGTGCAGCAGCAGGAACTCTTCGTGGGACACCGGCCGGCTGAAATAATGGCCCTGCATCAGATCGCAATCGTGGCGCCGCAGATAAGCCAGTTGCGCTTCGGTTTCCACCCCCTCGGCAATCACGTGCAGCCGCAGGCTGTGCGCCAGCGAAATGATCGACATCACGATCGCCGCGTCGTCCGGATCGACCGTGATGTCGCGCACGAAGGATTGGTCGATTTTCAGCACGTCGATCGGGAAACGTTTCAGGTAGGACAGGCTGGAATAGCCGGTGCCGAAATCGTCGATCGACAGTTGCACGCCGATTGCCTTGAGGTCGCGCAGGATCTCGGTGGCGCGCTCGACGTCGGTCATCACCAGGCTTTCGGTCAACTCGATTTCGAGCAGGCTGGGCGGCATGCCGGTTTCTTCCAGCACGGCGGCAATCGATTGCACCAGGTCATGCTGACTGAACTGGCGCGCCGACAGATTGACTGCGATGCGCAGCTTGTCCATGCCGGCGTTTTGCCATGCCTTGTTTTGTGCGCAGGCGGTGCGGATCACCCAGGCGCCGATCGGCACGATCAAGCCGGTGTCTTCCGCCAGGCTGATGAAGCTGCCGGGCGGCACCATGCCCAGTTCTGGATGCTGCCAGCGGATCAGCGCTTCCATGCCGGTCACGCGGCCGCTGCGCAGATCGACTTGCGGCTGGTAGTGCAGCAGGAATTCACGGCGTTCCAGCGCATTGCGCAAATCGCTTTCGAGGCGCAGGCGTTCCTGCAGGCGCTGGTTCAGCGTCGCGGTGAAAAACTGGTAATTGTTGCGCCCGATTTCCTTGGCGCGGTACATCGCGATATCGGCGTGTTCGACCAGCATCTCCGGATCGGTGCCGTCGTTCGGATACAGCGCCACGCCCATGCTGCAGGTCAGGAAAAATTCCTTGCCTTCCACTGTCAGGGGACGTGCCACGGCTTCGACGATGCGTTGCATGGTGCTGTTGGATAAATCTCCGTCGCCCGGTCCCGGCAGCACCAGCACGAATTCATCGCCGCCGAGCCGGGCTACCGTATCGGTTTCGCGCATCGCCGCCTGCAGGCGCTCGGCAATCGCATTCAGCACCATGTCGCCGGCCTTGTGGCCAAGCAGATCGTTGACCGCCTTGAAGCGGTCGACGTCGAGCAGCACTACCCAGACCGGATGATTGTAGCGCGCGGCATAGGCGATGGCGTGGCTCAGGCGGTCATGCAACAGGCTGCGGTTGGGCAGGCCGGTGAGGGGGTCATGCGTGGCCTGATACAGGATCTGGGTTTCCAGGCGCTTGCGCTCGGAAATGTCGCGCAGCACGATCTGGATCGCCGGCTGTTCCCGATACTGGAAAGCGATGCGGGTCACCGCGACGTCGACGATGCTGCCGTCGAGCCGCACCGCCTGTTCTTCCGCGAGGGGACAAAATCCTCCATGCTGCAATTCGCCGAGCGCCGCCTTGACGCTCGGCCAGAAAGCCGGCGCCACCAGCGCCAGCATTGCACGGCCCAGCAGATCGGCCGGCTGCTGGGCCCGGAACAGAAGCTGGGCAGCCGGATTGGCGAACACGATTTCACCGCCGCTCTCGATCAGGATCGCATCGGGCGACAGTTCCACCAGCAAGCGATAGCGCTCCTCGCTCTCGCGCAGCGCAACGACCGCCAGTTCGCGCCGGCGCGCTTCCTGGTACAGTTCCAGGCTCTTTTGCTCGATCAGGGTTTCGGCTTGCTGGCGCGCGCTGATTTCGCGGGCCAGCTTGCGCTTGTACAGATCAAGTTCTTCCGCCATTTCCTTCCTCCGTGCGGCACGATGGGCGGCGGCTTACTGTTCTAATCCACCGTCTAATCATGCTGCTTCACCAGCGTGAAGCTGACGTGCATCCCCTCTTCGCAGGGATGGTTCTCGCGCGTCAAGCCGATCGTTTCGTCAAAATGCCTGATGCAGGCCCGAATCAATCCTTCCGCCAGATCGGCGAACGGGCGCTTCGAGCGATACACGAAGACCATGGAATCATGCGCCGGGAAGTGATGCTGGAATTCCGGCAATTCGGCGTCGGGATAAAGCTTTCTGACCTCGACATGGATCTTGCTGTCGACTGAAGCCAGGAAATCGAAAGTCGACCCATGCTGCCTGAAAAACGCGGGAAATAGAGTGACAAAGCGTTTCCCAAGATACTCGCCGAAAGTACGGATCAGCTCGGCGGCGGAGATCCCGGTGGCGGCACTCAAGTGGCCCGCCAGTTCGACGATTTCGCGGTGGTCATAGGTGCCGACGGTAGTATAGGCGCCGCCGGTGGCCAGTTTGGATGAGGAAATGATGCGGTCAGCCATCTCCAGGGAGAAGCATTCCTCGACCATGCCGATGAACTCGCAAAACACGATCCCTTTCATAGGCTTTCCCCCTCTTGCGGCGCAAGATCCCGCAATGCATGGCGTGCAAATGAGCCGGCTGCAATGGCTGCCTTCGGCGCATGGGCCGGACCCGGAGTGTAACGGGCCCCTTGGAGTCTCTAAATAACAGCCGCTGGCGTGGTTGCTTCTCCTTGCCTTACGTTCATACCAGCGGCATTTATTTGGAGGCTCTCATGGAAAGGCGGTCTTCACAGGGCCGGGCGCTGCTGCAATTCTAGTCGAATCTGATGCTTTGCGGTAATTAGTCTTGTTGCTTGCGTTTCCGCATTTTTTGTAAATTCTTGTCAATTGCCGGCCTGCCCCGTGCCGGAAAAACGCACGTTGCATCCAGATGCAGGCGCTGCGCCGGCCAGCCCAACAGGCCCGATCCACCATGATATTATCGGCTTGACCCTGGCCCGCACCAAGAACAAAGTGAACAGCGCAACCAAAATCCTCCTGATCGGCGACAGCGCTGAAGACTTGCATGCGCAGGGCCGGGCGATCGTCGGCGTCGAGCCGGGCTGGCAACTCGAATATTGCGAATCGGGGCATGCCGCGCTGGAGAAAATACCGACGCTGCGCCCGCATTGCATCATCCTCGACTGCCATCTCCCCGACATGAGCGGACTTGCCTGTTTCCAGGCGGTCCGCAAGGATCCGGAAAACATCATGCCGGTGCTGTTGCTGGCGGCGCAGGACGACCAGGCCGCTGCGGCCGAAGCGCTGCGCCTGGGCGTGCAGGATTACCTGTTCAAGGACCCGCGCGAGAATTACCTGGCTCTGCTGCCGGCGGTGCTGAAAAAGACCCTGCGCGAGCACCGCAGCAATCTGGAAAAAAAGATGGCGCAAGCCGCGCTGTCCCAGCTTTCGCGCAAATACGAGCACCTGTTTTTCGATGTCACCGACGGCATCATCCTGTCGGATGAAAACCGCATCATCGAATCGATCAATCCCGCCGCCTGCAGGATTTTCGGATACGAAGCGCATGAACTGTGCGGCCAGTCGGTGCGCACCATCATGCATGCTTCCGATCACGCGCGCTACGACCAGGAGCTCAACGTTTATCTGAAAACCGGCAGCGGCCGGCTGATCGGCAAAGGCGTGCGCGAAGTGCGCGGCATGCGCAAGAGCGGGCAATTGTTTCCGCTTGAACTGGCAGTCACCGAAATCAGTTTCGACGGCCGCCGCATGTTCGCCGGCGTGATGCGCGACGTCTCCGAAAAACATCAGGTCAAGGAGGCGCTGCTGGAAAACGAGGCGCGCTTTCGCGGCGCATTCGACAACGCGCCGATCGGCATGGCGCTGATTTCGCTTGAAGGCCAATGGCTCAAGGTCAACCAGGCGCTGTGCAAGATCGTCGGTTACCAAGAAGACGAATTGCTGGGCATGACGGTGCAACAGATGACCCATGCCGACGACCTCGGCATCGATCAGACCTTCATCCAACTGGTGCTGGCGGACCAGTTGAAAACCTACCAGATGGAGACGCGCTATTTCCACAAGAACGGCCATGCAGTGCCGGTCATGTTCAGTTCTTCCCTGGTGCGCAAGCTCGATGGCCAGCCCTTGTATTTCATTTCGAAAGTCGAGGACATCACCCAGCGCAAGCAGATGGAAAACGCCTTGTTTGCGGAAAAGGATCTGGCGCAAACCACTTTGCAATCGATCGGCGACGCGGTCATCACGACCGATGTCGACGCCAACATCACCTACATGAATCCGATCGCCGAACGCCTGACCGGCTGGTCCAACAAGGACGCCTGCGGCATGCCCTTGGATTATGTGTTCGTGATCGTCAACGAGAGCACGCGCGAGGCGGCGGAAAACCCGGTGAAGAAGGCACTAGCCGAAGCCAGGGTCTGCACCCTGGCCAGCAACACCATCCTGATCTCGCGCGACGGCATCGAGTATTACATCGACAATTCGGCGGCGCCGATCCGGGTCAAGGACGGCAATTTGTCGGGCGTGGTGATGGTGTTCCACGACGTGACCGAAGCGCGCGCGCTGAGCCACAAGATCAGCTATCAAGCCAGCCACGACGCGCTGACCGGCTTGTGGAACCGCAGCGAATTCGAATTGACCGCGGCGCGCCTGCTGCATTCGGCCAGGGTGATGCATCAGCAGCATGCGCTGCTGTATCTCGACCTCGACCAGTTCAAGGTGGTCAACGACACGTGCGGCCATCTGGCCGGAGACCAGTTGCTGCAGCAACTGTCGAATCTCTTGATGGGCAATATGCGCAAGTCCGATACGCTGGCGCGGCTGGGCGGCGACGAGTTCGGCATCCTGCTCGAAGGCTGTCCGCTGGAGCGCGCCAGGGAAATTGCCCTGCACTTGATCGACGCAGTGCGCGCCTTTCGCTTCGAATGGGAAGGCAAGCTGTTTTGCGTCGGCGCCAGCATCGGCCTGGTCGCGATCACCGACCAGACCAAGGACATGCAGGCCCTCCTCTCGGCCGCCGATACCGCCTGCTACATGGCCAAGGACAAAGGGCGCAACCGGGTCCAGGTGTACGAGAGGTGCGACGAAGAAGTGCAGGACCGGCATATGCAGATGGATTGGGCGGCGCGCCTGCAGCAGGCGATCGCGCAAGACCAGTTCTCCCTGTATTGCCAGAAGATTCTGTCGATCGGAGCGGGGGCGGGGCCGGCGCGGCAGCATCACGAAATCCTGCTGCGCTACCAGGACGAGCATGGACGCATCCTGCTGCCGATGGCGTTTATTCCGGCGGCGGAACGCTATGGTCTGCTGGCCTCGGTCGACCGCTGGGTGATCAAGACCCTGCTGCGCCATCCGCCGCAAGCCTTGCTGGCCGCATACCCGGATTCCTTTATCGCGGTCAATCTGTCCGGCGCGGCGATCACCGATCCGGATTTCCAGGAATTTCTGGTGCGCGAACTGCAGGCCTCCGCCATCCCGGCCGCGCGCTTGTGTTTCGAGATCGCCGAGACCGCCGCGATCAGCAACCTGCATCGCACCACGCACTTCATCCAGACCATGAAAGCCCTTGGCTGCCGCTTTGCGCTGGACGATTTCGGCAGCGGCCTGAGTTCTTTCGCCTACTTGAAATCACTGCCGGTCGATTACCTCAAGATCGACGGCAGCATCGTCAAAGGCATTGCGAAAGACGTCATCGATTGCGCGATGGTGGAATCGATCGCACGCATCGCCAAGGTGCTGGGGATCGAGACCATTGCGAAGTTTGTCGAGAGTGAAGAAGTGCTGCGGCAATTGCAGAAGATCGGGATCGATTACGGACAGGGGTTTGGTTTGCACACGCCGGAATTGCTGGCTTTCGATCATGTTTGTGGCGTGCGCTGGGCGCACGATTCCTGATCGCCGTACTTTTTGTGCCGGCTTTTAAAATTGCGGATACTCCATTTGCAAAGCCACGAAAGCTGCAGTGCCGCGGCCGTATGAGACCGCGATGCCGGCCAGCGCGGCGTCGAGCGCCGGCACTGAGGGCATGCGGTCATGAGCAGGCAGCATGCGGCGCGGCGCGTCGGCGGCGCCGATCAGCTTGTCCGGCACCAGGCGCAAGCCGCTACGCGTGAGGACAGGCGCGTTCGACGCGGCCACGGAAATTGCCTGTGAACGATAAGTGCGCGAATAGGCATCCGCCTGCAGCGATAGCGCGATTTCATCGGCGCCGGCGCTTACCGTCAGGCCGACATCCTCATGCGACCAGAACGCCAGCATATTGCCAACCGCAGTCAGGATGTGGCGCGCGCCCAGCTTGAAATCCTTGCTCTCGTGCGCTGCGCCCCAGTTTGTTGCTCCCAGTTCCTTTGCGATTGCCGCTGCGCGCTCGCGGCCGGCGATCGCTTCCACCAGCGCCAGCGATACCGGGATCGAAGCGGTGACGCCGGTAGTGGTGATCACCGGGCCATCGGCCACATAGCGCCGGTCCTTGATCCAGCGCGTGCCGGGATGCCCGGCTTCGAGTCCCTTGAGCGAGAACCAGTGTCCGGTGGCGCGATGCCCCTCAAGCAAGCCGGTCTTCGCCACCGCCAGCACGCCGTCGCATACACCGACGACGGCCGCGCCCTTGCCTGCCTGCTTTTTGATCCAGGCCAGCAATACCGGGTCGTCGCTATCGTGCACGGCTGGCACGATCAGGTAGTCGGCGCCATCAGGAAAACGCGCATCGAATTCCGCGATGGTCGCTTGCGGTTCGATTGTCAGTGAGGGAAACATCCGGATCGGACCTGGCTGCGCCGCCAGCGCGATCACCTCTGCCACATCGGCGCGGGCAAGTACGGCATAGGGAATCACATAATCGGTCAGTTCGGTATAGGCGTTTTGCCCGAGTACGGCGACGACTGGACGGCTGCGGCCGAAGCGCGGCCGGTAAGGGGCGATCGCCTCCGCATTGGCAGCGATGGCGGTTTGCACCGGCGGCGTGTCGGACGAGATATCGCCGAGCGCAAAGCAGATCAGCGACGCGCCGGCCAGCAGGGCGGCAGCCAGCAGAAGGCTGTATTTCCGCATCGTATTGTTTCGCCTTGTCATGTCTGGGACTTGTAGGATGGGTGGAACCCATCATGATCAATTGTGCACGCGATGGGTTTCCCTCACAGGGCGCACCAGGCTTGCAAGCCTGTGTCGTTCCGCGGACTGACGATGTATCGCCCTACGCCGGGCGCCCATCATTCTCCGCTACACACCATCCCACGATTCATTTTTTACCTCAAGTGTGCAACGCCCGCCAGTAGATTGCTTTTGCTTGATCCTATAAGGCGGCAGCCGGAAGATAAATGCACGGTACGGACAAGATGCGGACAAAAACGGCCATGCTCATTTCTTTTCGAAACTGCCGGCCGCCACTACCGACAGTTTTTCCGGCTTCAAATACTTGCGCAAGGCTGCGTTGACTTCCTCGACCGTCAGCCTGGCATATCGCTCGTCCCTTTCCTGGCGCAGCAGCATGCTGCGGCCCCAGTACAGGTTGTCGGCCAGCAAGGCGCTGACGTTGTATTCCTGGGTCAGGATTTGACGCCGGTTTTTCAAGACCGTGTCTTTGGCGGTTTCGACTTCGGCGGCGCTGAAGCCTTCATCCAATACGCGCTTGAGTTCTTCTCGCACCGCCGCTTCCACCTTGGCGCGGTTTTGCGGCGCGAAACTGCCGTTGATGATGAAGACGCCGTTGCGGTCGCGGATACTGGTGGTGAGCGAACTGCCGAAGTCGTAGCTCAGGCCGTCTTTCTCGCGCAGGCGCGTCCACAAGCGCGAGTCGCGCCGCTCACCGAACAATTGCACCGCGATGTGCAGGGCCGGCAGTTCGGCGCTGTCTTCTTCGATGTCGACCGTATGGCCGGCGAGATAGATCGCGTTGGCTTGATCGGGGACATCGATGAGCAGGCGGGTGGCGGCATTGTCTTGCGCCGGTTCGGGAATGCGGACATAGGGCTGGCTGCTTCTCCAATCGTCGAATGCGTTTTTGAACAGAGCCGCAACCTGGGCCGGCTCGACCGGACCGACCACCGCCAGTTCGCTGTGCTGGGCGCCGGCGTAACGTTGATAGAAAGCCTGCATGCGCGCCAGCGTGGCGCTTTTGATTGCCTGCCGGTTTTGCGCCAGGGTCCAGGTGGCGCGCGGGTCGTCCTCGGGATAGGGCGACAGGTTATGGCCCAGCGCGATACCCGCCAACGCATTCGGGTTGGATTCGGCCGCCTGGTTGGCGCTGATCGCGGCGCGCTGTGCTTGGTCGAATTCGGCTTGCGAAAAGACCGGCCGGCGCAGGATGTCGCGCATCAACTCGACCAACTGCGGCAGGTTTGCCTTCGGCACGCCGAAGCCGACGCTCGCGCCGGTGAGGCCGGCGTATACGTCCAGGGTCGCGTCGAGCTGGTTCAAGCGATCCTGCAAAGCCTGGTTCGACAGGCTTGCTGTACCCTTGAGCATCATGGCGCCAAGCAGCATCGCATCGGCACGCTTGCCGCGCAGCGATTCGAGCGAGCCCCAGTGCAGTTGCAAGCGGCCGACCACGCGGTCACCCTTGACGGAACGCGTCAGGGTCGCGATTTTCATGCCGCCCGGCAGCGTGCTCTTGACGGTGCGGGCTTCAATTTCCTGGTTCGTCATTGCAAAGGCATCCACCGCGGCGACGGCGGTGCGCCCCTGGTAGCCAGCCAGCAGCTTGGCGCTGTCGGCCCGTGTCGTGGCGGGGGCGCGTTGCGGCGCCGCGGTTGGGATGTAGCGGCCCAGCGTGCGGTTGGCGGCGATCAGGTAGGCCCGCGCCAGGCGGTTGACTTCGGCGGCAGTGACGTCCTTGATCCAGTCGCGCTTGGCGAATGCCAGCCGCCAGTCGCCGGCCGCGATATCCTCGGCCAGGCCCAGTGCGAGTTGGTTGGTGTCGAGCATCTCGCGATTGGTCGCATTCAGGATCGCGGTCTTGGCGCGATCGACTTCCGCCGCGGTGACCGGCGGCATGGATTCCAATGTGTCGAGCAGAGCTTGCTGCGCCTTGGCGGCATCGGCCTGTTCGGCCAGCACGATGCCGGCGGTCAGCGTGCCGGGGTCTTGCGTGTCCTGGACCGAGACGTAGGCCGACGACGCCAGGCCGGTTTCCACCAGTGCCTTGTGCAGACGGCCGTCGGGCTCATGGTCGAGGATGTATTGCAGCACGACCTGCGTGACGGAATCGCGCCCGCCGGCGCCGACCGTGTGATACAGCGCGGCGATGATGGGCACACCGCCGACGCGGCGCAGCGTGACCGCGCGCTCGCCTTCCTGCACCGGTTCCTGCGTGTAGATCGGAGCCAGCTTGCGCGCCGGTTTGACGATCTTGCCGAAAACAGCCTGGATGCGCGCCAGCGTGCGTTGGCTATCGATTTGGCCGGCCACCACCAGCACCGCATTGTCCGGCTGGTAGTAGCGCCGGTAAAACTGCTGCAGGCTTTCGATCGATACATTTTCGATATCCGTCAGAGAGCCGATGGGCGGCTTGCCGTACGGGTGCCAGTGATAGGCGCTGGCCATCATCTCCTGCATCAGGACGCCGCCGAAATTGGCTTCCTTGCGCTCGAACTCGTTGCGCACCACGGTCATTTCGCTATCCAGGTCGCGCCGCGCGATATGCGAATTGACCATCGCATCGGCCAGCCAGCCGAGATACCAGTCGAGGTTGTCGCCCTCGGCATTGAAGGTGGCGAAATAATTGGTGCGGTCGAGCCAGGTCGCGCCGTTCCAATGCATGCCGCGCTTGACGAATTCGGCCTTGGGATCGGGCGTGGTGGGCGTGCCCTTGAACAGCATGTGCTCCAGCAGATGCGCCATGCCGCCCTCGCCCGGACCTTCATGCTTGGAGCCGACCAGGTAGATCAGGTTGGCGGTGATCAGCGGCTTGCTGGCATCGGGTATCAGTAGCACGCGCAAGCCATTGTCGAGCCGGTATTCGGTCACGCCTTCGATGGTGACGATGGTCTGGATGCCGGGCGGTACTGCGGCGTACGCGGGCGCGCCGAAGCTGAAAAGCAAGGCCGCCGCCAGCATGGCGAGGCGGCGTTTGTGGGAGAGAAGCGTATGCAAGCTGACACCTGGAGGGCAGGACGGGGAGCGTCGATTTTATATGAAACGGGTTGCGCGGATTTCCGGGCCGGCATTACCGGGGCATGCTCATAAACCGCACAACTGAAGTCCGGCCGAGGCGGCAGATTATTGAGAATTGTTTAGAGGCTCTAGGCCGGTACGGTCGGCACAATTTCGATCGCGTACTCGCTGCATTCAATGTCGTCCGGGTCTTCCCACATGTCGCTTGCGATCTCAAAGATATTTTCCGGAACCACCATAGCGAATGTTGAGCCCTTTTCCGCGTTCCGGCGCCGAACGCGTTCGCGGCGGACTTCTCGCGGGACATCGAGCACATAGACCACGAGTTCAAATCCTTCGTCTTGTACTCGTTGACAAAATGCGGCCCGGTCCTGTCGGCGGATTAAGCCGAGTTCAAGTATGGCATCGGTGCCTGATGCCAAAATCCGGCGACTGTGGTTCCAGATCAGATCAATCAGTCGTTCTTTGCGCTCGATGTACCAAGGAACAAAGTCGCCTTCCGGGCGATCTGCGCTGAAGAGCTTAGCGAACCATTCGTCCAAGGCGATGTGAACGCCGCCGGTCCGCAGCGCCAATGATGCCGAAAAGGTTGACTTGCCAGCTCCAACTGGGCCTTCGATGAGGTAGATTTTTGGCATGATGTTTACGTAAAGGGTGGTGTGTGACGGCTGCTTTGCAGCTTACCTGTCCTTCGCTAATCCTGAAAGCGGCCATTCAACCTTCAAGAGTCCGCAGCGGCCGGCCACGCCGAGGATCAGAAAAAGTGCGAAACGCCTGCTTAATGTAGCCATGTCACAAACCTCCCGCCTCGCTCATCCCGCCAGGATTTCTGCACAGAGCCGCGCGGCGGTTTCCCGCGCTTCGCGCACTTGTCTTTGGCCATTAG
>CBIHON010000035.1:0-52609 GCA_966211965.1 uncultured Burkholderiales bacterium | reverse complement strand
GCCTCCCTTCTCGCTCGAACGCGACCCCTGCTTGAGTTCATAACAGGCTCTAGTGACTGCCTAGCGCAGCAGACCTTCGGCTGTGCCGTTCGTCAGCCGCTTCGAAGTTGCGTATCTCGAGCAGCGCCTCATTGAGGCCCATTTCATGGGCATCCAGCAGCTTGTCGACCAGATGCCGGGTCAAGGGCATGAGCCGGGCCAGTATGGCTTTGGTTTCGCTGTATAGACGCTCGCTCTGCGTTTCCATGATGCTGCGCGTTTCCTCGTCTATGTCGCCGCTCACGCCGGAGCTGTCGCGGGCCAGCGCCCCGAAGTTGAGGCGGGTCTTGCGGTACATGCCGAGTTCGCCGGCGGCATGGTGCAGCAACTTGGTCACGCGCGTAATGTCGTTGTGCGCGCCGTTGGTGGTGCCTTCCTCGCCAAAGAACAGTTCTTCGTTGGCCATGCCGCCCAATAGCACACGTACCTCGTGTTCGATGTCGCCCTTGGTCTTGAGCAGGTTGATGCCCTGCTTGTGGAAAACGAATCCCAAGGCGTTGGTGCGCGGGTTGGCCTTGAGCGAGATCTTGATGGTCTTCATGTCGGAAAAGATCTGCTCCCAGTTGTCGTTGGTCAGCTTGCGTTCATGCTCGAGGTCGACCAGGAAATGCCCCCACTCGTGCGTAGCGATGATACGGCGGTCGCGCTCGCGTTCCTGCGTGGTGTGGGTGTTGACGTTGCCGAGCAACATACGCTCGGCAGCCTGCATCAGGGTTTCGGCGCCGATCATCTCGCCGGCCTGCACGGCGCTGATGCCGGCTTGATTGACGATGTTTTCCAGGTCCGCGGGGCTGCGGCCCTCGGTCACGGCGACCAGATGGCGCAGATCCAGGCCGGGCAGCACCTTGCCGGCGCGTTGGCCAAGGTAGTAGTCGATGATCGCCAGCCGTTCTTCCCGGTTCGGCATGCGAAAGTCCACCTTCATCTGGAAGCGGCGCAGCATGGCTTCGTCCATCTTCATGGTTTCGCTGTTGAAGTTGCTGGCCACGATCCAGATGATTTCGGCTTCGTTCCTGCTGCGCACGCCGTCCAGAACCGACAGCAGCGTGTTGGCGGTATCGTCGTCGAACTTGCGGCGCCCGCCGCGTTTCATGAAAAGATCCTGCGCCTCGTCAAGGAAGACGATGCAGCGCTTGCGCCGTTTTGCCATGGCGACGATGCGGCCAATCGTATTCGCACCGCCGGCAATGAAGCCGGTTTCCAGATTGGCTGCGGAATGGAACAGGATGGGCAATTGCAGCTCCTTGGCGAGGTAGCTGGCCAGTTTGGTCTTGCCTGTGCCGGCCGGGCCGCTGAACATCACGTTGAATGGTTTGCTGATGCCATACTCGGCGTACTCCGCGCGGCGCTGATACTGGTCCTTGATCTGCGACACCTCGGCCTTGATGTCGTCCATGCCCACCAGGTCGTCGATCGAGCCGTGTATTTGCGCCGGTTCGATGAACCTGAGCGACTTGAACTGGCCTTTGAGCTGGATATAGAGGAAGGCCAGCAGGCCCAAGGTCAGCGCAGCCGACAGCAAGCCGCTGGCGGCTGCTTTCCAGCCGTCTTTCTCGGACTGCGGACGGGCCTCGGAAAAACGCAGGTCCAGGCGATCGAGCATGTCGAGGCTGGCGGCGCTCAAGTCGCTGCGCGGAATGAAGACCAGTTTGCCGCTCCAAGGTGCGTTGACGGCCTTGTCGGCGAATATCTTGGTTTCCAGATCGCTGGGGTAATACGCGTATTGCTTGCCTTGCGATTCGATCAGGACAATGCGCTCCGATACATTCCACATCAGGGGCTTGTAGATCACGGTGACGCGCTCGACCGGACTGGTCTCGAGAAAGCTCAACAGCGAGCCCGAGCCGAAGACCACCGGCAACGTGTCGTTGAGCGACCATACGTGGCTTCCCGTATTGCCTTCAATGACCATGGCTGCGACCTGTTCGGCCAGCGCTGCTTGCTTGCGGACGATCGTCCACGAATAGAGGGCGGAAGCGGGGATCAGGATGGTCATCGCCAAGACCGTCAGCTTGACGGCCAGCGGCTGGATAGCGAACCAGTCCTGCAGCCGGCCGGCGGCCTTCTTTGCGGTTGACCGGAGGCCGGCTGGTTTTTGCGTCGCGTCGCGGGGTTTGGATAAATCTGACATGCTGGTCTTTCGATAGATGTACGCGTCCTTCTTGGTCTGTTCGATTCCCGGCAAAAAAATCAAGTATCCTCACGGCATCGCTTGACTATCCAGGCAATCGCGGTGCAATGCCGGACCACTCTCATGAATCCCAGAATCACACCTTCGACCGTACTGATGCTTACCATCCCGCCGCTGTTGTGGGCTGGCAATGCCATCGTCGGACGCATGGTGCATGAAATGGTTCCGCCGATCACTTTGAATTTCTTGCGTTGGGCCATCGCTTTCGTATTGCTGTTGCCGCTTGCAAGTTCGATATTCCGCCGCGATAGCGGGCTTTGGGCAAATTGGCGGCGCTTCGCGGTGCTGGGCCTGCTCGGGATCGGCCTCTATAACGCGCTGCAATACCTGGCGCTGCAAAGTTCGACGCCGATCAACGTGACCTTGGTTGCGGCCGGGATGCCGATCTGGATGCTGGCCACCGGCGCCTTGTTTTTCGATGCAAGAATTTCACGCAAGCAGATCCTTGGCGCAGTCTTCTCGATTTGCGGCGTCCTGCTCGTTCTCAGCCGTGGTGAGTGGCGCCATTTTCTGGGGTTGCGCCTGGTGCCGGGCGATGTTTTCATGATTCTGGCGACCATTGCCTGGTCCATCTATAGCTGGCTGTTGACGCGCCCCAAGGATCCCCTGGAAATCCGGCGCAACTGGGCCGCCTTTCTGCTGGCCCAGGTCAGCTTCGGGGTGGTCTGGTCCGGTGTCTTCGCGTCGGCGGAATGGGTGCTCAGTCCGCGGCATATTGACTGGAGCTGGCCATTGGGAGCGGCCTTGCTGTACGTGGCAGTCGGGCCGGCCGTGCTCGCCTTCCGCTGCTGGGATGCCGGTGTGCGCCGCGCCGGGCCGAGCGTAGCCGGCTTCTTCAGCAACCTTACGCCGCTGTTCGCGGCGCTGATGTCATCGGCATTCCTCGGTGAGATGCCGCAGCTGTATCACGTCGCGGCGTTTGCCTTGATCGTGGGCGGCATCGTGGTTTCCTCTCGCTGAGTTAGAAATGCTGCGAGATCGTTGCCGTGTTCGAGCTGCCGCTCTGGTTCAGGTTTGCGGTGAAGTTGCTGCCGTTTTGCGTAATGGTCGCAGAATGCCCGCCGCCGGTTTGCGAAATTCTGGCTACGTTCAAGCCTCCCAATCCGGTTTGAACAATGTTGGCGCTGCCGGCTATCAAACCTGATTGAAGAATGCCGGCATCATTCTGCGTGCCATCCTGATGTATGGAGGCGTGGCTGTCCGAGGTCCCGTTGGTCAGCTCGATAGAGGCATTCTGGAAACTGCCTGTCTGCGTGATATCCGTAAAGCTTTGCCGGACATTGACGCTGGGAATTGAAATAGATGCATAAAGATTATTGCCATCATGCTGGAGAATGCTCCCGCCATTGCCGGCGCCGCTTTCATCCTCGATGATGGCCTTGCCCACATTGACGTTGCTCTGTGTAATGTTCGATGAGTTGGGATGACTGTTGATGAGGACCGCACTGACATCGGTGCTGCCGTTGTTTTGTAAGATGCCTGCCATGCCGCCGCCATGAGACTGAGTAATTTCCGCCGTCGCATTTCTGACATTGATTTGCGATATTGCAGCATTGTTGCCATCCATACTTTGGGTGATGGTGGCCTTTACATCGGTACTATCAATTTGCTCGATTTTTGCGATGTTGCGGTCATTGGTTTGACTGACGCTGGCGCTGCCGGCGCCCTGGATGTTTCTTTGCGATACCGTGATTTCATTGAAATTGCCATCCTGTTGGATTGCAATGGCATGGGCGCCGGATGGCGCATTGCCGGACTGGCTGGCATCGATCGTGTTGTTGCCGCCTGATTGCGTGACATTGATGCTGTCTGCCGCCAATGCGGGAAATACTGCGTATGCCAGGCTGAATACAATGGCAATTGCCGAGAGACGAAGTTTCATAGGGATGTCCTTTGTAAAGTGAATCGGGGGTGAAAAATGAATTGGGGGGATGAAATCAGTTTTGTCTTGCTGAATTGTTCGAGCAAAGCGCGATTGCCGGACCTCGCCGCATGATGCACGCGCCTTGACTGGGGCTATCTGGTCAATAGCCGGCCGTTGCGGATATTGATGTTGCGCGCAAGCTGACCATGGCTCGATCGATCTGGCATTGGGTCGCCGGCCGATGCCGAGGTGGCTGGCGCCGGGTCCATCGGTGTACATATTGCGTTCAAAAGTGATGATGCCGCCTTTGATGTCGCCGAGGCCGGCGGCAACCGTCCTCGGCGTTCCTTGGTGTAATGCCGCAGTTGTTTCACGTCATAGCGTGTGTCTTGATTGCGGGCGGCATTGTGTTCCTCGCGCTGGACATTGCTTAGAGCAGTTTCATCCTGGCCGTACACGGCCAATCTTGCGCCTGCGATGCGCACCGTACCATTCGTACGGTTGCGCTTCTCGGCTCAACCTTGGCTCCTGTACAGTCAGGCTGAAACTGCTCTAGAAGTGCTGCGAGATTGTCGCCCTGTTCACACCGCTGCCGCCCTGGTTCAGGTTTGCCGTGAAGTTGCTGCCGTTTTGCGTAATGGTCGCGGTGTTGGCGCTGCTGCTTTGCGAAATTCTGGCCACGTTCAGGCCTCCCAATCCGGTTTGAATAATCTCGGCCGAGCCGGAAACCATTAAGCCTGATTGAAGGATGGCGGCATCATTTTGCGTGCCGTCCTGTTTTATAAGAGCCCGGACGTCCGAGAGGTCGCCTGCTTGCCCGATGGATGCATTTTGAAAACTGCCTGTCTGCGTTATGTCTGCCAGGCTTTGGCGGATATCGCCGCTGGGAATCGTAATCGACGCAACAAGGTTATTGCCGTCATATTGACGAATGCTTGCGTAACTTGCGGCGGCGTTTTGATCGTTGATGAAAGCCTTGCCCACATTGACGTTGCTCTGTGCAATGTTTGACGTGTTGAAGGTGTTGATGATGCTCGCATTCACATTGGTGCTGCCGTTGTTTTGCACTATATTTGCGTGGCCGCCGCTAAGGGGTTGATTGATTTCTGCAGTCGCATTTCTGACAGAAGTCTGCGATATCGATGCTTCGTTGTTGTTCATGCTTTGGGTAATGGCGGCCGTTACATCGGTACTGTCGATCTGTTCGATTTTTGCGATGTTGCGCTCATTGGTCTGATTGACGCTGGCGTTGCCGAAACCCTGGATGTTTTTTTGCGACACCGTAATTTCATTGCCATTGCCGCTCTGCTGAATGGTGATGGCGCGGGCACCCGATGCCGCATTGCCGGACTGGCTGGCGTCGACCGTACCACCGCCTCCTGATTGCGTGACGTTTATACTGTCCGCCGCCAGCGCGGAAAATGTTGTGAACGCCAGACTGAATGCGATGGCAATTGCCGAGAGACGAAGTTTCATGGGATATCCTTTATAAAGTGAATCGAGAGTGAAACCGGTTGATTCAATCGCGCTTGCTACTGGACTACTCTTGCCGTAAGGCCGTTTCCATATTGGCGAACCGCCACGTTGGAAGGCTTGGCGAGTTGTTGGATATCGGCGTTGTTGCCGTTGCCGAATTGTTCAACCAAGGCACGATTGCCGACGCCTCCCTGTGTCACGTATGCCGTGTTGCCCGCGCCTGCCTGGCTCAGGTCGATCGTGTTGTAAGAGCCGCTCTGGATCAGCGTCGCCAGATTGGCTTCCCCGTTTTGGCTTGCGTTGAAAGAATTGCGCTCGCCTTGCTGCGTTGCGCGTATCTGGTTGCTTGTGCCGTTCTGGCTGATTTGCCCGACGTGCCTGATGCCTTGCTGTTCGAGCGCGGCTTGATTGAGCGTGCCTGACTGGGACACGACAGCGGCATGCCCTTCGCCGACACCGGTATCGAGTTCGGCCGGGGCCAGATCGGCGCTCCATGCCGCACTTGATAAGACCAGCGTCAACAGCGCGGCAAACGCGAGGAGAATGGCAGAGGCCGATGCTGCCTGCTTCGGGTGAGCGGATTTTTCAAGGTAATTCAAATCGTTCTCCTTCGCTCTGCATCAAGTCGGCGCAAGCGGCTTGACGGGCGCGTCCGGCAAAGGCCGGCTGCCCTTTGAACCGGTCTCCTGCGGACGCGCCTGCTCCTCGTTTTCTCTGAGGTAGGATTGGATGATCGGACTGTACCAATCCTGCTCTTCCTTGAGTGCCCACACCCGATCCCGCAAGCCCTGTACGGTCAGGTGCACCACCGCCGCCTCGATCGCTTCCTTGACGCACAATTGCGCCGGTTCGTTGCGCGTCATGCCGGCCTCGAACTGCACCAGATCCTTGAAGTTGACGAACTTGAACACGCTGGGATGAATCTCGTAGGAATAAATGGTTTTGGTGGTCGACACGCTATTCAATATCTGGCCGCCGCGGATATCGACGCTGCGCAGGCTGACCGTGACCTGGTCGACGCGGTACTGGGTCGACAGGCCGATGCCGAGGTAGTTGGCGCCGATGCCGCCGGTACGTACATTGCTTTCAAATGCGATGATGCCGCCTTCAATGATCACCGAGGCCGGCAGCAGCTGCGGGATGTTGATGGCGCCGGCGTTCTTGTCCTGCGTGGTCTCCAGCGCGCGGATGATCTTGCGCTCGGTGAGCAGGTTTTGAAGATTCTCGCGCTCGACCGGCGTGAACCATCCGGAATCCTTGAGAGCCTTGATCAGCATCGACGCCGCGCCCTGGGTCACCGAAGTCGAGAACGCGCTGTCGGGCGAAGGTTTGTATTGGCCGGTCTGGTCGCGCAAGCCGTACACCGCCACCACGACCTTGCCTTTCGGCTTGGGCAGTAGCATCAAATCGCGCGTGATGCTGGTGGCCGGCGTCAGGCGCGCGTTAGGTGCCACATCGGAGGGCGGGTGGGTGGCTGCGCAGCCGCCCAGCAGCAGGGTGCCGAGCACGGCAAAGGCGCGTGGCAAAAGACTCCGGCCGCAGGCGAAGCCGGTAAAGTGTTCATTGCAGTATGGACCTGCCGCCTGCAGCAGGCTCCGGCCGGCGCCCCTCATTGCCCTACCTGGAATGAGGTGGACGCGCCGGTCACCTTGTCGATCGTCGTAATCTGCAATATGCCGCCGCCAAGATCGGTGATGACGATGCGGAAGTTGCCGGTCTCTACTGTGCCAGGGGTGAGCTTTCCGGCCGGTCCCAGGACATTCGACGTGGCTGCAGAGGCGAGCTGGCTGAGGACCGAGCGCTCCAGCATTTCATTGAACTGCTGCAGCGAAGTCTTTTGCGAGAGGGGCGTGACCGGCTCTTTATGCTTGTTCGTCGCCTGAGCCGAATTAAGCAGGGGCTGGCCGTTAAGCGGACTGCCGCCGAAGCTTGGATTGACCGGCGTATAAACGAGCTCGGTGGCGCCTGCGGCGAGAGGGATGAGTCCGATCAGCAGCGCGGGCAGCGCCGTTTCTAAAGATGGTATTTTCATTTTCTACATTTCATCAGGACCGATATCCAGGTCACGAAAAAGCAGGCGCTGGACATCGGTATCGACCACGTTTTGGTAAGTGATTTCCGCCGCCTGTTCGCTCACCGGCTTGATGGCCGCGCGCGAGGCCGGCAAGGTGGTTTGGAACACGCGCCGCTGCGCATATTCGATCCATACCTGATTTCCCCAGCGTGCCGAGGGACGTTCATGGATCGATATGGCATACCGTTCGCTCAAAGGTTTATCCCGCCAAAAGACTACGAAGTACTGATAAAAATCCTGGCCCGCGACGGTGATCGTCTGGTCCACTACCACGCCGGCATATAACTCTTCCAACGCACGTGAATCGCTCACACCGTTTTGCGCCGATGCGGCAATTGCCGGCGACAGACAAGCCGCCAGAATTGCGATTCCTATCCGGCATAGTTGCATTGGTATCTTTGTCTAACGAATTTCTACGGCGAGGCGTCGTTTCAGAGGTGGGCATGGCGGTGAACGCATCGCGCCTGAACCATCTCTCGCCCCATGTGTTTTGTGTGAGCTTATGGTAGATATCGGCCGCACATAAATCCATAGTTGATTCGCTTATCAGGCGATACGTTGACAATTCTCAACGGGGTTCATTCGCGCGAAGAAAGAGAAGATGCGCCACGGTCATTGGATTGGTGACCGGCAGAGAGACAGCCTATTCTGACTGGGAATTGCGATAGGGCGCGAGCTGTTGCGCGGTCATGCCGGACAATACCTGGATTGCATGCCGATAGCCGATGTCGACCGCGCGATCAAATTCGCCCCACTTCAACATACCGACATCGCGCAAGTCGGGATGAAAGCACAGGTCGATCATTTCGCGCGCCGCTTTCTGACGCGAAGCGCTATACAGCAAGGTTACATTCAGCAAGGTGCTGGTCAGAGAAGGAAGCCAGAATTTCCTGTCTTCCGCCTTGCGCAAACTGTTCCTAAGCAGTGCCCACGTGCCTGGCACCTCTTCCAGTTTGACCTCGCGCAATTGTTCCTGCATCAAGTCGACGCCGATCATCTTGCCCACGCCCATGCGCGCCATCACGTCGGTCGGAAAGTTATTGAAAGTCCCCCCGTCGACCAGCAGGTCGCCGTTGTGAATCACCGGCGGCAAGGCGCCGGGAATCGAGACGCTGGCACGCACGCTCTTGGCCAGCTTGCCGCGCGAAATTACCAGTTCGCTGGTGCGCGAGTAGTTGGTGGCGACGCAGAAAAAATTCTTCCAGGTGTCTTCGATATCGGCATCGACGCCGACGCATTCCTGGATCGCGCCCTCGATCACGCGTTTCAGTTTCCGGCCCTTGATCAGAGAGAGCAGGGGAATCAGGTTGTAGTCGCTGGTGGGATTGAGCTGAAAAGCTTTGCGCGCCCTGGCGATCACCAGTTCGGGCGGCATGTCGAAGGCGGAGAACGCGCCCATCACGGCGCCGATGCTGGTGCCGCCGACGTAGTCGACGTCGATGCCGTATTCACATAAGGCTTTGTAGACCCCCAGATGCGCGAAGCCGCGTGCGCCGCCGCCGCAAAACACCAGGCCGATGGCGCGTCCGCTTTCGATGCGGGCCAGGCGTTCGATATCGCGGATGACGTCGGGCCGGATGTGAATGTGTCCGGCCAGCGGACGGCGGTCGAGCCAGCGGTGCGTATCGGTCGGCAGCGTCTTGTTATGGCGATGCAGCAGCACCAGCACCTGGCGTGCGCCGGTCAGCTTTTCCTCTTTCATCAAGTAGCGGGTTTCATGCGGATGAATCGCCGGCGGCGCATCGGCATCCGCCAACAGCAGCACTTCGTCGGCATAGCGGATGCAGCGCCTGGTCCACTCCGAATCGGGATCGGCATCCGGTACGAAGACCAGCGTGTTGTGGCGCGATTCCAGCTCGTCCAGCGTTTGCGTCAGGCGCCGGTAGCGCTGCACCTGGCTGCGATTGGCTTCGGCAATGGTCGGGTCATGCAGCATGGTGCCGATGGTGGCGGAACTCACCAGCAAGGCCGGTTCGTGACGCGACAAGGCATTCACCAGCCGGGCCCCGAGGATGGCCGGATCGAGGCCGGCCGTGATCGGCAGCAGGCAGATATTGACCGGCCGCCAGTTGCCGGCGCGCGGATTGTTGGAGCGCTTCAAGCGTTCGATGATGAGCCGCGTCATGCTGAGAGACAGCAGCGGATATTCCGACAGCAATTGCTCGAAAATCGGACGCGTCATGCGCACCAGCACCGAATCGCGGATCGTGATCACCGTGGCCGAGCGTGGCTCGCCGGTGAACAAGGCCATTTCGCCGATGGTCTGGCCGCGCATGATTTCGCCGATCAAGGTCTGCCCGCCGGCGTCGTTGCGCACATACGCGCGCAGCCGGCCGCTGATCACGAAATGCAGATCGTCGCCGTGATCGCCTTCCCGCAGCAGGGTTTGGCCGCCCGCCAATTCGACCCATTCCAATAGCGGCGCCAGCGTCTTGAGCATTGCATCGTCGAACTCGCCGAAAACCTGCTTCAGGCTGTTGACCAGCAGTTCGGTCTGATATTCGGGCAGGGACTTCGAAGTCTCCATCTGGCGCAATCCAAGGCGGCGAAGGGTTAGTGAATGTTTGGCCGCAAGCCTACCTGCGTTGCGAGACGCCGTCCAGCCCTGCGGATTTGCCGGCCTGCTGTGGCGCGGCACTGCAGTAGAATCAGTCAAACGCACAAGACAAGACGAGGAGCGGCCCCGATGTTCCTGAATCTCCTGAACCATCTCAAGCACAGCGGTGCGGACTTGGCGCTAGGCGCGGCACTTGGTGTGGCTGCAGCTGGCGCCATGGCGGTACCCACCACGTTCGGCACAGTCATCGGCAATCGCCTGCTGTGTCTGACCGAGCAAGACTCGGCCTATTTTCGCGATTATCTTACCGAGGCATTCGGTCCGGCCTACAAGCGGGAGGGCGGCGCGTATTGGTTCAAGGCAGGCGCCACGTTGTGGGGCGTGCAGGTATCGGAAGTCATGGTCAGCGACGGTCTGGATACGATGAATTTTCTGGCCGCCGTGGTGGACTTGGCGCCGGACAAACTGGACGAAGCGATCAACACAGCCATGGGATTGCGTTACAAAAAAATGGACGGCTCGGCTTATCCGGTGCGCGAGTCGAGCACCGGCAGCAAGATCGTTTATTTCAACGGCAAGGCGAAGATCTATTGCGCGAAATCGCGCTACTCGCAACCGAATTGAATCAGGATCTACGGAGTCTGTTGTATAGTTCGTCGTTGCGGAGAACCAGCGCAGACTGGTGGGACACGGCAGGCTTGAATTTTGCTCAACCTTTGCAGAGCGACACCATGGCTGAACACAATATCGATAACGCACCAATAGAACATCTTCTCTTCAACGACCTGCGGCTTCGCCCCGGCATGCCGGTACAGGCTCAACGTGCGTTGAAAGGCGCGCCGAAACTCGATGTGCAGTTCTTGGCAGCCATTCGCGACAAAAGCGTCATGGTGGGGCCGCTCGGCTCCGACAAGTGGACAAGCGAAATACAAAACGACGAGGACTACGTGGTATTTGGTTTTACCGGCCAATACGACTTCGTGTTTACCGCGCGCGTCATCCAGACTTTCGAAGATCCTTTTACCTATGCGCTGCTGGCTTATCCCGCGGCGGTCAAGGTACGCAAGGTGCGCAGCGACATGCGCATAAAAATTTCAATATCCGGGAATGCCACAGGCTCAGGCGGCACCGGTCCGATCGCCGTCACATTGGTCGATGCCAGTACTTCGGGGGCCTTGATCAAGGCCCCTGCGGCAATAGGCGCAGTGGGAGACCAGGTGGCGCTTGATTTTAGCGTCGCGTTCGCGAGCAACAAGTTGCAGGTGTCGTCACTGGCCACTATCCGTCATATCAACAATAGCGATAACGGCGATGGCGTGAACATGGGCTTGCAATTTCAGTCATTGACGCAAACCGATAAGCTGGCGCTCCATTATCTGGTGCAGTCAGTGGCTGAATAGGAAAGCTGGCTGTGGCCACAGTACAAGAGGACTATTGACCGGAAAAGCCTATATGGCGCCTACATGACTGCAAGAAAGAAAAAAGCCCAGTCGCATGAACTGGGCTTAAGTGTTTGGTTCTACTGGGGCGACCGACGGGATTCGAACCCGCGACAACAGGAATCACAATCCTGGACTCTACCAACTGAGCTACAGCCGCCACTGTGTGCACCACCCCAAGATTATCAGGGCAGCGCGGCATTATACAAAATTTGGGGCCGCCTGGCAAATCAAATGGCCTGATGTGTTTGAACAGCGTTTGCGGCGCTGCATTGCGCAATGACTTGCGTGACCGGCGGATGCAGGTTCAATAGCTTGGCAAAGGCCGTGCGCAACATGGTTTCGCTACCGCTGGTAAAGCCTTCCAGCCTGCCTTCAATTTGCGTGCTCCGCAACAATCCACGTTCCGCCAACAGCCGCACAAGCTGGCGTGCGATCGGTTCGCTGGTGTCGACAATCGCAACCGGCCTGGCGCTGGCGCGTCGGGCGGCTTCCTCAATCAATGGCAGCACAAAAAGATAGTGGGTGCACCCCAGCACCAAGGTATCCGCACCTTGTTCGATCAAGGGGGCAACATAGCCGCGGATCAAATTTGCCGTTGCAGCAGAATACAGCTCTCCTTTTTCCACCTGATCGGCCAATCCGATGCAGGGTTGCGGCAGGAAATGCACGCCGCTCGCCGCGCCGATCTGTTCGCGCAGCAAGTTGAATTTGCTGCTGGCAAGCGTGCCTTGGGTGGCGAGTACGCCGACGATTTTCGTTTGCGTCAAGCTCACTGCGGGCTTCAATCCCGGCTCAACGCCAACCAAGGGCAGCAGGGGATAACGCTCGCGCAAGGCCTTGATTGCGGCAGCGGTGGCCGTGTTGCAGGCCACCACCAGGGTTTTCGCGCCGCGCTGCAAGAGAAATTCCGCAATGGCCAGCGTGCGTTCGACGACGGCTTGCTCCGGCTTGCCGCCATAAGGCGCAAAGCCGGAATCGGCAAAGTACAGCAAGTCCTCATGCGGCAGCAAGGCACGGATATGGCGCAGCACCGAGAGGCCACCGACGCCTGAATCAAAAACGCCAACAGGGCCGTCGTGCCCCGTTGGCGTTGTGAGCGAAGAGATCACGCTAGGCGCAAAATCAAGCCGCCGTTACCGGGATGCTGCCGAGCTTGGACTTGGCGATCTTTTCCTGCCATTCCTGCGGCCCGGTATTGTGCACCGAGGTGCCGTTGGCGTCGACCGCGACCGTGACCGGCATGTCCTTGACATCGAATTCGTAAATCGCTTCCATGCCGAGGTCCGCGAAGCCGACCACCTTGGCGCTCTTGATCGCTTTCGACACCAGGTAAGCTGCGCCGCCGACCGCCATCAGGTAAGCCGACTTGTGGTTCTTGATCGACTCGATCGCCGCCGGGCCGCGCTCGGCCTTGCCGACCATCGCGATCAGGCCGGTTTTTTCCAGCATCATGTCGGTGAATTTATCCATGCGCGTCGCTGTCGTGGGGCCGGCCGGGCCGACCGCTTCGTCGCGCACCGGATCGACCGGTCCGACGTAGTAAATCACGCGGTTGGTGAAATCGACCGGCAGCGATTCACCCTTGGCCAGCATCTCCTGGATACGCTTGTGCGCGGCATCGCGGCCGGTCAGCATCTTGCCGTTCAAGAGCAGGGTTTGGCCCGGCTTCCAGGATGCGACTTCTTCCTTGGTCAGGGCGTTGAGATCGATGCGCTTGGATTTTTCGGTATCGGCTACCCATTGCACGTTCGGCCACTCGGACAAGGAGGGCGGCTCCATATAGGCAGGTCCGGAACCGTCGAGCACGAAATGCCCGTGGCGGGTCGCCGCACAGTTCGGGATCATCGCGACCGGCTTGGATGCGGCGTGTGTCGGATGCATCATGATCTTCACGTCGAGCACCGTGGTCAGGCCGCCAAGGCCTTGCGCGCCGATGCCGAGCGAGTTGATTTTCTGAAATAGCTCGATGCGCAATTCCTCGGTCTTGTTTTGCGGGCCGCGCTTGAGCAATTCATACATGTTGATGTCTTCCATCAACACTTCCTTGGCCATCAGCATCGCTTTTTCCGCGGTGCCGCCGATGCCGATACCCAGCATGCCGGGAGGGCACCAGCCCGCGCCCATGGTGGGCACTGTTTTCATGACCCAGTCCACCAGCGAATCGGACGGGTTCAGCATCACGAACTTGGATTTGTTTTCCGAGCCGCCGCCCTTGGCCGCGACCTGCACGTCGACGGTATTGCCCGGCACGACTTCCATATGCACCACGGCCGGCGTGTTGTCCTTGGTGTTCTTGCGCTCGAATTGCGGATCGGCCACGATGGATGCGCGCAGCTTGTTCTCCGGATTGTCGTAGCCGCGCCGCACACCTTCATTGACGGCATCGATGATCGAACCTGTGAAGCCTTCGAAACGCACGTCCATGCCGATCTTCATGAACACGTTGACGATGCCGGTATCCTGGCAGATCGGCCGCCTGCCTTCGGCGCACATGCGCGAGTTGGTCAGGATCTGTGCGATCGCATCTTTTGCCGCCGGGCTTTGCTCGGTCTCATAGGCACGCGCCAGATGCTGGATATAATCGACCGGATGGTAATAGCTGATGTATTGCAGCGCGGCCGCGACCGATTCGATAAGGTCTTCTTGTTTGATGATAGTCATGGTGGTTTTGCCAGAGGTCAGTGAGAATGCTTGGAATCGTTTTGTATGCTGGTCATGATGCGATCGCTGTACGCAATCGCCAGCGCGGAAAACAGGAAGACGATATGAATGCCGGTTTGCGCCAGGATCGTCTTGACGTCATACGCGTGCGCGTTGATGAAGGTCTTGAGCAAATGGATCGATGAAATGCCGATGATGGCGGTGGCCAGTTTTACCTTCAGCACCGAGGCATTTACGTGGGACAGCCACTCCGGCTGATCGGGATGGCCTTCCAGGTTCATGCGTGAAACGAAAGTCTCGTAACCGCCCACGATGACCATGATGAGGAGATTGGAAATCATGACCACGTCGATCAGGCCCAGCACAACCAGCATCAGGGTCGTCTCATTGAGTTTGGTCGGCTTGTCGGCGCCCTGGATGGCGACTGCGTCGAGGATGTGCTGTAATGCGTCCTGATTGCCGAGAGCCGCGCCGATCAGGCTCGATAATTCCGCCCAGAATTGAAAGACATAAACGCATTGCGCCAGGATGAGTCCAAGGTAGAGCGGCAATTGCAGCCATCGGCTCATGAAGATGAACCGCGGCAGTGGTGGAATCGAATTGCTGGGGGACGGTTTGTTCTGGATATCCATGGATGAGCTTGTTTCCTCCGAGGGATGGCAAGATGAATGCGATATTTTACACGTGCCGGCGCGCATCAAGTTGCCGCCGCTGAACAAGAGCGCCGCGTTGATGCGGATCGGGTCAATATCGACCAAAAGGCGCCCTGTAAGGCTTGAGTAAGTGTAAAAGCTTAAGTTACCGTCAAATCAACAGACCTGCAGGAGACAACATGTCCGACATCGAAAGCTTCAAACAAGAGAGCCGGGTATTTCCCCCACCGGCCGGATTCGCTGCCAATGCGAACATCTATGGCATGGATGCTTACCGTGCGATGTGCGCCGAAGCCGAACGCGACTATGAAGGTTTCTGGGCCAGCCTCGCGCGCGCGAACATCAACTGGCACAAGCCTTTCACCAAAACGCTGGATGAATCCAATGCGCCGTTTTACAAGTGGTTCGAGGACGGCCAGTTGAATGTCTCGTACAACTGCCTCGACCGTAATCTATTGAACGGCAATGCCGGCAAGACCGCGATCATTTTCGAAGCAGACGGCGGCCAGATCACCAGGCTCACCTACAAGGAATTGCACGATCGCGTCTGCAAATTCGCCAACGGTCTCAAATCGCTCGGCATCAAGAAGGGCGACCGCGTCATCATCTACATGCCGATGTCGATCGAAGGCATCGCCGCGATGCAGGCTTGCGCGCGTATCGGCGCCACCCACTCGGTGGTGTTCGGAGGCTTCTCCGCCAAATCGCTGCAAGAACGCATCATCGATGCCGGCGCGGTGGCCGTCGTCACCGCCGATCACCAAGTGCGTGGCGGCAAGCATCTGCCGCTCAAGGCAATCGTCGACGAAGCCATCGGCTTGGGCGGATGTGACGGCCTCAAAAACATCATCGTCTACAAACGCACCGGCGATCCGGTCAACTTCGTCACCGGCCGCGACCTGTGGCTGCACGATCTGGTGGCTCCGCAATCGGACGTCTGCGAGCCGGAGTGGGTCGGCGCCGAGCATCCGCTGTTCATCCTCTATACCTCGGGATCGACCGGCACGCCGAAGGGCGTCCAGCACGCCGCCGGCGGCTACTTGTTGTGGGCCACGCTGACGATGAAATGGACCTTCGACATCAAGCCCGCCGACATCTTCTGGTGCACCGCCGATATCGGCTGGGTCACCGGCCACACTTATATCGCCTATGGTCCGCTGGCGGTCGGTACCACGCAAATCGTGTTCGAAGGCGTGCCGACCTATCCCAGCGCCGGCCGCTTCTGGGACATGATCCAGAAGCACAAAGCCACGATTTTCTACACCGCGCCGACCGCCATCCGTTCGCTGATCAAGGCCTGCGATGCGGATGGCGACGTCCATCCGGGCAAGTACGATTTGAGCAGCCTGCGCCTGTTGGGCTCGGTCGGCGAACCGATCAATCCCGAGGCCTGGATGTGGTACCACAAGAACGTCGGCCGTGAAAAATGCCCGATCGTCGACACCTTCTGGCAGACTGAAACCGGCGGCCACATGATCACGCCGCTTCCCGGCGCAACGCCCTTGGTGCCGGGGTCCTGTACCTTGCCGCTGCCCGGCATCACGGCCGCGATCGTCGATGAGGCGGGCCATGATTTGCCCAACGGCCATGGCGGCATCCTGGTCGTCAAGCGTCCCTGGCCCTCGATGATTCGCACCATCTGGGGCGATCCGGAGCGTTTCAAGAAGAGTTATTTCCCGGAAGAGCTGGGCGGCAAGATGTATCTTGCCGGCGACGGCGCGATCCGCAACGAACAGACCGGTTACTTCACCATAACTGGTCGCATCGACGACGTGCTGAACGTTTCCGGCCACCGCATGGGCACGATGGAGATTGAATCTGCCCTGGTCGCCAACCCGATCGTGGCCGAAGCCGCCGTGGTCGGCAAACCGGACGAAACCACCGGCGAATCGATCTGCGCCTTCGTCGTCTTGAAGCGCAGCCGCCCGGCCGGCGACGAGGCCAAGCAGATCGCCAAGGAGTTGCGCGACTGGGTGGCAAAGGAAATCGGGCCCATCGCCAAGCCGAAGGAAATCCGCTTCGGCGACAACCTGCCCAAGACCCGTTCCGGCAAGATCATGCGCCGCCTGTTGCGGGTGATTGCCAAGGGCGAAGAGATCACGCAGGATGTCTCTACCTTGGAAAATCCGGCGATCCTGGAGCAGTTGAAACAGGCGCAGTAAACGGCTTCAATCTTTGAAAAAAACCGATGCGGCGGCCAGCCGTGCCGGTTTTTTTCCGGGATTTTGTTTTCAGGTGATTTGAATTTCGGCATTTTTGGGAAAATTCTTGCTATAATCTGCGGCTTCGCTAAATCGAAGTGCAGCGAAGATCAAATTCAGGAGAGATGGATGAGTGGTTTAAGTCGCACGCCTGGAAAGCGTGTGTAGGTTCATAGCCTACCGGGGGTTCGAATCCCCCTCTCTCCGCCAAGATTCCAAGTGCTTGATTTTAAAGATAATTCAAGCACGGATCATCGGGAAATCTTCTTTTTCCCAATTTTCAGGGTTAACGTAGGGTTAACTTGCTTCAAAGATAGCTCGATTTTGTCCATTTCCCGGTCATTTTCGGTGCTGTTGATCCAGTCGGCATAGACCGAAAAAAACATCATCAACGAATGGCCCAACTGCTTGGCGAGGAATGCCGGCTTGGCGCCGCTCATCAGACCGAGTGTTGCATAGGTGTGCCGCATGTTGTACGGCCGCCTGTACCGCAGGCCGGTACGCTTCAAAGTGGTGTTCCAGTGGCCGCGCGAGTCGGTGATGCGCTGATAGGTCCAGGGTTCGCCGGTCTTTGGGTCCTGGAAAATATATCCTCCCTCCAGAAAGGTATGCGCCTTCTGCCGCTTTAACGCCTCCAGTGCCAAGCTATTCAGCTTGACCTTCCGGGCCACCGACGTCTTGGTCGAGTCGCTTTCTTCGTCGTACACGTTCGCCTGCTCGATCAGGGCTTCCTTGCGCTGGAAATCCACATGCCCCCATTTCAAGGCAATGCCTTCCGAGGTCCGCAGGCCGGTGAAGAACATGAACTGCACGAAGTTCAAAACCTGTTCGTGGTAATGCGCCTGGATGGACGCCAGGATCAGGTTTGCCTCGGCGAGCGTGAAAGGGTCCGGCTTCGGCTTTTGATAGCTGACACGCTCAACCTCGTCGCAAGGGTTCGCGCTGATCAGCTTATCCTTACGGGCGAATTCGAACACTTGCCGGATCATCGACAATTCATTGTTCCGGCTCTTGCCGCTGGTCCAGGTGCCTTTCTTCAACGCCTCCAGGATATCGGAGTGCTTGACGGCGGCAATAGGCACGTTGGATAAATGCACCTTCCAAAAGCTGTTCATGCGCTTCAAGTATTGGCTCTTTGTTGAGGGCTTCAATTCGAGCAGCCGATGCTATCGGTCCATCACGTCAAACAGCATGGACCCGTCGACAGCCACCGGCACCGCCAGCGGCGAGTGCGGGAAGTAGTCGGCATAGACGAACGTGCCGGCCTTGATCTTGTCCCGGATCTCGGCTGCCACCCGGCGTGCATACTTGACGTTGGCCGGAGTAGGGGCGAGCGGCGCATTGTCCAGGTACAGTGTCTCCTTGCGCTGCTTCATTTGGTAAGAAAACAAGATCCGGATGCTGGTCTCTCGGACCTCTACGCCGCCGGTGATTGTGGTCCCTCGACCCATTTGTAATACTCCCTCAAGTTCATGGTGATGCGGCCATCCGGCGCGCGGCGGTAATGCTTTCCTTCGAGCCAGACGCCATCCTCGATCTTGCGGCGCACTGCCTTTTCGCTGTACCCGGTCATGGCCGCAAAGACCGGGATCAGGATCCATTCCAGTTGTACCGCTGGGGCGTTCATCGCAGCGCTCCTTCCGCCAGCAACAGCACCAGGATGATGGACAGGCAAAGGGCAGGGCGCTGGCCGAACCAATCGTCAGGCCCGAGTAGAAAGCGCATCATGCCGACACCTTCTTTGGCGACCAGCCGACAAGCTCCCAGGAACTCAGAACAGCAAAGTCTTTGGCTACCTTCTTTTTGCGCGGAGCCGGTTTCTTGCGCAATTGGTTTGGCCGCACGAACACAACCCGATGATCGGCGCACTCAACGTAATAGACGTCACCAGACCGACTCTTCCCATCACTTCCGGTCCATGTGTGATACATGAGTTCGGAAACGACCATGGCATGGAGGCCGTTAAATTTCGGATATGTCACGCAATTGTGCAGAATAACCTTGTCCCCGATTTTGAAGGCATGTTTTGGAGGGGCGCTCATCACGCACCGCCTTTCAGTGCCGGACCAGGAATATCGATCATGTCCCAGCAGACCTTATGACTTGGCCTTATCAGCTTGCCGCTGGCTTGTGCATTTTGGCGTGCTGTAATTCGGCCAATACAGTAGTCTCGGAGATGAGCAAGCCATGCATCGGTATGAGGATACTCATTCAGATGCTTCAGTAAGTCGCGATTGATGTTGAGAACGGAGCACCCTGGCTCGACTGGTTTCGTGATCCAAGTGCCATCGCCAAATGGCGCAACGATTACAGCCCGAGCTCCGTTGTCCAGTAGGGCCTTGACAGCGGCTTCCATATCTTCGGCACCAGTTAGCGGCCCAATAGCCTTTCCATTGCCGAGATTCATCACGCACCACCTTTCTGGCGCCGGAGTGCTTCAAGGGCGTTGTCTGCGTCGACCCGCTCGTTCATCAGATTTTCGCGATTCATCGCGGCCAAGTTGCAGCCAAGGGTTGCAAGTCCGTGAATTGCAGATCCTTCGGTAGCAATGGCTTTGATGCCAGCGAGTACCTGTTCCAATTCTTCCAGGTAACAATCGCCAAGGTTAACAATGTCCACGACTTTGACCGTGCGCCCGATTGCTGCCGTCAAGGTGTGATCAGTCGGTTTGGTGTTGGCCATCATGTGCCCCCTTCCTGGGACTTGATTCCCATTCCGGCGATGATGGTCATCAGCCTATCCATGTCACACGCAAATGCATTCGCCATCAATGCAAAATCTGCTTTGGCTGAGTCTGCCAAAGCAATCCCGCCAGTGATCGACGCCGCAAGCAACTGCGTAATGGCCTTGAGTTGTTCGGCTTTGCAGCCGGCAAAATCCAAGACCTTGTTTGCCTCAAGGACGACAGTCGCGCCGTAGGCATCGGTGAATAAATGTACAGTCAGGCTGAAACTGCTCTAGGCGGTGACCGACCATCTGCCGGCACCGGAAAGCGCCGCGGTGACCGGCAGCTATACCCACGATCCGGCCCAGAAGGCCGAGGCGGTGCATTACCTGTCTACTTACCTCCGGCCGACGGCCACCGATTCCCGGCAGCGCCTGCTGTTCGACTATTGCGTGTTGCGCAGCCTGCCGAGGCACGGCATGCAGAATGTGAAGAGCGAGTGTCAGTTGCTGAAGCTGGGCGTATCGGACCGCTCGGCCGCCGGTTACTACCGCGAGATCCGCAAGCGTGTCGGCGTTTTGCGCAAGCTTGGCGAGGATCGCATGGAGGCCATTTTCCTGCGTGACGGGGTGATCAATGAGGAATAAGCGGTCTGTCATCCAGGATGATCATCTGTTCGTGGCAAACCATCTGCTTCGGAAGGGGACAAGAGGCCCGGTCCTGATCAAACCCGCCCGCAAGCCGATTTCCGAACTAAAGGACAGGAAACGCGCTCGGCTCCGGATGGAGGCCGAAGAGGCGGCGGCGACCCATCTACGCCACCGTATCGCCGACAACGAGCGCCGCTACCCGGAGATATTCCGGCAGATCCGGTCCGCGCAGTTCCTGGCGGATTACGAGCGGTCGACCGGTGAACCGTGGGAGCGACGGTTTGAGGCCGATATCGAGGAAATGCGGTTTCGCCTTCTGCTGGCAGTGCGAGGGTGAGGCTACTGCGATGCTGGGGCTTGGGGGTGAAGTAAAAAAGCCCGCAAGTGCGGGCTTTCGATGGTCTAAATTGTTTTCAAATGATCCACTGTTTCCGGGTATTTCTCAACCAGCTTAATCAACAATGCCGCTTGCGCATTTGGCTGCGCACGCCCTTGTTCCCAGTTTTCAATGGTGCGCTGGTTTGTACGCAGGTAATTTGCAAAAACGGCGCGCGACAAGTTCAACCGCTTGCGCAGCCCAATTACCTCTTCTCCCGTAATACGGGGCGCCGGCCGTGTTTCAACTTGGTGCGTACGAAGGGTAATTTTTCCCTCGCGTTCGGCTTCCAGCGCCTCGAATCCTTCGACTAGCTCTGCAAAAAGATTCCTCTTTTTCATTTTGAGCTCCTTACCTTTATTTCTTTGTCCAACAAAGTGGCGAGATAAGCGCGTTCCTTTGCTGTCAGGTCATCCATCTCATCCTTGCTATAAATGGTAAATAGCAAAAAATGATCTTCAGCAATCCACCAGTAGTAAAGTAGTAAATTACGCGCAGCCCGCCTCTCTTACCTTTTCCCCGTCTATGGTCTGAAAACCGAAGTTTTCTGAGTCCACCCGTATCCTTGATGACATCTCCCGCTTCAGGATTCTTCAGCATTTCAACTTGAAGCGCTCGAAATCCATCGTCATCAAGGTAGTCTTTACGAAATCGCTCGAACGGTGGCAGCTCTTTGAAAATGGCCTTCATCTGCAGATTATTTGGTTTTTCAATAGTATAGCATCTCTATACGTAAATTGCGTATGATTGTTCGGCCACCTTATTTACGCTCTGCTTCCCGCTATCTTGCTTCCTTCCAAGAGTTCACGTTCCTGGCAGGTTGAGGCTGAGCTGGGCACCGGCGCCGCAAACCGGACATGATGTCCGTGGCGTTAATTCAAAACAGCCGGCGTTCTGATGACTCCTTGCGTAAAAGACCCTTGCAAAGCCGTTGGTAGATGCTACACTTGTACGACTTGTTGAACAAGTATGTGCTTTCAAAAAACGTTTCAAAGCGCCAAGAGCGCAAAGTAGGACTCAAACATGCGTATCGTAAATTTCTCTGATGCCCGCAACAGCCTGCGGTCAGTCATTGACCAAGTGGTTGAAGACGCCGACGTCACCATTATCTCGCGCCGCGATGCGCCTGATGCCGTGGTAATGTCGCTCGATCACTACAACGGATTGATGGAGACGGTTCACTTGATGAGTTCGCCGGCAAATGCCGCGCACTTGTCTCGGTCCATCGCTCAATTGCGCGCAGGCCAAGCAAAGCACCGGGCCCTTGTTGAAGTGGAAGAGCCCTTGAAAGAACCGAATGCGGAACCTGAGATTCACAACTGAAGCCTGGGACAATTATGTCTACTGGCAAACGCAGGACAGGAAAACACTGAAACGAATCAACGATTTGATAACCGCCACGCAACAAACCCCGTTTGAAGGAATCGGCAAGCCGGAACCCTTGAAGGGGAATCTGGCGGGTTTCTGGTCTCGTCGCATTGATGAGGTCAATCGATTGGTTTATGAAGTATCGGATGAAGATATTTCGATAGTTTCTTGTCGGTATCACTACTGATCTAAAAGCCATGAAGTCGAATCACTGGTATGGTAAGGCTTGCGGTCGGTGACCGATCTGGGATAGGTGGGCAGTAATTCGGGGTACACCGAATTATTGCATGGCATATAGGAAGTCGTTCTAACATGTCGCTCCACTCTGACGATTCCCGCCGGTCATCTCGGCGTTAAATCTCAAAATAAAGGCCTCGACTATGCGCGTTCGTGACTATCTTGGTTTTCCGATTCTCGCGGTTGGACTCAGCGGCGTCATGCTTGGTCATCATTGGCTCGGCCTGACGTGGTTCTGGATCGGCGTCCTTGTGACCTCTTTAGGTATGTTGATAATAATGAGCGGAGGGCTCCAAGACAAGATAGAACAAGCTTTACGTTCATATGGAGGATCAGGTGATTTTGGCGAGCGCCATTACCACGGAGGTTCGAGCGACTTTAGTTCGCATGATTCGAGCGGGGATGGCGGGGATGCTGAAGGTGGTGATTGAGGTTTCGTTTTAATTTGTCGTGTTGTGAACACTGATAAACGATGGCTTGAAAGATATTGTTGAGCACAGCGCGTTTTTAGTGCTAATTTTGCTAAATTCCACGGTTCGATGTAAGTTGAACATTGAGTCGGAATGCAAGAGTTGATTCGGTTCCTCGTCAAAGCCACTTTCCACGATAGGACTGGGCGTTGAGAATCCTCTCCTGTATTGTCCAATCCCTTGAAGCCCGCCCTTGAGCGGGCTTTTGTATTTCAGTATTTAGTTGGTAATTCAAGGGCGTGCTTTTATTTAGGATTGTGTTCAGCTCGAGCAATATCTGAGCTAAATGCAGATAGAGAATATGGGCCATTCGGTAATGCTCGCATAGCGTGTACATTGCCTTGATTTTTAAATTCCCGATTCCCGCTTGCGTCAGTGCATAGAAATACATCAGGCTGTGCCATCGATATTGCAGGCAATAAAGCAATTGCTATGACCATTACTTTCTTCAAAGTGGCCTCACAGTTTCCTGACTATTGGCATTACATCGCACGCCGACGCCCATGTCATCCCATATTCATGGGAAATCCAGATATTTAACAATAAGTAACTTACTGTCTCAGATTTGCTGGCCTAGGGAGCTATGCCGCTTATGATCGCTGTTCAGCCAGCAGGTATGCCATCGAGAAGGCATGCAGCGCTCACGTTAGGATTTCTTTTTGAAGACAGGATCCATCATGGAAAAAATCGAAAAGCCGGCACTTGTTGTGGCCGCTGCTTTCGTTATCTTGGGAGTGATCGCCGTGGCGGTTGCGTTGGTGACTTCCGTTCCTCAGAAGGTGCTGGATAGCACTCTGGATTATCGGGTTGGGTGCAAGCAATCGGATCGATTGGGGCGATCATAGGAGCTATATTTGTGATGAATCGCCAGAACAAACATGCGCTCCGTATGGTTATGCAGGCTGAGGCAAGAAAGGCCGCCGCTATGAGCGCGATTGTCGATCGAAACGTCAATATGATACGTGCACTGTGCATTAAATTGAAGAACCCTCTGGAGGCCCGGCAAGCGACTGAGATGATTAGTTCGAAGCCAATCTTGGATGAATGCACGCGCGTCATAAAGGCGATTGTGTTGTCATTCCTTCCTATCGCAGCCGCAAGCAGTCGCGTCATGACGACGGCCATCTCTACCGGGCGCGCCCTCTGATTGAGCACTTTTTTAGCAGGCTCAAGTAGTACCGTGCCATCGCTCCTTGCTACGACAAGACCGCTCGCAACTTTCTTGGCGCAATCTATCTAGCCGCTGCAGTCGTTTGGCTCAATTGATGACAGGGCCTAATGGGTTTGTTCTCTTGTGCACAGAGTGTTAGTTACTTGTTGACATCGCCAACGGAATTTAGGTATCGTCGTATTTAGGAAGTTTCATTGCCGCAATATACGGGCGCGTTGTGGATTGCTCGTGCAGAGCATCCTTAAAACACTGGGAAATATCAATGAAAAAGATAATCAGCTACCTCATCATGTGCACCGTATTTTTCGGCCTATGCGCCAATGGTTCTGCTGCCGACCGCGGTACGGCGGAGGACGCAGTTGCAATGGTAAAGAAAGCTGCTGCCTTTCTAAAAGCGAACGGCAAGGAAAAATTATTTGCGGAAGTGAACAATCCCGCTGGGCAGTTCGTGAAAGGCGACTTGTATGTGTTTGTGCATGATCTGGAGGGGAATTGCGTGGCGCATGGCGGCAATCCCAAGCTGATAGGTAAAAACCTGCTTGACCTGAAGGACGCCACCGGCTTCCAGATGGTCAAGGGTTTCATTGAGGTTGCCAATGCCAAGGGTAAAGGCTGGGTCGACTACAAATGGCCGAACAAAACCACTAAGGAAGTGGAAAGCAAATCAACTTATCTGGAAAAAGTCGACAACCTGATTATCAGCGTCGGCATCTACAAGACATAAATCCTCGCGGAATACAGTTCGGCCCCTGTCTGGAAAGGTAGGGATAGCATATGCATCGCTTGCCGCAATGCATGACGGTCCGCCATCGCAGGTTTTCTGAAGAAAGCAGCGAATGATTCGTCTGAATGATTTGAAGATAGGGATGCGCCTGAAACTCGGGTTTGGCATCCTGCTTGGTTTGCTGGTCGTGCTGATCGCCATCAATGACATCGTCAGCGCCAGGAATCGCCAGGAGCTGCGCGAGAAAATCATCGTCAGCAGCATGAAGGTCGAACTGACCAATGCTTTCAAAGCAGCCAAACTGGAAGGCGTGGTCGCGGCGCGCAGCATCAGTATTCAAACCGAGGTCGGGCCCATGAATAAGGAAGAGGCCAAGATCAGGGAGCAGGCAAAAATCGCTGCTGATGTGCGCAACAAACTGGTCGCACTGGGCGTGTCGGAGGAAGGCAAGAAGGTCTTTGCCGACATCTCGCGCCTGGAGTCGGCGCTGGAAAAGCCCACCGCCGACGCGATTACCGCAGCTCTGGCTTTCAATACCGATGCGGCAAGCAGCATCATCGCTTCCAAAGTCGATCCGCTGTACTTGCAGCTGCTTGGCGAGATCAATGCCCTGGTTAAGGTGCACAAGGATGAGCAACGCGAGGTGCTGGATGTCGGCGAGCGCTCAGCGCAGCGGCTGCAATATGTATTGATTGGAATAGGCGGCATCGCGGTCGTCGTCGGCCTGCTGCTGGCGCGCGCGATTACCGCCAGTATCGTCCGGCCGCTCGATTTTGCCGTCTCGGTCGCCCAGCGCGTGGCGGACGGAGATTTGTCGTCGACCATCGAAGTGCACACGAAAGACGAGACCGGAAAATTGATGGAGGCGCTGCGCCTCATGAACCGGAATCTGGTCGATGTGGTGCGGGAAGTCCGTTCCGGCACCGAAACGATTTCCACGGCCTCGAGCCAGATCGCCAGTGGCAACCAGGAGTTGGCTCATCGGACGGAAGAGCATGCCAGCGCGCTGCAGGATACCGTGCGCTCCATGGATACCTTGATGCGCACGGTGCACGAAAACGAAGACAGCGCGAAAGATGCCAATCGCCTGGCGCTGTCGGCGTCCGAGGTGGCGGTGAAGGGGGGAGCCGTGGTCTCGCAGGTGGTCGACACCATGGGCGCGATCAATGAGTCGGCGCGCAAGATTGTCGACATCATCGGTGTGATCGATGGCATCGCCTTCCAGACCAACATCCTGGCCCTGAATGCCGCAGTGGAAGCGGCGCGCGCCGGCGAGCAGGGACGCGGTTTTGCAGTGGTGGCGACCGAGGTGCGAAACCTGGCTCAGCGCTCGGCTGCGGCGGCGAGGGAGATCAAGACCCTGATCGACGGGTCGGTGGCCAGGATCGATGCCGGCAACCAGCTGGTCAGCGAAGCGGGTCAGACCATGAGCGAAATCGTTACCAGCGTGCAGAAGGTGACCGACATCATGGGCGAGATCGCCAATGCCAGCCGGAAGCAGACCAGTGGTATCGAACAGATCAGCCAGACCATTACCCAGATGGACGAGGGCACCCAACAGAATGCGGCGATGGTGGAACAGGCCAGTGCCGCCGCTGCCTCTATGCAGGAGATGGCTGATGGTCTGGAACGGGTCGTCAGCATCTTCAAGCTCGGCGGCCGCGCCGGCGAATTCGCAGGGAACGTCACACCCTTGCATCCAATTCATTCCGGGCCGCTATCCCGCGGCCGACAGACATCAGGCGACACGCAACGCCTGACCGCGACCTAGCTTAGTCCATCCCTTCCGTTGTACCTGGGGCAGCTCTGTGCGGACTGCCCTGGTTTCCCGTATCTATCCTAAACATGGAGGCAACATGAGCGCAATTCGTCTGGTCCCGGAATTGAAGATCGCATCACCGGCCGTATTGGAAGACGGCGCCGACTTCGACGTGCTCGTCGTCGGCGCCGGCATGGCTGGTCTGTACACTGCCTGGCGCATGCAGAACGATGGCATGCAAAGCCCGCAACTGCGGAAACTGGCCGAAGCGCGGCCGGACAAGAAGCTGCGCATAGGCATACTGGAATACAGCGACCGGGTCGGCGGCCGGCTTGACAGCGTCATCCTCGACGATATGAAGAATGTGCCGGCCGAACTGGGCGGCATGCGCTTCACGAAAAGCCACGAGTTGGTCAATCTGCTGGTGGACCGCCTGGGTCTGCGTTCGCAGATCGACGAATTTCCCATGTCGACCAACAGCCAGTTCTCGCTGCGCGGGGTGCGCTTGGACGAGATGGGCATCAAGGAGGGAGAGAAGGTACCGTACAACCTGAACGAGAAGGAACTCAAGCAGACGCCGAACGAGCTCTTCAATTACGCCATCGAACAGGTGGTAGGCAAGGATGCGCTGACCTATTCGGACGCCAACTGGCAGTGGGTGAAAGAGAACTTCCGCTATCAAGACGACATTTACGATAATGCCGCACTGTACAACATCGGTTTCTGGAATCTGCTCTACCGCGTCCTGAGCAACGAGGGTTACGACTACTGCTGGGATGGCGGCGGCTACAACTCCAATATCATCAACTGGAATGCTGCGGAAGCCATGCCGTATATGCTGACGGATTTTTCCGTCACGCCCAAGTACCTGCGCTTCAAGACCGGCTTCCATACGCTGCCGGCGACGCTGGCCAAGCGTGTCGTAAGCGCGGGCGTACCCATTTACCCGAATACCCGTCTGGTGCGTTTCGACCGGGATCAGGCCAGTGGGCGCGTCTCCGGTGTTGTGGCAGCGACCGGCGACACAAGTCGTCGCGCCAGCTTCACCACGTCTTACCTGGTCCTGGCCATGCCGCGCCACAGTCTGGAACTGCTGGACCAGGACACCGACTTCTTCAACGCCGCTCCGGTGCAATGGAATATACAGTCTGTCCTGCTGCAGCCCGCATATAAACTGTTCATGGCGTACGAGAAGCGCTGGTGGAGCAAGGAATTGTTCTACCCGGGCCCGGCCATTACCGATATGCCGCTGCGCATGACTTATGACTTCGGCACCGAGGCCGAACGCGGCGGCGCGCCCACCGATGGCCGCGCGCTGTTGCTGGCATCGTACTGCGACATGCAGGGCACCAGTTTCTGGTCCGTACTCGAGCGCAACCGGGTCTACGCGGAGCCGCCGTCATGGTCCACGACGGGCGAAAAGGGCGGCGCGCCCGCCACCGAAAGCATGTGCCGCATGGCCGAAGGCATGCTGGAGCGTTTGCTGTCGGTCGACGGCACGGCGCCGGTGCCGGCCAAGCGTCTGGCATCGTATTACCAGGACTGGTCGCAAGCCCCGTATGGCGCCGGTTTTCATGCCTGGGCTGCGCATTACAAGGCATGGGAAGTGATGCGCACCGTGCGCCAGCCGCTCACCGACTGGCCGGTCTATATCTGCGGAGAAGCGTATTCGAATGCACAAGGCTGGGTTGAAGGAGCGGTGTGCACGGCCGAGTCTGTACTGGAAGACAAGTTCGGCATGCCGCGCATCGCCGGCCTGCCGGCTGACTACCCGCTGCTCACGCCGCCGCCGATCAAGCCAGGCACAGCCGAAGTCCATCCCACCTACTTGCTGCGTACCACCCCGAACGCATTTTGACCGAAATGGAGACAATCTTGGATCAAGAAAATCATTACGATGTCGCCATCATCGGCGGCGGCACCATCGGCCTGTCGGCGGCTTATTATTCGGCCGCGGCCGGCAAGAAAACCGTGCTGTTCGAGAAGAACGTCTTCTACAACGACAAGGGCAGTTCGGACGGATATTCGCGCATGTTTCGCATCATGTATTCCGAGGCGAACATGGCCATGCTGGCGGAGAGTTCCTTCGCTCTATGGCATGAGATCGAAGAAGACACCGGCGTGCAGCTCCTGAAGCGCAATGGGTTGCTGTTCTACGGCCTGTCGAACGGCTCTTCGGCGGAAGGCGACCTGAAACAGTGCGAGGAAGTGATGACCGCATTGGGCATTCCGTTCCAGAAATACGACCGTGCAGGCCTGCTGGAGGCTTATCCCGTGTTCAGGGAGGTGCCGGCCGGGTACTGGGGCCTGAACCAGGCCAGCAGTGCGACTACCGAAGTGCAGCAATCGCTGCACACCTTCCATGACTTCGCCATCAAGAAGGGGGCCAGGCTGCTGTCGGAATGTCCGGCGCGGGTGGTCGATCCCAAGCCGGGCGCGCAGATCTACACGATAGAAACGCCGAAGGGGCGCTTCACCGCCAATAGCCTGATCCTGGCGCCGAGCGCATGGTCCAATCAGGTATTTGCGCCGTTCGGTATTCAGCTCAATCTCTCCATCTGGCAGATGAACGTGGCGTACTTCAGGGTCGACCCGTCCCTGCCGTGGCCCATGTGGTTCGAATTCGGCCCGACCGTGGACGGCGTGCAGCAGCAGTTCTACGGCTTCCCGCCGCTGGAGCGGCCCGGTTACATCAAGGCGTCCTGCGAGTTCTCGAACCAGCACTACACGGACCCCAGCCAGTGCAGCTACAAGCCGGACCCGCGCATCCTCAAGCAGATCAGCGATTTCGTCTGCACCCGCTTCAAGGGCGTCGATCCGACCGTGCACGACGCGGCTACCTGCTTGTACACCATGAGCGCGGACAGCCAGATGATACTGGACACCTTGCCAGGTTATCCCAACGTAGCCGTGTTGAGCGGCGATTCAGGCAGGGCGTTCAAGTTCACGCCGCTGTTCGGCCGCATCCTGATGCAGCTTGCCACTACTGGCAAGACGCCCTACGATATCAGCGAGTTCAGCATTACGCGCAAGGGCATCATTAAAACCTGAAGGCTTGGCGGCAGGCGGCGCATGCCGCGCAGCCTGCCGGGTGTAAGTGTGCGGACTGTGTTGTGAAGGTGGTGACGGCCTCTTCGCACTATATATTCGGTATGCTTGGCAGCGGGATTTCACCAGCCAAACATGGCGAATTACCGGCGTGCTGAGTTCAGTTCTCCTGAAGGAGATGACGCCACGCCTTCAGCTTCGCTGCATAGGGCAACGTGAATGCCGGGCTGGATGAGGGCAGGTCGAGCAGGCGCCAACGGGTGCCCTGTTCCCCAAGCTGGCGACGTCCAATACGTGCAGCTGTGCCTCCATTGAATGCAATGGTGTGCAGTTTCGGCAAACTCTCCGCCAGATTCAACAAGTCGTTCTCGGCATGCTCCCGAATATTGCTGTCTAGGCTTCCTGCGCGGTTCGCTTCGGCCACAACATCCCACAACCCGATGCCGTGCTCTAGCAGAGTGCGAAGGCGCGTGAGATAGCCGAGCACTACATTGTGCTGTTTGTCGCTCAGACCAGCGACACGCCGTGCTCGCCGGCGAGCGCGACGCCGCCGGCAAGACTCCATGCATCCTCATGCCCCAGGCGCCGCAGGCAGTTGGCTGCCAGCCTGCTACGCGCGCCGCTGCGGCAGAAAAATACCAGCGGCCGTCTTGTTGCGAAATCGAGCCAGCCGTCGATGTACTCGTCCAGGCGGCTCAAAGGCGCGCTGACAAACTCGGCGCCCATGTCAGGCTGGCCGGCGACGGCCTGCTCGAAACTTTCCCTTACGTCGATCAGGAGCGCGTTCGGACGGTTGCGCAGGAAGACGCTCAGCATGCCGGGATCGATGTCGGTCTGCCGCTCCTCGGCGGCGTCGGCTGCGCCGCAGATCGAGTTGCTTTCCCGGATGGGACGCGCATCTGCCTGGGGTGTGGGCGCCAAGCGGCCGCTGCGCCGCAATGCGGCCCCACACTCTCGGATGCGCGCGCAGGCGGCATCGATATCTTCCGCCGTGGTCGCCGGTCCGCAAGAAAGGCGAATTGCCGCACTGGCGCGTTCGTCGGAAAAACCCATCGCCTGCAGCACCGCGCTTGGCTCGGCCTTGCCGACGCTGCAGGCCGAGCCGGCGCTGACGCGGATGCCTGCCGCATCGAACAAGTCCAACAGTTCCTTGGCCGACAGGCCGGGCACCGAGAAATTCAGGGTGGTGGGCAGGGCGATATCGAACGGCGTATTGAAGGCAAGCGACGGCAACGCTTCGGTGAGCGCCGCGATCAGCCGTGCGCGAAAGGTATGGAGTGTGGCGTGCCCGCGAAATACCGCGCCTTGCTTTAAAGCATCGAGAATCGCGCCCAGCGCAGCGATTCCGGCCACGTTCTCGGTGCCCGAGCGCAAACCCGACTCCTGTCCGCCGCCGGCAATCAGCGGCGTCAGGGGCGCGCTCTCGCGTGCATAGAGCAAGCCGATTCCCTTGGGCGCGTACAGCTTGTGGCCGGAGAAAGCGGCGTAGTCGATGTCGCTGCGCTCCAGATCCAGCGGCAGCTTGCCCAGCGCCTGCACACCGTCGACCAGCCAGAGCGGCCGTCTGACTTCAGCCGAGATCACCTTTCCGATCCCATCCAGATCCGAAATCACGCCAGTTTCATTGTTGGCCGCCATGGTACACACTAGGCCTGCCCGCGCCGCATGCCGGCGCAGGAATGCCAGATCGTGGCGGCCGCGCGCGTCCACCGGAATCGCTTCGATGCGGCAGTTCAGACCGAGCATCCGGTTCCAGTGCGCGAGGCTGTGCGGCACCGCCTTGTGCTCGGTAGCGCCGTACAGCAGCAAGGCATCGGCAGGATTGCCGCGTGCCCGCAGTTCGCACAGTGCCGACAGCACCGCGGTCTGGATGCTTTCCGTGGCGCCGCTGGTAAATATGATCCTGCCGTGGCGCGCTCCCAGCAGATGCGCTGCGTCGCGTCGGACCTTATCTACTAGGGCCCGGGCGCGCAGGCCCGCGCAATGCGTGCTGCTCGGATTGCCGAAGCACTCTGTCATAGCGCGATGTGCTGCCGCCATCGCCTGCGGCAGTACCGGCGTGGTGGCGTTGGCATCGAGATAGATTTCCTTGTACCGTGGTTTCATGGCGATGGCTCGAAGATGAGTCAGCGCGTGACGGCAAGCTTTTGCCGTTCCGTGCCGTTGTAGGTGTAAAGGGTGGCCGCCGCGTTCTGCAGGTCGCCGCCTTCGCTGAAGGCGATCAGGCCGGTGATGCCTTTGTAGCGGATGCGCGCCAGTTCGGGCAGATACCTGTCGGGCTCGGGCGATCCCGCTTTCTTCATCGCTTCGGCCAGGGTCAGCACGGCATCGTAGGAATAGGCAGCCACCCATAGCACCTCCTTGTTGAATCGCTTCCGGTAGGCCGCGTTGAACGTGTCGAGTCCTTTTGTCTGGCCTTCGTCCACTCCACCGGGAAGGGCACAAAGCACCTGGTTGGCCGCGATGCTGCCACCGGCCAGGTTGACCAGCGCGTCGTTGCAGATACCGCCGCCGCCGATCAACTTGGCCTTGATGCCGAGCTGGTTCATCTGGCGCAACAGCGGGCCGGCTACTGCATCCATGCCGCCGTAGAAAATGGCGTCCGGATGTTTCGCCTTCACCGGCGTCAGGATCGCATTGAAGTCGGTCGCCTTGTCATGCGTATACTGCCGCGCGACGAAGTTCGTGCCGGGAAGCATTTTCGCACTTTTCACGAATTCGTCAGCGATGCCTTGGCCGTAGGCGGTGCGATCGTCGATCGCAGCAATATTGCGTGCCTGTTCCTTTTGAACCGCATAGCGCGCCAGTGCATTGCCCAGCTGGCTGTCGTTGGCGGCAACGCGAAAGGTGGTCTTGAAGCCTTGCTGCGTGTATTTCGGATTGGTGGCGGCCGGCGAAATTTGCGGAATGCCGGCATCGGCATAGATTTTCGAGGCGGGGATGGTAGTGCCGGAATTGAAGTGGCCGACCACGCCGTTCACCCTGGCGTCGACCAGTTTCTGAGCAATCGCGGTTGCTTGCTTCGGATCGGCGCCATCATCTTCGGCCTGCAGCTCGAAGTGCACTTTTTTGCCGCCGATGAACACGCCTTTGGCGTTCAATCCCTCGATCGCCAGACGTGCGCCGTTTTCGCTGTCCTTGCCTAGATGTGCGATGCCGCCGGAAGTCGGGCCGACATGGCCGATCCGGATCACTTGCTCCGTCGCGCCGGCTGGCGTACCGAAGACGAGTGTAAGTGTGGCTGTTAGAGGTAGTAGATTTTTGACGAAATTCATATAATTTAACGGAAAAAATATTGATAAAGTATATGAATGGTATTGCAAAAAGCTCTATTAGGAGAACGAATGATTTCGGAAAAATATATGCGGTTTCCGACTATCGGCGACCATACTCCGGAATGGGGCGACTTCGTACGGAGTGCCGTCTGATCACTGCGATCGCCTCGTAGGTGATCGCCATTTCTGCGCTCAAGGCGTTCAGCGGGTTCACGCGCTGGAGATCGTCATTACTGTTTTTGTTTGAAGCGGTAATGTCTTGTTCATGTAAATTGGTTGACGTACCGATGTTTCGCCTTCCTCATCCCGAACAGCAACACGCTGCCCGTTCCCTTCCGGTCTAAGTGAAACGATAAGACTATCTTCAAGCCCGGCTGCCAATTTCAAGTTTTTGCTCACTTCCCTCGCGGGAACTCTAGAGTTCGCTCAACATTGCTCTATTGAATCGAATTGGCGATGATCTTTTGGTTAGTTTGACATGTGTAATGAATCCGCATTAATTCCCATGCTCGTTTGAGAAACCGCAATTCCAAAATAGATCTCAGGAAGTGCAATGTTGAATGTAAGTTGGTTGAAAGTCCTAACGAGCCGAGCCGAAGGCAGCATGAAACGTCTTGCATTATTCTTTAACGGTACGTGGCAACTAGGCAAAGTTTAAACCCGAATATTGGCGACCGGTAAACGTGGCGTTCTGGTTCGACGCACAGTATTAATCAATCGGTGAAAAATCGTATGAACGTGATCGTGCCATCATACCGTACTCGAAATCCTGAGCTTCTCTGAGATAGGTGGTGGTAACCAGTTGCGGATGATGCGCTTCAAATCTCCATCAGACGGACCAATAACTCCTGCGCCATCAGAAAGCCGGGAGCGAGAAGCAAGGCTTTATGCACTTGATCAATGGCCCTGTCGATCGCGCCGGTAGCTTCGAATGCAAGGGCAAGATTGTAGCGAACGCCATGGCGCTCGCCTTGCGCCAATACGCGCTCAAACAGGGGAATTGCTTTTTCTGCTTCGCCGCATCGCAGGTGGGCCAAGCCTTGCAAGTTCAGCGCATCTGCATCTTGAGGAAAACGCAGTAAGACCGCATTGAGCAGGCTGCTGGTTTCGGGCCAAAGTTTTTGACGAATTAATTCCCGAACCACGGACATGAGTTCGTCGCGGCTTCCGGCCCGCTCGGCAATGCGGCTTTTCCATTTATCGAAGATTGCGCGACGGCCGGTGCGGCGCAGATCATAGGACAGATTGATCCCGATGCCGGCGCCTGAGGTGCCATCTTCGCCATGCCATATTGCGCTGCATTCGGCAACATATCGATAATGCACATGAGGCTCCAGTTGGATCCACAAATCCCAATCCTCGAAGATCGGCAGCGATTCATCAAGGCGCACTGACGCCATACGCGCGCTTTCGAGCGCGAACAGGCAAGCGTGAATACAAAAAATATTTGTCGTGTATAAACGGAGCGGACTATAGACTCCGCCAAGTTTTCCGTTGGCATTCCCTTTTTTGTCCACGAGCCGCGTATCGCAATAGCTGGCCGTGCCAGGCGTGCCGTCTATTGCTGCGACGAGCCGTGCCAAATGATTTGCATCCCATTCATCGTCTTCATCCAGGAAAATTCCAAAGACGTCCTGTGCCGAGGCCAGTCCCAGATTTGCGGCAGCCGCACGCGACAAAGCGGTGTTACTCCTGGCGTGGAAAATCGGGATTTTTCCCGCATCTGATATGACGGAAAGGTTGGGCCTGGCATGCACCAACCGAATTTCAATGTGAGGATATGTTTGCCTTCGGACGCTGGCGATTGCGCGCGCCAATTGCGTGTGGCCGACTGTTCGAATAATGACAGAGATGAGCGGGTTAATGGAACTCACGTTCTGCCAGCGCACTTTGAAATTGAAGGAGTGGGATGATGACGTGCATGACATCTCTGGAAAATTTATTGTGCAGGTGCACGATATTCCAAAAACCAACTTGCCAATATAGACGGTATTCTGTTGGAACCAACTCTGTAGAGCAAAACTGAGGATGAGTCATCATACTGGCTGGATGACTCAAGCAATTGCTTACGCGTTTAACTTACGCGTTTAATAGACCGATACCGAACTCTTTAATTCCATTAAAGTTTGCGAGAGCGGACACAAGCAATGAGAGCGCAAAAGTCAGTTATCTCATGTCATTTCAGTGCAGCATTGACTTGTGGATTGGCATTGCTTGTCTGAGTCAAACCAGCCTCCAAGTCCTCGGTCGACAGCGAGCCGGAGTCCATCGTGCCGTCGGCAAAAATGATGCTCGGCACACCGGTCAAGCCCATTTTTTTTCCGGTCGCCATGAACGCTTCCAGAGGGAATTCGCAAGTCCCTGCGTTCTTCGGCTGTTCTTCCTTTAGCATCCAATTGTGCCAAGCAGTGGCGCGGTCGGCGTCGCACCAGACTTTGCGGGAAACTTTATGCTTGGGATCGTGGTTTTCTTCGATAAATGGGTATAAAAAAGTGTAGATCGTTACATCCTTGAGTTGAAGCAGGTTGGGTTCCAGGTCACGGCAGGACGGGCAGAACGGATCTGAAAAAACCACCAGCTTGCGGCTGCCGTTCCCATTGACGTGTTTGATCGCGTGATCGTAATTTAACTTGCCGACCTTGGCGGCGAACAGACCGGATTCCTGGGCCTTGGTCAAGTTCAGGCCTTTCTCGGTGTCGAACAGCCAACCGCCCAAAATATAGTGGCCAGTCGCATCGCTGTAAAAAACCTCTTCGTTATCCAGTACGAATTCAAACAAGCCGGGCATCGGCGCAGGACGGAGGTCGCTGACGACGCGGTCATCGTAAATTTCTTGCAGGGTTTTTTTAAGCGCCGTGAGATCCTGGCCAACGGCGCCGGTCGCCGCTGGCGTGCTGATTGCTGCGGCATCTTTGCCGCAGCCTGTCAATAGTACGGTGCTGCATAAAAACATTGAGATGATGAGAAATGCTTGTTTCATGGTTTGCTTACATTTTTTAAAAAGTGTGGGGCCACAGCCGGAGCCGGGTATTTTCCTGCTCTGGAACAACAGTGGGATGGATATCGCAACCAGGCAATCCCTAAAAACAAACGGCATCCGCAGGGCTTATAGCTGCCGGGTCTGTGTTAGAAGGTTTGTAGAAGTGTTGGCGGAAGATGATAATATGACAAAAGTTATTTGGCTGTCCACGGAAATATTGCCTTCCCTCTTACAGGCTAGCGTCGGGCCAAAGGCAGGATAGGTCGTTCGTCCACGGGTTGCTCTCTTACTCCACATTTACCCATTTAAATAAAACAATGTTCCATTTGATCGTTACGATTGCGGTTAAAAGCCCTGAAGATACGGCGCCGGTTGCGGCCGCCCTCGCGCGCATGCGGCCCCTGTGTTTGGCTGAGCCAGGATGCGCGCAATGGGAGGCTTATCAATCGGAGGACAACCCCGGCAAGTTTGTGCTGGTTGAACACTGGCTAACGCGCGGCCATTGGGAAGCGCATGGCGAATTATCGGCCATTCAGGATATCTACCTTCCGGAAATACTTCCGCGCATTACGCGTGAAATCCATCCCTCGCGCTTGCTGGGGCATGCCGTGTAACTTGTTGATTTCACCTCGGCTGCATGCCTACCCTCTGACAATGGTGCATTGCTATTGGAACTGGCGGAATTGATTCACTTGCATGGCTGTGGCCTGCTTTCGCGTACCGGATGGTTGGTGCTCACGGTGTAAGGCCGGCGGGGATCAGTTGGTCGCGGATGTTTTGTGCCGCGGGAATCTCCCGGTAACGCAATACTTCGTAGCCGGCCTCGGCCAGCAGACGATGACGTGCATTATCCTGTGGCGTACGGCCGTGATCGACGGCGCCGTCGAGTTCGATGATGCCGATTACATCAAAACGTTTGGTGCAGATAACGAAGTCCGCAACTTCGCGCGCGAACTTCTCGCGGGTCGCTTGCAACTGCGTCTCCAGCAGAGCGGAAAACGCGACCTTGGCCAGGACGATGTGCTCGGGGAAGGCTTCGGTCAGGCGCATGTACATGGGTGATTCGCTCGCGCTTAATATCTTGTGCGCCTTGATCGGGCTGCCCGGTTCGCTGCCTATTTTTTGAGCTTGGAGGGATTTTGCAGCTTTGAACAATACGGCTGCGCCCAAAAATAATCCGAGCACGATTGCCAGGGTGTGGGATGAGAGGACGGCGGTAAGAGTGCTCATCTTGCAGGTGGCGAGTAATAGAGAGAGGCGAATTTATCACAGGCCGGCGTGCACATGACATGCGCCTTGTGTCTGCCTGCCGATCTTCTCCGACCGGCTCCGCTTGTGCCTGCAGCCTGTCGTCAGGGCTGTTGCAGGCTGTTATCATGCGACGCGACGAGCAGTTTATCTGCCGGTATAAAAACGAAACGTCTTTCATGCAATGAAAAAAATCCATCTCGTTCATATCATCCCAAACGACAAACTGCATATATTTCACGGTTACCGCGAAATTATCGAAACCATTCAATGGGGGCTGGCCCAATTGGGCAATGAGGTGACCTATGCCGTCAACGCCATCAGCCGCTCTGAAAAAGATTGTGTAAATATCGTCTTCGGTGCGCAGATGTTGGGCCTGAAACACCTTCAGGCTTTTCCGGAGAATACGATCGTTTACAACCTCGAACAACTATCAGGAGCGAAGCCAGAAGAATTACGCGAAAGCCTCAGATATTGCGGAGAAAACTTTCAGGTTTGGGACTACAGCGAATTCAACATGCCGACATGGCACGCCTTCAATTCGGCGAAAAGACCTGTCCATGTGCCGATAGGATATGCGCCGGTTCTCAGCAGGATAAGCAAGCCGGCAAACCAGGAGATCGATGTTCTGTTTTATGGCGGCCCCGGAGGTCAGCGGCTGCAGGTTTTTCAGGACTTGTGCTCAAAACTGGTCAAGGCGGTTTTTGTTCACGGCTTGTATGGGAAGTCGCGCGATGATTTGATTTCGAATTCAAAAATTGTCATCAACATCAATCAATACCAGCAATTCAATATCTTTGAAATTGCAAGAGCGTCGTATTTGCTGGCGAATTCCAAGGCGATCGTTTCAGATTTTTCCGAGACTTCAAAAATCGAGCCGGACATCAGGAACGCCATTCAATTTTGCCGTCTCGAAAACATCGTGCAAGAGTGCCTCGATTTGCTCGATGACGATGCAAGAAGGGTAAAGCTCGAAAATGACGGTTTTAATATCATGTGCGCCAGGGATATCAGGAAGATTCTCAAGGATGCGGCCGCTCAGGCCTTTCTTGCTTCTTGAAATGTAAAGGGCGAGACTATTCCGGAAGCCTCTATTTCCCTTGCTCCTTATCCAGTCTTTTTGGATCCCGTCCCAAGTGCATTGTCGGTCAGCGAGGCGGTCACCTTTAATATTTCGTCGGCGGTCGTGACGCCTTCCGCAACTTTCAAGGCGCCGGCTACGCGCAGGGGTTTCATGCCATCGGCGATGCTTTGCTGTTTCAATGCATGGATATCGGTTTCCGGCTGAATCATTTTTGAAAATGCTTGCGTGACGGTCAGCAATTCATATAAGCCGGTGCGGCCGCGGAAACCGGTTTGGCGGCATTCCGGGCAGCCGACCGGACGATATACCGTGGCGGGTTTCGGGATCTGCCAGCCTTCGGTCAGGTTCTCCCAGATATCGTCGTTCATTTCCTCGCCGGGTTTTTTGCAATGCGTGCACAAGGTGCGCACCAGGCGTTGCGCCATGATGCCGATCAGCGTCGATTCGAGCAGATAGTAAGGTACGCCCAGTTCGAGCAGACGCATCACCGCTGACGGCGCATCGTTGGTGTGCAGGGTGGACAGTACCAGGTGCCCGGTCAGCGCGGCCTGGATCGCCATTTCGGCGGTTTCCAGGTCGCGGATTTCGCCTACCATGATGATGTCGGGATCTTGCCGCATCAATGCGCGCACGCCGTCGGCGAAGGACAGGTCGATGCCGTGCTGCACCTGCATCTGGTTGAATGAGGCTTCCACCATTTCGATCGGGTCTTCCACCGTACAGACATTGACTTCGGAGGTCGCCAGCGCCTTGAGCGTGGTGTAGAGCGTGGTGGTTTTGCCGGAGCCGGTCGGGCCGGTGACCAGGATGATGCCGTGCGGGCGTGTGGTCAGCTCATCCCAGCGCGAGGCATCTTCGGGAGGAAAGCCGAGTTCCGGCAAGGTTTTGACCACCACTTCCGGATCGAAAATACGCATTACCAGTTTTTCGCCGAAAGCAGTCGGCAAGGTCGACAGCCGCAACTCGATTTCCTGGCCGTCGGGTGTGCGGGTCTTGACGCGGCCGTCCAGCGGACGGCGCTTTTCAATCACGTCCATCCGGCCCAGCAGCTTGATGCGCGCGGTCATCGCAATCATCACCACCGCCGGCACCTGGTACACCTGGTGCAATACGCCGTCGATGCGGAAACGGATCACGCTGAAGTCGCGTTTCGGTTCGAGGTGGATATCCGAAGCACGCTGGTCGAATGCATATTGCCATAGCCAATCGACGATGTTGATGATGTGCTGGTCGTTGGCATCGACTTGCTTGTTGCTCAGGCCGAGTTCGACCAGTTGTTCGAAATTGTTGCGCGTCGCGACGTCCTGGCCGCCCGCCTTGTGTGCACCCTTGATCGATTTTGCCAGCGAAAAAAACTGGGCTGTATATTGCGAAATTTCCAGCGGATTGGCGATCACCAATTTGATCCGGCGCCGCGAGATTTTCGAGATCTCGGCTTCCCATTCCATGTTGAACGGATCGCAGGTCGCAACCACCAGTTCGGTCTGGGTCAGTTCCACCGGCAGGATGTTGAAGCGCGTGGCATAGGTGGCGGACATGACGTCGGCCACCTTGGTGAAATCGATCTTGAGCGGATCAATGCGGAAAAACTGCAGATGCACTTTTCCGGCCATCCATTCGGTCAGCCAGTCCAGCGTGATCAGCCGATGCGGCGGAAAGGCCGAGAGCAGCTTGCACTGCGCGACTGCGGTCAACGGATGCATCGATCCGGTTGCGTTTTTCAGGATCGCTTGCGCCTGGCTGTATTGCTTCTTGACGTCGGCCTTGGTGACCACGCCGTCCGCCAGCAGCCAGCTGAAAATCTGGTGCATGTCCAGTTTTTTTGGAAGAATTTTTGGCATGGCGTTTGACATGGATTTCTCAACCCCGAAAGTTGCTATATGGATTAGCCGCAAGCGTAACAGTTGCTCGATATTTTGGTAAGGGCTGGTGCAGCATTGCCCATGCATCATTGCTTATTGATTTTCCGAATACCAGGCTTTGATGCCGTTGACCCAGGATTTCGCCGGCAGTTTGCAGTTCTGGGTAATGGCGGCTGCCCTTTCGTAGAGCGCAGGAAAGTCCAGCTCAGGAGCGGTTTTGAATGCCAGCGCGACCACGTTGCCGTCATGGACTTCCGGCAGGCAGATCACCTGGTCAAAGGCAAAGCGCATCGCCTTCAGGTTTTTCGCATAGCTGGGGTGATCGCCAAACAGGTTGACCGTCATGATGCCGTGCGGCGCCAGGCAAGCCGCGCAGGCCTGGTAAAACTCCGGGGTGTCCAGCACCGGTCCGCACGCGGTGGCGTCGTACAGGTCGACCTGCAGTGCTTCGAGCATGCCGTGACGGGTATCCTCGGTGACATAATCCATCGCATCCATTTCGACCACCAGCAGGCGTTCGTCATTCGGCGGCAGCTTGAACATCGAGGCGCAGATCGCGATTACCGACGGGTTCAATTCGACCGCGGTGACATATGCCTGGGGAAATTGGCGATAACAAAACTTGGTCAGGGCGCCGGTTCCCAAGCCGAGCTGGACGATGCTTTGCGGCCGTGGGTTGAACAGCATCCACGCCATCATTTGCTGTGCGTATTCCAGTTCGATCCAGTCGGGTTTGCGCAGGCGCATCGCACCCTGCACCCATTCGGTGCCGAAGTGCAGATAGCGCACGCCTTCCAGCTCGGACAGCGTCACCGGGGCGAACTTTGGTTTGCGGCGCGGTTTGGGTTCTGCGGGCGGGGATTCGTTCTTGCCTGGGCCGGCTTTGCGGTTGGCCTGCGCTTCGATGGATTTGCGTTTGATGAGCATGGTTGGTTACGGTGAGGAGTCTGGTGGACGAATGATACTCTGCCATGCGCTGCGTTTCTGCTCGAACGAGGTCTGTGCATTGGCCGGCGAGGAGGAGGGCAGCACCAAGGTGGCGAAGCCGGCCTGTGCAAATTGAGGCGCGAACTTGCCGGAAGTCTTGCCGTTGAAGCAAATGCGCATCAATTTTGGGCACAGATGCTTAAGCACCGCAAAGTCGTTGGCCTCTGCACGCCGGATCGCACTGTCCAGGCTGCCTTCGCGCTCGCATATCGCGATGACGTCCCACAGGCCGATACTGCGAGCCAGCAATGCCTGCAGTTTGCGTTCATAGGACAGAGTCACCAAGTCCTGCTCCAGCACGGCCGACAGCAGGCGCCAGAACTGGTTGCGTGGATGGGCGTAATACTGCTGCGCCTGCAGCGAAGCGGCGCCGGGGAAACTGCCCAGGATCAGGATGGAGGTATGCTGGTCGAGCACCGGCGGCAAGCCGGAGAGTTGCGGAGATTCACAAGAATTCGACATGGGGCGAAGAACAGGATCGGAAATTGGAGTTGGCGTAACTCTTGCTGCGCTGTAAATCGCGCTACACTATTCGACATTCTCTCGCAAACCCAAGATGTTCATGATGGCAGTTTATTTTTTGCGTCGCCTGACTGGACGCAAGCGAACCCGCCGCGCCAATCGGCAACTCGGCTCTTTTCTGGCCTTTGTCGCGGGCGCGGTGAATGCGGGCGGTTTTCTCGCGATCAAACAGTACACCTCCCATATGACCGGCGTGGTTTCTTCGATTGCCGATGAGCTGGTTCTGGGCAATGTGCAGCTGGCTTTCGCCGGCTTGTGCGCGCTGCTTGCCTTCCTCTGCGGCGCGGCCACGACCGCCATTCTGATCAATTGGGCGCGTTATCGGCAGATGCATAGCGAGTATGCCTTGTCGCTGGCCCTGGAGGCGAGCTTGCTGGTAGTGTTCGGCTTGCTGGGGGCCAATCTCGAATCATATGTTGCGGTATTTGTGCCGGCCACGGTGATCCTGCTGTGCTATATCATGGGTTTGCAAAACGCGATCGTGACCAAGATTTCACAGGCGGAGATCCGCACCACCCATGTGACCGGCCTGGTCACCGATTTAGGTATCGAATTCGGCAAGTTGATTTACTGGAACCGGGATGTGCCGCCGGATTCGAAGTATTTCGTTGTGGCGAACCGCGACAAGCTGGGAAGCCATGCCTTGATCCTGACGATGTTCTTTATCGGCGGCGTAGCCGGCGCGTATGGATTCAAGGCGATAGGATTCGTCGCCACCTTGCCGCTCGCGTTTGCACTGTTGTTCTTGGCGCTGATGCCGATATTCGATGACATCCGTTTTTACTCGCGGTTGATGCGGCAGCAGCAGGAAAAAATAACGAAATCACGATAGGAAAGCCATGCATGAAAAAGTAGTGGTCATCACCGGCGGCAGCCGTGGCATCGGCGCCGCAACTGCGCTGTTGGCGGCGGCACGCGGTTATGCGGTGGGTATCAATTACCGGCACAATCGTGAGGCTGCGGATGCCTTGCTGGTCCAAATCAAACAAGCCGGCGGACGGGCAATCGCGCTGGCCGGCGACGTCGCCGTGGAAGCGGACGTGGTGCACCTGTTCGATGCGGTGCAGGAAGCCTTCGGTCCGGTTACGGCCTTGGTCAACAATGCCGGCATACTGGAAAAGCAGATGCGGCTGGATGAGATGGATGCGGCGCGGATGAGCCGGGTCTTCGGCACCAACGTGACCGGCAGCTTCCTGTGCGCGCGTGAGGCGGTGCGCCGCATGTCGACCCGGCACGGCGGCGCCGGCGGCGCGATTGTCAATTTGTCGTCGGCTGCGGCGCGCCTGGGCTCTCCCGGCGAATACGTGGACTATGCGGCGTCCAAGGGCGCGATCGATACCTTGACCATCGGACTGGCCAAGGAAGTGGCTACGGAAGGCATTCGGGTCAACGCGGTGCGCCCCGGCATCATTTATACCGAGATGCACGCCAGCGGCGGCGAACCGGGCCGGGTGGACCGCCTGAAAACGACCGTGCCGATGCAGCGCGGCGGCAGTGCGGAGGAAGTGGCCCAGGCGATTCTGTGGTTGCTGTCGGACGAAGCTTCGTACTCGACCGGCACTTTTATCGATGTGACCGGCGGACGATAGGCGCATGGATACCGGGCGCCCCAGTCTATTCCTGTGGCGCACCGGGCGCTGGTGGCCGGGCCCGGGATCGATTCGAAATTTCACGGCCACTATGCGGCGCAGTTGACGCTAACCCCGGCGCAGCCGTTCCGGGTGCGCCTGCCGTCATCGCAGGGATCGGCCAGTTCATCAGCCACAAGGTCGAAGGCAAAAAGCCCTCGTTTTTCGATGACTTGCGCTTTTTTGCGGATCGGGGCGTTGTTTATGCTGCGTTTTCTGTGCCGCCGCCTGCACATTCCTTATTGATCGTACGCTGCAAATAGCGATCTTTGATACCGTTCCGAAGCGGATGGGCGGGTTCTGATCCTGAAAAAGCCTTTCAATGCTCCACCTTGACGCCTGGATTTTTCCAATTTAATATTAGACCGGTCTATATAATTTAAGAAGCCATGGATATCTCACCCCGCGAGCGCTTGGTCCAAACCACCGCTCGCCTCCTGCAAAGCCAAGGCTATAACAGCACCGGCTTGAACCAGATCCTGCAAGAAAGTCAGGTGCCGAAAGGCTCTCTCTATCACTACTTCCCCGGCGGCAAGGAAGACTTGGCGGTTGCGGCGATCGAGCATGCCACCGAGGATATCGCCGGCAAGCTGCAGCAGCTTGCCATGCAACCGAGGCCTTTGATGGAGACGCTTGCCGCTGTGATTGGTTTTTTCATTGCTGAACTGGAGCAATCGCAATTTCTGAAAGGCTGTCCGGTAGCGACCATCGCGCTGGAACAGGCAGGCGCCAATCAAAAAATCCAGGCTGCCTGCGAGCGGGCCTATGGGACTTGGCAGTCCGGCTTGGCGATGCTGCTGGCTGCGCATGGCCTCACTCAGCCGGCCCGGCTCGCCGAGCGCGTGCTGGCGGGCTTGGAGGGCGCGCTCCTGCTAAGCCGCGCCCGCCGCGATTGTGGCCCGCTGGCGCAGCTTAAAAACGATCTTCCGCTCTATCTCCAATAAAAACTTGAGCCAATGCGCAAACTATTTTTGATTTTTCTTACGCTGTTGGCTGCCGCAGCGGCAGCCGAAGACAAGCGTGGGCCCCCAGCCGCGCCGCAGTCGATTGAATTTTCCATCGTCAAGACTTCCGAAGCGAGTACAAGGGAAGCCATGGTTTTTTCCGGCGGCGACTTCGGCAAGACGGTCAGGCTGCAGCACGTCGCGGTCCTGGTGCGGCATCCGCAGGGAAGCTTCCTGTTCGACACCGGGCTCGGCAGGAAAATCGACGAACAGTTCGCGCAAGACATGCCGCTCTGGGCCAAGCCTTTTTTCCGCTACGGTCCGGTGACCGACGCCAGAACGCAACTGGAGGCGGCCGGATACGCGCTGCCCAAGCGCATCATCCTGTCGCACGGCCATTGGGATCACGCCAGCGGCCTGGTTGACTTCCCCGACGCGGAAGTGTGGATCAGCGAAGCGGAAAAAGAGTTCTTGCGCGAGCCGCACATCGCCTCGGTCTTGCCGTCACAGATCAAGCCGCAATCGATCAAATGGGTGAGCTACCGGTTCCAGGCCAAGCCTTATCGAAGCTTTGCTCAAAGCTTCGACCTGTTCGGCGACGGCAGCGCAGTGCTGGTGCCGCTGACGGGGCATACGGCGGGATCGGCCGGTTTGTTCGTGACCCTGCAATCAGGCAAAAGATTCTTTTTCATCGGCGACGCGGTGTGGAGCAACGATGCCATTAAAAAGCATCGGCCCAAAATGTGGCTGGCCGGAAAAGTCGTCGACAACGATAAGGAAAAGACCATGGAGTCGATTGAGAACCTGGCGCGCGTCCAGCAGGCCGATCCGGAACTGCGGGTGGTGCCCGCGCATGATGCGGCAGTGCATGACGGCCTGGCTTATTTTCCGCAATTCGTGAAGTGACAGGCAAGCCTGTAGCGTGCGCAGGGCGCACGGCACGATGCAACATGCGTGTGACGCAGAGGGCCGAAAAGCGGAAGCATGTCGGACCGCTGCAACTCTTGACTGCGGACTGGACTACAATATTCGCTGATCCCCTGTTCCAGCGCCAATGACTTCCACTCCTCTTGCCGAACGCCTCCGGCCGCACACCCTTGATGACGTAATCGGCCAGCAACACTTGCTCGGCGCCGGCAAGCCGCTGCGCGTTGCCTTTGAATCGGGCGAGCCGCACTCGATGATTCTGTGGGGCCCGCCGGGTGTCGGCAAGACCACGCTGGCGCGCCTGATGGCCGATAGCTTTCAGGCGGAATTCATCGCCTTGTCGGCGGTGCTGTCGGGCGTCAAGGATATCCGCGAAGCGGTCGAACGGGCGCAAGTGATTCGCGCCAACACCGGCCGTCGCACCATCTTGTTCGTCGATGAAGTGCATCGTTTTAACAAGAGCCAGCAGGATGCGTTCTTGCCGCACGTCGAGAGCGGCTTGTTCACCTTCATCGGCGCCACCACCGAAAACCCCTCCTTCGAAGTGAACAGCGCCTTGCTGTCGCGCGCTGCGGTCTACGTGCTGAAGTCGTTGACCGAAGATGATCTCGGCGAGCTGTTGGAGCGTGCTTGCCGCAGCGAACTGGGCGGTCTGAAATTTTCACCCGAAGCGCGAGTCATGCTGATCGCCAGCGCCGACGGCGACGGCCGCAAGCTGCTCAACAACCTGGAAATCGTCGCGCGCGCCGCCGATGCCAAGGGACAGGGCGAAGTCGATGCCGCGCTGCTGGCGGAATGTCTGGGCGATGCATTGCGCCGCTTCGACAAGGGCGGCGATGCCTTCTACGACCAGATTTCAGCCTTGCACAAGTCGGTGCGCGGCTCCAACCCGGACGCTTCGCTGTACTGGCTGGTGCGCATGCTGGACGGCGGGGCCGATCCGCGCTACCTGGCGCGCCGGATCGTCCGCATGGCGAGCGAGGACATCGGCCTGGCCGATCCGCGTGCCTTGCGGCTGGCGCTGGATGCGGCCGAAGTGTATGAACGCCTGGGTTCGCCGGAAGGGGAGCTGGCCCTGGCGCAGGCGGTGGTGTACCTGGCCTGCGCCGCCAAATCGAATGCGGTGTACAAGGCCTATAACGCCGCGCGCGCCTTCGTCGCGAAAGACAAGTCGCGTCCCGTCCCCGAGCATTTGCGCAATGCTCCGACCAAGCTGATGAAGGAGCTCGGCTACGGCAAGCTGTACCGTTATGCGCACGACGAGCCGGATGCCTATGCAGCCGATGAGACGTATTTGCCGGAAGGCATGGCCGAGCAGGGGTGGTACCAGCCCACCCCGCGCGGACTGGAAGGAAAGATCGGCGAGAAACTGGCGTATCTGCGCTCCCTGGACCAGGCTGCCCGAAAAGGCAACAAGAACTAATTGCCGCTGCCAGGGCGCGCGGCGAGGGCTGCGCGCTTGGTACAATGGCGGTTTTGCAATCGGAAGCCCGCACTCGCCATGATCGACATCCAACTCCTCCGCAAAGACATCGATACCGTCGCCGCCCGTCTGGCCGCGCGCAAATTTCAACTCGACGCCGCCGCTTTCAATACCCTTGAAGCCGAGCGCAAACAGATCCAGACGCGTACCGAAGAATTGCAGGGCAAGCGCAATACCTTGTCCAAGCAGATCGGCATGTTGAAAGGCAAGGGCGAGGACACAACGGCGCAGATGGCGGAAGTGGCCAGCATTGCGGATGAACTGAAATCTTCCGCCGAGCGCCTGGAGACGGTGCAGGCGCAATTGAGCGAATTCATGTTGACCGTGCCCAATCTGCCTCACGAGTCGGTACCCGCAGGCCAGGACGAATCGGCCAATGTCGAAGTGCGCAAGGTCGGGACGCCGCGCACTTTCGATTTCGACGTGAAAGACCATGTCGACGTCGGCGCTGCTCTTGGCCTGGACTTCGACGTCGCGGCCAAATTGACCGGCTCGCGCTTTGCGGTGATGAAGGGGGGCATCGCGCGTCTGCACCGTGCCTTGGCGCAGTTCATGCTGGACACGCATACCGGCGAGCATGGTTATACCGAGTGCTACACCCCGTATATCGTCAATGCGGATTCCTTACGTGGCACGGGCCAGTTGCCGAAATTCGAAGCCGATTTGTTTGCCGTGAAAAAGGGCGGCCAAGAGGGTGAAGGCGAATCGCTCTACCTGATCCCGACCGCCGAAGTATCGCTGACCAACATCGTGCGCAATGAAATCCTCGCGCTCGACACGCTGCCGCTTAAACTCACCGCCCATTCGCCATGTTTCCGTTCGGAAGCCGGCAGCTACGGCCGCGATACGCGCGGCATGATCCGCCAGCATCAGTTCGACAAGGTCGAAATGGTGCAAGTCGTGCATCCGGAAAAATCCTACGAGGCGCTGGAAGAAATGCTCGGGCACGCCGAAAACATCCTGAAAAAACTCGGCCTGCCGTTCCGCGTGATTACGCTATGCACGGGCGACATGGGTTTCGGCTCTGCCAAAACCTACGACATCGAGGTCTGGCTACCGGCGCAGAATACCTATCGCGAAATTTCTTCGGTATCGAACTGCGAAGCCTTCCAGGCGCGCCGCATGCAGGCCCGCTTCCGCAACGCGCAAGGCAAGCCGGAACTGGTGCATACGTTGAACGGCTCCGGCCTCGCAGTCGGACGCACGCTGGTCGCGCTGCTGGAAAATTATCAGCAGGCCGACGGCAGCGTTGAGATCCCCGAAGTGTTGTGGCCGTATATGGCGGGAGCGAAGCGCTTGGCGCCGCAGGGTTGATTGGCCGCTTGGACCCAGCGCTGTGGCGCCGGGCTCGTCATTCAGGAAACGATGCCTGCTTGATCAGCGTCTCGAACCTCAGCGAATCAAACAGAAAATGAGCGCGGCAACACGGCCGGTTCGCAGACTCTGTGCGCAATAGGGTAGAGATGCCGGTCTTCATATTTTCACGCGGATGACGTTGCAATACGGCTTCCTGCGTATCGGGTGCAACTTCCCATTTACGTAGCCCGGCCACGTCGAGCGCCGCACCGGCATTCAATAGATGCGCTTCGGCGCCATGCTGCCGCCCGACCGAGGGGTTCAGATGCAGGGCGATTGCCTCCGCAAGGCTGTCGCGCCGCGCTTCATCCCAGTACCCACGTGCCGCATCCTGCGCGGCGAGCGCACCGTCCAGCGCGAAGCAATATGAATCCGGATCGACGCCATTGAATCTCTTGACCAGGCCCAGGTCGTGCAGCAGGCAGGCGACATACAGCAATTCCTCGTCATATTTCAGCCCGTCGTGTTGCGCGAGGATGGCGCCCCACAAATAGGTGCGGTGGCAGTGATGGACCAGGTACGAGGGCGAGCATGCGCTCACCAGGTCTTCGGCGCGCCGCGCCATGGCGGAATCCGGCATGCGCAGTCGGCTCAGATCAAGTCGGGCCATGCCGGCCTGTGTCAAACCCAGGCGCCGCTTCCATCCTGTTGACGTTCGTTTCAATTGCACCAGGATTCCCTGCTTCATCAATTCTGCGCGATCTATCCGGCTCAGTTTGCCGCCGGTCCGGCGCGCCCAGGCCAGTGTGCCAACATCGGAAAATGTCATTTGAATCTCCTTTCTCGTATAAGGTCAGCTTATCGGCCTGAAGGCTTGATTCGAAGTGGCATTCATGTCATCTTACCGAGGTGATTACGCCAAATCCTTCCGAGAAAGAAAAATGAAAAACGTGACGATCCTGATGCTGGAGCAGGGCATGCCATCGACGGTATCGGGTCCTCTGGAAGTGTTTCAACTGGCTGGCGTCGCATGGAATTACCTGACCGGGCAAACCATGCTGCGGCAGTTCAAGGTCAGCACCGCATCCATCGACGGCAAGCCGGTAAAGGGATTCGGCGGCCTGGTCATGGCGCCGCAATATTCCATCGCGCAGATCAGGAAGACCGACCTGATCATGGTGTGCTCGGGCGGCGTCGAATGGGAGCGCATTGTCGAACGGCATGCAGGCTTGCTTCCTTGGCTCAAGCGCCGTCACGCACGCGGTGCCGTAGTTGCCGGCATCTGTTCCGGCGTCGCCTTGTTGGCTGCAGCGGGTTTGCTGGACGGCAAGCAGGCCACCACCCATTGGGGCATCGTGGAGTCTTTGCAGGAGCGCTATCCGCAAGTCGATTTCCGGCCGAACCGGCTGGTCACCGACGAAGGCTCGGTGCTGTGCAGCGGCGGCGTGAATGCCGCGCTGGATTTGTCCCTGTACCTGGTTGAACGGTATTGCGGACATGAGATCGCGATGCAATGCGCGAAATCGCTCCTGATCGAAACTTCGCGTAACTCGCAATCCGGCTTCGCGGCCTTGTCCTTTAACAAAAAGCATTCGGACCAGCCCGTACGGGCGGCACAGGACTGGATCGAAAAAAATTATGCCAAGGATTTTTCCTTCGATGCGCTGGCCGGCCGGTTGAACATGAGCCCGCGTAATTTCATGCGCCGCTTCCGGCGTGCCACCGACGACACGCCGCTGGCCTATCTGCAGCGCGTGCGCGTGGCGGCTGCCAAGAGAGCGCTGGAAGGCGGCCATAAGCCGATCGAGGCCATCAGCAATGAAGTGGGCTACGAGGATGTCGCGTTTTTTCGCGAGCTGTTCCGGCGCCATGTCGGCATCAATCCGAAAGCTTATCGGGAAAAATTCGGCGATCGCTAAAACCTCGCCGTTCCAACCGAAAAATCTCGGCAACGCAGTAGTTTCGTTTGGAAGCAAGTTCTGATATACTCTCCTGCTTTGCGGCGTACCGTGCCGCAAATCGACCGAAACAGGAAAGGTGGCAGAGTGGTCGAATGCGCTGGACTCGAAATCCAGTATACGGTTCTCCCGTATCGAGGGTTCGAATCCCTCCCTTTCCGCCATAATTCAAGTACTCATGAAGTGTTTAAGAGCTCCGTTTATCGGGGCTTTTTTGTTTGTGCGCGCACTTTTTGTCATTTGTTTTATGCCGGAATCATTTCGCAATTTCCAGCCATGCTAATTGCCGGATGCATCGCAAGACCATAAGACACCCACCTAAGCACGACCCTTATGCCGATGGCAGCGGCAACAAACGTGAGCGCGTAACGAAGGAGCGTCAGCGCGACGCTTCGTAGCCGTTAGCTATAGTGCCGGACGGATAGCTTAGTTCCAGATGGAATTTGGACAGCTTTCTTCCTCAGCGACAAGCTGCGAATCACCAGATCCGGAACTGGATTGCCGAGTAGTTTCTTGGCTGCGCTTTTGAATAACCTTTATCGACTGTCGATAAAGCGTGTACCAATATGTTCGGTCTCCGAGCAGGTCTTTTGTGTCTTGTTCGGCCTGAGATATCCTGATCGCAGGATTGGAGACCGTACGCCGGCTCAGGTCTGATTCAACGTGTGCAGGGGCAGTCAACGAAATGCTGCTATCTCCCATGATTTTCCTTCTGTTGTTGTTGGAAATTTGTCCGATGCGGCCGGCAAACTATGTATGGGGGCAAATGTTGATTGTGTGGCCAATGACTAGCGGTCGTCACTCCCATAAGTATGGGATGGCGCGCAGGTCGGACTGGATGTGTAAGTGTAGGAAGGGGGAGTGCTGGCGACGAACGGAACCCTGTAACCTCCCCAGCCTCTACCGGCAATTCGCCTCACAAAGAGAGATAGCAAATCAGAATCGCAAGTCAGCCGTATTGGCGAGGGCCGCGGATGGCCCGTTCAAAGTCGTATGGCGGTGCGCGACGATTGCCTTGGCCGGCAAGACCGGCGTATCCATGCAGATATATCCAATCTGCCACAAGCACCGCCGCAAAGCCTATTGAGTTTTACATAATTGATGACGTATCCCTGTCATATCGCAGTCCGGCGTCACGCTATTGGGTCCCAGCATGCGCTGGGACGACACATACAATGTTTTACGTAAACGTCAATAGTTCCGATGCTGCGCGGCAGGTAGTGTCGATGTCGATACAATACTGCGTCGTTATCCGGACGGCCACCAGCATATTGACGTCCGCATCAGCCGGGGGCACGGGAGGCTTCAGTTCTTTGTCTTCAGTTCTTTGTCATCACCCAAGTTCCTGAATATCCCACGTACGGATTGGCCCATGTACCGTTTATCCTGCTGGTCGATACGAAGGAGCCGGAAAAGGTGGCGCTGGCGCTGTTGCCAGATCCAAGATGAAACGAAACCTTGCCTTGCGCGTCCACCGCACCTGCAAATGTAAAATAGCCGGCCTGATTCCCGTTGCACGAGCCTGACAAGGTGCCGCTGCTGGCGATAGTCATGGTGCAATTGCCTTGATCGCTGCCCGAGTACGATCCGGACCAGTTCCCTGCATAGGGCGAGACGCTTGGCGGGGCGGTATAAAATTCTTCTACGACAATGTTCTTTGATTCGTTGACACCGTTAATGGTGTAATTTACGGTGCCGGCGCTGGCGCTCGTGAATGCGAAGTTTGCTGTTCCGACCTTCTTCACTATCCGGTTTTCCCCGTTCCAGATCGTGGTTGGCGCCGAGCCGCCATTGACTTGATACAGGTCGCCGCTGCAGCCGTTGCCAGCCATCACGCAATTGGATGCGACGTACCAGATCGCTTTGCCCGCAGCATCGTAGACATACATGGCGGCAAAGATCACATTGTATTGGTGAGCGAGCGCAACCCCCCAGCCCGACTCATTGGGATTCCACCAAAGCCCCGAGAAATCGATTGCAGGCGGCACGGTTCCGGTGGCGAATATTTCGCGCTCAATATTTTTAGCACCATATGCGCCATTGATCGAATAGTTGAATGTCCCGGTATTGTTGTCGGCAAAGGCAAGCGTGCCGGTTCCGACCGCCGTGACGATTTTTCCGGATCCATTCCAAGGTATGCCGGGAGGCGTGCCGCCGGTCACCTTGTAAATGCTGCCGGTGCAAGATTTGCCGCTCAGCGGGCATGAGGACATGACATACCAGGTAGGGTTGCCCGACTGGTCGTAGGTGTACCAGGCGACGAAAATCATCGGCCCCTGTTGGGTAATGCTCATTCCCCAACCTGGTTCATTCTTGTTCCACCACAGGCCGGTGTAGCCGCTCGATACGGTCGTGTCCGGCTGCGCATCGGCTGCCGGTGATGGCGCCTGCTGTTTGTCATCCGCGCTACCGCCGATGCTGCCTCGGACATCATTCCGGCAGGAGGCGCCATAGGCCGTCGAGAATGAGCAGGTTTGCCTCTCGCCTGATGTAACGTTGCCATTCAATTCGGTGGCATAAATGGGCTGGCTTGCCAGCGAGGCCGCGCAGAGCAGCAGTATGGAGAAAATTTTATTTTTGAAGTGCAACATGAAATTCCTGTAAATGTTGATATGGATGGATGTGTGAAATGGGAACTGGAGTTTAATAAAATATTGCTCATTTGTTTAGATGCTCTAGAGCCTGTTATGAACTCAAGCAGGGGTCGCGCAGCCCCGGGAACCCGCCGCATACCAGGGTGGAGCGAGGGTTTCGGGCGATGTATCGCCCGCTCGCGGAACAGTCCTTGC
>CBIHON010000034.1:0-53172 GCA_966211965.1 uncultured Burkholderiales bacterium | reverse complement strand
AAGGATATTGCGGCCGATGCGGCCGTAGCCGTTGATTGCAACGCGGATGGTCATGTTTCTTCTCCTGAACGTAGTAAAGTTGAATTCGCCTATGCAAGAACCGATTTGACTGCGGCCACGACCTTCTCGGTCGTAAACCCGAAATGTTTGAACAACACGCCGGCCGGCGCGGACTCGCCAAAGGTATCGATGCCGACCACCGCGCCTTCAAGCCCGACGTACTTGTACCAGAAGTCGGTGACGCCGGCTTCCACCGCGACACGCGGCAAGCCTTTAGGCAGTACGCTTGCCTTGTAGGCGGCATCCTGGCGATCGAACACATCGGTGCTCGGGATCGAGACCACGCGCACCGCGACGCCTTGCTGAGCCAGTTCATCGGCGGCCTTGACGGCCAGGTCAACTTCGGAGCCGGTCGCGATCAGGACCGCCTTGGCGTCCGCTGCGTCTTTCAACACATAACCGCCGCGCTTGATATCGGCGATCTGTTGCGGGCTGCGTTCCTGGAACTGCAGGTTCTGGCGCGAGAAAATCAATGTGCTGGGACCGTTCTGACGCTTGACCGCGCTCTCCCATGCCACGGCTGACTCGACCGTATCGCATGGACGCCAGTTGTCCAGGTTGGGGATCAGGCGCAGGCTCGACACATGCTCGACCGATTGATGGGTCGGGCCGTCTTCACCCAGGCCGATCGAATCGTGCGTGAACACGAACAGCGAGCGGATCTTCATCAGCGCCGCCATGCGAATGGCATTGCGGCTGTAGTCGGAGAAGGTCAGGAAGGTGGCGCCAAAGGGGATATAACCGCCGTGCAGCGCGATGCCGTTCATGATCGCGCTCATGCCGAATTCACGCACGCCGTAGTTGATGTGGTTGCCGGCCTGGTCGGCACGCACGGCGACGCACTCTTTCCAGTTGGTCAGGTTGGAGCCGGTCAAATCGGCGGAGCCGCCGAGGAATTCCGGCAGCACCGGCGCCAAGGCCTGGATCGCATTCTGGCTGGCCTTGCGGGTAGCGATGGTTTCTTTTTTCTCGGCGCAGGCAGCGATATAGGTTTGCGCGGCTTGCTCGAAGGCGCCCGGCAGTTCGCCCTTCATGCGGCGCAGCAGCTCGCCGGCTTCTTGCGGATAACGCTCGCTGTAGGCTTTGAACAAATCGTCCCACTGGCCTTCGGCAGTCTGGCCTTGCGCTTTCGCATCCCAAGCGGCGTAGACGTCCGCCGGTACTTCGAACGCGGCATGAGCCCAGCCCATGGCTTCGCGGCTGGCGGCGATTTCCTTGTCGCCCAAAGCGGCGCCGTGCACGTCATGAGTGCCGGCCTTGTTCGGGCTGCCCTTGCCGATCACGGTCTTGCAGCAGATCAGGGTAGGCTTGTCGGATTGCTTGGCAGCTGCGATCGCGGCGTCGACCGCGGCCACGTCATGGCCGTCGACATTGCGGATCACGTTCCAGCCATAGGCTTCGAAACGCTTGGGCGTATCGTCGGTGAACCAGCCTTCGACGTGGCCGTCGATCGAGATGCCATTGTCGTCGTACAGCGCGATCAGCTTGGACAGCCGCAGCGTACCGGCCAGCGAACAGACTTCATGCGAAATGCCTTCCATCAGGCAGCCGTCGCCGACGAAAGCATAGGTATGGTGATCGATGATATCGAAGCCGGGTTTGTTGAACTCGGCAGCAAGGAGTTTTTCAGCCAGCGCCATGCCGACCGCATTGCTCACGCCCTGCCCGAGCGGGCCGGTGGTGGTTTCGATGCCGGGCGTGACGTCGACTTCCGGATGGCCCGGCGTCTTGGAATGCATCTGGCGGAAGTTTTTCAGCTCGTCCATCGGCAAGTCGTAACCCGTCAGGTGCAGCAGCGCATAGTGCAGCATCGAACCGTGGCCGTTCGACAGAATGAAGCGGTCGCGATTGATCCATTTCGGATTGGCGGGGTTGTGACGATAGTGTTTGCTCCACAGCGCGACGGCGATTTCCGCCATCCCCATCGGCATTCCGGGATGTCCGGAATTGGCCTTTTGTACTGCGTCCATCGCCAATGCACGGATTGCATTGGCCATTTTGGTAGTTGGGAGTGTCGATGTCATGGTGATGGCGGGATTTTGTGAGCGGATTGGAATACGAGGCTGCAAAACGCAATATTTTACCAGAGTGATGAGGGGGGATTAAAAGCGCGACGGTTTCGCTTTGGCAGCGCACCAGTCACTGCCGCACCATTTCGGCTCACTCCCTGGATTTTAAATTTTTCGTTAAGACAGGCATGTTTTTCTTATTTGCAACTGTTATGCTTATGCGGTCGTACCCCATGATCTTCAACCCTTTTGAAAGAGCACAGACCATGAATCGATTCCTCGCCTCCCTTGCTTCCCTCTGCTTGCTTTGTGCCGCCAACACCGCTCTCGCCGCCGAGGAATACAACACAGTCCCGGCCGGCGATCCCCAATACAAGCAGTGCAAAGCCTTCGCCGCAAAATTAGGCTGGGAAGGCGGCAATGAAAAAAGCCCGATTGCCGGCCAAACCAAGCTGGAAGCATTTTGTACCTGCATGTGGAATGAAACGCCGGAAGATTTCAAGGGCAATCTGGCAACTTTCTCAGAAAGCGCCAAGGGAAAATCAATCAACAAGATTTGCGAGAAATATTCGAATTGGAGCGAATGATTTTTAAAACGAGGCCCTGAGGCGCCTTCGTCTCAGGCGAGCAATAGTTGCAAATAATTGCATTGACGCCGTCCGCAGCAGCGGACGGCGTTTTCATTTGCGTGCAGTATGCAGTCCCCTATTCGAGGGCCTGCCTTTCACGCAATATGGTCCCGTCTGCTTGCTCACCGGCGCGGCATGCAGCGAAAATGAATATCATCGATGCGGTGCGCCATCTCCTGAGTCCTGGAGTGTTGCCACGATGGCGGTATTTGACGCAGCCGCGCAGAGACTCGTCAGGTGTAAATAGACAAGGGGTTCTTTGACGAACCGGTCTGCAAGGAGATGCCCCGTTCACCTTGCAGCGGACCATTTCTTCCAGCCTCAGAAAAAATCCTTCGCTCCTTCAGAATTGTGCCGGCCTTGAATCTTGTGGAACCGGCGGCGGCGGGATAACCGAACAGTCGCCACCATTGGCCGCGACGATGTCGCTGGCCACAGCGCACATCGCCAGCCCGCGCGCATTGTCTCGGGCAATTTTTCGGGTCGCCGGGGCCGTCGATACGGTTGGCATCGTCATTACCGGAGCGGGCGGCAACTCGTTCAAAAGTTGGGGAGCCAATTCTTCGATCACGGCGGGTTCACGAGCCGGTTCCAAGATCGGGAGCAATTCCTGGTACCTGGCTCGCTGCGTGTCGCTCAAACTGGCCCAGAGCCGCCTCAAGAATGTTTCTTCGTCTTCTTCCTCCCCTTCTTCTCCGCCGTCCCCGCCCTGTATCCGGCTCACAGTTGCTTGATCGGTTGGCCGAAGCGGCGCTCCGGCCGGTCCGCCATCGGGTCTGGCGATTTTATTATTGGCCACGCTTGGGAGCGGGACCGGCCTAGCCGGTGTCCGAGCGTCCTGACTATCCTGGGGAGCAATCCATTGCAAATGCAGTTCCCCGACGATCTGCCCCGCGTCTTCCCGTGGCAGCGGCAGGTGAAATATCGCGACCGCGTCGCCATTGGCCACGGAATGAATTTCAAATTTTCGTGGAGTGATGCTTGCATCGCCCAGATTGACACCGAGGAATTTCGTTGTAGGAAGAATTCGTGCGCGGGCCAAAGGACTGATGCCTTCGGGCCGCTGCAAGCGTATCCGTATCTCGGTCGTGGCGATAAAGTGCTGGTCCTTGCTGCACTCGCCTTCATTGCCCCAGTTGCGCACGAAAATTGCCCATCCGTCGTCGGTCAAGGAACGGACCGGATCGATCTGCACTGCCAACGCGTGCACCGGATGGATCTCGGTGGCGGCGCCGTGGACGGCGTCCATGCCCAGCAGCCCGACCATGATCGCCGGGTGTCCGTCCATAAGGGCACGTGCCCCCGGATAATCCGGCTCCCTGATGAATGGTACGGGGTCGTTTCCAGCGCGGACAGCATCATTGAAGCGTTTCCACCAAGGGATCTGGTCGAAAGGCGCCCGATCGATCGTTTCGTCCGAATCGAATTCCCCCTTGATGGCCTTGAGCGTTCCGCGCCATTCGGCCGGGACGGTATCCACATCGCGAAGAGCGCCGTTTTTCGGGGCTACGCCAGCGCGCAATTGCTCCCCATTGAAGGTCGGCCCCTCCACGATCTCGGGGGTGACAAGTTTGACGTTGTAGTCGTCGTCGCCAAAGACGTCATTGCCATCGTGGTGATCCCAGAACAGCGCTCCCTTCACGGTGATATCGAACCAGTTGAAGTGCCCCCATGTCTTCCCAGTCAAAAAGCCGTCCGAACACAACCCCGGGAAAATGGTTTTGAAGAGCGACTTCAAGCCGAGGTCATCTTGCGGATTGTCCTCCGTGACCGGCTGGCTGCTTTCATTGCGCGCATGGTCCTTGTCGAACGGAGGCACCGTGCCGCCGGCACGCTGCCAGCGCCAGCGCGGGTTGAAGAATAAGCCATTGTCGTCATAGACGCCTGGCTCCCCGGGCTTCAGGTTTTCGAGCAGGTCCCAATCCTTCCCATTTTCGGACGGGATTTGTGTCGGCGGCGGTTGAGGCTGCGCCCGGACGATGGTGAGCCTGACGTGCGCCGGGCCACCGTCGGCGCCGTTGCGGAGGGTACACTGCCCCCCGGTGCCGTTGTCGTGTCCCCAGTACCCATTGTCTCCATATTCGTCATCCCGGTAGTACAGGCGCATGCCGGTGCTGACAAAATTTCCGGTGGGGATGGTAATCATTTGAGGCAACTGGTTGAAACGCGTCGGCGCAATGACGCCTGCGATTTCAATCAGTCCAAAGTACAGGCGATCGCTGTTGGGGCCGGAAGGATTCACGTATCTTTTCCACGTGCTTCCGACACCGCCGGTCTGTACGCAGCCTCCGGCTTCTATGAAGACGTTGTCACCCGGGAAAAATCTGATCGGCTCGTAAAGTGCGGATGGCTTACTGACAACCGGCGACAGGATATCGAAGGTGTCGACCGTTCCCTCTCGGAAAAATCGGATAACGCACACATCTTTCTGCGGGCCGCTCACGCCGCAGAAAAAAACGCCGGCAGCCTGCGCGGCGGCAGTTCGGGACAAGCCGAAAAAAACAACCATGCCTAAGGCGAGCATGCAGAGAACGCGCTTCAAACCGGTCTTCCCGACTTTCTTCCTGCCGCCAGCCCCTTCGAAAAATTCATCTCTCATTCTCATCGTTGCCACCTGCGAACACAAGCACAACGCGCGAGTCGCCAGATCACGTCAGATCAAGTCGCCAGATCGCGCGTCAGAACATAAATGAACATAAATGCGATCCTGAAAAGCAGTATAGGAAGGAGATTGAACACCACCATCCTTCAAAATCAAGACGGTTTGAGATTTATCAGTGAAGGGAAGGATTAGAACAAAGCACAGTTGACATTCACCTCAGCCAAAGCATTGCAGCGGGACGCGGGTGTGTTTTGACTACGAGAACAAAAATCCTGACGGCATTTCAGTGCGGAATTCAGTGCAGAAAGGAAGCAAGGAGTGCAAAAATCGCTCCATCCAATCACTCCATCGCCCGGCGCGCGGCCCGAAATCCCCACCAAGCCGCCTCCTCAAACACAGAGAACCCCGACAAATCCGCATGGGCAAATAAAATCGGCCCATCCAATTCGCGCAGCGCCCTCAAACCCGCATTGCTGCGAAACCCCGGCAACGGCGCTGCCATCGCATGGCCGCGCAGGGTGATGTCGACCCGCTCCACGCAGGCAGCAAACTTCCAGCCATACGCCGCCTTGAGATCGGCGCTCGCAACTTCCAGCAATTCTTCCGGACCAGCCTTGTCGAGCCATCTACGCGCCGCATCCGGATTGCGGTCCGACAGCGCGACATAAGCGCTGAACACCGATTTGCGCGGCGGTTGCACGCGGATGTCCTGATGCGTCGAAACGACATATCCCAACCCCGGTTCCTGGTACACCACGTTGTCCCAGGACAGCGGCGCGTGCGGCAGCTCTTCCGGGAAATCCTTCATCAAAAAATTCGCCACCATCCACGGCGCATAGCTCGGCAAATGCAGGGCCGGATTGAAACCGTAATCCCTGATCGGATCCACCACGCGCGCCGCGACATACAACGGCATCGCACAAATCGCTTTTCTCGCGCGGACCGTGTAGGTGCGCGGGACGCCGTCGACCAATTCGAAACACAGCGCTTCGACGCCCTTCGCGGTGGTCTTGAGCGAAATCGCCGTGCCGCTCCTACGGCGGCTGCCGGCGGCCTTGTCCATCGCTTCCGCGACGGGATGCATGCCGCCCGGCCAAGTGAGCCAGGCGCCGTTGCCCGAATTCTCGGCCTGACCCCAGCGGCTGCAGTAATAGTGCAAACCGGCCCAGGCCGAAACCCGGTCGTAGCGCGTGCCGTAATCGTCGCGGCAGCAATAGTTCAAATACCAGTGCAGGGTCGGCGAGCGGTAACCGTTTTGATCCAGCCAATCCTTCAAGGTGATGCGATCCAGTGCTTCCCATTCCGGGTCGATCGAGGACAGCACGGTCGGAAACACGAAGATCCGCCTGCCATCGCTGCCGTGCAAGTTGCGCAGGCGTTCGACCTCTTTGAAAAAACGCGCGTGCTCGTTCAATTCCTCCTGCGACACGCCTTCGGTCGGGATGAACCCCTCCTGCCACTTGCCGTTGAAAAGCAGCCGTTCTTCCGGCGCATGCAGGATGAAGCGCTCGTCGTAGTACGGCCGCTCGCTCATCGGGTTGCGCAGAATGATGCCGAGGTCGCTCAGGATTTCGCGCACATGCACCGATTCGGGCGATGGCAGCGGCAGATAGTGGCCACCGGTCGGAAAAGCCAGGTCGCCATGACGGCCGCCGGCTGCGTTGCCGTACAACTGCGGCCCTTCTATCATCAGGAAATTCTTGTGGCCTTCGCGGTTCATCTTCCAGGCCGCGCTCAGGCCGCCGATGCCGGAGCCCAGGATCACGACGTCGGTTTCGAGGTCGGCGGAAGGCGGCGGCAGCGCCCGTCGCTCGCTGGCGAAATCACGCAAAAAGTGGCCTTCCGCCCGCCCCGGGTATTTGATGTCGGGCGTAATTTCCTGCCAGCGCCCAAAACCCGCCGCCGTACCGAGTCCCGCCGCACCAGCGCCCGCCCACACCAGGAAAGAACGGCGCTTCATTTATGTGCATTCATCAACGTATCACCTGGCGCCAATCCTGCTCGAAGTAGCGTACCAGCGATTGCGTGTTCAAGCGGTTCGGCTCCATCGTCAAGCGCGGCATGTCGGGTGGAAAACTGAACATTTCGCGCGTGGTATCGGCATTCAGATAGCGCATCGGCAACCGATATTGCGCCGCTGGCTGGAACTGCAATTGCGGCGAGGCCAGCACGAAACCCCACTCGCCGAATGAGGGCACATAAGCATGATAGGGATAAGTGCGCATGCCGACCTCGCGCAAGGTGGCGTCGATCGACCAATAAGCGTGCGGCGCGAAAAAAGGCGAAGTCGATTGCACCACCACCAGGCCGTTGGCGGCGACATGCTTTTTGACCATCCCGTAGAACGGCACCGAATACAGTTTGCCGAGCGCGAAGCTGGAGGGATCGGGAAAGTCGATGATCGCCGCATCGAACATGCCTTCGTTGTCGCGCAGCCAGATCGCAGCATCGGCATTGACCACATGCACGCGCGGATCGCTGAACGATCCCTTGTTAAGCCTGGCCAATTCCTCGCGTTTGGTAAATGCCTCGGTCATGGCTGGATCGAGATCGACCAGGGTCACGCTCTTGATATTCGGATAGCGCAGAATTTCGCGCAGCGCCAGACCGTCGCCGCCACCCAGCACCAGCACCGAACGCGCCCACGGCAGCGCTTCCAGTGCGGGATGCACCAGGGCCTCGTGATAACGGTATTCGTCGCGCGACGAGAATTGCAGATTTCCGTTGATGTAGAGGCGCAAATCGTCTTTCCAGCGTGTGACCACCAGGCGCTGATACGGCGTGGAGGTCGAAAAAATGATCTGGTCGCCGAACAAGCCATGCTCGCCCCAGGCCACCATCCGCTCGGACAGCGCAAAGCCGAAAGCCAGCAGGCACATCACGCTGCTGGCGCGCAGCACGCGGCCGCCGAGGTTTTTCAATTCGCTGCGAAAGGCATAAATGGTCCACAGCGCGACAGCGACGTTCAGCATGCCGAACAGGAAACCGGTGCGCGCCAGCCCGAGGTAAGGCGCCAGCACCAATGGAAACAGCACCGACACCGCGAGCGCGCCCAGATAATCAAAGGTCAGCACGCGGCTGACCAGTTCGTTGAATGCAGTCTGGCGGGCATTCAACGCGCGCATCACCAGCGGCACTTCCATCCCGACCAGGGCGCCGATCATGAACACCAGTACATACAGCAGCACGCGAAACGGCGCCGCCATCCACGAAAATGTCAAAAACAGCAAGGCCGCCGAAACGCCGCCGATCAGGCCGACCGCCAACTCGATGTCGACGAAGCGCGACAGCACATCATCATCCTTGACGAACTTGGAGAGATGGGCGCCGATACCCATCGCAAACAGGTAGCAGCCGATGATGGTGGAAAACTGCAGGATCGAGTCGCCCAGCAGGTAGCTCGACAAGGCGCCGGCGATCAGTTCATAGGCCAGGCCGCAGGAAGCGACCACAAAAACGGAGAGGATTAAAATTCTTTTAGTCATATCATATCTTTTCGACTAGTATACTTTGGCACTGCCTATCAGCAACCTTCTTTTGTGAGAACGCCTTGCCTGCCATCGCCAACTACGTCATACATCTGCTCCTGGCCAGCGTATTGATCGTGGCCTTTTTCGTGGTGTACACCTACGTCACGCCGATCGATGAAATCCTGCTGATCCGGCAGGGTAACAATGCCGCGATGCTGTCGCTGGGCGGCGCCTTGCTCGGATTCTCTCTGACGATCGCTTCCTGCCTGATCCATACCGCCGACTACCGTGAATTCCTGATGTGGGCGGCCGGGGCGCTGGTGGTGCAAATTCTCGCATACGTGGTCACCACCAAAGCGCTGCGGGTATCGAAAGAACATATCGAGGCGGGCAATACCGCCTACGGCGGCTTGATCGGCGCAATCTCGCTCTCGATCGGCGCGGTGAATGCGGCGTGCATCTCGTAGAGCGAATCACTTCAAAAGGAAAGAATCATGGGTCTCGGATCGTTTATCAAGAAGCAGTTTATCGATGTACTCCAGTGGAACGAGGATACCGAAGGCATGCTGTCCTGGCGTTATCCGATGCAGGATTTCGAAATCCAGAACGGCGGCATGCTGACCGTGCGCGAATCGCAGGTCGCGGTATTCGTCAACGAGGGCCAAATCGCCGACGTGTTCGGCCCAGGCAACCACAAGCTGACCACCAACACCCTGCCGGTGCTGACCAACCTGAAGAACTGGGACAAGCTTTTCGACTCGCCGTTCAAGTCCGACGTGTACTTCTTCAGCACGCGCATCCAGACCGGACGCAAGTGGGGCACCGTACAGCCGATCACGATCCGCGACAAGGATTTCGACATGATCCGGGTGCGCGCCTTCGGCATGTATTCCTACCGCATCGTCGACCCCAGGAAGTTTTTTACCGAAATCAGCGGCACGCGCGAGCAGTACACGCGCGACGAGGTGGAAGACCAGCTGCGAGGCATCATGCTGGCGACCATGGCCAGTTCGCTCGGCAGCGCCAACGTGCCTTTCCTCGACATGGCGGCCAATCAAACATTGATGGCGCAACAGGTCAAGGGCGATCTAGCCAAGGCCTTTGAAAAATACGGCGTCGGGCTCGATGAATTCAATGTCGCCAGCGTCAGCCTGCCGGAAGAATTGCAGGCCGCGCTCGACGAGCGCATCTCGGCCGGCATGAAGGGCGGCCTCAGCGCCGACAAGATGAGCGGCTTCACCAAGTTCCAGGTTGCCAGCTCGATCCCGCTGGCCGCGCAAAACGAAGGCGGCCTGGCCGGGCTCGGCGCCGGTTTGGCGTCGGGCGTCGCGTTCGGCCAGGTGATGGCGCAAGGCTTGACCGGCGCGGCGGCACCGCAACCGGCGGCAACCCCCGCGGCGCCGGCCGAAGAACCGATCGAAGCGCGGCTTGAGAAGCTCAAGGGCCTGCTCGACAAAGGGCTGATTTCCAGCGGCGACTATGACAACGCCAAGGCTGAATTACTCAAGAAACTGATCGGCTAAGTATTAATTACCACCATGCAGAACGTCTCTTGCCCGAGTTGCGGCGCGCAAGTTCAATTCCGCTCGCACGCATCGGTGCTGGCGGTCTGCGAATATTGCAAGACCACGATCCTCAAAGATGCCGATTCGGTCAAGGATCTGGGCAAGATGTCCGACGTGCTGGAAGACTATTCGCCGATCCAGATCGGCACTTCCGGCGTATTCGGCAATCGCAGCTTCACCGTCATCGGTCGCATCCAGTTACGCTATGCGGCCGGCCGCTGGAACGAATGGTATGTGCTGTTCGACGACGGCAAGCCGGCCTGGCTGGGTGATTCGTCGGGGCTCTACACCCTCACCAGCGAAAAGAGCGACGTCAAGGACTTGCCGGCATTTATCGACGTTGTCCCTGGGCGCTTCTATACGATCGCCGGTATCGGCTTCACTGCCGCCGAAGTCCGCAACGCCGAGTGCATCGCCGGCCAAGGTGAATTGCCGTTCCAGGTCGGCCAAGGCTGGCAGGCGCAGGTCGCCGATTTCCGCAGCGACGGCTATTTCCTGACGCTCGACTATTCCGATGCCGAGGAGCCGAAAGTCTATACCGGCCACGCCGTCACGCTCGATGAGCTCAAATGCCAGTTGCTGCGCGACGACGACCAGGTCAAGACCAGCGCCGGCAAGTTCAAGGGCAAGATCGATGCGCTGAGCTGTCCTTCCTGCGGCAGCAATATTCAATACCTGCCGGGCGTCACCAGCCACATCGTCTGCCCCAGTTGCCAGGCGCAAGTCGATGCCTCGGGGCCGACTGCGCAAGTGCTGGCAGCCGGCAAACGCATGGCGCAGATCCATACCACGCTCGAACTGGGCGCTCAGGCCGCCATCAACGGCGCACAGTACACGATCATCGGCGCCATGGGGCGCAGCGACGATGAAAACACCGAGTGGACCGAATACCTGCTGCATAATGCCCGCGCCGGTTTTTTATGGCTGGTCGAAACCGACGAAGGCTGGTCGCGGGCCAAGGTCCAGGACAAGTGGCCGAGCTGGAAACAAAGCGAGTCGGTCACCCTGGGCAAAACCACCTTTCGCGAGCTTTACGAATACCAAGCCAAGGTGCTGTTTGCCGCCGGCGCCTTCAACTGGTGCGTGAAGGCCGGCGACGTCACCCGCGTGGTCGAATTCGAAAACGGGCAAACCCGGCTGGCTGCCGAAATCACGCCAGAGGAAATCACCTGGTCGCAATCGTCCAAGGTCGCGCCGGACCAGATCCGCGCCTGGTTCGGCAAGGACATCAAGGCCGACAAGGCCGCGCCCGCCGCCCCCTCAAAAGGAAGCGCCGGCAAGTTCATGTTCTGGATACTGGCTCTCAATGCGATCCCGCTGTTGCTTTCGTTCAGAAGCACCTGGGTCTACACGGCGCTGGCGCTGGCCGCCGTTTATTTTCCTGCGAAATATCTTGAACATGTCGACAAGGCGGAAAAATGAATGTGAAATTCATGATATATGCCGTCCTGGTAACCGCCCTCTCCACCGGCGTCAGTTGGTCCAAGTTTCTCTCAACCGCCGGCGCCAGTGAGCAAGGCAGCAATTCGGGCCGCAGCAGTTGGAGTTCCAACACCGGCGGCAGCGGCGGAAGCTGGGGCAGCGGCTCCAGCGGCCACAAGTGAGTTCCTATCAAGCCGCCGGCACCCATTTGCTGGCAGACCTCTACGGCGTCGACGCAGTCAAATTGACCGAGACGGGGATGATCGAAGATCTGTTGCGGCAAGGCGCGCTCGCTGCCGGTGCGCAAATCCTGCACAGTCATTTTCATGCCTTTGGTGCCGGCCAAGGCGTGACCGGCGTCGTGCTGCTGGCGGAATCCCATATCTCGATCCACACCTGGCCGGAATTCGGATTTGCCGCGGCGGATATTTTCATGTGCGGCAAGGGACAGCCGGAGCGTGCGCTGGACCTGATACGCCTGGCTCTGCAGCCAACTTCCTGCGCGCTGCAAACCATTACGCGCGGCCATGCTGCGCACTGGAATCCGAATACCGAAACTGAATCAGAAGGGGCAGAATAATTTTGCGAAGACGCCGCAAAAAAATCTGACCCTCCCATATATTTTTCAACATGCCCCGCTTCTTCTGCCCACAATTGCTGGCAATCGGTGCCACGCTCACGCTACCCGATCATGTCGCCCATCATGTGCAAGTACTGCGCCTGGCATGCGGCGAACACATTACGCTGTTCAACGGCGAAGGCGGCGAATACACCGCCACGCTCTGCAGCATTGAAAAGAAACGTGTCGGTGTCGAGATCAAGACTTTTTCCCCACGCGAAGTGGAACTGCCGTACGCGCTGACGCTCGCGCAGGCCTTGCCCGAAGCCTCCAAGATGGACTGGATCGTTGAAAAAGCGGTTGAATTGGGCGCGGCCGGAATCCAACCTCTGGCCGCGCAACGCTGTGTAGTCAAGCTGTCAGCCGAACGCGCGCAGAAACGACTGGCGCATTGGCATGGCATCGTCATTGCGGCGTCCGAGCAGAGCGGGCGTAATCGCTTGGCGCACTTGGGCGAGCTGACCGATTTCCAGGGCTGGATTGCGCAACAGGATATGCATCGCCGCATCCTGCTCAGTCCGCATGCGAGCCAATCGCTATCGGATTGGGCGCGCCATCATCCGCCACAAGCGGTCGCCTTGATGATCGGGCCGGAAGGCGGCTTTACCGAGCAGGAAGAGAGCATGGCGCGGACACATGGCGCATTGACGCTGTCGATGGGGCCACGGGTTCTACGCACCGAAACTGCGGGGCTGGCTGCGCTGACGACCTTGAATACTGCATGGGGAGGAATGTAATACATTGAAGTAACTGAAGTAACCTCGGGTGTCAATGACTCTCGATCAATCTTTCCTCCAGAGAAGCGAACTTCTTGCCCAAGTTGATGCCTATGGAAGTCAGGGCCATGTCGAATTTTTATTCCCGAATCGGAAAGAAAAGGAGTCTCGGTGTTTTCCTACAAAATTGATCCAAGGCGGGAGCTTCGCCTGCTGGAAATCCATCACGCCGATGCACTGTTTGCATTGTCCGATCGCAACCGCAATTTCCTACGGCGCTGGCTGCCTTGGGTGGACGACGCAGTCAGCCCAAAAAACACGCGCGATTTTATTTCGGCTACCCTGCGCCAGTTTGCGGACGGCCAGGGTTTTACCGCGGGCGTCTGGATCGATGGTGAACTGGCAGGGGTGATCGGCCATCACAGTATAGACTGGCAAAGCCGCACCTCCACCCTTGGCTACTGGCTGAGCGAGGAACAACAAGGACACGGCACCATGACATTGGCCTGCAAGGCGGTGACCGAGCATGCGTTCGCCAAACTCAAACTCAACAAGATCGTCATTCGCAGCGCCACCGACAATGCACGCAGCCGCGCCATACCCAGACGCCTCGGATTCATACATGAGGGAACGCTGCGCGACGCGGTACGTCTTTGCGACCGCTCCATAGACCTGGAAATCTACGGTTGCCTGCAATGGGATTGGGAAAAGCAGTCGCGCGCGGCTTGAAGTCAATTGGCTTGCCAAAACTTTTTGGATTTAAGGTCAAGCCAGGCCTGTCGAGAAAAATGGCCGGGTCTCGAATACCGATGGGCTGAATCCCCGCCCTTGCCAACGCAGCGTTCTCTTCAACACGAAATCAAACAGCAGAGGATTGTAGCGTCGAATGCTATCCAGCACGGCGGCGCTGTCCGTTGGCAGCAATCCCAGTTCTACCAGATATCCGGTAGAAAAAAGCGGCATGACGCCGGGCAGTGGGTAGTCGGAGCCGTTCAGCAAGCGGCCATGCCAGTCCGGCCGCTGCAACAAACTGCGCAGAATGTAGGCCCGGTTCATCTGCGTGACGGCGGAAATATCGGCAAACAGCCGGCCGGCATAGCGCGGTTCATCCATCAGGCGCTGAAACAAATTAAAATTGGGAACCTGCGCGCCATGGCTTCCCCGGTCCAGGTCGGTACTTGCGCCAAGAGAACCGCAATGCGCCATCACCACCCTGACGCCCGCGTCTAGCGCACGCCGCAAACGCAGGGGATTGCCGTAATCCTGCCGATCCGCCCCCTTGACCGCCTTTTCCTCGCCGGCATGGCTGATCAAAGGCAAATGCAATTGCGCCAGCGCCGCATAAAATTTTTCACATTGCGCTGAGGCCGGATCGATACCCATTGCCGGCGGCAGCCATTTGACGGCGCGCGCGCCATTGGCCGCCGCGGCACGCAAAAGATCGACCGCATCCGGCCGGTATGGATGAATCGAGGCGACCCATTCGAATCTTTGCGGATACCTATGCGCCAATTCCGCCGCGTAGGCGTTCGGCACATAAAACGTCGACTGCCCGGGATCGCTTCGGCCCTGCACATCGTGGTAATAATCAAAGGCAAAAAGCATGGCTTTGACGCCGACGGGAAAGCCTGCCAGCAATTCGCTCAGGCGTGCAACATATGCCGCATCGATATTGCCCTTGGCATTGTCGACGCAAGCGGCATTCAGGTAAAACCGCTTCTGGACGAATTGCTGGAAATTCAGCGGCGAGTTCATTTGCGGATTGATATAACCGCCGCTATGTCCATCGCCCACGGCAGCCAGATGAGCATGGCTGTCCCAGATATCTTCCGCAGAAATTCCCTCGAAGGCATTCTTCAGCAGTTCGTGTCCGGCAAGCTGCCCGGGCATGCCGGACAGGCAGGGGTTTTCCAGCCCCTGCTCGCCAAGAGCCCGCAGCATCGATTGCGCCGACGCAGGGCCGGCCAGCAAACCGGCGCCGAACAGACAAGCTCCGCGAATAAAATTCCGGCGCCGCATCACGTTTCGCTCCCGCCGGCGATTGAATTTCCCGACATTTTCCACACCATGTTTTCTCCTCGGCCATCAAGATTCCCTGAACATCAGGGCTGGGCCGAAGTCTAGCCATTTGCGCCTTATGCGCAATCTCGTTGACAAAAAGTCGCGAGGAACGCATCTTTAGGATTGCATTCCGATACTCTGAAAAAGCATGCCGAATCTTCTCCGAGACGAAAAAATCCTGGCCATGGCGTACGATTCACTTAAACCAACAAGCCAAACCATGTTATTTTGAGAAGATACGAGGACATCGGACAAACCCCATGGAATGGCTCAAGCAACTGTTTAGCCGCAACAAGCTGCAGATTCCCGACACGCAATGGCAATCATGCGTTGCGCGCCTGCCCTTTTTGCACCGGTTGCCGTCAGAGGATTTGATCCGCCTCAAGGACCAGGCCGAAACCCTGCTCGCCACCAAGCCGATGAGCGGTGCCGGCGGCCTGGAACTGAGCGATGAAATCGCTGTCCTGATCGCCGCGCAGGCCGCCTTGCTGACGCTGAATCTGACGCTCGACCTGTACGACGATATCGCCGGCATCATCGTCTACCCTTCCGAATTCATTGTGCCGCAAAGCGAAATGGATGAAGCCGGCGTGGTGCATGAATGGCAGGAACCGGTTTCCGGCGAAGCGATAAACGACGGCGGTGCAGTGGTGCTGTCCTGGGAAGACATCGAAAACGGCGATGCCTTGGCGGAGGGCTACAACGTCGTCATCCACGAGTTCGCGCACAAGATCGACATGGGGCGCGGCGAAGCCAACGGTTGCCCGCCGTTTCTGGCGAACCGCCACGAGGGACTCAAGGTGCGTGTCTGGCAACGCGTGTTTGCCGCCGCGTTTGAAGATTTCATCGGCCGCGTCGAACTGCTGGAAGAGCAACTTCCCGACAACTTCGATCCGGAAGATCCGGACCATGCTTCCCTTTACGAGGGCTTGTTCGCAGATCTGGCGCTGGACCCGTATGCCGCGGAAAATCCGGCGGAATTCTTTGCGGTGGCATCCGAGGCGTTTTTCGTCACGCCGGAAAGGCTGAAGGAAGATTACCCGGATGTGTACGGGCTGCTTGCTCGTTATTATCGGCAGGATTTCCTGGACGCGAGCTGAAACGGCGGCACGGCAACCGCAAGATCGGGAAATCTGCCGTAGAGTCCCCTCTCGCGGAAGCCGCCATATGCCTCAAGGCAAGCCTATTCATTGTTGCAAGACGGGAAACGGCCCGAAAACATTTATAATCCAAGGTTTTGCAACAAGTTCAGCCACTCGACTTCATGAAGGTATTTCGCGGACTTCCCAATGCCGAAGCGCGCGCGCCCTGTGCGCTTGCGATCGGCAACTTCGACGGCGTGCATCGCGGGCATCAAGCCTTGCTCGCGCGCATGCGCGAAGCTGCGGCCGGCTTGGGGCTGGAGACAGCGGTGATGACCTTCGAGCCGCATCCGAGGGAATTCTTCGCGCGCCTGGCCGGCGACCTTTCCAGAGCCCCGACCCGCATCGCCAATCTGCGCGACAAACTGCAATCGCTGGCCAATGCGGGCATCGACCGGGTCGTGGTCGAGCATTTCAATGCGCATCTGGCAGCGTTGCCGCCGCAAGAATTCATTGAAAAAGTCCTGGTCGAAGGCCTGCATGTGAAATGGCTGATGGTCGGCGAAGATTTCTGTTTCGGCGCCAAGCGCGCCGGCAACGTCGCGATGCTGGTCGAAGCCGGCAAACATTTCGGCTTCCGGGTCGAAACTCTGCCGACGGTATTGAACGGCGGCCACCGCATTTCCTCTTCCGCCGTACGCGCCGCCCTCGCCGCCGGCGACTTCGCCCATGCCAAACAATTGCTGGGCCATCCCTACACCATCTCAGGCCATGTCGTTCACGGCAAGAAGCTGGGACGAACCATCGGTTTCCCGACCATGAACCTGCGCGTCGCCCACAAGCGTCCTGCGCTCTCAGGGATCTTCGTGGTACAGGTGCATGGCTTGGCCGCGCATCCCCTGCCGGGCGTGGCCAGCCTGGGCGTGCGGCCGACAGTGGACGATAGCGGCCGCGTGCTGCTGGAAACCTATGTTTTCGATTATGCGCAAGAGTGCTACGGCAAACTGATACGGGTGGAATTTTTGAAAAAATTGCGCGACGAAGAAAAGTTCACCGACCTGCCACAACTGGTCGAAGCGATCGATCGCGATGTGCTCGACGCCCGCGCCTATTTCCAGCAGCGAGGCGCCGCCCCGGTCGCGGCGACCGACCGAATTTGACGATCGAATCCGGCCGTCCGGCAAGCCCCCATCTGATTCACCGTACTGAATTCCACTGAAGAAAATCATGTCCGACAACAAACCAAGCAAACCCGACAACAAACCGGCCGCCAAGCCGCAAAACAAATATCCGGTCAACATGACCGAAACGCCATTCCCGATGCGCGGCGACCTCGCCAAACGCGAGCCGCAATGGGTCAAGCAATGGCAGGAGAAAAAGATCTATCAAAAGATCCGCGATGCCTCGAAAAACCGCCGCAAATTCATCCTGCACGACGGCCCGCCCTATGCCAACGGCGACATCCACATCGGTCATGCGGTCAACAAGATCCTGAAAGACATCGTCGTCAAGACGCACCAGATGCAAGGCTTCGACGCGCAGTACGTGCCGGGCTGGGATTGCCATGGCATGCCGATCGAAATCCAGATCGAAAAGCAATACGGCAAGAGCCTGCCGACGGCCGAGGTGCTGGCCAAGTCGCGCGCCTATGCGACCGAGCAGATCGAGCGCCAGAAAAAGGACTTTATCCGTCTTGGCGTGCTGGGCGAGTGGGACAATCCGTACAAGACAATGAACTTCAGCAATGAAGCCGACGAGATCCGCGCGCTCGGCAAGCTGCTGGAAAAGGGCTACGTGTATCGCGGCCTGAAACCGGTCAACTGGTGCTTCGATTGCGGTTCGGCGCTGGCCGAAGCGGAAGTCGAATACCAGGACAAGCGCGACCCGGCAATCGATGTCGGATTTCCGTTTGCGGAACCGGACAAGATCGCCGCCGCCTTCGGCCTGGACAAACTGCCGACCGACAAGGGCTACATCGTCATCTGGACCACTACACCTTGGACCATCCCGGCCAACCAGGCGCTGAACGTGCATCCGGAATTCGACTACGCCTTGGTGCAGACCACGCGCAACGGCGAGCCGCTGCTCCTGCTGCTGGCAAGGGATCTGGCCGAGGCCTGCCTGCAGCGCTATGGCCTCGAAGGCAAGGTGATCGCGACCTGCAAGGGCGAAGCGCTGTCGCTGCTGAAGTTCAAGCACCCGTTCGCCGATGCCGATCCGGGGTACAACCGCTATTCGCCGGTCTATTTGGGCGACTATGTCACGCTCGACACCGGCACCGGCATCGTGCACTCCTCGCCCGCCTATGGACTGGACGACTTCATTTCCTGCAAGGCGCACGGCATGAAGGACGACGATATCCTGAAGCCGGTGATGGGCGACGGCAAGTACGCGTCCTGGCTGCCCTTCTTCGGCGGCATGACGATCTGGGAAGCATCCAAACCGATCTGCGCCAAGCTGGAAGAAGTCGGCTCGCTGTTCAAGCTGGTGATGTTCGATCACAGCTACATGCATTGCTGGCGCCACAAGACGCCGATCATCTATCGCGCCACCTCGCAATGGTTTGCCGGCATGGATGTGACGCCGAAAGACGGCGGCCCGACGCTGCGCGAAACCGCCTTGAGAAGCATCGACGAAACCGCATTCTTTCCGGCCTGGGGCAAGGCCCGCCTGCACGGCATGATCGCCAACCGGCCCGACTGGACCCTGTCGCGCCAGCGTCAATGGGGCGTGCCGATGGCATTCTTCATCCACAAGGAAAGCGGCGACCTGCACCCGCGCACGCCGGAATTGCTGGAAGCCGTCGCCAAGCGCATCGAACAAAACGGCATCGAAGCCTGGCAGGCGCTCGATCCGAAAGAGCTGCTCGGCGACGACGCCGAAATGTACGTGAAAAACAAGGATACGCTGGACGTCTGGTTCGATTCCGGCACCACGCATCAAACCGTGCTGCGCGGTTCGCACGCTGCGCAATCGCACTTCCCCGCCGACCTGTATCTGGAAGGCTCGGACCAGCATCGCGGCTGGTTCCATTCGTCGCTGCTGACCTCGTCGATGTTGAACGGCTGCGCGCCCTACAAGGCCTTGCTGACGCACGGCTTCGTGGTTGACGGCGAGGGCAAGAAGATGTCCAAGTCGCTCGGCAACGTGGTCGCACCGCAAAAAATATCTGACACCCTGGGCGCCGACATCCTGCGTCTGTGGGTGGCATCGACCGACTATTCCGGCGAGCTGTCGATCTCCGATGAAATCCTGAAGCGCGTGACGGAATCCTATCGCCGTATCCGCAATACGCTGCGCTTCCTGTTGGCCAACACCTCTGACTTCGACATCGCCAAGGATGCGGTGCCGCTGCCCGAGCTGCTCGACATCGACCGCTATGCGATCGCCCGCATGGCCGAATTGCAGGCCGAGATTCTGCAGCACTACACCATCTTCGAATACCATCCGGTGGTGGCGAAGCTGCAGATGTATTGTTCCGAAGATCTGGGCGGCTTCTATCTCGACATCCTGAAGGATCGTTTGTACACCTGCGGCGTGACGTCGCCGCAGCGCCGCTCCGCGCAAACCGCGCTCTGGCACATCACGCAGGCCTTGCTGCGCGTGATGGCGCCGATCCTGTCGTTTACGATGGAAGAAGCCTGGGCCGTCTTCGCCGGCAAGGAAGAGTACGCGTCGAGCAGCGAAACGATTTTCACGCAAACCTATTACCAGTTGCCGGAAATCGCCGATGGCGCAGCCCTGCTGCAGAAATTCAGCGCCTTGCGCGAAGTGCGTGCCGACGTCACCCGCCAACTGGAAGAGGTGCGCGTGGCCGGCGGCATCGGCTCATCACTTCAAGCCGAAGTTGAGATCAAGGCCAGCGGAGACAAGTTTGCCTTGCTGAACAGCCTCGGCGACGACTTGCGTTTCGTGCTGATCACCTCGCAAGCCAAGGTGACGCAGGTGGCGAGCGCGGCAGAGGAAGCGATCATCGTCACGCCGTCGGCGCATCCGAAATGCGAGCGTTGCTGGCACTATCGCGCCGATGTCGGCATGCATGCCGAGCATCCGGGGTTGTGCGGACGTTGCGTCAGCAATTTGTTCGGTACGGGCGAACAAAGGCGCGTTGCTTAGAAACAGGGCGGGCAAAAAAATCCGCCCGCCCTGTTTCTGGTGCTGGCGCCTTGATCATATCGAGCCTCGTAGGATGGGTGGGGCCGCCGAGGTGAAACCCATCGTGATCAACGGTACACTTGAAGGGTTGCACCTCGGCGGCTCCACCCATCCTACGAGGCCGTCCGCCGAGATCATGTTGTTCCGCGCAGCCTGGATAGGGCAAAGCGGAATGCAAGCTGCCAAACCGAAAAATAAAGACCATCAAAACCCTACACAGGAATTCCGATATGGCCAATAACAAAAATCGATTCTCCCCCAATCCCGCCACGATGGCGCCATGGCTAGGCATCGCGACCATCGTGATCCTGCTCGACCAGCTCACCAAGATCACCATCGCCAAAGTATTCACCCTGTATCAGTCGTATCCGGTGACCTCGTTTTTCAACCTGGTGCTGGTTCATAACGAAGGCGCGGCATTCAGTTTCCTCAAGAACGAATCCGGCTGGCAGCGCTACCTGTTCACCGGAATCAGCGCCGTCGCCGCGCTTGTCATCATTTACCTGATCAAGCGCCACGCAGGCCAGCGCCTGTTTTGCTGGGCGCTGTCGCTGATCCTGGGCGGCGCGATCGGCAACCTGATCGACCGCGTGCTGTACGGTTACGTGATCGACTTCCTGGACTTTTTCATTCCGGGGTCGAAGCTGCCGCATTTCCCCGCCTTTAATATCGCCGATAGCGCAATCTGCATCGGTGCCGGTTTGTTCATCCTGGACGAGCTGCGGCGGGTCAACAAGTAAGGCTTTTTCAAACTGCTACACTAATGGGCGGGGATGGGAATCTACCCCCGCATCAGCCCTTTCAAGTCCTTTCTCGCGCGACTCACTTCAGGAGCATCCATGGATCTCGCTGGTAAAAAAATTGTCCTTGGCTTGACCGGCGGCATCGCCTGCTACAAGGCGGCTGAACTTACGCGCGCATTGAGCAAGGCCGGCGCCGCAGTCCAGGTCGTGATGACGCATGCGGCGACCCAGTTCATCACGCCGGTGACGATGCAGGCGCTGTCCGGACGGATCGTCTATACCGACCAGTGGGATGCGCGCATCGCCAACAACATGGCGCACATCGACCTGACGCGCGACGCCGATGCGATCGTGATTGCGCCCTGCTCTGCCGACTTCATGTTCAAGCTGGCGCATGGCGCGGCCGACGATTTACTGGCGACCTTGTGCCTGGCACGCCCGACCAGCGTGCCGCTCATGATCGCGCCGGCGATGAATGTCGAGATGTGGCAAAACCCGGCAACCCAACGCAATGCGGAGCAGCTCAAGGCCGACCGTATCGCCATCCTCGGTCCCGACGCCGGCGAGCAAGCCTGCGGCGAAATCGGCATGGGCCGGATGCTGGAACCGGAACAACTGCTGGAAGAAATCATCGCCTCGTTCCAACCCAAGCTGCTGACCGGCAAGCGCATCCTGATCACTGCCGGACCGACCTTCGAACCGATCGATCCGGTACGCGGCATCACCAACCTGTCGTCCGGGAAAATGGGTTACGCCATTGCCCGCGCCGCCCGCGAAGCCGGCGCCGCCGAGGTGACGCTGGTATCCGGCCCGACCGCGTTGCAGACACCCTACGGCGTGCTGCGCATCAACGTCCAGACCGCCGAGCAGATGCATGATGTCGTGCTGTCACGCATCAGCACCAAGGATATTTTCATCGCGGTCGCGGCAGTGGCCGATTGGCGCGTCGCCAACATGAGCCAGCAGAAACTGAAGAAGGAAGCCGACGGCAGCGTACCGCAACTGGTGTTCGAGCAAAACCCGGACATCCTGGCCACCGTGGCCGCCTTGCCGAACAAGCCGTATTGCGTGGGCTTCGCCGCCGAATCGGAAAACCTGGTCAAGCACGGCAAGGCCAAGCGCGCCAAGAAAGGCATCCCGCTTTTGGTCGGCAACATCGGCCACAATACTTTCGGCAAGGATGACAACGAGTTGCTGCTGTTCGATGAGAAAGGCCAGACCCATCTGCCTTTGGCCGACAAGCAGAAACTGGCACGGCAACTGGTTGCCGAGATTGCGCACCGAATAGCTTGAATTGCTCCGGCCTCTTTCTTTGAGCAGCCACAACAGAATTTATAGCGTGCACTAGTGTCCTGTTCCGTAAATTCGTTGCATAAAAGATGACGAGAATCGCGCCGATACCGCGTCAAAAATGCGCGCAAGGCCTCGGCCTTGCTGTACTTTTTTCCTTGTCTCGACCCGATTTCGTCACTTTTACTTTTGCTACGAATTTACGGAACAGGACACTAGCACACGCTGCTTTTCCCTCTCTTTTTTGCAATCCCTGACCAAATAATTTGCATATGAAAACCATCGACGTCAAAATCCTCGACCCGCGCATGAGAGAGCAAATGCCGGCCTATGCGACCGAAGGCAGCGCCGGCCTCGACCTGCGCGCCTGCATCGACGCGCCGCTCACCATCAAACCGGGTGAAACCCATCTGATCCCCACCGGCTTGGCAATTCATATCGGCGACCCCGGTTATGCAGCGATGATTCTGCCGCGCAGCGGCATGGGCCACAAGCACGGCATTGTGCTGGGGAACTTGGTCGGGCTGATCGACTCCGATTACCAAGGCCAGCTCATGGTGTCGACCTGGAATCGCGGCCAAACCGAATTCACCCTCAACCCGATGGAGCGCTTGGCGCAATTGATCATCGTTCCCGTGCTACAAGTCGGCTTTAACCTGGTCGACGAATTCGACACGAGCGAACGCGGTGCCGGCGGTTTCGGCAGCACCGGCAAACATTAACCTTGAAACGGCTTTGATCCGCTCATGATTCTTCGCAAAGCCCCATTTTCATTTCGTTTCATGATTACCGTACACATGCACGCAGCGTCCGGCTTGAAACGTGCACCCGCCCTGCTGCCGGCGCTCCTGCTGCCGGTAACCTTGCTGTTTGGCGGCTGTGCAGCTCCACCGCCGCCGCAGGTCAAGCCGGCGCCGGTTGCGGCCCCGGTTCCGGTTCCGCCCCAACCCATCAAGCCACCTCCGGCGCCGGCCTACACGCCCGAACAGCAAGCGCTACGCCAGCTTTCCGCACAACAGGCCCGCCTGTACAGTGTGGCTGCCCCTCTCCTAGTCAACAACCCCCAGCTATGCAAAGGCAATGCGCGCAACCTGCTCGGTTTCACCGCAAAAAACCAGTATTCCTATACTGACGAATTTATCGATGCTGCGCACAAGGGCTTGGGCCTGGATGAACGGTTGCAGGTTACCGGCGTGCTGGCCGGCAGCGGTGCAGCGCGGGTCGGCGTTCGGCCCGGCGACAAGCTGGTATCGGTGGACGACAATCCGATGCCGCAAGGACGCAATGCCCAAGGCGAAGCGCTCAAGATCCTGGCGCCGCTGGTCAGCGGCCGCTCCAGCGTGACACTGGCGGTGCTGCGCAATGGCGCCGACGTAGCAATGAACGTCCCTCTCACGCTGGCCTGCGCATTCGGCATCGAACTGGGCAATGCGGACCACGTCAATTCCTATGCGGATGGATTGCGCGTGCTCGTTACCCGTGGCATGCTCAATTTCGCCGCTACCGATGAGGAATTGGCCTATGTCCTGGCCAGGGGCATGGCGCACAATGTCCTGAAGCATCCGACCAGGCAGCGCATGAGTGCAACCGTGGCCGGCATCATCGACAACCTGGTCCGAATGCGCCCCGATATGAGCGTCATGGTCGGTACCTCGGGCGTCAAACCCGCAACGCCGGACATGGACGTCGCGGCCGACAAGCTGGCGCTCTACATGGTCGCACGCGCCGGTTACAGTATCGATAACGCGCTGCCGTTCTGGCAGCGCCTGGCTACCCAATTCCCCGCCGGCGTATTGAACGGCTACACCGCGATTCATCCCGCCACCGCGGCGCGCCTGTCGACGGTCGAAAAAACCATCCTGGAGATCAAGGCAAAACTGGTCGAGCAAAAGCCGCTCATCCCGTAACCGGCGGGTCAAGAAAGGATTACTGCCTTGTCACATCACACCATCGGCGTGCACCGTATCAATTCCACCGAACTCTATCCGGCCCTGCATCAAGCGGGTGATCCGGGCCTGCCGCTGCTGCTGGTGGAAAACCGGCAGGCGCGTGCGGTGATTGCACTGCAAGGCGGTCAACTGCTGGGGTTCCAGCCGGCAGGCAAGGATGAAATATTATGGCTGTCGCCCAAGGCGCTGCTGGCCCCGGGCAAGCCGATTCGCGGCGGCATTCCTTTATGCACACCCTGGTTCGGGCCGGGTCCGGACGGCAAATCCGCTCATGGCTTCGCACGCCTGAGAGATTGGACGCTTGCCGGCGCCGAAACAGGGCCTGACGGCTCTACTCATCTCGCACTGGAACTGAACGGCGATGCCGCGACGCATCCGCTATGGTCGCATGCCTTCCGCTTCCGTCTGGATGTGTTCATAGGCGGCAAACTGCAACTGCGCTTTCGTGCCGAAAACCGCAGTGCCGAACCGGCACCGTTCGCGTTCGCATTCCATACCTATTTCGCCATGCAGGACGTGGCGCAGGCCCATGTCGTCGGGCTGGAAGGCCTGACCTACGTCGACAAGCTGGATCGAGGCAAACACAAACCGCAACAGGACGAATTATCGATCAACGGTCCGATCGACCGCGTCTATCTCGATGTCCCTGCGTTCCAGATCCTGCGGTGCGCCGGACGCAAAGTGGCCATCGAATCCGCCTCCACCTGCGCGGTGGTCTGGAATCCATGGACCAATGATGCCAACATGCCGGACATCGGCGAAGGCGGGCATGTCGGCTACCTGTGCGTCGAACGGGGCGACGTGGTCGATCGTGCGGTCACGCTGGCGCCGGGAGGCGAATATCAAACCTGGATGACGCTTGCCGATGCAGTTTGAGTTTGATAGGACTTACGCAAAATTGTCCCAGCAAGGCGCACCGACGCAGACAGTACGAGGTTGTACGGCAAGGAGGTGCAACGCCGCTGGGGCGGTTTTGCGTAAGTCCTATTTGATTAAGAACCTATCCCTTCAAGGCATGTTCAATGTCGGCGCGATTTAATTCCGGCGCAAACTGCGAAATGAAATCGTAGGTATACGAGCGCAGATAAGCGCCTCGCCGCACCGCCAGCCGCGTGACATTCGGCGCAAACAGATGCGCCGCCTCGATCACGCGCAAGCCCTTGTTGCGGCTGTCCTCGACCGCCATCGAGGCCACGATGCCGACCCCCAGGCCGAGTGCGACATATTGCTGAATCACGTCGGAATCCATCGCGGTCAACACAATGTCGGTGTCGATGCCGGCCTGCTTGAATGCCTCGTCGATGTGGCTGCGCCCGGTAAAACCGACGTCATAGGTAATCAATGGATAGGCCGCCAGCTCGGCCAGACCTGGCGCGGCATGCGCCGCCAGAGGATGCTCTTGCGGCACCACGATAACGTGGCTCCATCGATAGCAAGGAAAGGAAATCAAGTCCTCGAAGCGGCTCAGGCCCTCGGTTGCGATGCCGATGTCCGCCTTGCCCGAAAGAACCCATTCGGCGATGTGTTCGGGTGAACTTTGCTGCAAGGCGATGCGCACTTCAGGGAACGCATTGCGAAAGGCCTGCACCACTTTCGGCAGCACATAGCGCGCCTGGGTGTGCGTAGTGGCGACGGTCAATGTGCCGCGTTTTTCACCGGAATATTCTTCGCTCGCCTGGCGCAGGTTTTCCGCTTCGAGCAGCAGGCGCTCGACGATTTGCAGGATGCCTTTTCCCGGCTCGGTCAGGCCGGTCAGGCGCTTGCCGTTGCGCTCAAAAATGTCGACACCCAACTCTTCTTCCAGTTCGCGAATCTGCCGGCTCACGCCGGGCTGCGAGGTGAACAGGACATTGGCGACTTCGGTCAGGTTATAGCCGCGGCGGGCTGCTTCGCGTATCGATCGCAATTGCTGGAAATTCATGGTTCATCCTAGTCCGGGAAAACTCAAACTGCCTCATCGACAAAAATATGCAAGCGCTTCGGCCGTACCAGCAGCGTCTCGCCCTCCTTCAACCGCAACTGCGTAAAGCGTTCATTCGAAATCACCGCCTCGATCAGTTCCGCATTATCACCGCGCTCCAGTTCGAGTTGCGCCAGCGGGCCGATTGCGTGCGCGCGCCGCAACCGCGCCACGATGCCTTCCCCGCCGGGCGCATAGCGATCGATTTCAATATCGTGCGGCCGCACATAGCCGATACCCTTGGCATCTTGCGCATGCACATGATTGGGCGCATCGAAGGTGACGCCGCCGGCTTCCAGCACGCCTTCGTGCACCCGGCCGTGGAACAGATTCACATTGCCCAGGAAGCCGTAGACGAAGGGAGAGGCCGGGTGATTGTAGACGTCGCCCGGCGGGCCGATCTGCTCGACCTTGCCTTTGTTCATCAAGACCACCTGGTCGGCGACTTCCAGCGCTTCTTCCTGATCGTGCGTGACGAAAATACTGGTGACATGCAATTCATCGTGCAAGCGCCGCAGCCAGCGCCGCAGCTCCTTGCGCACCTTGGCGTCGAGCGCGCCGAAAGGTTCATCCAGCAGCAGCACACGCGGTTCCACCGCCAACGCGCGGGCCAGGGCGATACGCTGACGCTGACCGCCCGATAGTTGTGGCGGATAGCGGTCGGCCAACCAATCGAGCTGCACCAGTTCCAACAGTTTTTTCACCTGCTCGCGAATCTGCGCTTCCGATGGGCGCACATTGCGCGGCTTGACGCGCAAGCCGAAGGCGATGTTTTCAAACACGCTCATGTGTTTGAACAAAGCGTAATGCTGGAACACGAAGCCGACTTGCCGCTCGCGCACGTGACGCGCCGATGCATCCTCGCCATCGAGCAAGACCTGGCCGGCATCCGGCTGCTCCAGTCCAGCGATGATGCGCAACAGCGTGGTCTTGCCACAGCCGCTAGGCCCCAATAATGCGGTCAACTCACCGGCCGGGAAATTCAGCGACACATTATCGAGCGCGACGAATTGGCCGAAACGCTTGTTGATGTTCTTGACTTCGATACTCATGATCAATGCTCCTGAATCCGGTGGGGGGGTTCGTCGTGCAGCCGCCATTCAATGAAGGACTTGAGCGCCAGCGTCATCAGCGCCAGCAAGGCCAGCAGGGAAGCCACCGCGAATGCCGCCGCGAAGTTGTATTCGTTGTATAAAATTTCCACCTGCAGCGGGATGGTATTGGTTTCGCCGCGGATATGCCCCGACACCACCGACACCGCGCCGAACTCACCCATGGCGCGCGCATTGCACAGGATCACGCCGTACAGCAAACCCCATTTGATGTTCGGCAAGGTCACATGCCAGAAGGTTTTCCAGCCCGAAGCCCCGAGCACGAGCGCAGCTTCCTCCTCCTCGCTGCCCTGCGATTGCATCAGCGGAATCAACTCGCGCGCCACAAACGGGAAAGTGACAAAAACGGTCGCCAGCACGATGCCGGGCACTGCAAACAGGATCTTGATATCGTGCTCGCGCAGCCACGGACCGAACCATCCTTGCGCGCCGAAGATCAGCACATAAATCAACCCGGAGATCACCGGCGACACCGAGAACGGCAGATCGATCAAGGTCAACAAAATGCTCTTGCCGCGAAATTCGAATTTGGCGATGGTCCAGGCTGCCGCCACGCCGAACACCAGGTTCAACGGCACAGCAATCGCCGCCGTCAGCAGCGTCAGCCTGATGGCCGACCAGGCATCCGGTTCGGCGATCGCACTCAGATAAACATCCCAGCCCTTTTTCAAAGCTTCGGCAAACACCGCGATCAAGGGCACGAATAAAAACAGCGTCAAAAAGCTCAGGGCGATGCCGATCAGCAGCATGCGCACCCATGCCGGCTCCAGCACGGCGGACGGCGCATACAGTGGTTCATGGCGCGCTGCGGCGGCAGGCGGGACTATGACGGTGGCACTCATATCAAACTTTCTTGAATTGACCTCGATTGCGGGTCCAGGCTTGCAACACATTGATCGTCAGCAGCAGCACGAAAGACACCGACAGCATGACCACCGCAATTGCGGTCGCGCCGGCATAGTCGTATTGCTCCAGCTTGGCAATGATGAACAGCGGTGTGATTTCAGAGACCATCGGCATGTTGCCGGCGATGAAAATAACTGAACCGTATTCGCCGGTGGCGCGTGCGAAAGCCAGCGCAAAGCCGGTCAGCAAGGCCGGCAAAATGGTCGGCAACACGACGCGAAAAAACGTCTGAAGACGGCTGGCGCCGAGACTTGCGGCCGCCTCCTCCAGTTCGCGTTCGGCCTCTTCCAGCACCGGCTGCACGGTGCGCACCACGAAGGGCAAGCCGATGAAAGTCAGCGCAACGATCACGCCCAGCGGTGTGAAAGCAACCTTGATCCCCATCGGTTCGAGGTTGCGCCCGAGCCAGCCATTGGACGAATACAGGGCGGTCAGCGCGATCCCGGCCACAGCGGTGGGCAAGGCAAACGGCAAATCGACCAGCGCATCGATGATTTTTTTACCCGGGAAACGATAGCGCACCAGCACCCAGGCGACGATGCCGCCGAACACCACGTTGATCGCAGCACCGACCAGGGAAGCGCCAAAACTCAATTGATAAGAGGCCACCACCCGCTCCGAACTGACCGCGCTCCAGAATGCCTCCCATGTCATGCTGAAGGTCTTCACGAACACAGCCGAGAGCGGAATCAAGACGATCAGGCTGAGGTAAAAAATCGTGAAGCCAAGCGATAGCCGAAAGCCGGGCATGACCCGAAACGCGACTTTCTTCTCCCTGGATGTGCTTACTGCAACATGCATAACCGCCCTCTTTATTACCAATACAACTAACAAGGCGCAATATTCGCATCCAGTCGTTATAAAGCGAACGAATTTTTTTGCATGTCGATAGAATGGTTTTGAATATCGAGCGGCTCCGGAAGCGGCGTGACAGGCACCGAAAGCTTGAAGGCACCCAGCGCAGCCTGCGGCAGGTCCCATAGATGGCCTTGCGCATGGATCGCCTGCTCGCCGCGCAGGCCAAGACTGCGCAAGATATTCAAGGCCTTTAGGTTGTCCACGCGTTTGAAGATCACGCGTATCCCGAGTTCGCGCGTCCGCACAAGCAACTTCAAGGCCGCCTCCTCGTTCACGATTTCACGCGCATCGACCTTGATCACATCCGGCCGCACTCGCTCCAGCAGACCTAGCACTTCTGTTGCATCCGTAGTGTTGAGCGCGAAACGAAAGCCGTTGCGGCGATAGTTGTCCGCCACCTGCGAGAGCAACCAGCCCTGGTTGCGCACCACCGCCGGCAACTGCAATACGATCTTTTCGACCGGCAATCCCAGCCCGTCAAGAATGCGACGGAAAGCCGTGCCGTGGTTACTCTCCACGGCAGCGAGCAAGCGGTCATGCACGCTCAGGTACAGATCCGCCTGCCCTGTATCAGCTTGCCGGTAGAAATTGATGGCGTGCAGCATGCGGCATAAACGATCAAGCTCTATCGACTCATCATCGCTGGCAGCATGATCCAGCAGACGCCATAAGGACAAGCCGGAATCCCTTTCCGAATAGCTGCGTACAAAAGCTTCGAAGCCTGCAATGCCGATCGAATCGACCATCCGAACCGGTTGGAAAGCGCTGGTCAGCGTGCAGTTGAAATAACGCCCCTGCACTCGGCCAGCGCCGTCCAGCCAGATGCGCGCGCCGGCTTGCCCGGCATCGGCAAGGCGTTCCAGGTACTTTTCGAGCTCGGGAAAAGGCATGGGGGTCTCCGTTAAAAGATCAAGCTCAAAGCGACTTTCTTGCCCTTCAAACCGGCGGCCTTGGCCAGCGCCGATCCCTTGAGCAGCGCGATCGCTTCGCTCGCGAGTGCCGGCGGCTCGTTGGCGGCATAGACCGGCTTGCCGTAGCGATGCTCCTGCAGTACACGCTTTTCACCAACGTGATGCAACAGCCGCGTCGAACGGGAATAAACCATGGAACGGCAGAAATTATTTTTTGCCCGGCTGGTAAATCTGATCGAACACGCCGCCATCGGTGAAGTGTGTCTTCTGCGCCTGAGTCCAGCCGCCTGCGACTTCATCGATCGTGAACAATTTCACCTTGGGAAATTGATTCACATATTTCTTCGCGATTTTTTCGACGGTCGGACGGTAATAGTGATGAGCCGCGATTTCCTGGCCCTCGTCGGTGTACAGGTATTGCAAGTACGCCTCCGCCACCTTGCGCGTGCCGCGCTTGTCGACCACCTTGTCAACCACCGCGACCGGCGGCTCCGCCAGAATGCTGACAGTCGGCGCGACGATTTCCACCTTGTCCGACCCCAGCTCCTTGATGGCCAGCAAAGCTTCGTTTTCCCAGGCCAGCAACACGTCGCCGATGCCGCGTTCAACAAAAGTGGTGGTCGCGCCGCGCGCGCCGGAATCCAGCACCGGCACGTTCCGGTACAGCTTACTGATGAATTCCTTCGCGCTGGCCTCGCTGCCGCCCGGCTGTTTCAATGCATAGCCCCATGCCGCCAGATGGTTCCAGCGCGCGCCGCCGGAAGTCTTTGGGTTCGGTGTAATTACCGCCACCCCAGGCTTGACCAGATCGCCCCAGTCCTTGATGCCTTTCGGATTGCCTTTTCGCACCAGGAACACGATGGTGGAGGAATACGGCGAACTATTGTGCGGCAGGCGCTTTTGCCAATCCTTGGCAATCAAGCCGCGTTGCGCGATTTCATCGATGTCGTAAGCCAATGCCAGCGTGACCACGTCCGACTCAATACCATCGATGACCGCGCGGGCTTGCTTGCCGGAGCCGCCATGCGACTGCTTGACCTTGAGATCGTCGCCGGACTTGGCCTTCAATTGCTTGGCGAAAGCCTTGTTGAAATCCTGGTAGAACTCACGCGTCGGATCGTATGAAACATTCAGCAACGAAACCTCGGCCGCGTAGACCGGCGGGACAGCGAGGGTGACGGCGAATACCAGCTGACTTAAGCGCTTCAACAACATCGTAGACTCTCCTATTGAGCATTTTCTGAAGCCATCAGAGTAAAGAAATGCGCTCAAAAAAAGAACGAATGCTTTCGCCGGTCGTTATTTGAAATTTGCATATGGAGGAATCCGGACAAAAAAATGGGTCCGGCTGCAGTGCGGCCTGCTCAGCCGCAGTTGCAGAAAATTTTCCGCGGATAGCTGCCGGTAGCAAGCCGTTTGGAAAACGAGATGAGTTCGATGCCGAAAGGCGATTGGATGGTGCCGCGTTGGCTATAGCCGTTGCGCGCATAAAAGGTCTTGGCGGTCGTGGTGCTGACCACGCTGAGTGTACGCAGGTTCCAGGTTTTCGCCTGCGCCTCCAACGCCTGCAGCAATGCCTTGCCGATGCCGCTGAACCGCTGTTCGGGGCTCACATAGCACAACACGATTTTCCCGCCGCGCGTGAGCATCGCAATACCGGCTACCGCATTGTCGGCGACCGCCACCACGGAAAAATTTGCCGGCGACAGGATCCATGCCTCCACGTTTTCGGCGGTCTTGTTGCCCAGCCAGGCTTCGAGAATGGCGGCGTCGTTGCCGTGGTCCTCGCCGCAGCATTCGGAGATAGAACGGCGCACCACCTTGCATGCGCAAGCGGCATCACACGGCGTGGCTATTCGGATCTCGACAGTCATTTCATCACTCGGGGGAATTCTACTCGGAGGCCGCACAGAAGTAAGTTGTGCAAGTTATTCCCGTGCGGCCCTCATGACTCGACACCGCCTTGAGCGCCGACTGGCGTGCAGTATACAGCCAAACAACAACGACGGTCGCCTGCGGTAAAAAAGCCGGCGACCGCCGGCGGAGGCCAAAGTGCCAACAGTGTCAAAAATGATTTGTTCGTTCGTGCGCCTCTCTTATGCCGCAACGGCATCCAGGGATTTTTCGGCGAGGTCTTTATCACGGCTCGACCGATCCTCATATTTAGGCGAAGGCCACAGCCCGGCCGGCCGCTTCAACATGACCACCACCATCACCAGGCCAAGCAACAATTGCCGCAAGACTTCAGCCGGCATCAACACCTGGCCGAACAAAACGTTTTGCAGCGGCTCGACGACGTGACGCAAAATCTCCGGCAAAGCCGCAAGCATCACCGCCCCCAATATGACGCCGGGAACATGCCCTATGCCGCCCAAGATCACCATGGATAGCACCGTGATCGACTCCGCCAGCGAGAACGACTCCGGCGAGATGAAACCCTGGAACGCGGCGAACATCGCTCCGGCGACGCCGCCGAAAGAGGCGCCCGTTGCGAATGCCAGCAATTTGATATTGCGGGTATTGATGCCCATCGCCTTGGCTGCGATTTCATCTTCGCGGATCGCTATGAAAGCGCGGCCGAGGCGCGAATTCTGCAAGCGTGCGGTCACGAAGATAATCACGGCACACAGGGCCAGGAACAGAAAGTAATAGGCATTCACGGATGGCATCGCATAACTGCCGAAATGCAGGTTGCCTCCGGAGCCAAGTTCGCCACGCAGCGACACGCCGAAAATCCGGATCGGGTCGATCATGTCGATGCCTCTCGGTCCATCCGTAATATTGATCGGCGCGGTGAGATTGATGATGAAGAGACGGATGATTTCCCCGAAACCGAGCGTCACGACGGCCAGATAGTCGCCACGCAATTTGAGCGTCGGGGCGCCGAGCAGCGCGCCGAAAAAAGCCGCCAATACGGCGCCGAGCGGGACGATGAACCATACCGACAAGTGGATGCCGTTTCGCGTGATCTCCGGCCCCAACATCCATACCAGCGTCTTCCCGATGACGGGATAATGGTTTACGACCGACTCCAGCACCACTGCAAATTGCGGCGACGCCAGCAAGCCGGTCATATATGCGCCCAATGCGTAAAACGCGATATACCCCAGATCGAGCAAGCCGGCGAAACCGACGACAATATTGAGACCCAGCGCCAGCATGATATACAACAGCACGATGTCCATGATGCGCACCCATGAATTGCCGAAGTTGGATGCGACGAATGGAAAAATCAGCAGCGCGATCCCGATCAAGGCCAGACGCGTCCAGGCTTTTTGCGGATTGTGTTTGGCACCGAAATAATGAGTCATGGCGTTCCGTCTTGAAGCAATAATTCTTGAAGCAATGATCTAACCGTGGACAGCAGAAGAGACGCGAGCCTGCACTTCGAGCAAAGCGGACTCGACATCAGATGCTTTTATGGGAAAGGCAGCTGCGCCTTTACGGCGGACCGCAATCCTGCGGCACACTCTGCGCCGCAGGCAACTGCTTGTACATGAAACTCATCGCTTCCAGGCTGCCGTCATGTGCAATCGAATATCCGGGAATAACACCGGCCAATTGAAAGCCGAGATCCTGATACAGCCGTTCCGCGGCATCGCCACTGCGGGTACGCAACTCAAGCAGGCTGCGCCCCATGGTACGAGCAGTCGCTTCAGCGGCGTTCATCAAGGCACGCCCATGGCCGCATCGGCGCGCCGTCGAATGCACCAGCAGCTTGGCAATTTCGGCATGGTGAGCGCCGGCCGGCGGTGCGTTGAGCCATAGCTGCACAGTCCCTGCTATTGCGCCGGAGGCATCATGCGTGACAAAAAGGCGGCAAGCACCACTTTGCAAATGCGCCTGCAGCGGCCCCCAAAAACGCATCGCGTCCTCATGATGAAACGGCAGGAGAAAACCAAGGCACGCCCCGTTCCGGACACCATCAACCAGAAGATCGGCCAGGGCGTGGATATGCCGGGTAAACGCGGCGCTATCGAGTTCGATCACAGTGGGGAGCTGCCGTCCGCTCGCAATTTGCGGATCAAGCTGATTGGAGGGAATAGGCATGATCGTCATGGCTCACAGCTGAGAATTGCGTAGTGCGCGGCAACCGGGCCAGGGCAAGCAAAGCGGGCTGCGCCGCGCATATGCGTCCGCAGGCAATCGCCCGAAGTCAAACGGTATGTATTGCCGTCGATCGTCAATTCGAGGATGCCGTCCAGTATCCACAAATGGAGTTCCATGCCTTGCACGATAGGTGCGTCGTAGGAGACAACCGCGCCTGCGGGCAGCGTTCCCTCGGCCATTTCCATTTTGAAATCGCGCGACGACGGCGAAACGATGCGCCGGCGGAATCCGGATTCCGGGTCAACCCAGACCGGCTGGGCAGCGCGCGGAACCAGGCTTGCCGACTGCTGATCAATTCCGGCAATCAGCCGGGACATGCTGATCCCGTAGACCGCACATAACTTGCCGAGCAGGCTTGCGGTCGGACTGGTTTCACCGCGCTCAAGACGCGATAAGGTGGCGCGGCTGATGCCGCTGCCATTGGCAAGCTCATCAAGCGACCAGCCACGTTCTGTCCGCAACGCCGCTAATCGAAGCGCAAGGCGCTGCTCCATTGGATCGGGGATTTCATCCGCGCTGGGCTCGGAACAGGGTACGGAATGATTAAGCGCTTGATTTCTCATATTTGTGAATATATTCCAAATATGAGAACACGGCAAGTGTGCTTAAAATGATGATCCGGCAGGAGGCACAACCGCACTTCGCCCTTCTGGGCGGCGCCTTGACGCTATCATCACCAACTAATCCAAAACGAACCGGTCCCCGGATGCAAACCATATTGATCATCGGCGCAGGATTCAGCGGAACACTCACCGCGGTTCAACTGCTGCGTCAAAAAAAGCCAGGCGAGGCGCTGCAAATCCTGCTGCTGGAACGACGATCCGCCGCCATGGCGCGCGGCCTCGCCTATAGCACGCTGTGCGAGGAGCATATACTCAACGTCCCTGCCGGCAACATGAGTGCGCTGCCGGACGATCCGGACCATTTTCTACGCTTCTGCCAGCGCATCGATGCGGCCACCATGCCTTCCTCATTTGTCTCACGCCGGGTATATGGCGATTACCTGGCATGGCTGCTCGACCAAACGGAAAGCCAGCATCGCGGGAACACCTCCTTGCTGCGCATATGCGGTGAAGCGGCGCGCATCGAACAGTTGCGCCACCGTTCCGGAGCAAGAATCCATCTCGCGGACGGCCGCAGCTTCGAAGCCGACCGGATCGTGCTGGCCTCCGGCCACGAAGCGCCGCAAGATCCTCCGGTCAAAAACGCCCGCTTCTATCGCAGCTCGCGTTATGTGCGCGACCCCTGGGCCGCAACGGACATCGATGCCGGCGAACCTAGAGGAGCAACGCTGCTGATCGGCACCGGCCTCACGGCCGTCGATATCTGCGCCACACTGGCGAACCGCGCCCCTGGAGGGACGGTGTATGCGCTCTCAAGACACGGGCTGTTGCCACAAGCACACCGGTTCGTACGCGTTGCGCTGCCGCACGATCCTTTGCCGCAATTGAATGAAGACATGCGGCATAGCGTGCGCAAGCTCTTGCGCGCAATCCGGAATCACATTGCCGCGAGAGCCCAATCCGGTGACGACTGGCGCGAAGTGATCGCGGCGTTGCGCCCGCATACGCATGCGCTCTGGCAAAACCTACGTGCTGCCGAGAAGAAGTGCTTCCTGCGCCATCTGCGCCCCTATTGGGACAGCCATCGGCATCGCGTGGCGCCGCGGCCGTATGCGTTGTTCCGGCAATCGATCGGGTCGGGTGCGGTCAAAATACTGGCAGGCCGGATTCTCGATTTCCGTGAGGAGGAAGAGGGCGTGCAAGTCATATGGCGGCCCCGTCATCAGGATAAAAGCGCGGTCCTGAAGGTCGGCCGCGTCATCAATTGCACCGGCCCCTCATCCGACCTTGTGCGCACCGGCGATACCTTGACAAGGCAAATGATGCAGGAGGGATTGATGTGTGGCGATTCCTTGCGCCTGGGCCTGGAGGTCGCCGAGAACTGCGCGCTGATCGATGCCCGAGGCAATTCATCAAAAGCGATGTATTACATAGGCCCTCTGCTGAAAGCGCGCTATTGGGAAGCGACCGCAGTGCCGGAACTGCGCGTGTTTGCACAGCGTCTGGCACAAACTCTGCTGGCTTCCCTATCGGCTCGCGATCATTGAGGCGCGTATGACCAACTGCTCTTCATCTCTTATTGCTGTTTTGCCGCGGACGGAATACCGGGCAGGCAGTCGTTTTTGAGCGGCACCTTTTTCTTCGAAAGATACAGCGCCGAATCCACTTCGACGATGACCGGCGAATTGTTCCGATGGTAGACCGGACTTTGCCAAGCCAGCTTGCAGGTTTTCAGATCGAGAGCCTGAACGCTTACATCAGTCGAATCGCCTGACAAAAAATAAAAGTAGCGGTCTTCGGCAAACACGAAGGGCTGTTCGAGCAGTTCCGCTTCAGCCTTGCATATCGTCTGCTCCGAGCGGTCGAGCACTTCGACAGGACCGCCATAACGGACATAGCCGCGGGCATTGATGTTGGTGTTGTGGATTTTTATCGTATGTTCGCCGCTCTTCGATCGAATCCAGCTGGCACGTTCCACGATTTTTTCAGGAATAGCGCTGGACAAGACGCACTGCCCGGCATGGGCCGACAGATGCACGCAAAGGAAAAACGGCGTTAAGAATCCGATTTTTTTCATGGAAATCCAAACAGGTTCTGACGCCAAAACGGTGGTGTTCCGGCTAAATAAAGCGAACAAAAATCGGGATTAGAATTCGTGGGCGAAAAATTGCGTGTCTGGCCGCTTTGTCGCGCCAAAAGACTCCCTCAGGCTCTCGCCGAAGCCGCCCGGACCGCTCGGATATTGTCCCCAGTAGCCGAGCGGCCAGCCATTTACCGGGGAACCGTACACCGCAATCGCCACATGGCCATGCCCGCTACCGGTGGGCTTCCATCCGGCGATGACCAATTTCCCTTCGTTTACCGCCACCAACGCCGCAGTTGCGCCCGCATTGCCTCGTCCCAAATTGGTCCAGTCGGTATTGGCGAATAATTGAAGAACTTGTCCGGTGGCGGTGGTGTTCAAGAAGCCGCTGTCATTGAGACCCAGTGCTGTCGCCACATCGCGTACAAAATAGTTGCAGGCATTGATATTGGCTCCCACCAGCTTTTGCTCGCACATGGAAATGACTTGTTGCGCTTTCGGATTCATATACTTTCTCGGCTTTGAATTGATAATTTTTCATTAAAGAAAAGACATGAAATATTACCAAGCCTTTTTTTGGGCGGTCAACATGTTTTAGTTTTACAGGCATACGCCATGTCCGTATACGGACTGAACTCTCATGTCGCCCCATGACGGAAGGAAAAGAAGTACCTTGGGAATCTTTAGTCGTCAATCGCCGTTAATCACATACCGTCCAGACGGATCTAGAGCATTTTTAGCCTGACCGTGCGGAGTCAAGGTCAGGACGAGGAGCGGACGCGTACAGATGTACGCCGAGCACCGGAGGCCTGGGATTGGCCCGTACGGTCAGGCTAAAAATGCTCTAATCGGCAACCAATGTGCGACACCAGATTTCAACGACAAAAAGCAGCATCGGGAAAGAATTTTGAAGCAACACCACACCGCCCGCCGCAAACCTCAGCGCCCAAACAAAGGCCAAACGACCACCGCCCAAGTGGCTGCCGCCAGCAATACAGTAAGAAACACCGCAGCACTGCCAAAATCCTTCGCATTCTTCGACAAAGGATTGCGCTCAAGAGATACCCTGTCGACCACCGCCTCGATGGCGGAATTGATAAGCTCGACGATCAGGACCAGCACCAGCACACCGATCAGCATCAACTTTTCCAGCGGCACGATCGGCAGCAGCAACGCCACAATAGTTGCCGGTACCACCAGCAACAGTTCCTGGCGAAATGCTTGTTCGCCTTTCCATGCCGACGTCAAACCTTCCATCGAATAGCCGATTGCGCCAAGGATACGCTTGACGCCGCTTTTACTTTTGAACTCGCTGACAGGCCGCTGGTTATCGATCATTCTGTTCTTTATCTTGCGTTCGTTGTTTGAAAGGTCTCGAAAAGTCTTTCCGGAAAATGCCGGCATTTCGCGCTTATGGGTTCAAACTGCTTTTCCCGCAATTTGCACAATAGGTTGGGAAGCGGGATTTTAACAGGACCGTCTCCATGAGATTCCAGCGCCTGGTTCAGCGATATTCCTTTTGGCACCATGCACTTCGATTTGGCGGCTTTTTTAGACGCGTTTGGTTGGCCGTATTTCCGGCTACAGCCTGTCGACGAAGCAAGTCACAACATATATTTGACGCCGGACCTCAAATGTTTTTTCGCACCTTTTTCATTTTTTCACATTGTGGTATAAAGGCGATATTGCGATGCACCAACCACGATATGAAACCAGAACCGACTTCCGCCGCAGATAAAACCTCGATTCAGGTCATCGAGCGCATGATTTCACTGCTTGATGCCCTCGCCCAATATCCCGATCCGGTCAGCTTGAAAGAACTGGCCAATGTAACCGGCCTGCACCCTTCGACCGCGCACCGTATCCTCAACGACATGGTCTTGAAACGCTTTGTCGATCGCGCCGACCAGGGTTCCTACCGCCTCGGCATGCGTTTGCTGGAGTTGGGCAATATCGTCAAGAGCCGCCTTAACGTACGGGAAGCAGCGCTCGACTTCATGCGCGCGTTGCACCGCAAGACGCATCAGACCGTCAACCTGTCGGTGCGCCAGGGCGATGAAATCGTCTACATCGACCGCGCCTTTTCCGAACGCTCCGGCATGCAGGTGGTGCGCGCCATCGGTGGCCGCGCGCCGTTGCACCTGACTTCGACCGGCAAGCTGTTCCTGTCGATCGACGACCCCAAGGCGGTGCGCGCCTATGCGACCCGCACCGGTCTTGCCGGCCACAACAAGAATTCGATCACCGACCAGGCCAAACTGGAACGCGAACTCAGCCTGGTGCGCGCACGCGGTTACGCACGCGACAACGAAGAACTGGAGTTGGGCGTGCGCTGCATGGCAGCGGGCATCCACGACGATTCAGGGAAATTGATTGCCGGCTTGTCGATTTCAGCGCCGGCAGATCGGCTGCAGGAAGAGTGGCTGGAGGATTTGGTCAGCACAGCCAACCAGATCTCCGAGGTGCTGGGCTACGTACCGCAAAGCGCGACCTAGAGCATTTTTAGCCGGACCGTACGGGCCGATCTCAGGCCTCCGACGCTCGGCGTACGCCTGTACGCGTCCGCTCCTCGGCCTGACCTTGACTCCGCACGGTCCGGCTAAAAATGCTCTAAGGGCTGGCACAGACCGATTTACAGCGGAAAAAACCAAGAAAGCGCAGGAGGAATTTTCCTGCGTCCTGCGCGCCCTTCCTTGCTTGCTGCTTTATATCCCGAATGCTTCCGTCATCTTCATCACGCGCGGCGTGATCGTCACGCTCAGGGCAGAGAATATCTTCCCGATGTCGCTCAGATTGGCTTCGCGCTCGGCATCGGTCCATCCTTCAAATATGTCGCTGCCGCTTTTTCGGAAATGCAGGTCCAGGATATTTTTTCCATCGACATGCTTATAAGGAGACCGATGCGCCGTTTTAAAGCCCAATCCCTCAATTGCCGCGATCACTTCCTTGGGCGGATTATCATCGTCGACTGCCAGAAAAACATCGAATGTTTTACCCGGTGGTTTGGCTGCGACATCGACCGCGTAAATTCCGGGCGCCACCGGTTTCGAGGTGCTTTTTATGAAGATCATGTTTGCCAATTCTCCGATCTGGAACAGGAATATATTATCGCCTATTTGCCTTGAAGAAATATTGATAAATGGTAGTGTTCAGTCAGATACCTTCCGCAACTCGATACGCTCCTGCTCGGACGGCATGAAGAGGACCGCTAAAGACCTATTGGGATAGATTCTAAAATAATTGCCTCCGCATCAATCCCCATTATGCACTTGGTACGCCAGCTTTTTCCAGCTTACAGCCAGTTGGACGTCGGTTTTGAGTTCCACCAATTGGCGTGAAAGATAGGCTAGGTCGCGTTCCTTGCGCAGTGTTTCACCTAGCGGCCCTTTGAGAATGCCGGCGCCGTTCATCACCGCATCCAGGCTACCGTAGGCGCGCAACAATTTGGCGCCGGTCTTGACGCCGATCTTCGACACGCCCGGAATGCCGTCCGCCACATCGCCCATCAGCGCAAACAAATCAGGCAGCATTTCCGGCGGCACGCCAAACTTTTTCTCGACCCAGGCACGGTCATGCCATTCACGCTTGAAATAGTCCCAAAGCAGGGCTCCCTGCGCAATCAGCACATGCAAATCCTTGTCGGTCGACGCCACCACCGCTTCGCCCCTGCCCTCGCGCAGCCAGCGCAAAGTCGCGGTGGCGATCATGTCATCGGTTTCGGCCCCCGGCACTGACACGACCGTCAGGCCAAGGGCCGCCAGCTTTTCATAAAATCCGGGCAAGCCGTCCTTGAGTGCGGCCGGCATCGGCTCGCAATGTTCACGGTAGCGCGGATAAAGCGCATGGCGCCAAGTCGATCCGCCGAAATCAAAAGCCGGTAAAACGTGGCTAGGCTGGTGCAACGCCAGCAGTTTCCTGAAAGAGGACAGAGAGTGACGCAGCGCAGCATCCGCCTTGGCCGCTGCATTGGTTTCCGAATTGGCTTCATAGACACGGCGCACGATGGAAAGGCCGTCTACCGCCAGCAGTTTTAGACTCACGATTTTGGCGATCAAGCTCCCAGGTACTGCCCCAACATCGTTGTCACTTCGGGATCGAGATCGAGAAACTGCAGGCCCGCCTTGAAACCGTCGGTCCGTGTATCCATGCAATGAGAAACCCGTGCGCTGACGCCGACATTGTGAATTTTGCCGCTGAACGCCATTTCGAAGGCGACATGCACCTCCTCGCCAGGGGCCAATGGCCGCGCGATCCCGGTAAGGGACATGCCGTATTTTCCGATATCCATGGTGTGCACGTTCCACTTCGCGCTGCCCCCGATGGTCAGGATGGCCTTGATGCGCAGGACTTTGCGCGGCGAATGCCGTTTATCGATTTCCATTTGATTTCCCGGTTAGGTTGGATCGGATTTGGCCGTATCGGCTTCGGTTTCTTCTAGATCATTCAACTCTCGCAGGCATTGGAGCGCCCCATCGGAAAGCCCTTTCAACAAGCGCGCATCGTCGGCGCGCACTTGGTCGTGGCTAATCAGAATCTGCATCTTGCTCAAATAATCGCCGAGCGAGAGGAGTTTGCCAAGCGGCGACATCTGCATGGCGTTTTGCGTAGTACCCTGATCTTCGATTGCCTTGATCACCGCCGCCGGGAAACGCCATTCCTTGGCAATGCTGCAGGACAGCAGCCGCGCGTGGGCGGTGAAGGTGTTGAAAAAACTCGCCGACCCGAGCAACTGGCTGCCGTCGGACATTTGGTCCATCACGCGCAGCGAGACGATCAATCCGACATTCTGGATCAATCCTGCCAGGAAAGCCTCGAAGGGATCGACGTCCTGTTCCTGTGCCGCCAATAGCCGGCATGCAATCGCGCATTTCTCGCTTTGCCCCCAGATTCTGGGCGCGATCAATTTCGTGAAGTGGCCGGATTTCAAATCGATGATGGGCCTGAAGGCGACACTGGTGATCAATTGCCGCAAACCGTTTTGGCCCAGAACCAATACCGCGTGCTCGATGCTGCTGATCGGCGTAGCGGGGCTATAGCAGGAACTGTTGGCAAGCCGGACCACCTCCGCCACCAGAACAATGTCGTTCGAGATTTTCTTGGCCAGTTCCTTGCCGGAAAAGGATTCCGTGCGCAGGCTGTGCAGCAATTGCGGAATCACGCCCGGCATGCGGCGCACCATGTCGGCGCCTGAGTGCTCCGATTTCATCGTCTTTTCGAGCAGGGCCAGGATGTCTTTTTCAATCTTGTTGGTGAACAGGTCGGAATGGTCGCCGCCTTCGAACACCCAGTTGGTGAAGTTCGCATTCACATCGTCGCGTTGCATCCAGGAGATGGTGGACGGCTTGTGCGGCGCAGTTTGCGGGGAACACGGAGCAAGCTGCTCTGCAGCAGCGGCCCCGGGCATGGCCGGCTGTGCAGCGGGCGATGCTTCAGCTTCCGGCTCCGGATCGGCAATCGGCTTGTCAGCTTTGCCATTCGATGAGAAGAATAAACGCTGCAGCCAGTCATACATAGGTTTGGTCCGATTTCAGTTCAAGAATAAATCAAGGGTCGACAATCCAATGTCACGCATCGTCCACGCCGCATGCTTCCCGTGGATTTTAATCTGTCCGACGATCGGAATATTATCGCACCAGCGCCTTCACCACCGGCCATTGGCGCCGCGAAATCGGGAGCCGGTCGTCGATATCGCGCAGGATCACTTGCCACGACTCCTGGACCTTGTCGTTTTCGCCCTCCCCTTCGGCCTGCGGTACGCCGCGCTCGACGCCGATAAGGGCATTGCGCGCGACCAGGGCATTACGGTGCACGCGCACAAAACCGGCCGCAAATTCCTCTTCAAGCTTGAGCAAGGATTCTTCGATCAGGTACTCCCGCTCCTTGGTGCGCAGGGTTACATATTTCAATTCAGCCTTGAGATAAATCACATCCTGCACCGGCACTAGCAGCAATCGGCCACGCTCCTGCACTGAAAAATTCTGGCGCTTCGCCTGCAGCGTGCCGGCCGCGGCCGCAATCGCTCCCTGCTGCGCTTGGGTCTGGGCGCGCAATTCGCAGGCACGTCGGATCGCCTGCGCCAGGCGCGAAGCGCGGACCGGCTTGAGCAGGTAATCCAGCGCATGCACCTCGAACGCCTTGAGTGCATATTCGTCATAGGCCGTCACAAAAATCACCACGGGCGCGCCGGCAGCTTCGTTGGCCAGGTGTGCAGCCAGTTCGATCCCGGTCATGCCGGGCATCTGCACATCCAGCAAGACGATATCCGGCCGGGTCTTGACGATGCCATCCAGCGCGGATTGTCCGTTATCAGCAGAACCAACCAGGTCATGCGGGCATTCGGCTGCAATGTCGGCCAACAAGGTCCTAAGACGGGCACGGGCCGGCGCCTCGTCGTCGACGATAAAAAGTTTAGGGGTCATGCGGGACCTTTCACGTAAGGAAGACGCAGGTGCACTTCAAAAAAGCCGCGCGCCTGGGTGGTGGTGAGCTGGGCCTCCACGTCGTGTAGCAACGCCAGCCGCTGGCGGATATTATCAAGCGCCATGTGATTGCCCGCCGGCGCATTCTCCTGCATCGGACCGTGCACCGGATTGACCACGGCGATCTCGATACGGTCGATCGAACGGCTGATCCGGATCTGGATCAGTACCGGTTCGTTGGCAGGTTCGACACCGTAATGCACGGCGTTCTCCAGTAGCGGTTGCAGCAACAGCGAAGGGATTTGCGCCTTGCGCAGCATGTCGCGGCTGACCCCGGCCGCCTCCCACTGCACTTGCAGCCGCTCGCCCAGGCGGATCTTTTCTATGGACAGATATTGCTTGCACAGGCGGATTTCGTCTTCCAGGCTGGTCACGTCGCGCGCGTCGCGCATCAGCACGCGAAACAGGTCGGCCAAGTCTTCCAGCGTGGTTTCAGCTCGTTTCGGCTCGGTGCGAATCAAAGACAGCACAGCATTCAGGCTATTGAACAAAAAATGCGGCCGGATGCGCGCCTGCAGCGCCTGCAGTCGCGCCTCCACCAAGGCGGGCGAAAAAGCGCGGGTGCGCAGTTCAAAATAATGCTGCAACGCGAGGCCGAACAACGCCGCCAACGCCATTCCCTCGAACAGCATGCTCTTTGAAAAACTGTCCAGGAACAGCACATTCGAAAACAAAACACGGATGATCAAGGCAGTGACGGCGGCGGGCGCCAGCGCGCAGACCAGGCGCTGCGCCCAAGGCGGGGCGGTACTGACCACCCGGCGCATGCCGCACAACACCAACAGTGAAGACAGGCATGCCGGCTCCAGCAGGATCGACGTTTCGACAAAAGCCTGAATACCGTTCCCTACGCCGTTTTTCGTCAAGAGCAGCGACATCAGCACGGCCCCATTGACCACCAGCAGCGAGCGGAAGATCACGCCGATATTGCAGCAATCGGGGATCACGATCTCGATCGGCGTACCGGCTGGACGGGGCTGTGACGGCATAAACTAGGTAAGGGGCTCGGGTGGCTTGTTTTATAATCCTGTAATTCACAGGAACTCACATTCTATCTATGACAGCACAACTCTCCAAAAAAGGCGAGGCTTGGTCGGCACGTTTTTCCGAACCTGTCTCAGATTTGGTCAAACGCTACACCGCCTCCGTGTTCTTCGACAAGCGCCTGGCCGAATTCGATATCCAGGGTTCGTTGGCGCACGCCGAAATGCTGGCGGCCCAAGGCATCATCAGCCGCCAGGACCTGAGCGATATCCAGCGCGGCATGGCGCAGATCCAGGCCGAGATCGCCGCCGGCAGCTTCGAATGGCTGCTCGACCTGGAAGACGTACATCTGAATATCGAAAAGCGACTGACCGAGCTGGTCGGCGACGCCGGCAAGCGCCTGCACACCGGCCGTTCGCGTAACGATCAGGTCGCCACCGACATCCGCCTCTACATGCGTTCCGCGATCGATGATATCAGCGGCTTGCTGCGCGAATTCCAGCTGGCATTGCTGGACCTGGCCGAACAGCATGCGGAAACCATCCTTCCCGGATTCACCCACATGCAGGTGGCGCAACCGATCACCTTCGGCCACCACATCCTGGCGTATGTCGAAATGTTCAGCCGCGATGCCGAGCGCATGGCTGATTGCCGCAAGCGCATCAACCGCCTGCCGCTAGGTGCAGCGGCTTTGGCCGGCACCACTTTCCCGATCGACCGCGAACAAGTAGCGCGCACGCTTGGCTTCGACGATGTCTGCCGCAATTCGCTGGATGCGGTATCGGACCGCGATTTCGCAATCGAATTCTGCGCTGCAGCGGCGCTGGTGATGACGCATATCTCACGCATGTCGGAAGAATTGGTGATCTGGATGAGCCCGCGCGTCGGCTTCATCGACATCGCCGACCGCTTCTGCACCGGCTCGTCGATCATGCCGCAAAAGAAAAATCCCGACGTGCCGGAGCTGGCGCGCGGCAAGACGGGACGCGTCAACGGCCACCTGATCGGCTTGCTGACCTTGATGAAAGGCCAGCCGCTGGCCTACAACAAGGACAACCAGGAAGACAAGGAGCCGCTGTTCGATACCGTCGATACCGTGATCGACACGCTGCGCATCTTCGCCGACATGGCACGCGGCATCACGGTCAAACCCGATGCCATGCGCGTGGCCGCCCTGCAAGGTTATGCGACCGCGACCGACCTGGCCGATTACCTTGTCAAGAAAGGTTTGCCCTTCCGCGATGCGCATGAAGCGGTGGCGCATGCGGTGCGCGCATGCGTCGACCGGGGTTGCGATTTGAGCGATCTGTCACTGGACGAGTTGCGTGCCTTTTCGACGCTGATCGAGCAGGATATCTTTACCGTGCTGACGCTGGAAGGCTCGGTCGCCGCGCGCGACCACGTCGGCGGCACGGCGCCCAAACAAGTACGTGCTGCGATTGCCCGGATGCGCGCGCAACTCGGCTGATTTCTTGAGGAGGGTGTGCAATGCACTCTCCCCAGCAACCCTTGCTGTAGTGTGCGCCGTGCGCACGCTACATTCGTCCTTTCTGCTCATTTCTCTCGCTCTATGAAACTGTATACAAAACATAGTGAGCAAGCCCTATGCCGCGCAGTAGTTTTGTTTACAGCTTCTTCTATATCGAGCGGCAAATAAACTGCGTAACACCTCGTAAGCGTTAGCGTTAGCGTTAAAAAAACGCATTCTGATAAGACGCATCTATAAGACGCATTCTATAAATAAAAAAATTCGTCCTCATTGCAGCACAGCATGAAAAATATTACGGTAGTAATTTATGAATTGCACGTTTGCCGGATGAAATGTCATATACTGCCCCGAGCCGTAAAAGTACCAAGCGCAAAAACAAAAACAGCTGCGTCACGGTTCAACGATTTTTCAAAAATGGAGACGACAACCATGTCTTTTTTACTTTCCCTGTCGGCGTTCATTGACAAAATCAATGAATACATCGGCAGGATCGCGGTCTGGATGGTACTGCTGTCCTGCGCGATCAGTGCCGGCAACGCCGCGATCCGCTACGCCTTCGACCGCAGTTCCAACGCCTGGCTTGAAATCCAGTGGTATATGTTCGCCGCGGTCGTGCTTCTGGGGGCGGCCTATACGCTCAAACTCAACGAGCACGTGCGGGTGGACGTAATTTACGGACGGCTGAAATCGCGCACGCAAGCCTGGGTCGACCTGCTCGGCGTCATATTCTTCCTGATGCCGACCTGCGTCATGGTGACCTGGATGTCGTGGCCGCTGTTCCTCGATTCCTTCCTGACAAGCGAAATGTCTTCCAATGCCGGTGGCCTGATCCGCTGGCCGGTAAAAATCCTGCTGCCGATCGGCTTCGTGATGCTGGCTGCACAGGGCATATCGGAAATCATCAAACGCATCGGCTACCTGGCAGGTAAGTACAACATGGACACCCACTACGAAAGGCCGCTGCAATGATTACTATGCAAAGCATGGCGCCATTGATGTTTGGCGCGCTGGTACTCGTGATGCTGATCGGCTTTCCGGTTGCATTCTCGCTTGCCGCTCTTGGTTTGGGAGCCGGTGCGCTGAGCATACATCTCGGTTTTTTCCCGCTTCAATACATGTCCAATCTGCCCTTGCGCATATTCGGCATCATTTCGAATGACCTGCTGTTGTCAATCCCGTTCTTCACCTTCATGGGCGCCATCCTTGAGCGATGCGGCCTGGCGGAAGACCTGCTGGAAGGCACCGGCCAATTGTTCGGCAAGATTCCCGGCGGGCTGGCATTCGCCGTCGTCATCGTCGGTGCCGTTCTGGGCGCCATCACCGGTACCGTCGCCGCATCCGTGATCGCGATGGGCGTGATTTCGCTGCCGATCATGATGCGTTACGGTTACAACATGAAACTGGCAACCGGCGTCATTGCCGCCTCCGGCACGATCACCCAATTGATCCCGCCTTCGCTGGTGCTGGTGGTATTGGCGGACCAGTTGGGCCGCTCGGTTGGCGACATGTACAAGGGTGCGATCGGCCCTTCGATTTTGCAGGTCGGCATTTTTCTCTTGTATATCGTCGGCGTCGCAATTCTCAAGCCGCACTGGGTTCCGCCCCTGCCGGAAGAAGCACGCCCGGACCGCGGCTGGAAACTATGGAAACGCGTGCTGTGGGGCATGGTGCCTTCCATCGTCCTGATTTTCCTGGTTCTCGGCACGATTTTCATGGGCCTCGCAACCCCGACCGAAGCCGGCGCGATGGGAGCCGTCGGTGCGATCGTACTGGCCGCGATGCACAAGCGCCTGACCTGGGAGTTGGTCAGGCAAGGCATGGAATCGACCATGCGCATCACCGCGATGGTGATTTTCATCCTGATTGGTTCGACCGTATTTTCGCTGGTGTTCCAAGGCGTCGACGGCTCGGTCTGGATCGAGCACATGCTGAGCAATTTACCCGGCGGCCAGATCGGGTTCCTGATTTTCGTCAACGTGTTTGTGTTCTTCGTTGCCTTCTTCCTGGACTTCTTTGAAATCGCCTTCATCATTATCCCGATGCTGGCGCCGGTCGCCACAAAACTCGGCATCGACCTGGTATGGTTCGGCGTACTGCTGTGCGTGAACATGCAAACCTCGTTCATGCATCCACCCTTCGGTTTCGCGCTGTTTTACCTGCGTGGCATCGCGCCAAAGGAAGTCAAGAGTTCCGACATCTATCTGGGCGCAATCCCTTGGGTCTTGATGCAAGTCATACTGGTGGTGATCGTCATCGGCTGGCCCGGTTCGGTGACCTATTGGCTCGACAAGGATGTCGCGATTGATGTGGACAAGGTCAAGATTGAAATGCCGACCGACGTGCAAGAGAAAAAGCGCGACCCCAGTGAAATGCTGAATGACGCCACCTCTGCGGAGGACGCCAAGAAAAAATCCGAGGAGGATGATCCGGCCAAGCTGATGAGCAAATAAATCCGGAAGTGTGGTTCTGCATCAGATGGACAATCAACCCCGCATTTGCATGCGGGGTTTTTTATTGCGCTTCAGGCTGTCGCTTATTCTTCCGGAAGTGCACGTGGATTCGTGCGAATTCCTGCCAGATGTCCGGATTGCCGCCGTTGAAAGCCTTGAAACGGCCGAAGCCGGATGACACCACCAGACGCGGCGGGAAAATAAATTCCACGCCTGGAATCGCAATCATCCGTGAACTCACCACATCGACCCAGACGATGCGTTTATTGAAAAGCCATGTCTGCGTCATGCCGGTTTCATCGATCCTGATACGCGAAGCATGAAACCAATAGGTCGTGTACAAGACCAACAGCACGGCGCAGGCGACCAGAATCTTGACCCGGCCATCGATCGCGGCGATGGTCGCATCGGGCAAACTCAGCAATGCCTTGGCGCCGGCGGCAAGAACTAGGGCAACCAGTGCAGTGGCGATATTGCGAAAACCCGGCGGAAAAGCCGGGCCCTCAATTGCGTGAGGCGGTCTATACGAATTCAAATTCATGATTTCCATCTTCTACTGATTTGGTGAACGCAGAATAGCCCTGCTGATCCGCTCTTTGCGACAATACGCAAGAAAAAGCCCTGCGGCGGCAGGGCTTTTTAACTTAACGAGAAGCAGATTTATTTGAGGTTTTCGGACATGAAGTCATCAAAACCTTGTTCAGCGAAACGGAACCAAGCTACTTGATCGGTACGGAACTTGGACCAGTCTTCATAGATTTTTTTCCAGGCAGGATTTTTAGCCGCAAGTTCGGAATAGAGCGCGTTGGACTCCTTGAATGCGGCTTGCATGTAATCTTTTGGCAGACGTTTGAGTTGCGTCTTGTTGGCGATCAGGCGCTTGAGTGCGGCCGGATTTTTCGCATCGTACTTGGCTTGCATGTCGATGTGGGCATGCGAAGCCGCAATTTCGAGAATCGTCTTATAGTCGGCCGGCAGGGCGTCCCAGGCCTTTTGATTGACATACAAACTCAGCTGTGGACCGCCTTCCCACCAGGCCGGATAATAGTAGAAAGGCGCGACTTTGTTGAAGCCAAGCTTTTCGTCATCGTAGGGACCAACCCACTCGGCCGCATCGATCGTGCCTTTTTCCAATGCAGGATAAATGTCGGCGCCGGGAATATTTTGCGGCACCCCGCCCACGCGTTCCAGGATCTTGCCGCCGAATCCGCCGATGCGCATTTTCAAGCCTTTGACGTCGGCCAGCGATTTGATTTCCTTGCGATACCAGCCGCCCATCTGTGCGCCGGTATTGCCCATCGGGAAGTTGACGATGTTATAGGTTCTGTAAAACTCGCGCATCAATTTGAGGCCATTGCCCTCGTACATCCAGGCCGACATCTGGCGCGAATTCAGGCCGAACGGCACCGCGCAATCAAGTGCAAAAGTTTCGTCTTTGCCGAAGAAATAGTAAGGCGCAGTGTGCGCCGCTTCAACAGTGCCATTTTGAATAGCGTCTACTACACCGAAAGCCGGCATGATTTCACCGGCGGCATGGATCGAAATCTGGAACTTGCCGCCAGTGGCGACCGAGACGTGTTTGGAAAATACTTCGGCTGCGCCAAAAATGGTGTCGAGAGATTTCGGAAAACTGGAGGCCAGGCGCCAGCGAATTTGCGCATCCGCCTGCACGATGGCGGGTGCGGCGACAGCAGCGACACCTGCGCCAATGGAGGCTTTTTTTAGAAAAGAACGACGTTCCATACTGTCTCCTGAAGGTTTAAACACCACAAAAGTCCATCTAAAAAATACCGGCACTGCCGGCAAAAGAGGTAGCAATACGCTGCCGCCGATTGTAGGGGCGGGATACAAATCCCGCAATATAAAAGTGGTGCCGCAACGCAGCATCCTCTGCGTCAGTAAAATTACTGTTTTGGCTCATGAAATGGCTTTGTCTCGTCCGGCATTTGATTCCGTCGAAGGCGAATGCCGATGATTACTACTGCGATCGCCCCGATCAGCCCAGGTATGCTGACCTTAATGGAGAGGCCTGGAATGGCGTACTCATGCGCCGGCAGGTTTGCTGCGATCCATGGCGCCAATCCCACATCGGAAAACATCATTCCACCAGCCAGATAACCAAGTAACGCTGCGCCAAGCGTAATGACGGAAGGGAAGCGCTCCATTAGTTTCAACACGATGGTGCTGCCCCATACGACGATGGGAATACTAACCACTATGCCGAAAATCACCAGCATCAGCTGATTGTTCCCGCCAGCCAGTTCGGCCGCGCTGGCTACGGCAATGACGTTATCGATACTCATGACCAGATCGGCGACAACGATCGTTTTAATGGCGGTGAGAAGCCGGTCGCTGGCGGCTATGTCGCCGTGGCCGCCATCATCGTCGGCCAATAATTTGATCCCTATCCATAGAAGCAATAGTCCTCCGACCAATTTGAGATAGGGCACCTGCAACAGGCTTACCGCAAATGCAATCAGCATGATGCGGATCGCAATCGCCCCAAAGGTGCCCCAAAGGATGCCTTTGACACGCAGTTTGGGCGGCAAATTTCGGCAAGCCAGCGCAATCACGATGGCATTGTCTCCTCCGAGCAAGATGTCGATAAGGATGATCTGGCCAATCGCAAGCCAATTTAATTGAGTCAAAAATTCCATGTTTTTCCTTGATATCACCCGGCCATCCGACCCGGGAACGCGAATTGAGAGAAGCTGGATTTATCCGCCGCCGCAGATTGTAGAGACGGGAGACTGTTACCGCAATCGGAAATCATGGCGTTTCTCCCTTGTAGTCAGTCAAGTTGAATCGTCGGGAAAGAAATTGATGGCTTTTTTCGTCTTGCAAGCCATGCAACGACGACCAACGCTGCCAGATGGAAAAAGACGCGATTTATTCTCGTTGATTCGGATTGATGCGCTCCGGAATTCTTGCATGTTCTTCTCATCATGCCAATAAGCACAAATACCTGAATCCGATTTATCGCGGCACGCGTATAGCTCATGGTAGTTCCCCGCATTTTGTTCGATTATTTTTTATCTGGAGAAAACCATGCAAACTTGCATCATCAAACACGCCCTCGGCGCCCCCCTCATCGCTGCCACCTTGATGGGTTTGTTCGCCTTGCCGGCTCAAGCATCGAGCCATCGCGAAGCTCCCTTCATTACGCGCGCGCCGAAAGTCGACGGCACCGACTTATACATGTTCCGCAGCTACGAGGCCAACCGCTCCGGTTATGTGACCCTGATCGCCAACTACGCGCCGCTGCAAAATGCCTATGGCGGTCCGAACTATTATTCGATGGACCCGGACGCGCTGTATGAAATCCATATCGACAACAACGGCGATGCCAAGGAAGACCTGACTTTCCAGTTCCGCTTCAACAACCAGAACAAGGATGCCAAGTTCACCGTGGGCGGCAAGCAAGTGTCGATTCCGCTGATCATCAACGGCTCCGCAGACATCAATTCGGTCAATTCGGCCGGCGCCAACCAGCGTGAAACCTACTCGGTCAGCGTGGTGCGCGGCGACCGCCGCAGCGGTAACCGGCAGGCAGTAACCAACGCCGCCGACGGCAGCACGGCCTTTGACAAGCCGATCGACAATATCGGCAACAAGTCGATCTCGAATTATCCGGCTTATGCCAACAAACACATCTACAACATCAATATCCCCGGCTGTGCCATGCCCGGGAAGATGTTTGTCGGCCAGCGCAAGGATCCCTTCGTAGTCAATCTCGGCGAAATCTTTGACCTGATCAATATCAAGGCGCCGGCCACCGCCTTCGACCCCAACGCCGAGAAAGCCGCGCAGGATTCGCTGGCCTACGCGAACGTCACCGCGATCGGACTCGAAGTGCCGATCACCTGCCTCACCAACGGCACCGAGCCGGTGATCGGCGCCTGGACCACTGCCAGCCTGCGCCAGGGCCGCGTGCTCAATCCGGCGCCGAAAGATGGTGCCGCGTCGAAGGAAGGCGGCGCCTGGACCCAGGTTTCGCGCCTGGGCATGCCCTTGGTGAACGAAGTCGTGATCGGACTGAAGGACAAAGACCAGTTCAATCACAGCAAACCCGGCGACGACGGCCAGTTCATCGATTACGTGACCAATCCAACCTTGCCTGCACTGGTTGAAACCCTGTTCGGCAGCGCCGGTGCGAAAGCGCCGACCAACTTCCCGCGCAACGACCTGGTGACAGCCTTTCTGACGGGCGTGCCCGGTCTCAATCAGCCGGCAAAAGTGGTGGCGTCGGAAATGCTGCGCCTCAATACCTCGACACCGGTCAGCACCAAGCAAAATCGTCTTGGCGTGATCGGAGGCGACAATGCAGGTTTCCCGAACGGCCGCCGTCCGGGTGACGATGTGGTGGATATCTCGCTACGCGTCGTGATGGGCCGGCTATGCAAACTGAACATCGGCTGCGCCCCGGCCGACGCGCCTGCCGGCAGTCTTGATTTCACCGACGGCGCCTATATCGACAGCAGCTTTTTCGATAACAGCTTTCCTTACCTGAAAGCCCCGTTGCCGGGGTCGGCGGCGCATTGATCGCCAACGCAAGCGTTCTCTCTATCTCAAGGAGCAAAACATGAAAAAAACTCTACTTCCTGCGGCAATTGCATTGCTGCTGAGCGCTTGCGGCGGCGGCGGTTCGCCCGGCACCGCAAGCACGGAACCGCCCACGGATGCGTTCACCGGAAAGGCACTGGAAATGGCGGCAAGCGCATCGGAAACCAGTGAAGCAGGTTCGATCGACTCGCTGACCGCAACCACACCGGAAGACACCCAACCGATGCCGATCATTTGATTTGACCGGAGCCTCTCTTCCCTGCGGAAGAAAGGCCGGCTAGTGTCCTGTTCCGTAAATTCGTAGCAAAAGTAAAAGTGACGAAATCGGGCCG
>CBIHON010000033.1:0-53299 GCA_966211965.1 uncultured Burkholderiales bacterium | reverse complement strand
CTTGTACACCTACAAGGGCGGCAAGCGCGATCAATTGGCTGTGACGAAGTAAGCCGAGGTAAAGCTGGCTACCCTCTTCCTGCGGGAAGAGGGATTGGAGGCCTCGGACATTTCCGTGTCATCCCAGCGCCTGCCGGGATGACACGGAAATATCGCCCCAAGAGCCTACCCTGACGGCGTGCGTCATGCCGAAGACCGTCAGATCCGACCATGTGGATGGGCTTGACGACAGATTGGATGCACAGCAAAGGATGCAAGGCAATGCTAGCGATGCATACTCCCGGGAAAAAAATCGGCATCATCACCGGCTCCGGTCCGGATTCCGGCATTGACTTGTGGGACAAGATTTTGCGCGCCAATAAAAAAATGCTGGGTGCGCAGTTTCGCGGCGATCTGGATGCGCCGAATGTAACCGTCTTCTCCGAACCCTCGTTGGGTTTGTCGATGGAGCTGGAGCAAAACAATGCCGTCGTGTGGGATTGCCTGCGCAGCACCGCTCAAACGATGGCGCAACGGGTGGATTACTACGCGATTGCCTGCAATACCCTGAACTATTACCAGCCGCAACTCGAAGCGCTGAACCTGCCGGCAAAACTGGTTTCATTTGCCGATGTCACGCTCGAATACCTGCGCGAAAATCATATCGGCCGGGTTGCCTTGATTGGCGCCCGTCCGGTGACCGATCTTGGCCCGTGGTCCCATTACCGCAGGCTGGCGGGGCAGATCGATATCGAACTGCCGAAGCAAGCCCAGGCGGCGCAATTGCATCAACTGATTTACGATGTAAAAACCTTCGGCGCCAATAGCCCCGAAATCCGCGCGCGATTCCGCGCAATCATCAATTCGCTGGAATCGCACACTGTCTTGCTGGCTTGCACGGAGCTGCCGCTGATCCAGATCGAGTCGGCGCACTGCCAACTGGTGGACGTGACTGAATTGGTCGCCCGCAAGTTGGCGGCTTTAGCTAAAACCTGATAGCGAAATGCACTCTCGCCTCGGCGCATGCCTTGCAATTTCCTGGCAGTGCCCGCTGGCGTCCCGAAACATTGCGAAAGCAAAAAAAGATGAGCAGAAAACACATCGGCCTGCTGTATACCGGCGGCACGGTAGGCATGGCGAAAACCGCGCAAGGCTATGCGCCCATGGAGGATTTCGCCGGCGTTCTGGATAGCTTGTTAAGCAGTAGTTGCGCCACGCTGCCGAACTACACCCTGTACGAATACGCGACGCCGATCGACAGCACCAACGCGACACCGGTCGACTGGCAAAAGATCGGCCGCGACATCGCCGCGCGTTACGCCAGCCATGACGGCTTCGTCGTGCTGCACGGCACCGATACGATGGCCTATACCGCCACGGCCTTGTCCTTCATGCTGCAGGGCCTGCGCAAACCGGTGATCGTCACCGGTTCGCAAATTCCCTTGGGTGAAGTGCGCTCGGATGCACTGCAGAATCTGATCACCGCGCTGCAATTGGCGGCATCGGACGACATCAATGAAGTCGCGCTGTATTTCAATCAGCGTCTGTTGCGCGGCAATCGCAGCACCAAGGTCAGCGCGCAAAGTTTCGATGCTTTCGACAGTCCCAATTATCCCTGGCTGGGGCAGATCGGCATCGGCGTGCGCTTGCAGACTGCAGCACTGCTGCCGCGTCCGGCGCAGGAGAGTTTTGAATTGCCGGACTATGGCAGCGGCCGGATTTTGTCGGTCAAATTCGTTCCCGGCATGCCGGTGCAGGTGGTGCAGGCGCTACTGGCGTTACAGCCGCAAGCCTTGATCCTGGAATGCTACGGTGCGGGCAATGCGCCCGATTATGATCCCGCCTTGCTCGATGCGTTGGCTGAAGCCGGTATGAACGGCGTGGTATTGATAGCCTGTAGTCAATGCCGGCATGGCAGCGTGGCGCTGGGCGCCTATGCCACCGGTGCAGGCTTGGCACGTGCCGGCGTGATCGGCGCGGTGGACATGACGTTTGAATCGATCTTCGTCAAGCTGCATCACTTGTTTGCTTTGGGCTTGACTGCGGATGCTGTACGCACCGTGTTTTTGCGCAACCTGTGCGGCGAGTTGACGGAATAGATTCCGTCAACTCTGCTTCAGCTCAATTCTGTTTCAGGCTCGCGGTCAGGACGCCGGCCCCCATCAGCACCGCTCCTCCTGCACGATTAAATCGTTTGATCGCTATCGGCGTTTGCAGCAGGCTGCGCAGTTTGCCGGCAAAGATTGCATAGGCGCTTGCATTGAGCATGCCGAGAAGAAGATAGGTTGCGCCCAGAATAATAAATTGCGGCAGCAGCGCCGCCTTGGGCGAAATAAATTGCGGCACGAAGGCCACGAAGAAAATAATGCTTTTCGGATTGAGCGCGGTGGTAAGGAATGCGCTTCCGAACTGCGACCATCCCGAGCTTTGCCGCTGCAGATTGGCGGCTGCGGAGTCGGGAATAGGCGCCCGGAAAATCTTCACGCCCAGATAGACAAGATAGATCGCGCCTGCCCACTTCATGAGAGAAAATAAAAACGCGGAAGTGGAAAGTACCGCGCCCAGCCCAATGAAGGACAGCGTCATCGCGACCAGGTCGCCCAGCCCGACACCGGCTGCGAGCGGAATGACGGAGCGCTTGCCTGCCGACAGCGCCTGGCTGACAACCAGCATCACGGTCGGACCAGGGATCAGCACGAAGACCAGCGAGGCCAGGACAAATGCCAGATAAGTTTCGATATGCATGGGTTCCTCTTGTGGTTTTAATTAAAGATGCTTGGACATGAAGCTCGATGAAGCAGGACACAAACCTGCAAATTGCGCGGTGGACTGAATCGCCGCCGGTGCGTCGGTGCGCACCGCATCTGCGTATCCCAGTGTAGCAAAAAACGGGGCTGCCGTAGTCGTCAGCAGGTACAGCGACGTAATGCCCTGGGCCGCCGCCTGCCGTTCGGCAAACGCCACCAGCGCACGCCCCAGACCGCTGTCGCGGCAGGCCGGCGCCACCGCCAGCGAGCGCAGCAGGGCGAAGGGCCGATACAGTTCGAGGCCGACCACGCCGAGCAACTCCTCGCCGGCCGAATGCGCAAAGAATGGCATGGCTGCGGTCGGCGCAATATCGGACACGGGAAGCTTGCAAGTCTCCAGCAATTGGCGCAGTTGTACGGATTGCGCAATGGGGCGGATCGTAAAGTCCATGGACTTCAGGCCTCGAAAATGCGGTAGGTTCTTATTCGAACACAGGACGGAAGAAACTGCGTTCATAACTCAGGATGCAGCGCGTATCTTCGGCGTACTTGAAGGCGGCCAGGCATTCCGGGTCTTGCAGGCTCTTGTGCCGATATTCTTCATAGGCGGCGAAGCTGGGGAAGGAAAACATCGCCAGCGCGATATTGTTGGCGCCTTCGGACGGCAGGAAATAGCCGTGATGCGTGCCGCCGAATTTCGCAACCAGGGGAATCCATGTTTTGCCATAGTGCTCGAATTCCTTGAGCTTGAACGGGTCGATGACGTAACGCAGATAGCAGGTGATCATGGAGGCCTTTCTCAAATGTTGATCAGCTTCGTTTGGGTAAGCCTGGCTTTGCCGCCGGCCGTCAGTTTTTGAATCATGCCGCCCGCCACCGATAATCTGACCTTGATCGCGCTCGGCGAAGGCGGCGACATCAGGTAGCCTTGTTCGATCACCATCTGCTGTTTCCGCACATGCATGCGGTCATGCAGGAAGCAGGCAAGCGGTCCGGCCGCCGTGCCGGTTGCCGCTTCTTCCGCGATGCCATAGCGCGGTGCGAACATCCTGGCGCCGGCGTCGCGCCCGGCTACCGTCGTTTCCGGCGAAAACAGGTAGTAGCCGATCAAGTCCAGCTTCTCGCTGATGGCTTCGACCAGGTCGAGCCGAGGCCTGGCTTGCAGCACGGCGGCTGCGTTCTTCAACGGAACGATCAGGAAAGAATTGCCGGTGTTGGCGACAACAGGTTCAAACCCGTCCAACAGGTCGCCGTGCGACAAGCCGAGCGACGACAATACGAGCGCAGCATCGATGCCCGGGGTTCGCTCGCCCAGATCGGTGTACTTCGGCGCCAATTGCTCCATGAATGCCATGCCGCTTTCGATATGGATTTCGCGCCGGCCTTCTATGGTTTCCTTGGATGTGTTCGCCTTGCTGATTTTTCCGGTTTGCTGCAGGTAAGAGAAGGTGGCAATGGTGGCGTGGCCGCAATGCGCGATCTGGCGTGCAGGCGTGAAAAATTCCAGCTTGAAATCGGCTATCCCGGAAGGGGAGACAAAAGCGGTTTCCGACAGGCCGACTTGCGTGGCGATCGAAAGTTTCTGTTCCCGGCTGAGATTGGCGGCATCGAGCACAATGCCCGCCGGATTGCCGCCGGTTTCGCCATCGATGAAGGCGTTGACGATCTGAACCTGTATCTCCATGACTAGCCTTCCTTTTTCTTTGGAGCCTCTAAATAAAGCCGCTGGCGTGGTTGCTTCTCCTTGCCGTACGTTCGTACTGTCTGGGTCGGCGCGCCTGGCCAGCGGCATTTTTTAGAGGCTCTTATTGGTATGGCTTGATTATAGTCAAATGCTGCCTTCCTTTTCGATCACAAGGATACGCGCCGCGCCATGCGGATGTGCAACGTGCTCGCATCCGATGCCGGCGAAGAAAATGTCCCCTGCATTCAGCACGGCGGTTTTCTGTGCACCGTCCTCGCGATAATGCATCTCGACGATGCCGTCGAGTACCGCGAACACTTCCTCTCCTTCGTTCACATGCCACTCGTACGGCGCGTCGGTCCAATGCAGGCGGACCGTGGTGCCGCCGATGTTCGCGATATCGAGTGCGCCCCAGGCGCGTTCGGCGGTGAACTCCCCGCTGCGTATTACCTTCATGATGGTGTCCTGAAATTGTGAAGGGGGGAGCGTTTGGCCGGACTGCCGATGCCGCATCATTCCGGCGTATGGCACACCGCTTCGATGTTGTTGCCGTCCGGGTCGAACACCATGGCGCCATAAAAATCGGCGTGATATTCGGCCATGATGGAGGGCGCCGCCTTATGCGTCGCGCCGGCATCAAGCGCGGCCTGATAGAACTGCCTGACTTGTTCCCTGCTTTGCGCAGAGAACGCGATGTGCATGCATTTTTGCGGCTCTGCACGCACGCCGAGCCAGAATTCCGGCCGGGCATATTGGCCGAATCCGTGCCAACCGGCTACTTCCTTGATAAATTCGATGCCGAGCGGCGCCAAGGCCTTGGCGTAAAAGTCGTGGCTTTTCTTGAGGTCGGATACGGCCAGACCGACATGGTCGATGATCATGCTCGTCTTTCTGTTTGATGGAACGCTAGGCGAATTGCGCAGCGTGCGATGCAGCGGCATCAGGCGCGGCAAACAAACTGGCGAAGGTAAACGCAAACTCGCTTTCGCCATGAATGCGCAAATATTCCAGCCGTTCTTTCGCTTCTTCGACGCTTGGAATATGGCCGGCGGCGATCCACCAGAGCGCGGTGTTGACGTCGGTCGAGCGCTCGAACCATGATTTGCGCTGGCGCATGACTTCGACATGGGCGCTGCGGAATACGTAGTCTTTCAGTTGCTCGGGGCTCTGCCATACCGACATGTTGACCAGGATGCGCGGGTCTTCGAAAGTCTGTAAATCGGTCGCGTTGCCTGCTTCGGTTTTAAGCCGCCAGACAAAACCAGGGCTGCCCTCGGCCAGCGCATTGATGTCGTCCAGGCGCGCAACGAAGCCGGCCATTATCGGGTCATCCAGCGCGGCCAGGGCGCGGGCAATATTGATTTGTGCGAGGTGGCATTTGCAGGACATTCAAACTCTCCCGGTGCGGCGAAATGGAATGAAGACAAAGGGCTTTCCTGGACAGCCCGGCAGATGACGGCAACCGAAGGCGCGAGCGGTTTCCCTTGCTCGCGCCATGGCTTTATGCTTATGCGCAGCAGTCTGCCTGACGATGCGGCGCCGGTGCGCGTTGGTATGAGACGGTATTCACGGGTTGATTCCTGATCAAGCTCTTCAGCAAGCCGTTCACCTGAGCCGCAAACTTGTGCAGAGACGATTGCTGCCGATTCGGCGTGAGGTCGAGGCGGCTGGCGATCTTGTCCGCTTCGATCACGATCAGGCGGCCCGGCACGACGGTGAAGGTATCGCCGGCACGCAGCCAGTAGTCTTGGCGGACGCCTTCGACCGTGATCCAGACGCGGCCCGAGTTGATGCGCAGGGTTTGCGGGTTGGCGGCGATGCCCGACACGGCTTGGCCGGCTTGGAGATTAAGGGAATTGTTTGTGAATAAGCCTCTCATGATAGTCACCCATAAAATTGTCGGACGGTTGTAGTGAAAACCGTTTCAAGCTACTTGAAACCGCTCCGGACAGCTAAATCATAATGCTTGCGTGCGTTGCAGCAAAACGATATATTTTCGATTCATTTGCTAATTTTTTTCACATAAACATGGCCGATCTGCGCCGCTTGCCCAATCTCGCCGCCTTGCGGGCTTTTGAGGCCGCCGCTCGTCACGAGAATTTTTCACGTGCTGCCGAGGAGATTCACGTCACCCACGGTGCCATCAGCCATCAGGTGCGCGGCTTGGAGCAGGAGCTTGGCGTGGCGTTGTTTGCGCGTCATGGCAAGCGCCTGACGATCACGCCGGAGGGTCAGCATTTTGCTGCGACGCTTACCAAGGCGCTGATGGAAATCGCGATTGCGGCGGAGGCGCTCAAAACCGGCGCACAGCAAAAGCGGGTAAGGATTTCGGCCATGCCATCTTTCGCTTCGCGCTGGCTGGCGCATCGGCTGGGTAAATTCATCGACCTGTATCCGGATACCGAAGTGATCCTGCAAGCCACCGGTCAGCTGGTCGATTTGACCCGCGAACCGGTGGATGTCGGCATCCGCTTCGGCGGAGGCCGCTATCCGGGCCTGTCGGTCGAAAAACTGATGGGCGATTACTACTATCCGGTGGTCAGCCCGAAGTACAAGCGCGGCAGATTGCCGGCAACGCCGCAGGCCTTGGGCAAATGCACCCTGCTGCGGGCCGCGAATGAACCGTGGCTGCCGTGGTTCAAGGCGGCAGGGGTGGATCTGCCGGAGCCGACCGGCGGGCTGGTGATCGAGGATTCGTCGATGATGATCCGCTCGGCCGCGGCTGGCGACGGCATCGCCCTGGCGCGTCACGTGATCGCGATGCAGGAAATCGCCTCAGGGGAATTGGTGCGGCTATTCGATGTCGCGGTGAAATGCCCCCACTCGTACTATTTCGTCTGCACGCCGCAGTCGCTGCTCAAGCCGCAGGTACAAGCCTTCCGCAAGTGGCTGTTCGGCGAGGTCGCGAAATTCAATGCGGAATGCGGCTGGCCGCAGGTGAAATCTTAAATCGGCGGGTCAGAGTTTTTTTTCGCGGTGCTTTATCGCGAAAATTACTCTGACCCCCGCATATCCTGCTGGAGTCATGTGCCTGAGGATGGGCTTTCAGTTCTTTGCCCCCGTCGAAACTCTGCCGGGGTACAGCCCACCTCCCGCTTGAAGAACTTGCTGAAATTGGTGGCCTCCTCGAAGCCCAGCTTCTCGGCGATGGTGGCGACGGACGAGTCCGTATGCACTAGCAGGCGTTTCGCCTCCAGATTGATCCGGGCAGCGATGAAGGCCTTGGCCGTCATGCCCATTGACGCTGCCACAGCGCGCGCCAAACTCTTTTCCGTATAGCCGAGTTGGCTGGCGTAGTCGGCTAACTGATGCCACTGAGCGAAGCGTTCCTCCACGAGTTGCTGGAACCGCCTGAAGCGCTGCAACGCCGGGGAGATTACTGGCTCTTGGGCTTGTTGCCGACCTTGCCGGATGTTCAACCGCGTTAAGAGCGCATGGAGCTGGTGGCGCAGCAATGCTTGTACGTCGTCGAACGGCGCATCGAGTTGCGTGTCCTCCCGCATCTGCTGGATCGAGTCCGTCACCGTCCGTAGCTCATTGCTGCTCAAAACAATGTGCTCCGGCAGCCTTTCCAGATCAACCGCAAGTTTGAGATCGCGAGGCGTGGTTGAGACTGGCAGGATGAATTCCGGGCGAAAGAGAACGATCCAGCCATCCCAATCCTCGCCACGCCCGAAGTTGTGGGCCTGCCCTGGCCGCAACACGAGCAGCGAACCCGGTGCACATAAGATCGGTTTGAAATCAGCCACTTGAGTACATACGCCTTGTGTGACACACACCAACATGTGGAACTCGTAACGATGTGTTGTCCGCACCTTCTCCTTGCTGCCTCGTTGCCTCAGATCGGCCACGGTAAAGATTTCGAGGTCAAGCTGGCAGGGCGTTCTCGGTCGATAGCTCAGGCGCCGAATATCCGCTGCCTTCGAGTTTCCTGATGCGGACGGTTCGGTCTTGGCTGTTTTGTAGGGGCCTCTCCTTGCTCTCGATGTCTTAAAAGTATCATTCATTGTCCGGATTTTATCGTTCAATTTGGCCTAATTGGTCCAATAATTACCACCATTAAACCACTTTGAAAGGACAAGCGATGAAAGCAGACATTAGCCAGATCACCGAAACCATCCTCTCCTTGGAACGGGCCATCAACGACCGCTGGAACAAGGGCGATGTCGATGGTGCGCTGGAGATGTACAGCGTGGACGTGACGTATTTCGATCCACTCACTGCGATGCGACTGGAAGGCCGCAAGGCTGTGGAGGCATACTTCCGCCAATTCTTCGAGGGCAAGCTCAACATCCTGCGCAACGAACTTCCCAACCCGCAGGTGATTGTCAGCGATAGCTGTGATCTCGCAGTACTGAACTACAACCTGGTCAATTTCGTTGCTGATGGTAATGGCGGCGAGAAGCCAGGTACCCCCTGGAACTCCACCCAGGTCTATCGACTCATCGACGGCAAGTGGCGCGTGGTGCACGTGAACTGGTCGTTCACGCGCCACCCGGCAGCCATGCAGGGCTTGATGGCCTGAGCCCATAAGAGAGAGTCCCCCTACCTTTATTTTCTTTGAATGCGAGGAAATCATCATGTCTCAAATCGACATTGCAAAAAGCTATATCCGTGCGGCCCAAGCGGGAGATCAAGCCCTCTTGGCCAGCCTCATCTCGCCCGATGTCGTCTGGCATCAGCCGGGCAACAACCAGTTCTCGGGCACACATAAGGGCATCGCCGCTGTGGGAGCCATGTTGGGCAAAATGATGGAAGTCTCGGACGGCACCTTCGCTATTACCCGCGCAGATCACTTCATGCTCAATGGTGACTGGGTTGCCATCCAACTCGACTTCGCAGGTAAACGCGGGGATATCGATCTCGCGCAACCTGGAGTCGATCTTATTCGGATCGATGGGGGGAAGATCGTTGAAGTTCGCCTGTTCTCCAGCGATCAGGAACAAGAAGACGCATTCTGGGGGCAGTGAGCAACTCAAGTCACCGGGTCCGGGCCGGAATTCTGTCGGGCTCGACGGATCAGCACCTACTCCTGCCGGCCGGGCAGGCCGAACGCTTGGGCTGCGGCCTCAGCGTCCTGATGGCCGAGCACTTCAGTCGGTGCAGTCGCCTTCTGTTAGAGTTTTTTCGCAGCGCTCTTTTCCGAAAACTACTCTGCCTCCGTATCGAATCAAAGCACTACTTTCACCATGGGATGCGAACTCAGCGCCATGTACAGCTTGTCGAGTTGCTCGCGGCTGGTGGCGCGCACGGTTACGGTCAAGGAAAGGTAAGTGCCCTTGGTGGACGGACGCATCTCGACCTTGCCTGCATGAAAAGTCGGATCGTGCAGCGTGACCAGTTCCACCATGGTCTGGGCGAAGGTGTCGTGCATCGGCCCCATGATCTTGATGGGGAATTCACTCGGGTATTCGATCAGGCTGTCAGCGGGTCGGGTCATGGTGTCACTCTGCAAAAAAAATCATCCGGGCTGAACCCGGACGAGGTAAAAATCAGGCTGCTTTCGCAGCTTGGTAAGCTGCGTATAACTGCTGGCAGATGGGGCCGGGCTTGCCGTTTCCAATCCTCTTGCCATCGATGCTGGTCACTGCAAGGACTTCCTTGGTCGCCGATGACAGCAGCACTTCATCCGCCGCGAAAACGTCGGCACGAGCAATGCGGCGCAATTCGAATTTGATGCCGCCTGCCGCGCACAATTCCTCGATCAGGCCGTAGCGGATGCCTTCCAGAACCAGGTTGTCTTTCGGCGGCCCCATCAATACGCCGTTCTTGACAATCCATACATTCGAAGACGAGGCCTCGCTTAAAAAGCCGTCGCGGAACTGGATGCATTCGACGGCATCGTGTTCCGCTGCATTTTGCGCCGCCAGCACATTGCCGAGCAGCGAGGTCGACTTGATTTCACAGCGCAGCCAGCGCTTGTCTTCCATCGACACGCATGCCACCCCCGCTTCGCGCGCGGCAGCCGAGGGCAGGGCAATCGGGTTGCTCATGATGAAGACGGTCGGCGTGCTTTCAGCCGGGAACGCATGCGCCCGTTTTGCCACGCCGCGCGTCACTTGCAGGTACACCATCTGGTCGTCGGCGGGATGGGCTTTGACGACCTTGTCTATGAGTGCCATCCATTCCTCTTTGGTATGAGGATTGGCAATTTGGATCGCGGCAAGGCTGCGGAACAGGCGCGCCAAATGCTGCTCGGCCCGGAACATCTTGCGGCCGAAAATCGGGATGACTTCGTAGATGCCGTCGCCGAAGATGAAGCCGCGGTCGAGTACTGGTACCTTGGCTTCGGACAAAGGCGTCAGCGCGCCGTTCAGATAAACGAGGGGATCATGCATGGCGGATGTTCCTGTAAATGGTGAAAACCCATTTTTGCACAATCCTGCTCTGTTGGTTATGCAAAGAAAGTATGCCGCTAGAGCATTTTTAGCCTGACCGTGCGGGCCAATCTCAGGCCGCCGGTGCTCGGCGTACCTCTGTACGCGTCCGCTCCTCGTCCTGACCTTGACTCCGCACGGTCAGGCTAAAAATGCTCTAGCGATGCGCGGCACCGCTACGGATTGCAGGCCGCCAGGGCAATCCTGGAACCTGTTCAGTGTTCCGCCAAATGGGCGTCAACCGTGCTCTGCCGGAGCGCTGGAACCGGAGTGTACTTGAGTACATGAGAATTCCGAGCGCCGCACGGACCCGGATCATGCCTGTTTGGTGGGGCACCGAATAGATTCTTACTTGACCCACAATCGTACGGAATCCCATGCCCGGCCGAAAATGCTGGCCTGGTTGACCTGCTCCAGCGCCAGCACGGGCAATTCGGTCAGCACTTTGCCGTCGGCCATCATCTTCAGCGTGCCGACCTTGCTGTGTTCCGGGATCGGCGCCACCATCGGGTCCTTGCGCTCCAGGACAGGCTTCATTTTTTCAGCCATGCCTTTGGGCACGGTCACGTAGATGTCTTGTGTGAAGCCGATCTTGATCTGGCTTTGCGTCCCTTTCCATACCTCCGGAGTTGCTACTGCCTGGCCCTTGGCATACAGCTTCACGGTGTCGAAATTCTGGAAGCCCCAATTCAGCAGTTTCTGGCTTTCCTGCGCGCGGATTTGATCGGATGCTGCGCCGATGAGGACCGAAATCAGCCGCCGTTCGCCGTTGCCGTTGGGGCGTTTGGCGGACGATATCAGGCAATAACCGGCGCCTTGGGTATGGCCAGTCTTCATGCCGTCGACGGTCGGGTCCAGCCAGAGCAGGCGATTGCGGTTCGGCTGCGTGATCTTGTTGTAGGTGAATTCCTTGGTCGAATAAATTTTATAGAAATCCGGATAGTCGGCGATCAGGCGCGCCGCCAGCGTCGACAGGTCTTGTGCGGTCGAATAGTTGTCCGGGCTGGGCAAGCCGTGCGAATTGGCGAAGTGGGTTGATTTGAGCCCCATGCGCTCGGCTTCGCGGTTCATCAGCACGACGAAGGTGTCTTCCGCACCCGCGACCGCTTCGGCCAGCGCCACCGAGGCGTCGTTCCCCGATTGAACGATCAGGCCATACAGCAGATCGTTGACTTTGACCGGCGTGGCCGGCTCGATAAACATCTTGGAACTGCTGGCGTCGACTTTCCAGGCACGCACCGAGACATTGATCATCTGGTTCAAGTCGAGCTTTTTATCCTTGATCGCTGCAAAGGCGAGATAGGCGGTCATGATCTTGGTGAGCGAAGCCGGCTCGATGCGCAAATTGGGTTCTTGCGATGCGAGCACTTGGCCGCTGGTGGCATCAAGCAGCAGCCAGGATTTGGCGGCGATGGTCGGAGCGGGAACGTTTTGCGCGAAGGCGGCGGAGACAAACAGAAGGCTTGCGGCCAAGGCCGCGAATAAATTTTTCATGGGATGTACTGGTGGCCTCCCGCTTGGCGCCGGAGGCAATGGAAAAGGCCGGAAAACAGGTGCAAATTATAACGCGCCGCGGCCCGTCACCGGCGCCACAATTCGACTACGAAATTCTTGATATGTTGCAGCTTTCGATGAAAAAAGTGATCCGCACCCGGGATCACGATCACCGGCAAATCCTGCGGCCGTGCCCAATCGAACACGTGAGCCAATGGAATCGTGTCGTCCAGCTCGCCGTGGATCAGGATGGTATTGGCCGGCACATGCGGGACTGCCCATTTGCCGGCAGCGGTGCCGACCAGCACCAGGCGCTCGGCAGGTGTGCCTTGCGCGATCAAACGCTGCTGTAACTGCGCCTGGACGAAAGTGCCGAAGGAGAAGCCGGCCAATGCCACCGGAACGCCCGGATACTGCTGTTGAACGTGCGCCAGCAGGAGCGCCATGTCGTCGGTCTCGCCACGGCCTTCGTCATGCACGCCGGCCGATGCGCCGACGCCGCGGAAATTCATGCGGACCGTTGCATAGCCCAGCGCGATGAATGCGCGCGCCAGGGTTTGCGCGACCTTGTTGTCCATCGTGCCGCCATAGAGCGGATGCGGATGCGCCACCAATGCGATGCCGCGCGGCGTTGCGGAGGGGAGGTCGAGCGCGCATTCGAGAGCGCCGGCGGCGCCGTTTATCGAGAATTTTTTTGTTTGTGAATTCATTTGGGGGGAAGATTAAATTTTCAAGCGCTCGACGATTTTTCCGCCTACGAGATGGACGTCGATGATTTCGTCAATATCTTGTGTATCGACGTAGGTGTACCAAGTGCCTTGCGGATAGACCACCAGCACCGGGCCTTCTTCGCAGCGGTCCAGGCAGCCCGCCTGGTTGATGCGGATTTTTCCGGGGCCGTTCAAATCCATTTGCTTGATGCGGTGTTTGGCGTGCTCTTGCGCTATTTTGGCGCCCCGATTGAAACAGCAGGGGCGGCCGCCTTCGCGCTGATTGACGCAAAAAAAAACGTGTTGCTGGTAGTAAGCTTGGTCGCTCATGGTAAGTCGGTGTATGCGGAAAAGCGAAATGATACACCGCGTTCATTCACCTTTCTGCCTGCGCGGCGGCCGCAGCAGCGACCAGAGAGCGAAAAAGGGCCATGCCAGCGACAGGAATTGTGCTGCGCCGTTGAAGTTGAGGAACTTGCCCTGCACCCAGGTTTGCAGGGTTGCCGTGAAATACGGATTGGCCGGAACGGTGTTGAGCGCAGCCAGGCTCATGATCAAGGTCAGGACGGCGACCTGGCGTTGGGCGGCTACCGGTGCAAACACCAGACCGGTCAGCATCACCACGCTGAGCAAGAGTCCACCTTGGGCGCCAGGAGTGAGCCAGGCAAAGGCGTTGTCCGGGGAAAATTGCAAGGCATTCGAGAGTGACTTGACGGTGATGGCGGCGGCGATCAGCAGGAATACCAGGCTTGCTCTCGGGGCTTTGGCGCGCAGCAGGCAGAGCAGGGTCAATACCGCCCCGGTCAGGCCGCAGGTGGTGATGATGGTTTCGGACAGCCAGTACTGTTTTGCCGTCAATTCGGCGCCTCGCCGGATGGCGCTGCTTAAATCGACCGGCGTCGACAATAGGCTGCCAAGCCAGTCCGACAGGATAGGCATGATCTGGCCGTGGCCGAACAGATAGCCTTGCGGATAAATCTGCGCCAGAGGCCATAAACCCAATACGATCAAGCCAGGCCCGGCATCGCTGGAAAACCAGCTTCGCCGCAACACCAGCAGCCGGCTTTGTTCGAGGAACGTGCGGCTCAGCAGCATGCCGGCCAGCGCACCAAGAACGACGCCGCTCGAATTCGTCAGCAAATCGAGATTGGATGCCACGCGCGTCGGCAGGTAGGTTTGCACTGCTTCCATGATGGCCGAAAGCAGGCTGCCGGCGATGACCGTGAACAGCGCCGCCCAGATGCCGCGCAGGTGGGGATATAGGGCAAACACCATCAGGATGCCTAGCGGTATGTAACCGACGATATTGGTCGCGACGTCGAATACCGTCCAGTAATGCGGCAAGGGGGCAAGCAGATAGCCGAACGCGGACAAGCCCATGTTGTGCCAGCCGGAGAACGGGAACCAGCTCGCGTAAACGATCAGCAGCATGTAGGCCAGCAAGCCTATGCGTGCAAATGCCGAGGCGACGGGAGCTGGTTCCGGTTTCAGGGCGGGCATGGTCTGGGTGGTCCGAGCTTCACCATTTTATGCTGGCAAACCTGACGTTATCGTGTTTTGCCTGGGCCGGCATTGGAAATGGCGCTCGCTTCTTTTCCGGCCGACAGCGCGGCCAGCCAGTTCATCATATCGGCAATAGCCGCGTCGGCGGCGGCAGAAAGCGCGCGGGCGCCGCCGGCCGCATCGGCGCTCGGTGCGGGCGCTTGTTGGGTGAACGTCTTTTGCGCCACCAGGCTGCGCCCGTTGAACAACGAAGCGCGCAGCGATAGGGTCGCCTTGCTTTGCGTGGGGCTGTCGAAGCTCTGCGCGAATTCATCGGCATCGATATGCAATACGGGCACATTGGCTGCGCCGTCGGTTGCCCCCAGCACCACGCCGCCGGCTTGCGCGATGCGGGCTTTCAAGCGTTGACCGAACAGTTGGCCGGGTGGCATGACCCAGCGGCTGCCGGCATAAGGGCGCGGCTGTTGCACGTTGGCGTAGCTCAGACGGTAGTACATCATCGGGCTGTCGAGCCAGGCAGGCGTATTGACTTCGGCAACGCCGAGCGGCGGCAGGGATGTCGCGGCCTTGGTGTCCGCCGGCGTATGCAGCGGACCGAAATCGTACAGCGATGGCAGATCGGTCTTGGCGATGCCGGCTCCGACCAAGGTGCATCCGGCACAGGCCAGCACGAGGAATGCAATAGGGATGATTTTTTTCATGGGCTGCTTACCTGTTCGGAGCGGTGAAGCCGGGTTCTCCCGGTCCCGGCGCCATGCTCGGCGTGCCGAACAGGAGGCTTTGCGGGCGCTCGGTGAAATTTTCCAGCGTGCGGTTGAAGGTGCGCAGCGACGTGCGCGCATCGTGCGTCAGCGGTAGCGTCTCGAATTCGATCCGGTTTGCCGCTGCGCCGAATTGATCGGCGGCGGCCGACAGTTTTGCGACCGCGCCGTCCGGTGCTTGCAGCCGGGTAGCGAAGGTATTCAGGTTGTTGCTCAAGGCGCTGGCCTCTTTCGCCAGTGCCGAGATGGAAGCCAAGGTCTGTTTCGCTTCGACCGCCAGCACCGGCAACTTGGCCAGGGTCGGGCCGAGCTGACGGGGAATGGATTCGATTTCATCTGCGGCCTTGCCCACCTTGTCGGCAGCCTTGCCGACCTTGTCGAAGGCGGCCAGCATCGCGGTTTGATTGGGCGGATCGAGCAAGCGATTGAAGCGCTTGGTCAATTCCTCCGTCTGTTCTAGGATCGCCATGCCGCGGTCTTGCAATTGATCCCACAGGCTTGGACGCATGTCGATGCGCGCGACATGCTTTTTGGAACTGGTGACCACCACCGGGTTCCTGCCGTCGTCATCCAACTGGATGTAAGCGATGCCCGTGACGCCTTGCGAACCCAGCACCGCGAAGGTCGATTTCGTGATCGGCGTATCGGGCCGGACGCTGATATGGATCAGGATCTGACCCGGCACCTTCGGGTCGAACGTAATATCGTCCACCCGGCCGATATCGAGTCCGCGATAGCGTACCGCCGCTTGCGGGCTCAAGCCGGGGATCGAAAGCTTGGTCGCGATCTCGTAAGGCACTCGTTCGACACGGTCGCGATTGAACCAGAGGCCGATCAGGATCGCCGCGATCAGCAGCATGATCGTAAACAGGCCTGCCACCAGTGCGTGCGCCTTATTTTCCATTGTGTATTTCCATGGCCTTAACTTGCTTCCTCTGTGTGGTGCAATTCTTCCAGCGCACGCCGGCCGCGCGCACCCAGGAAGAAATGTTCGATAAACGGATGCGGCGTCTCGATCACTTGTTCCGGCGTACCGTAGGCGATGATATGTTTTTCGGCCAGCACCGCGATCTTGGTCGAAAGCGCAAACAAGGTATCCAGATCATGCGTGACCATGACCACCGTCAGACGCATTTCCCGGTGCAGCGAACGGATCAGATCGACGAAGCTTTCCGACGCATCCGGATCGAGTCCCGCGGTCGGCTCATCGAGAAACAGCAATTCCGGTTCCAGCGCCAATGCCCGTGCCAAAGCGACCCGTTTGATCATGCCCCCGGACAAGTCGGCCGGCATTTTGCCGGCGTGCTCCGGCCCGAGGCCGGCCATCTGCAGTTTCAACAATACCGCATCGCGGATCAGGTCTTCCGGCAATACGCGCAACTCGCGCAACGGCTGGGCCACGTTGTTGAATACATTCAGTGCGGAAAACAGTGCGCCATGCTGAAATAACATGCCCCAGCGATTGCGCAGTTGCTGGACGCGTCCGGCATCGGCCTGGTTGATATCTTCGCTGAATACTTTGACGCTGCCGCGCGCAGGGTGCTCCAGCCCCAGCATTTGCCGCAACAGGACGGTTTTGCCGGAACCCGAACCGCCGACCAGAGATACAACCTCGCCCGCTTGCACGCTCAGGTTCAAATCCTGATGGATCACGACTTGGCCGAATTGCGACCATAAATTCTGTATCCGGATAATTTCTTGTACGGATGCAACCATCAGAACCCCACACCGTTGAAGACGATGGCAAATACCGCATCGGCCAGAATCACCACCGTAATTGCGGTAACCACGGAAATCGTCGTACCTTGACCCAGGCTTTCGGTATTTGGTTTGACGCGCAAGCCGAAATGGCAGGCCACCAGTGCGATCAGGCAACCAAACACCACGCCCTTGCCCAGACCGATCCAATAGTTTTCCAGCGGCACCACGTTCGGCAGTGTTTGTATGAAATAGGTCGGTGACAGGCCGAGTTCGACTTTGGCAGCAAGCATGCCGCCGATCAGGGCCATGGCGCTGGTCCAGACTACCAGCAGCGGCATAGAGACCGCCAGTGCCAGCACTTTCGGCATGATCAGGCGAAAGCCATGCGGCATCCCCATCACCAGCATGGCATCCAGTTCCTCTGTCACGCGCATGACGCCGAGCTGGGCCGTGATCGACGAACCGGAGCGGCCAGCCACCAGGATCGCCGCCAGCATCGGCCCCAATTCGCGGATGATGCTCATGCCAAGGATGTTGACCAGGTAGATATCGGCACCGAAGGTATGCAATTGTTGCGCCGACAAATAGGATAGCACCACGCCGATCAGCCATCCCACCAGCGCGGTGATGCCCAATGCCTGATAGCCGGTATGAAACACATTGGCTGAAATCTCTTTCCAGGGGCCGCGCTGAGGCAGCCGGGCAAAACGGCCGATATCCATTACCAATTGTCCGATCAACGCGATGAAACCGGATAAATGATCGGATATCGTATGCAATACCTGATTCAACGTGGCCAGCGACAGCAGGGCTTGCGGTTTTTGCTCAGGCAGCGCGAGCGCACTTGCTTGTTCCACACGCTTGAAAATCTCCTCGTACTGCGGCGGCAGGGTGAGTGCGGCGGGGCGTGCCTTGCCCCATGCATTCCATAAAAATTGGGCGCCGACGTGATCGAGCGCATCGATGCGCGACAAGTCCCAGCGAGCTTCGGCGCCGGCCGGTAAGGACTGAAGAACCAGCCTGATATGCTTTATCACCTCCGGGCGAGCCAGGGCATGTACCTGCCAAGCGCCGCCCGCAAATAGGCTGGACGGATCGTGCGGGTCATGGCTGAGGGTGGGCGATTGCAAATTCGACATGCATGCAGTGTAAGGGAGAATGGTCCACGCGTCACCCGAAGATGCTGAAAGGCAAGGTCAAAATGGAACAAACCCGGCATGCCGGTCATGGAAAGTCGAGCGCCAAAAAGAAAACGGGCCGCTTGGTGCGGCCCGTCAGGGGTGTTGCTTGAACCGGATTATTTCTTGGCGGCGCGTACTGCGGATTTTTCAGCGGCAGCGGAGAACTGGCTGACTGCGGTATTCAAATTGCCTTCCAGGGTTTCAACGGCTTGCTTGGTGGTCTTGGTCAATTGCTCGTAGCTGGCGTTGGCGTTGCCGATTGCGGACTTCAACAGTGCGATTGCGTTCTCGGAACCGGCAGGTGCGTTCTTGCTCACATCGTCGACCAGGGAGATGACCTTGCGGCTGGTTTCAGCGATCTGCGCTTCAGCTGCTTTGGTGAATTCAGCCTGGGTGTTGGTTGCGATGCTGGCCAAGTGACGGCCATAAGCGATGGCTTTTTCCGCATTCGGCTGTGCCTTCGCGGCGGTCAAGGAGAAAAATTCTTGCGGATCTTTTGCTGCCAGCAATTGCTTGGTGGTCGCAGTGGATTCTTCCAGCGATGCCTTGGCGAGGTTCATGTTCAGGTCAACGAATTTTTCAACGCCTTCAAAAGCCTTGTTGGTCAGGGTTGTGATCAGGGCGAGTTGCGCGTCGAAATTGGCTTTGGTGGCGGCTGAAAATTGTTCGGGAATGGCAAACATGGATTTTCTCCTTGATGGATAGAAATAACGGGAATGAGTGACCAAAATCATTGTGCACTGCAACAATTCTTATTCTAAAGATTAATCCGATGATGTCAACATATTTTTGTGCAACGCATCAGAAACTTTTTCTTCCATAGGGAAATGCTACCCAGGATATATGCACACATCGTCTTTATCATTCCTTTCATGTAAGGAAACGCAGTGCAGCATATTAGCGGAAAACAAGGGGGCAAGGTGGGATATTTGGCAAGTCCTTGCGAAACTGCCGATGACTGGCGCGGAAGGTCTCCGGTAAAGCAGCGTCCTCTTAAACAGCCGGCGGCAATTCCCTCTCTACCTCAGTGATTTTTGTGCCGAACAAGCCGATGCGCGCCACTACCAGCCCATGGTCCGATGCTTCGGGCGGCCTTAATGCCAGGTGATCGTTGATGAAGACGACTTCCAGAACTTCGCCGATGGCGGACGTGAATGCCGGATTGAATGCTTCCGACACCAGGATGTGATCCACCATCTCATAATTGTTCTCATGGACATGAGTGTAGCCCACATCGCGCAGGGGCGCGCGACCGGATTGAATGCGGTAGCTTTCAAACAGGCGTTCGCTCGAACCGTTCCTGCCCAGTTGGCCGGCGCCCATCACGAGCTGGCTCGATACCGCCTCGGCAATGTCGTTGAAATCGCCCATGACCACCACCGGTGCGGGGTCGATGCCCATGTGTTCGTTCAACAAGTAGCGCAAGCCCAGCGCATCGGTTCCGCGCCGGATCAATGAGCGCAGGATCGCAATTCCGCGCTGATAAGAATCGCCTTCCCCGGCATCATTTCTATAATCCGGCCGTTTGGATTTCAGGTGGCAGACGTAGACGTGGACGTGACGTTGCGTCGACAAAATGATTTGCGCATGCAGGACGGGGCGGGTGAAGGTGTTCAGTGCCTGGTCCGTCCCAGGTAAATTGACCGACAAGCGGCGCGGCAGGTTGCCATGGCTTACCGCCGCAGCGGCCAACGGCAGACGCGACACCAGTGCCACGCTCGGCTTGGGCGGGGCCAGCGGGTCCGAATCGAAGCCCGCTTGATGGGCGTGCCGGTACTTTTGGGTTTTGGCCAGCACATCCCTCAATGCAGCCTGTGAAAAAATTTCCTGGAAACCGACCACATCGGCGTCAAGCCGGTCAAGCTGTTGCGCGATCCAGCTTGTTTTTGCTTCGTATTGTGCGGGAGTGTAGGGAGCCTGGTCTTCATAATATTTCACGCCCGGCAAGGCCAGGTTGCATACATTGAAGGTCGCAAAGCGCAGTTCCTGTTGCATAATGCTCTCCACGTTTTTGATTAGCGTAACACGCATGGCAAAAAAAGATCACATTTCAGAGACACCCGCGACTCAATTTCTACGCAAGCGGAACGTCGATTTTTCCGAACATCCCTACAACTACGAAGAGCACGGCGGCACCGCCGTTTCCGCGCGCGAGCTGGGAGTGGACGAGCACCATGTCGTCAAGACCCTGGTGATGCAGGATGAAGCTGCCAAACCGCTGGTCGTCTTGATGCATGGCGACCGCAAGGTGTCGACCAAGAACCTGGCGCGCCAGATTGGTTGCAAGTCGGTGGAGCCGTGCAAGCCGGAGGTTGCGAATCGGCATTCCGGTTACCTGGTCGGCGGCACTTCGCCGTTTGGTACCCGCAAAGCAATGCCAGTGTATGTCGAGCAAAGCATCCTGGGGCTCGACAAGATCTATATCAACGGTGGACGGCGTGGCTACCTGGTCGGGATCGATCCGAAAATAATGGCAAGCGTGCTGCCGCTCAAGGCGGTCAATTGTGCGCTTGACGAATAAACTTGTTGTTTTAATGAGGAGAGCATGAATACAGTTTTATTGGCGGTTTTATTTGCTGCCGTAGCCTATTTGATCGGTTCGATTTCCTTTGCTGTCGTGGTCAGCAAAATATTCGGTTTATCCGATCCGCGCACCTACGGATCGAAAAATCCGGGCGCCACCAATGTACTGCGCAGCGGCAACAAGAAGGCCGCCATCGTGACCTTGCTCGGCGATGGCGCGAAGGGTTGGCTGGCAGTTTGGCTGGTACAGAAATTCGGGCCGCAATACGGTATCGAAGCCGGCGGCACCGCATTGGCTGCCGTTGCCGTATTTCTCGGGCATCTGTGGCCGGTGTTTTTCCGCTTCGTCGGCGGCAAAGGTGTGGCGACTTTTTTTGGCGTGTTGCTTGGATTGAATATCTGGCTCGGCGTCGCGAGCCTGGTGACCTGGCTGGTGATTGCGTATGCGTTTCGCTACTCATCGGCAGCCGCCTTGGTCTCCAGCATCTTTGCCCCGTTTTACTATGGCTTGCTGTTCGGCGCCGACGAGAAATTGCTGGCGGTATTGGCGATGAGCTTTTTACTGATTTACCGGCACAGCAAAAATATAGGCAACCTGTTGGCCGGGAAAGAAAGCAAGATCGGCGGCAGGAAGGATGGCCACGTCAAATAAATGCCTCCTTATTTATACAATGCGTAATTCCTCCAGCGGCCAGCGCGGTCGCACATTGAAGGCATAGTCGCGTTGTGCCGCACCGGGATTGGCCTGCAGCCGCATCGCTCCGGCAAAGGCAATCATCGCGCCGTTGTCGGTGCAAAATTCCAGTTCCGGATAATAGACCTGAAAACGCCGCTTGGCAGCCGCGGCGTTGAGGCTGGTGCGCAATTGATTGTTGGCGCCGACACCGCCGGCGATGACCAGGCGCTTCAATCCGGTTTCCTTGAGTGCGGTCACGCACTTTGCCGTCAGAACGTCGACGATCGCATCGACGAAGCCGCGCGCGATATTGGCCTTGTCCTGCTCGCAGATATTGGCGTGCTGATTCTTCACCACCGTCAACACGGCGGTTTTCAATCCGGAAAAACTGAAGTTCAGATCCTTGGAATGCAGCATCGGGCGCGGCAGCTTGTATGCGCCGGGATCGCCGAATTCCGCCAGTCGCGAAATCGCCGGCCCGCCCGGATAACCCAGGCCGAGCAGTTTGGCCGATTTGTCGAAGGCCTCGCCGGCCGCGTCATCCAGCGTCTCGCCTAGCAGGGCGTATTGTCCGACGCCGTCGATGCGCATCAATTGGGTATGCCCGCCGGACACCAGCAAGGCGATAAAGGGGAAGGCCGGCGGCTTGCTCGACAGGAGCGGCGACAGCAGATGGCCTTCCAGATGGTGAATGCCGAGCACCGGTTTGTCGAGCGCCAACCCCAGGCCGCAGGCAACTGACGCGCCGACCAGCAGTGCGCCGGCCAGTCCCGGTCCTTGTGTATAGGCGATCGCATCGATTTCTTTGCGCGCGATGCCGCTTTGTGTCAGCGCTTGCTCCAGCAAGGGGATGGCGCGCCGGATGTGATCGCGCGACGCCAGTTCGGGCACCACGCCGCCGTATTCCTCATGCATGGCAACCTGGGAATGCAGGGAGTGGGCAAGCAAACCGCGCTGCGTGTCGTACAACGCAATGCCGGTTTCATCACAAGAGGATTCGATACCGAGAACGAGCATGGAGGGATGGCTGTGGGATTGTTGGTGCGGTTCTTGCATGGATTGTAGCGTATTCTGCCATTCCCAAAGTGTATTCATATAACGTTGCTATGACCAAATACACGACATCCGACGTGCGCTCCTTGCGCATCATCGTCATCAATTCCATCGTGCCGCCGGAAGGGGAGCACGACGAAAACGCTTGGGCGCAGGCGGAACGGGCGCGCGCCTTGCGCATCGGTCTGCTCGAAGCCGGCTACAACATCATTGCGGTATTTCCGGCGGATATACACTTGCCGGACCGCGTCGCGCAATTGCAGCCCGACATGATCATCATCGATGCCGAATCGGACGCGCGCGATGTGCTGGAGCATGTTGTCATCGCGACCCAGCACGCGCGCCGCCCAATCGTGCTGTTCACCGAAGATCACGATAAATCGAACATGGAGGCGGCAATGGCCGCTGGCGTCTCGGCATACGTGGTGGCCGGCTTGCAGTCGGAGCGCATCAAACCGGTGCTCGACGTGGCGATGGCGCGCTTCAACGCCGACCAGAAATTGCGCACCGAATTGTCCGACACCAAGCTCAAGCTGGCCGAGCGCAAAACCATCGAGCGCGCCAAGGGCTTGCTGATGACCCAACACAAGATGACGGAAGACGAGGCATACCAAAAATTGCGCCGTCTTGCGATGGATAAGAACCTCAAGCTGTCCGAAGTGGCGCAAAGAATATTGGACGTCGCCGAGCTGCTGATTTGATCCCGCCCTGTTTCGATGCGATGCACAGGAAAGGGGCGTCAAAGCAAGCAAATTCGCATTGAATGGGTTGAAAAGCAGCAGTTTAAGCTGGCACACCAATTGCAAATAGAGGACTAAGAGCCTCTAAATAAAAGCCGCTGGCGTGGGTTGCTTCTCCTTACCGTACGCTCGTACTGTCTGCGTCGGCGCGCCTGGCCAGCGGCATTTATCTAGAGGCTCTAAGCGCCAACGGCGGCGCAAACAACAGATTCGTCCTGGCCAACGTCGGTCGGGACACGAGGACAAAGGCGTCCGTTCATGCGAGCAAGGCTCGCGATGAACGGACGCCTTTCTTTTTGCCCATACAACACGCATTTCGAGGACGACATGACAACGAAAGACAGCAAGAAAAATTTGACTCGCCGGACCATCCTGAAAGCTGGAGCAGGCATGGCAGCAACTGCATTGGGCGGCTTGGCGACACAAGGCGCATGGGCGGCAGGTTCGGATAAGCCGGAGAAGGAAGAAGTAAAAATCGGCTTCATTCCGCTGACCGACTGCGCTTCGGTCGTGATGGCGTCGGTCATGGGGTTCGATAAAAAATACGGCATCAAGATCGTGCCGACCAAGGAAGCTTCCTGGGCCGGCGTGCGCGATAAGCTGGTCAACGGCGAACTCGACGCGGCCCACGTGCTGTACGGCTTGATTTACGGGGTGCATCTGGGAGTCAGCGGGCCGAAAAAAGACATGGCAACGCTGATGACGCTCAATAACAATGGCCAAGCGATCACGCTGTCAAAAAAGATTGCCGACAAGGGCGGCGTCGACGGCCCGTCGCTGGCCAAACTGATGCAAACGGATAAGCGCGAATATACCTTTGCGCAAACTTTTCCGACCGGCACGCACGCAATGTGGCTGTACTACTGGCTGGCGGCATACGGCATCAACCCGATGAAGGATGCCAAGATCATTACTGTACCGCCGCCGCAAATGGTGGCGAATATGCGGGTCGGCAATATGGACGGTTATTGCGTCGGCGAACCCTGGGGCCATCGCGCGATTGCCGACGGTATCGGCATCACCGGCGTCACGACGCAGGACATCTGGAAAGACCATCCGGAAAAAGTTCTCGGCACCACCGCCGAATGGGTCAAGAAACACCCCAACACCGCGCGTGCCATGACCGCAGCCGTGCTGGAGGCCGGCAAGTGGATCGACGCCTCGCTGTCGAACAAGAACAAGATGGCTGAAACCATTGCCGACAAATCGTATGTCAACACTTCGGTCGATGTGATCAACCAGCGCATTCTCGGACGCTACCAGAATGGCCTGGGCAAGAGTTGGGACGATCCCAATTACATGAAGTTCTACAACGACGGCGCGGTCAATTTCCCTTACCTGTCCGATGGCATGTGGTTCCTGACCCAGCACAAGCGTTGGGGCTTGCTGAAGGACGACATCGATTATCTCGCGGTGGCCAAATCAATCAACCAGATCGATTTGTACAAGGACGCGGCAGCGATGGCCAAGGCCAGCGTGCCGAAAGACCCGATGCGTATCTCGAAGCTGGTCGACGGCGTGGTATGGGACGGCAAGAACCCGAAAGCCTATGCCGCCTCGTTCAAGATCAAGGCCTAGTGCATATTTTTAGGAGCCAACATGAGCGCAGTTATGAATACTCTATTGAACGAACCGGCAGATTCGGTATCGGCCACGCAGTCCAAGAAAGCAGATGCCAAACCGGCGGCCGTTTCGGTTAAAGCAGAAACCGGTGCGGCGCCGCCTGCCGTTGCCGCGTCGGTGCAAGCGAGACAGAAAAAATTCTCCTTGCGGCCGTTCTTCCTGGCAGTGCTGCCGCCGATTTTAGGCATCGCTTTCCTGGTCTTGATCTGGGAAATCGTCGCCGCCAAGAATAGCGGCTTCCCATCGCCGCTGGCGACCTTGAAAGAAGCGATCCATGTGTTCTCCGATCCGTTTTACCGGAAAGGGCCGAACGACCAAGGCATCGGCTGGAACATCCTGGCATCGCTGGAGCGGGTCGGAATCGGCTTCGGCATGGCGGCCGCGATCGGCATTCCGCTCGGCTTTACGATCGGCCGTTTCAAGTTCTTGTCCGGCATGTTCAATCCGATCATCAGCCTGTTGAAGCCGGTGTCGCCGCTGGCCTGGCTGCCGATCGGCTTGCTGGTGTTCAAGGCGGCCAACCCGGCTGCGATCTGGGCGATTTTCATCTGCTCGATCTGGCCGATGGTGATCAACACCGCAGTCGGCGTGCAGCGCGTGCCGCAGGATTACATGAATGTCGCCAAGGTGCTGAATCTGTCCGAGTGGAAGATCATCACCAAGATTCTGTTCCCATCGGTGTTGCCGTACATGCTGACCGGGGTGCGGCTGGCGATCGGTACGGCATGGCTGGTGATCGTCGCGGCGGAGATGCTGACCGGCGGCGTCGGGATCGGATTCTGGGTATGGGACGAGTGGAACAACCTGAACGTGCCGCACATCATCATTGCGATCGTCGTGATCGGCGTGGTCGGCCTGATGCTGGAACAGGCATTGGTAGCGTTGGCCCGATCCTTCACCTTCGAAGAAGTACGCAGCTAGGGAATTCATCATGGACAAGACACACAAGTTTATCGAGATCCAAAATGCAGAGATGTCATTCAACACCAGGAACGGCGTGTTTCATGCGCTGCGCGACATTAATCTGACGGTCAAAAAAGGCGAATTCATCACCTTGATCGGCCATTCCGGCTGCGGCAAATCGACGCTGTTGAACCTGCTGGCCGGCTTGCTGACCGCCAGCCACGGCGCGATGTTGTGCGCCAACAGGGAAATCGCCGGCCCTTCGCCGGAGCGTGCGGTAGTGTTTCAAAACCATTCGCTGCTGCCCTGGCTGACCTGCTATGAAAACGTGTACCTGGCGGTGGAACGCGTGTTCGGCGCGGCCGAGAGCAAGTCCCGGTTGAAGGACCGCGCCAAAGCTGCGTTGGCCCTGGTCGGTTTGAGCCACGCCGAGCAAAAGCGCCCGAACGAGATCTCCGGCGGGATGAAACAACGCGTCGGGATTGCCCGCGCCTTGTCGATGGAACCGAAAGTCTTGCTGATGGACGAACCTTTCGGCGCGCTGGATGCATTGACGCGCGCGCATTTGCAGGATGAATTGCTGAAGATCGTTGCCAAGACCGGCTCGACCACCGTCATGGTTACGCATGATGTCGATGAAGCGGTGCTGCTGTCGGATCGCATCGTCATGATGACCAATGGGCCGGCCGCCACCATCGGTGAAATCCTGCAAGTGCGCCTGGAGCGTCCACGCGAGCGGGTCGCCCTGGCGAAAGATCCGCTGTATGTCGAGTACCGCACTTCCGTGCTCGAATTCCTTTATCACCGCCAGGCTCATCCGGTGAAGGAGGCGGCATAGTGCGAGACGGAGGGCGCTGTCGCTGCCGCTCGCTCGTCTAAACAGCAGACAGCGCTGAACGCGAAATCGCTATCCATTGAATTTCATGGAGTCTGCGTCGCGGCCCCGGTTGCATTGCAGTTTTGGGAACGCGGGCCGCAAATCCGATGCAGCCGCCTATCAGCGCACTGCGATCAGGTATAGCAACAGCAGGTTGAGCACGATCGAAATCGCGGCAATCGCACGCCACCAGGACAGCGGATCGCGCTTGACCAGCGGCGTCGCGGCCGGCGCGGCAAGCGGACGGGTGGCGCCGCGTTCCAGCGCCAGCAGGAATTCTTCCGCGGTTTCAAAGCGCTGGGCCGGGTCGCGCGCCACGGCCTTGAGCAGGACATTCTCCAGCCATATCGGAATATCCGGACGATAGCGGGTTGGCGGGATCGCGGCGCCGAAGTGCGGCCTTTGAAATGGCTCGATCTCGCCGTACGGATAGTGTCGCGTCAGCATCAGGTAAAGCGTGACGCCGGTGGCATAGACGTCGGTCTGGCGCGACGGCGGGGCGCCGCTGAATTGTTCGGGGGCGAGGAAGGAGGGTGTGCCGGCCTGTGGCGCCTTGATTTCATCTTCGGCTTCCAGGCCCGATTGTGCGACGCCGAGGTCAAGCACGCGTAATTCGCCATCATCGCCGAGATGGATATTGGCCGGCTTGATGTCGCGATGAATGATGCTGCGCCGGTGCAGGGCGCCGATTGCACGCACCAGTTTGGCGCCATGTGTGATGACATCTGGTGCAGTGAAATATTCGCCGGCGTCCATGTGCTGCTGCAGCGTATGGCCTTCGTGCCAAGTGGTCAGGTAGTAAAGATAATTCCTCTGCTCCGGCGTGATGACCTGCGGGAAGAAGCGGGCCACCACGCGCTTTGCCAGCCATTCTTCGTGGGCGAAAGCGGAGCGCTCGTGACTATCGCCGGCGCGGTCGGGGTGCAGGGTTTTCAGCACCAGCTTGCGCTGCGTTTTTGGGTCGATTACGCGGTACAGCAGGGTCGTCTGCGAGGCGTGGATCTGCGCATCGACCAGGTAGCCGTCGAGGCTTTGACCAATCTTGAGCCGAGGAGGAACCGGCAATTGCTGCGACAGCGACAAGGCATCGCGCAGGTTTTCTTCCGGCAGCGCGGCCACTTTCAGTACCAGCGCACTGGCGTTGTCGTTCGAGCCCGCGGCCAGTGCGGCATTCACCAGCGCATCCGCGGTCTGGTTGCCGTCCTTGGCGCCGAGTGCCAGTTGGGACAGCAGGGCGTTGATGTCATATTCGGTAAGCGCCGACCAGACGCCATCGGTGGCAAGCAGGTAGACGTCGTTCTCTTTCAACTCGCCCATGCCGTGGTCGATGGCGATACGCGAATCGAGACCGATCGCACGCGTCAACACGTGCTGCATTTCAGGGCGGTCCCATACATGGTCTGACGTCAAGCAGCTCAGGACGCCGGCACGCAGAAGGTATAAACGGGTGTCGCCGACGTGGGCAAAGTGGTAGAAGCGGCCGCGCAGCACGATGCAGGTCAGCGTGGTCGCCATGCCCGCCAATTCCGCGCGGACCGAGCCCTGGCGCTGCACCCAGCTATTGGTGGCCTTGATCACGCGGTCGAGCGCCTGGGTGACCGGCCAGGTGTCCGGCGTTGCGTAGTAGTCGGTGAGCAGGCCGCGCACTGCGTATTCGGATGCCTCGCGCCCGCCTTCGTTGCCGGACACGCCGTCGGCAATCGCCGCGATCAACCCCTTGGACGACAGATCTGGTTCGTGCGGCGTGACCATGCCGACGAAATCTTCATTGCGCTCGCGGACTCCTGCTACTGTAGCGTGACCGGTTTCGATGGACAGAGGCATGGGGGCCTTGAAAAGTGGACGTCAAAAGACAAGCACGGCATGCGTGGGCAAGCTGCGTGGTTCGCGCCCTGCGTGCCGTGCTCATTCTAGTGGAATGTAACAGCCAATTCGAAAAAGCCTGTCGCGTGTGCCCCTTGCTCTGCGCGCCGGACACGCACCTTTCACTTCCAAGTCGACTGTTACGGCCCGCTAGACCTTAAATCTTGGCGCTCGTCATCGCGGCGCTGCCCCACGTGGTGCGCCAGCGGGTCTTGACCGCCGACAGGCCGAGCAAGGCGATCACGGCAAGCGAGGCGAAAACGGTCAGGCCCATTTGATAGCTGCCGGTCAGTTGCTTCGAATAGCCGAGGCTCGATGCGAGATAGAAGCCGCCGATGCCGCCCGCCATGCCGACCAGGCCGGTCATCACGCCGATCTCCTTGCGGAAACGCTGCGGCACCAGTTGAAATACCGCGCCGTTGCCGGTGCCCAGCGCCAGCATCGCCAGCACGAATACGATCACGGCCATGGTCGAGGATTGCAGACCGACGCTGGCGACGAACAGGAAAGTCGCGGCCAGCATATACATCATGGACAGCGTCTTGATGCCGCCGATGCGGTCGGCCAGGCGGCCGCCGAGCGGGCGCACCAGAGAACCCGCGAACACGCAAGCCGCCGTGAAATAGCCGGCCGTCACCGGCGACAAGCCGTATTGGCCGTTGAAATAAATCGTCAGCGATGAGGCCAGGCCGGAGAAGCCGCCGAAGGTGACGCTATAGAAGAACATGAACCACCAGGCATCCTTGTCCTTCAGTACGTGCATGTATTCGACCAGCGATTTTGGCGGCGGCGCCGACGGCGCATCCTTGGCCAAAATCAAGTAAACGATGAATGCAATGGAGAGCGGAATCAGGCATAGGCCAAACACGTTTTGCCAGCCGAATGCAATTGCCAGCGAAGGTGCAAACAGCGCAGCGAACGCAGTGCCGGAGTTGCCGGCGCCGGCAATGCCGAGCGCCGTGCCTTGATGCTCGGGCGGATACCAGCGCGAAGCCAGCGGCAAGGCCACCGCGAATGCCGCACCCGCCACGCCCAGCAGGATGCCGAGCGCCAGCAGGTTGTCGTAATGCTGCAGGCTGCCGAGCCAGGCCCAGACCAGCCCAAGCATCACGATCACCTGGCCGATGATGCCGGCCTTCTTCGGTTTGAGGTGATCGACCAGCACGCCCATCACGATGCGCAGCAGTGCGCCGGCCAGCAGCGGCGTGGCGACCATCAAACCTTTTTGCGCGGGTGTCAAGCCGATGTCTTTCGAGATCTGCACGGCAAGCGGACCAAGGATGACCCAGACCATGAAGCTCAAATCGAAATAAAAAAAAGCGGCAAGCAAGGTCGGTGTGTGACCTGCTTTCCAGAAGGATGTTTTTTGCATGGTAATAGTCCTGATTGGGCGGGAACAGAGCACCGCTTCGCTTTACTTTGTTCCTCAAATTTGAAATTTGAATCGGGTTGCACCATGCAAGGGCTATGCCATCATTTTCAGACATATGTATTGTTGGCAGGCGCGTAGATGGCCCGCGCTCGTGCAATGCACCAAATGGGTTTCTTGTTTGCACTGGCAAGGTGCGAAATGCGGCTTGCGTTAGTGCGCAGGCCGCACAATAAACTGGCATCGGTTTTGCTTAGGAGGGATCAGGAACATTTTGACGGAGGCATGAATGAAGAAGCTCAAGTTGGTGATGGTCGGGAACGGCATGGCGGGCGTGCGCACCCTGGAAGAATTGCGCAAGATCGCGCCGGACGTGTACGACATCACTGTATTCGGGGCTGAGCCGTATGCAAATTACAATCGTATTTTGCTGTCGCCTGTACTGGCCGGTGAACAGACCATCAAAGAGATCATGTTGAATGATGTCGACTGGTACGAAGAAAACAACATCACACTGCATCTCGGCAAAAAGATCGTCAAGATCGACCGCGTCAAACGCATGGTGATTGCCGAAGACGGCACCACCGCGGAATATGATCGCCTGTTGCTGGCGACCGGTTCCAATCCCTTCATGCTGCCCGTGCCGGGCAAGGATTTGAAAGGCGTGATTTCCTACCGCGACATTCACGATACGAATGCGATGATCGAAGCGGCCAAGACCCACAAGCATGCGGTCGTGATCGGCGGCGGTCTGCTTGGGCTGGAAGCGGCCAACGGCTTGAAGCTGCGCGGCATGGAGGTCACCGTGGTGCATCTGCCGACCTGGCTGATGGAGCGCCAGCTCGACCCGGTCGCCGGCAAGATGCTGCAGAAATCGCTGGAAGACCGCGGCCTCAAATTCCTGCTCGATAAAAACACCAAGGAAATCGTCGGTGACGAAAACGGCCAGGTGCAGGCGATCCGCTTCACCGATGGCCTCGAAGTACCGGCGCAACTCGTGGTCATGGCGGTCGGCATCCGTCCCAATACCACGCTGGCTGAATCCTGCGGCATCTATTGCAATCGCGGCATCGTGGTCAACGACACCATGCAAACCTACGACCCGCGCGTGTACGCAGTTGGCGAGTGCGTCAACCATCGTGGCGTTGCTTATGGTTTGGTTGCGCCGTTGTTTGAAATGGCGCGGGTCTGTGCCAACCACCTGGCCAATTTCGGCATCGGCCGCTACCAGGGGTCGGTCACCTCCACCAAGCTCAAGGTTACCGGTATCGATTTGTTCTCGGCCGGCGAATTCATGGGGGGCGAAGGTACCGAAGAGATCGTCTTGTCCGACCCCATAGGCGGCGTTTACAAGAAGCTGGTCATCAAGGACGACAAGCTGGTCGGCGCCTGCCTGTATGGCGATACGGTGGATGGCAGCTGGTACTTCAAGCTGCTGCGCGAAGGCAAGGATGTCGGCGAAATCCGCGACACCCTGATGTTCGGCGAGTCCAATACCGGCCGGCCGGGCGACACCGGCCACGAAGGCCACACCAAGGCCGCCGCGATGCCGGACGATGCCGAAGTCTGCGGCTGCAACGGCGTTTGCAAAGGCACCATCGTCAAGGCGATCAAGGAAAAAGGCTTGTTCACGCTGGAAGACGTGCGCAAGCATACCAAGGCATCGGCTTCCTGCGGCTCATGCACCGGCCTGGTCGAGCAGATCATCATGTTCACGGCGGGCGGGGATTACTCCGCTTCCAACAAAGCAAAGCCCCTATGCGGCTGTACCGACCACACGCACCAGGAAGTGCGCGATGCCATCAAGGCCAACAAGCTGTTGACGATTGCCTCCACCATGAAATTCATGGACTGGCGTACGCCTAACGGATGTTCATCCTGCCGCCCTGCGCTCAACTATTACCTGATTTCGACCTGGCCGCATGAGGCCAAGGATGACCCGCAATCGCGCTACATCAACGAGCGCGCCCACGCCAACATCCAGAAAGACGGCACCTACTCTGTCATCCCGCGCATGTGGGGCGGCGAAACCAATGCATCGGAATTGCGCCGTATCGCCGACGTGGTCGACAAGTTCAAGATCCCGACCGTCAAGGTAACCGGCGGCCAGCGCATCGACTTGCTGGGCGTGAAGAAGGAAGACCTGCAGCAGGTCTGGAAGGACCTCGACATGCCGTCCGGCCATGCCTATGCAAAAGCCCTGCGCACAGTGAAGACCTGCGTCGGTTCCGAATGGTGCCGTTTCGGCACGCAGAATTCAACCTTGATGGGCCAGCAGCTTGAGCGCGCATTGTGGCGCATGTATGCGCCGCACAAGGTCAAGATCGCGGTTTCCGGCTGTCCGCGTAATTGCGCCGAATCCGGCATCAAGGATGTGGGCGTGATCGGCGTCGACTCCGGCTGGGAGATTTATGTCGGCGGCAACGGCGGCATCAAGACCGAAGTCGCGCATTTCCTGGTAAAGCTGAAGACGCATGAAGAGGTGTTGGAGTATTCTGGTGCATTCCTGCAGTTGTATCGCGAAGAAGGCTGGTACCTTGAGCGTACCGTGCACTACATTGGACGCGTCGGCCTGGATCATGTGAAGAAGCATATTCTGGAAGACGCCGAGAACCGTAAGGCGCTGTACGATCGCTTGCTGTTCTCGCTCGACGGCGAACCTGATCCGTGGCACGAGCAGGAAAAGGCGCTGGTCGATGCGCGGCAGTTTGCGCCGTTGACGGCATAAGCTCAAGGTTTCGCCGCCAACACGGTGGCCGTCGCTTCGGACGGCCACCGGGAATGAACCGTCTTTTCGGCGCATCCCTGAGCGAGTAATGGTGTTCGCCTGACCGAAAAGGAGCGGCCATGAGACTCTACCTGTGTGCTTTTGTACTTGTTGTGGCAGCAACGACCATCATCATCAACGCATGTATGTTTCACACCTCCTCCAAACGGGCTACGCCAGTCAATTTATACCAATTAAAGTAGAGGGAATCTGATGTCTAACCAATGGAAAGCAATCTGCAGCGTCGCAGATATTCCCGTGCTGGGAGCGCGGGTCGTCAATCGGGCAGCGAAGCCCGACGTGGCGATTTTCCGTAACAGCGAAGATAAGGTATTCGCCTTGCTGGACCGCTGCCCGCACAAGGGCGGCCCGCTGTCGCAAGGCATCGTGTTCGGCGAGAAGGTCGCCTGCCCGCTGCATAACTGGAACATCGAACTGGCCTCGGGCTGCGCGGTGTCGCCGGATGAAGGCTGCACGCAGAAATTCAGCCTGAAGGTAGAAGATGGGCAGGTCTACCTGGATGCCGAGGAATTGAATTCGCTGGCGATCGAGGTTACGCCTGCATGAATGAAATGACGCAGACTCACCCTCTGGTGCAAGGCGGGCAAGTGGTGAGCACTTCAACCCACCCTCACCCTACGCCGGGCGCCTCCGGCCCTCTCCCTGAGGGTGAGAACGAGCACACCTTTGGTGCGCAGGAAAAGATCGAGGTCAAGGCTACCTGCTGCTACTGCGGCGTCGGCTGCGGCGTCATCATTCAAACGGATGGCCGGCAAGTGCAGGGTGTGCGGGGCGACCCGGATCATCCCGCCAACTTCGGCCGCCTGTGCACCAAGGGCAGCACCCTGCACCTCACCGCCAAGCCTGCGCTGCAGCAGCAGGTGCGCGCGTTGTATCCGGAAATGCGCATTGCGCGCAATGATCTGCGCGAACGTGCGTCCTGGGATACGGCGCTGGATTACATCGCCAGAAAATTCGCCGACACGATTCACCGGCATGGGCCGGACAGCGTCGGCTTTTACATCTCCGGCCAATTGCTGACCGAGGATTACTACGTATTCAACAAGCTGGCCAAGGGCTTGATCGGCACCAACAACGTCGATACCAATTCACGGCTGTGCATGTCGAGCGCCGTGGCCGGTTACAAGCAGACTCTTGGCGCCGATGCGCCGCCGGCATGCTATGAGGACATCGATCTGGCCGACGTGATTTTCATTGTCGGTTCCAACACCGCATATGCGCATCCGATCCTCTACCGCCGCATCGAAGAGGCGCGCAAGAAAAATAAAAAACTCAAAGTCATCGTCGCCGACCCGCGCCGTACCGATACTGCGCGCGAGGCCGATTTGTTCCTGCCTATCCTGCCGGGTACCGATGTCGCGCTGTTCAACGGCATGCTGCATATCTGCATGTGGGAAGACCTGATCGACCAAGCCTATATCGATGCGCATACCGAAGGCTTCGCTGAATTGAAGCGCACGGTGCGCGAGTACACGCCCAAGTTCGTGGCCGACACCTGCGGCATCAGTGAAGAAGACCTGGTCAAAGCTGCACGCTGGTTCGGTGAATCAAAGGCGGCATTGTCGCTGTATTGCCAGGGTTTGAACCAGTCATCGTCCGGCACTGCGAAAAACGCGGCGCTGATCAATCTGCATCTGGCTACCCATCAAATCGGCAAGCCCGGCGCCGGACCGTTCTCGCTGACCGGCCAGCCCAATGCCATGGGCGGACGCGAAGTCGGCGGGCTGGCCAACCTGATCTCGGCCCATCGCGACATGGCCAATCCTGAGCATCGGGCCGAGGTGGCCAAACTGTGGGGCGTCGACGACGTACCGTCCAAGCCCGGTAAGACCGCGGTCGAAATGTTCGAAGCGGTGCGCAATGGCGAAATCAAAATCCTGTGGATCGCCTGCACCAATCCGGCGCAATCGCTGCCCGACCAGAAGCTGGTGCGCGAGGCGCTGGAAAAGGCCGAGTTGGTGATCGTGCAGGAAGCCTATAAAACGACCGCCACCGTTGACTATGCCGACGTGCTGCTGCCCGCTACCACTTGGAGCGAAAAGGAAGGCACGGTCACCAATTCCGAGCGCCGCATCACGCGCTTCAAACCCGTGTTGGCGAAGCCGGCCGAGACGCGCCATGACTGGGAAATCGCCGTCGATTTCGCGCGCAAGCTTGAAGCCGCGATGGGTAAGAGCAAGACCATCTTTCCCTATTCCGGCACCGAAGAAATCTGGAACGAGCATCGCGAGTCGACCCGGGGACGCGACCTCGACATTACCGGCCTGTCCTTTCAGATCCTGGAAGAGCAGGGGCCGCAGCAATGGCCGTATCCGGAAGGTGCAACCAGCGGCAAAAAGCGTTTGTATGAAGACGGTATTTTCCCGACCGCCAGCGGCCGTGCCAGGTTCGTCAATACCGCTTATAAGCCGGTGGCCGAACCGGTCGATGCGCGCTTCCCGTTCCGTCTCACCACCGGCCGCCTGCGCGACCAGTGGCACGGTATGAGCCGCACCGGAACCGTGGCGCAATTGTTTTCTCACGCCGCCGAACCGGCGGTTGTCTTGTCGCAAATCGATATGGAGCGGCGCCTGTTGAAGAACGGCGACCTGGTCCATGTGACCAGCAAACGCAGTTCGCAAATCCTGCCGGCAGTGGCCGGCGACGACATGCGCAGCGGCCAGGCTTTCATCGGCATGCATTGGGGCGAGGAGTATGTGTCCGGACGCGGACGGGACGGCGGCGCTACGCACGGCGTGAATGCCTTGACGTCGCCGGCGCTCGACCCGAGTTCGAAGCAGCCGGAGTTGAAACATGCGGCGGTCAAGATCCTGAAGGCGGAATTGCCGTGGCGCTTCCTGGCATTCGGCTGGGTCGACGAATCGCAAGTATTGGCATTGCAGTCGGCTTTGCGTCCGTACATGCGGCGCTTCGCCTATACCTCTTGCACGCTGTTCGGGCGCGACAAGGTCGGCGTGCTGTTCCGCGGCGCAGACGATTATGCGGCGGATCCGGAGTTGATCCGCGCCATCGAAGATCAATTCGGCATCGCCGGGCCGGACGTATTGCGCTATGACGATACCAAGCGCGGTAACGCACGCCACATTTTGGTGCGTGACGGCAAGCTGGCTGCGGTATCCCTGGCAGGCGATACCTCGGCCGAGCATTGGCTGAAGGAATACCTGGAAGGCGAGTTGCCGGTCGCCGCGCTGGGCCGCATGTTGCTGATGCCTTCGACCAAGGCGCCGCAGGGTTTCAAGTCGCGCGGCCGGATCGTCTGCAATTGCTTCAATGTTGCAGAAACCCAGATCGGCGAAGTCCTCGCCGCGCAGGACATGATCAACCACGGTACGCCGGAGGCGATGCTCGCTACCTTGCAGGATAAACTCAAGTGCGGCACCAATTGCGGCTCTTGCGTACCGGAGTTGAAGAAAATGATTTTGGTGCGAAGCGGGGCGGCGAAAACGGCGGCGTAGGGTTTCGAGTGGTAAGCTTCGTGCATGAACACCCCTCTCGCAAATGAATCCTTCCCCGCCGCTCGTTTCATCAAGGAAATCGGCCGCGGTAAAAAAGGCGCGCGCAGCCTGTCGCGCGACGATGCCCGTCAGTTGTACGCAGCGATGCTGGACGGCCGTGTTTCTGACCTGGAACTGGGCGGCATCATGCTGGCGATGCGCTTCAAGGGCGAATCGGTCGACGAGATTGCCGGCTTTCTCGATGCCGCCGAAGCGTCATTCGCTCCCTTGCCTGCACCTGCCGGCGAGTATGCGCCGGTCGTGATCCCAAGTTACAACGGCTCGCGCCAGATGGCCAACCTGACGCCCTTGCTGGCCTTGCTGCTGGCCAAGCAAGGCGTGCCGGTGCTGATCCACGGCGTCACCCGCGACCCCGGTCGCGTGACTACCGCGGAAATCCTGCAGGCCTTGGGTTATACCTTTTCCCAAAACGTCGCGCAGGCCATGGCGGGTTTTGCCATGCGCGAACCGGTCTTCATGCCGATCGAAACCCTGGCGCCGCGCATGGCGCGCCTGTTGTCAATGCGCCGGATACTCGGAGTCCGCAATTCGACTCATACCCTGGTCAAGATCGTGCAACCTTTCGCAGGGCCGGCCCTGCGCCTGACCTCCTACACCCATCCGGAATACCTGGCGATGCTGACCAGTTATTTTTCAGGCTTGGCACCGGCTGCGCGCGGCGATGTCTTCCTGATGCGCGGTACTGAAGGCGAAACCGTGGCGAACGCCAAGCGTGCCCAGGAGATCAACTGGTTTCATGAAGGGGAGTGCACTACCTTGGTGCAAAAACAGGAGCCGGTCGATGAATTGCCGCCTTTGCCGGAGGCGACCGATGCGGCCAGTACGGCAACCTGGATACAGGCGGCACTGCGCGGAGAGCATCCGGTGCCGGCATCGATCCTGGAGCAGGTGGAACACTGTTTGCTAGTCTCAAAGCGTGTACAAGCAAAACAGGAGTTCCACCATGACAAAACCGGCTAAAGTCTTCCTGGTCGGCGCCGGCCCCGGCGATCCCGACCTCTTGACCATCAAGGCCGTCAAGGCAATCGGATGCGGCGACGTGCTGTTGGTGGACGACCTGGTCAATCCTGCCGTACTTCAACACGCCCGCTCCGGCGCCCGCGTCGTCAACGTCGGCAAGCGCGGCGGCTGCCAGTCTACGCCACAGGAATTCATCGAGCGCTTGATGATCGCCGAAGCCCAGGCCGGCCATTGCGTGGTGCGCCTGAAAGGCGGCGATCCTTTCATGTTCGGCCGCGGCGGCGAGGAGCGCGAACATCTTCAAGCCGCAGGTCTCGAGGTCGAGGTGATCAACGGAATCAGCAGTGGATTGGCCGCGCCGGCTTCGATCGGCGTGCCTTTGACGCATCGCGACTGGAGCCAGGGTGCGATTTTCGTGACCGGCCATGGCAAGACAGCCGACGCAAACCCGGACTGGGCCGTGCTGGCGAAACTCAATTTGACGCTGGTGATTTACATGGGCGTCGCGCGCTGCCGCGAAATTCAGCGTGCATTGCTGGCGGGCGGCAAGCCGGCATCGACGCCGGTTGCAGTGATTCAGTCCGCAACGGGTGCGGCGCAGGCGCAACTGATCACCACGCTTGGCCAATTGCCGGATGCGCTGGCGGCCTCCAACATCGGCAGCCCAAGCATCATCGTCATCGGCGACGTGGTGCGTTGCGCGACCATCAACGCCAGCGACTTCTTGCCTGAGGTGCTGAGCGCTTAGAGCGTCTAAATAAAAAAAGCCGCTGGCTGCGTCGGCGCGCCTAGCCAGCGGCATTGCCTGGCCAGCGGCATTTATTTAGAGAGGCTCTTAAGATTCGACTTTCGAATCTTTCCCATAGAAAACAAAGGCTTGCACGCTCGCAAGCCGGAACTTTATCGCCTTGCCGCTGCCGAATGTTGACACGTTGTTAAGGCGGCACGCGTGCACATCAACATCAATAATTGTGCCGCTTTGGCCAGTTTCCAATTTCCCCGCACGTCGTCATTCTTTCGCGGGTTTTCTTTTTGTAAGGGGAGCCCTATGCCTTGGACTGTTCCGTCTTTTGCCTTGGCGCATCCTGTTCAATGGAACGCCTTGCTGTCATTCGGCAGCTTGCTGTTGTTCGGCTTGGCGGGCGGTTATCTCGTTAGCAAAAACCGGTGGGTGCCGCGCATCACCGGCTACCTGCTGGTTGGTTTTGTCTTGGGGGCGGAAGGCCTGAATTGGGTGTCGGGCGATGTGCTCAAACTGGGCAACATCTTTGCCGACATCGCCGTCGCACTGCTGGTGTATCAGTTGGGACGCTACGTCGATATCGGTTGGCTGCGGCGTGAAAAATGGCTAGTGGTGACCGTTGCCAGTTGCGCCGCGTTTTGTTTCGTGCTGGTCTGGGCGGTGCTGGAATGGCTCGGCAGTCCGCGTTCGCTGGCGATGTTGGCCGGCCTGTTGGCAATCGGAACCTCGCCTTCGATCGTGATGGTGGTGGTGCGCGATTTGAAAGCGGAGGGGCTGGTGACGCGGCGGCTTGCCGCGATGGCAGCCTTAAGTAATTTCCTGGCCTTGCTGGCCGCCTATGCATTGTTGCCGGTGCTGGCCATCGAAGGGCCGAGGCCGATCGATACCCTTGTCGCGCATGCGTTGTATTCGCTCTTCGGGTCCTTGCTGCTGGCCTATTTGACCTATCGCATGATGATGCCGCTGGCGCGTTGGCTGGGGCGTGAGCGCAGTCGGCAATTCGTGCTGGTGATTGCGATCATCACGCTGACCATCGGTGCCGCTTATGCCTTGCAGTTGCCCGTGCTGCTGACCATGCTGGCGTTCGCCATCCTGTCCAAGAATCTTGATCTCCAATATGACTTGATGGAGCTGGAATTCGGCGTAGCGAGCGAACTGTTCATCGTCCTGCTGTTCGTGACCGTCGGTGCATCCATGCGCCTGCCCGGCTTGCTGGCAGTCGGCTTGTCCGTAGCAGGGCTGTTGTGCGCGCGGGCGGCCGCGGTCAGCGCCGGCATTTTTGTTTTTGCCCGCTCGGCGAAATTGAAATGGAACCAGGCGGCGTTGTTGTCACTGGGAGCCTTGCCAATGGCGGAGGTCGGACTGGGCCTGCTCCAGGTTTCTTACCTCTATCCGCACACAACGACCGATATCGCTCCCTTGCTGGCCGGCGCCCTGATTCTTTCCGAATTGCTGGGCCCCATCGTTACACAATTTGCCCTGATCAAATCAGGAGAAAGCGGACGCGAATGAAACCTCAAGACGCACCATTGAAGGAGCATGTGGATATCCTGCCTTTCACTTCATCCACACCCTATACCATGGGAATCGAGCTGGAACTGCAATTGCTCAATCGGCGCAATTACAACCTGGCGACCGACGCAGTCGACTTGCTGACATGGATCGAACCGGCCGATTTGAAAAAGCAGATCAAGCTGGAGATCACGCAAGGGATGATCGAATTGAATTCCGACATCCACTCCCGCGTCGACCATCTGGTGGAAGAGCTGAAAGAATTACGCGCTGCACTGATCAAGGTCGCGCACCATTTGAATATCGACGTCGCCGGCAGCGGCGCGCATCCGTTCCAGCGCTGGAGCGAGCAGCGCATCACGCCGGTGGCGCGCTTTCACGACGTCCATAAAAAATACGGCTATCTTGCGAAAACCTTCACCGTGTTCGGCCAGCATATCCACATCGGCGTGGCCAATGGCGACGACGCGGTATACCTGGCGCATTGCTTTGCCCGCTTCGTGCCGCACTTCATCGCGCTGTCAGCGGCTTCGCCGTTTTATCAGGGTGTCGACACGGCGTTCGATTCTTCTCGCAGCAATGTGGTGCGCGCCTTTCCCTTGGCCGGCACCATGCCGGTGGTCCGCTCCTGGGCGGAATTCGAAACCTATTACGAGCAATTGCGCCAGCTCGGCATCGTCGCCAGCATGAAGGATTTCTATTGGGACATCCGGCCCAAGCCGGAGTACGGCACCGTCGAAATCCGCGTCTGCGACACGCCGTTGGCGCTGGAGCACGCGGCCCTGCTCGGTTGCTATGCGCAATTGCTGGCGCGCTGGCTGCTGACCGAGAGACCGTTTGAAATCGACGACGATTTTTACCTGCTGTACCAATACAATCGCTTCGAGGCCAGCCGCTATGGCTTGGACGGCGAGATCGCGCTGAGCGAGCACGATAAAACCTCGACCGAAGTGCGGCAACCGATCTACACCGATCTGCTGACGCGCCTGCACGACCTGCGGCGTTACGCGCAAAACGAAGCGGATCAACTGGCGATCACGCGGCTGCGCCATATGGCCTACGAGCGAGTGAACGACGCTGTCTGGCTGCGCGATGCATTCAAGGAGCATGGTTCGCTCAATGACCTGATGCGGCTGTCGGCAGACCTTTGGATGACGCATACCGCGTCGCCGTATTTTCACTAGAGCATTTTTACCCTGACCGTACGGGCCAATCTCAGGCCTCCGGTGCTCAGCGTACGCCTGTACGCGTCCGCTCTTCAGCCTGACCTTGCCTCCGCACGGTCAGGCTAAAAATGCTCTAGCCGGCCATCAGCTTCGCTGATTGCTCGTTTACAATCACGGCTTCTGCTTTTCTGGGGGAGCCCCCCGCAAATCGCATGGCCGCTCAATTTGATGTCGCAGTAATCGGCGCAGGCGCGGCCGGGATGATGTGCGCCGCCGTCGCCGGACAGCGCGGCGAGAAGGTCATTCTGATCGACCACGCCGAAAAGCTCGCTGAAAAAATCCGCATCTCCGGCGGTGGGCGCTGCAATTTCACCAATGTCGACGCCGGCCCGCAAAATTTCCTGTCGCAGAATCCGCATTTCTGCAAGAGCGCCTTGTCACGCTATACGCCACAGGATTTCCTGAACCTGATAAAGCGCTACCGTATCGCCCATCACGAGAAACACAAGGGACAGTTGTTTTGCGACCGTTCGTCCGAGGACATCATCGACATGCTGAAGGCCGAATGCAATGCCGGCAATGTCGAGTGGCGCATGCCATGCAAAATCGGCGGCATCGGCAAGCAAGGCGAGACGTTTCGCATCGAGACCGGCGCCGGAGAGATCCTAGCCGGCAGCATCGTGATCGCTACGGGCGGCTTGTCTATTCCGAAAATCGGCGCGACCGATTTCGCCCATCGCATTGCCAAACAATTCGGCTTGAAGCTGATCGAACCGCGTCCCGGCCTGGTGCCGCTGACTTTCGATAGCGGCGGCTGGCAGCCCTTCGTGCCGCTGGCCGGCATCGCCTTGCAAGTCGAGGTCGAGACCGGTGAAAAAAAATCGAAGGGACGTTTCAAGGAAGATCTGCTGTTTACGCATCGAGGCTTGTCCGGCCCGGCGATTTTGCAAATTTCCAGTTTTTGGCAACCCGGCACGCCGCTGACTTTGAACCTGTTGCCGGAGATCGATGTCGCCGACATGCTCATCCAAGGCAAGTCAAGCATCAAGAAAAACCTCGGCAACCACTTGTCGCAATACCTGCCGTCGCGGCTTGTCGAAGGCTGGCTGCTCGCCAATGATTTCAAGCCCGAGGCGCGGATCGCCGACATGCAGGACAAGCAGTTGCGCCGGCTTGGTGAATCGCTCAACCGCTGGACCATCACGCCGGATGGCTCGGAAGGTTATCGCAAGGCCGAAGTGACGCTGGGAGGAGTGGATACGCGGGAACTGTCGCAGCAGAGCATGATGGCAAGCAAAGTGCCGGGCCTGCATTTCGTCGGCGAAGCGGTCGATGTGACCGGCTGGCTGGGCGGGTATAACTTTCAGTGGGCCTGGGCGTCGGGCGTGGCCGCAGGAATGGTAGTCTTGCGAAAACGTTAAGATTCGCGTAAAACGCATCACACGTCTCCACTTCCTCTGGACGCACTCATGCTCAAGCGCTGGATCGCACTCGCCTTCATCCTTTTGTCTTTGGTCGGCTTGGCCAACGCTGCGCCGCTGGCGCGCCATGACATTCCCGACCCGCTGAAATCCTGGGTGCCTTGGGTGCTCGACGGCGAAGACAGGGCCGGTTGTCCGCACCTGTTCAACGATGCCGATGCGCGGCATTGCGCTTGGCCCGGTGCCCTGGACTTGAAGGCCCTTGCCACGGGCGCAAGCTTTACCCAGGATTGGAGCGCCTACAGGGACACCTGGATTGCGTTGCCGGGTGATGAACACAATTGGCCGCAAGAGGTGAGCGTCGACGGCAAGCCGGCCGCCGTAGTCAGCAGGGAAGGTGCGCCCTCCCTCAAACTCGCCGCCGGCAGCCATCGCATCAGCGGCCGCTTTTTTTGGAAGGAATTGCCAGAGTCCTTGGCCTTGCCCGCCGATGTCGGACTTGTCCGTCTCGAACTCGAAGGCCGTCCGGTGGCGCAAGCGGTGCGCGACGACGACAACCGGCTCTGGTTGCAGCGCAAAGCGGATGCCGAGAGGGCCGAGCAAACCCAGGTTCGGGTTCATCGCAAGATCGTCGACGGGGTCCTGCTCACGGTCGAAACCCGCATCCGTCTCGACGTCTCGGGCAAAAGCCGCGAACTGTCGATCGGCCGCGCGCTGCTGCCTGATCTGATCCCGAAAGAACTGGTGTCTCCGTTGCCGGCGGTGCTGGCGCAAGACGGCAGTCTCAAGCTGCAAGCGCGGCCCGGCACCTGGGACGTGGTATTGGTGGCGCGCCATCCGGGGCCGGTGAAGACGCTGGCTTTGCCGCCGGTTTCCGGCCTGATTGCAGAGGAAGAGGTGTGGGTGTTCGAGGCGGCGCCGCTGCTGCGCACCGCATCGATCGAAGGCGTGCCCAGCGTCGATCCGCAGCAAACCACGTTGCCGGAGGACTGGCGCCGCCTGCCTGCTTATCTGATGCGGGCCGGTTCAAGTTTCGGCCTGAAGGAGATCCGGCGCGGCGACAGCGACCCGCCGCCGGACAAGCTGACGCTGGCGCGCAGGCTATGGCTCAGCTTCGACGGTCAAAGCATGAGTATCAGCGACCGCATTCAGGGTGAAATGAGTCGCGCCGCACGTTTGAGCATGGGTTCCACAGCGCAACTGGGGCGGGTCGACGTGGCAGGCCAGGACCAACTGATCACGAGGGGAGCCGACAAGTTGGCCGGGGTCGAGGTCAAGCGCGGCCGCTTGAACCTGAGCGCCGACAGCCTGGCCCCCGATGCGCCGCGCAGCTTCCCCGCCGTGGGATGGAAACACGATTTTGACAAAGTGTCGATGGACTTGGCCTTGCCGGCCGGCTGGCGCTTGTTGCATGCAGGCGGTGCAGACCGGGCTGACGGCGCTTGGCTGGCGCGTTGGAATTTGCTGGATTTCTTCCTGGTGCTGATCATCGCGCTGGCTTTAGGCCGTCTATGGGGGCGCGGCTGGGGTGTTCTTGCCTTGCTTGCGCTGGTCCTCTCCTTCCAGGAACCGGATGCGCCGCGCTATGCATGGCTGCTGCCACTGGCGACGGTGGCCTTGCTGCGGGTCTTGCCAGTGGGCCGATTTGAAACAGCCGTCGTCTGGATGGGGCGGCTCAGCATGCTGGTTCTGCTGCTGATCACACTTGCGTTTGCCACGGCGCAGTTGCGCGGTGCGCTATATCCGGTACTGGAGCGCGGCGCCGATACGCAATTCACTTTCGGTTTTGCATCGAAATCGGAAGAGGTCGCGGCTGCGGCCCAACCCGCGACCGCTGCCGCGCCAAAAAGCGAAATGGCCGATAAAGTGGAGGAATCATCGTCTGTAAGCGTACTTGGCCGCTCCAAGTTAAAAGCAAGCCCTGAGCCGTCCTCACAGCGCAGCTACCAAACCGCCGACCCCGACGCCAAGGTGCAAACCGGTCCCGGCTTGCCCGACTGGCGCTGGCATGAATGCCGTCTGAGTTGGGATGGCCCGGTGCGGCAGGATCAGCAGCTTGATTTGTGGCTGATTTCCCCTGCGGTCAACAAGATCCTGGTGTTGCTGCGGATTGTCTTGCTGGCCTTGCTGCTGGCACGGATCGCCGGAATGCCGCTGCGTCCCGGCCGCGTCGGCAAGGGCCTTGCTCGCTACGGCAAGGAAATTGCGTTAGTGATGCTGGCATTTGCTGCCGTCTTGAACCCGGATGCCGCCAAGGCCCAGATGCCGGATGAAAAAATCCTGTCGCAACTCAAGGAAAAATTGATGCGTCCGGCCGAGTGCCTGCCCGAATGCGCAGAAATCTCACGTCTTTCGGTGCAGGCCGCAGGCGCCATACTGAAGCTTGGACTGGAGGTCGATGCTGCCGTTGATACTGCCCTGCCATTGCCCGGCGGCGCCAAGCAATGGTTGCCGCGTGCAGCGCGGCTGGACGGCAAAGTGGCCTACGTGCAGCGCGACGAAGAGGGCGGTTTGTGGCTGCTGACCCCGGCCGGCAAGCACAGGGTTGAACTCGAAGGGGAATTGCCGGTGCGCGACACTGTGCAATTGCCGTTGCCGCGCAAGCCCCGCCGGGTTGAGGTCAATGCCGCCGGGTGGGACGTCGCCGGCTTGTCCGACGATGCCGGCGTGGCCGACACCTTGCAACTGACGTGCCGCCAGAAAGCCGAAGCCGGCGGCGAAGCGCCGGTATTGCCGCCATTCCTGCGGGTGGAGCGCAGGTTGGTGCTGGACTTGCTTTGGCGTGTCGAAACCACGGTAAGGCGCGAATCGCCTCTCGGCGTGCCGGCCCTGGCCCAGATTCCCTTGCTGCCGGGAGAATCCGTTACGACCGCGGGCGTCAACGTCAAGGATGGCAAGGTATTGGTCAATTTGGGGCCGCAGGCTGATTCCATGAGCTGGAGTTCGAACCTTGCCCAAGCCAATGCAATCATGCTCAACGCGGCCAAGGACACTGGCTGGGCCGAAACCTGGATCGTCGCCGCCTCGACGCTATGGCATGTCGATGCGGAAGGTATCCCGCCGGTGGCGCCGGATGCGAATCCGGATGCCGACCTGGCGTTCCGGCCGTGGCCGGGAGAGAGTCTCAAGCTTAAGATCGAACGGCCGCAGGCGATTCCCGGCCAGACCTTGACGATCGACAGTTCGGCCCTGACAGCCCGGCCCGGCTCGCGCGTGACGGATTACCAGTTGTCGGTGGTGCTGCGCAGCAGCCGCGGCATCGACCACAACATGATCTTGCCGCCGGGGGCGATTTTGAAAAGCGTCAGCATCAACGGCCAGCCGCGTCCGATACGCGCCAGCGGCCGTCAAGTGACGCTACCGATTGCACCCGGCAAACAACAGGTCGAATTGGTCTGGAGTGTCGACCAGGGCATGGCAGCCAGTTACACGACGCTGCCGGCCGGCCTGAACCTTTCCAGCGTCAATAGCCGCATCGATCTACATATGCCGCAGGGGCGCTGGTTATTACTCGTCTCCGGACCCGGTATTGGCCCCGCGATTCTGTTCTGGGGCAAGCTGCTGGTGATGCTGGCCATCGCCTTCGCGCTCGGCCGTTTGCGCGGCGTGCCACTTAAGACATATCAATGGCTGCTGCTGGCGCTGGGTTTGACCCAAGTCGATTGGTGGGCCGCCGTGCTGGTGGTTTCCTGGTTTTTTGCGCTGGCCTGGCGTGCTGGCGATACGGGTTCCGAGCGGCCGCGCTGGTTTTTCAACCTGCGCCAGCTAGGTTACGTTGCCCTTACGCTGGCCATGCTGGCGACCCTGTTCGCTGCGGTGGAAGGTGGACTGCTCGGTCTGCCTGAAATGCAGGTGAGCGGTAATGATTCCGACGCCGGACTGCTGCGCTGGTATCTCGACCGCGCCGGGCCCGATTTGCCCCAGGCATGGACTTTTTCGTTGCCGATACTGGCTTATCGCGGACTGATGCTGGCATGGGCGCTTTGGCTTGCATGGTCGTTGCTGGTCTGGCTGAAATGGGGATGGGCTGCATTCGGACAAGGCGGCTTGTGGCGTAGGCGAAAAATGGGCGCGACGGTCTCGGTTGAGACCTCAACCGCTCAGGACGATCGGCAAAGCTAAGGGCCGGGCATCTTGAAAAAATGAGAATACGAAAACCTTTGCGCAAGAAAAGGGTTCCCTTTCTCATTTTTTACTGCTATAGTCTCGCTCTTCCCATAAAACCTAACCTTGGTTTGAGTTTACATGACCACAATTCGCCTAAAAGAAAACGAGCCGTTCGAAGTCGCCATGCGTCGCTTCAAGCGCACCATTGAAAAAACCGGTTTGTTGACCGAGTTGCGTGCGCGCGAGTTTTACGAGAAGCCGACTGCTGAGCGTAAGCGCAAGCTCGCCGCTGCCGTGAAGCGCCACTATAAGCGCATCCGCAGCCAGCAATTGCCAAAGAAGCTGTACTGAATTTTTTTGCCGCGCGCGCTGTGCGGCTGCCTTGAAGTGCGTCACAAGGTGTACGCAAACCCGCTCCGGTGTTGGTCCGCAGCGGGTTTTGACGTTTTTCGCGCGATGTTTTCTTGGGGTTTGATTTTCGCGCCTTGATTCGGCGCGCATGTTGATCGTTTTTGACAGACATTGGAGTATGCATGAGCCTGAAAGAGAAAATCACTGAGAACATGAAGGCGGCAATGCGCGCCAAGGAAATGGGCAAGCTCGGCACCATCCGCTTGCTGACCGCCGCCATCAAGCAAAAAGAAGTTGACGAGCGCATTGAAATTACGGATACCATCGTCCTCGCCATCATCGAAAAGATGATCAAGCAACGCAAGGATTCCATCAGCCAGTTTGAGGCCGGCGGGCGGCAAGATCTGGCCGATGTCGAAAAGGCGGAAGTCGCCGTGTTGTCGGCGTATATGCCGGCAGCCCTGTCCGACGCCGAAGTGCAGGCGGAAGTTGCTGCGGCGGTTGCCGCCAGCGGCGCTGCCGGTCCGCAAGACATGGGCAAGGTCATGGCCGTACTGAAACCGAAACTCGCTGGCCGCGCCGATATGACCGCGGTATCCGGATTGGTGAAGGCTGCGCTGTCAAAAGCCTGAATCTGTGGTCTAAGCAGCGAATGCTTACTACTGAAACACCTTGATTCCGCAATCTTTCATCCAGGATCTGCTCAACCGCGTCGATATCGTCGACGTGGTGGGCCGTTACGTGCAACTGAAGAAGGGTGGCGCCAACTTCATGGGTTTATGCCCCTTTCATAACGAAAAATCCCCTAGTTTTACCGTCAGTCCGGCCAAGCAGTTTTATCACTGCTTCGGTTGCGGTGCACATGGCACGGCGATCGGTTTCCTGATCGAATATTCCGGCATGGGATTTGTCGATGCGGTCAAGGACTTGGCGCAAAACGTCGGCATGATCGTGCCCGACAATGAAGACAAGCTGCCTCCGGCGCAGCGTGCCGAAGTGCAAGCCAGAAGTTTGGCCTTGTCTGATGCCATGACGCAAGCCTGCGATTATTACCGTCATCAATTGCGCGGTGCCGAGCGCGCCAAAAATTATTTGATCGGGCGCGGCTTGACCGGTGAAATCGCGGTGCGCTTCGGCATGGGTTACGCACCGGACGGTTGGGATAGCTTGCGTGCCGTATTCCCCGACTATGAGGCGACGGCGTTGGTCGAGGCCGGCCTTGTCATCGACAGAACCGATGAGGATGGCGCCAACCGTAAGCGTTACGACCGGTTCCGCGACCGCATCATGTTCCCGATCCGCAATATCAAGGGGCAGGTGATCGGATTCGGCGGGCGAGTCCTTGATGGCGGCGAGCCGAAATACTTGAATTCGCCCGAGACGCCCCTATTTCAAAAAGGCAGCGAGTTATACGGCTTGTTCGAAGCGCGTCAAGCCATACGGGATGCCGGCTACGTGCTGGTGACTGAAGGTTACATGGATGTGGTGGCGCTGGCTCAGCTTGGCTTTCCGCAATGTGTCGCCACACTTGGCACGGCGTGTACGCCGACGCATGTGCAAAAGCTGTTGCGCCAGACTGATCAGGTGATTTTCAGTTTCGATGGCGACAAGGCAGGACGCCGTGCCGCACGGCGGGCATTGGATGCCTGCTTGCCGCATGCCAGCGACAACAAGGTCATGAAATTCCTGTTCCTGCCGGCCGAGCATGATCCGGACAGTTATATTCGCGCCTTTGGGACAGAGGCGTTTCTGCAACAGGTGCAGGACGCCATGCCGTTTTCCCAGTTCCTGTTGAACGAAGTGACCGGCGAAAACGATCTTGGGACGCCGGAAGGCCGGGCTCGCACCCAGTTCGATGCCAAGCCCTTGCTGCAAGCGATGCCGCCCTCGTCCTTGCGATTGCAAATTGTGCGCAGCTTGGCGCATGTCACGCAAACCACGCCGGCGGAAATCGAGGCCTTATTTGAATTGGCGCAGCCGATTGCGCGTACGAAAGTGGCGCCGCCGCGCAGCAGCCGGCCGGCGCCGGTCGGCCTGGAGCGGCAAATCATGCGCCTGTTGGTCGCGCATCCGGTGCTGGTGGCGGAACTGGATCAGCAGGCTTTGGAGGCGGCCGCATATTTCGCGCCAGACCGTGCGGAATTGCTGGAACAATTGATTGCGGCCGGTCGCGCGCTTGGGCCGCAAGCCAATTTTGCCGCGCTGGCCGAAAATTTGCGCGCAAGCGGGGCGGATTTCGATACGCTGATCGCTGAAATCGCGGCCGAGTCCGAATCGGAAGTCGATACCGCCCGATTGGAACTGGCGGGCGCCGTGCGTCAGACTAAAATGAAGTTGTTGAAAGCGGAAATGGAACGTTTGGCAGCGGCCGGGCTGGGTGGAGAAGAGGCTCGTATCCGCTATCGCGAATTGATGCAGCAGCAGGAGCAGTTGCGGCGTCAGGCTGAGGCAGAGATTGCGTTGCGGTAGACGGCTTCAACTCGGCAGGACTGGAGAATATTGCTCCGTATGCTATACTTTAAGGCTTTAGATTCAATGTCTTAGAAGCTGTCAACAAAACTACTGCATGGTCCGATCTCAGGGGTGCGGTGCGCGGCGTACGGAGTACTCTTCGTTGCGATCTTGTGCAGCTCGCTACGTTTTGTTGACAGCTTCTTAGTGGTGGTTTTGACTCCATGGCGAATGCAATGAAGAAACCAGCGAAAACCTCGACGCAGGCCGCAAAAAATGCGGTGCAAAACGTAAAGCCGACTGCGGCTGGATCGACTGCACTTAAGTCGGGCGTAAAGAAAGCGGCCACCTCGACATCGGATCTGACGCCTAAGAAATCACCGAGCAAAGCGCTAGCCAAAGCCGGCGCAAAACCGACTGCGAGAACAGCAGTTAAAGCGCCCGCGAAGTCGACCGCAAAAACTTTATCCAAAACTGCTGCAAAGCTGGCACCCGCGCAATCGAAAGCCCCTGTGACAACCAAGAAAACCGAATCGAAAACTGTCGAATCCAAAGCTGCGAGCAAGTCGGCAAAAGCTGCAGCCAAGGCTGAAAGCAAACCCGCCTCAGGTGTGACGATTACGGCGCCCGTCAGCCAGACCACGGATGCTGCAGCGCTGGCCGCGATCGATACTTCCGGCTATATCCTGCCGTCAGTCAAGGTGCCCGGGCGGCGCGGACGCAAGCCGAAAGAATTCCAGCCCGAGAACGACGAAGTCGCCGCGCTCAATGCAGTTGAGCGTGCAGAATTGAAAGCGGTGGACAAGGCCAAGGCCAAGGACCGCAAGGCCAAGGAAAAGGCTTTGCTGAAGGATGCATTCTCCTCGGATACCGAAGCGACCGAGGAAGAGCTTGAGCGTCGCCGCCAAAAACTCAAAACCCTGATCAAGCTCGGCAAGGAACGCGGTTTCCTGACCTATGCCGAGATCAACGATCACCTGCCTGAAAATATTATCGATCCGGAAGCGATCGAAGGCATCATCGGCACTTTCAACGACATGGGGATCGCGGTCTACGATCACGCGCCTGATGCCGAAACCCTGCTGCTGTCGGACAATGTCGCCACTGTCGCCAGCGATGACGATGCCGAAGCCGCAGCCGAGGCCGCGCTGTCGACGGTTGATTCCGATTTCGGCCGCACCACCGATCCGGTGCGGATGTACATGCGCGAAATGGGTTCTGTCGAACTTCTGACCCGCGAAGGCGAAATCGAAATCGCCAAGCGCATCGAAGACGGTTTGAAAGACATGATCCAGGCGATCTCCGCCTGCCCGACCACGATCGCGGAAATCCTCACGGCGGCCGAGCGCATCGCCAATGATGAAGTGAAGATCGACGAAGTCGTTGATGGCCTGGTCGATCTGAACGCGGTCGAGCCGGTGATTGCGCCGCCCCCGGTTGCTGCCACCGATGAGGATGACGAAGAAGAGGAAGAGGAGGAAGACGAGGAAGAAGAGGAGAGCAGTCCCTCCGGCGCCGCGGGTTTCTCTGCTGAACAGCTGGATCAACTGAAACGCGAAGCGTTGGAAAAGTTTGCGACCATCTCCAGCCAGTTCGACAAGATGCGCAAGGCTTTCGAAAAAGAAGGCTACAACTCCAAGCCGTATGTGAAAGCGCAGGAAACGATTTCGAGCGAATTGCTGGGCATCCGTTTTACCGCCAAGGTAGTCGAAAAGCTGTGCGATACGCTGCGCGGCCAAGTCGATGAAGTACGCCATATTGAAAAGCAGATTCTTGACGTCGCGGTCAACAAGTGCGGCATGCCGCGCAACCATTTCATCAAGGTTTTTCCGGGCAACGAAACCAATCTGGAGTGGGTCGACGGCGAAGTCGCCGGCAATCATTCCTACAGCCCGATCCTGAGCCGCAACGTGCCGACGGTCAAGGAACTGCAGAAAAAGCTGATCGATCTGCAGGCGCGCGTGGTGCTGCCTTTGGCCGATTTGCGCAACATCAACAAGAAAATGGCGGCCGGCGAAATGAAGGCGCGCAAGGCCAAGCGCGAAATGACGGAAGCCAATTTGCGCCTGGTGATTTCGATTGCGAAAAAATACACCAACCGCGGTTTGCAATTCCTCGACCTGATCCAGGAAGGCAATATCGGTTTGATGAAGGCGGTGGACAAGTTCGAATATCGCCGCGGCTATAAATTCTCGACCTACGCGACCTGGTGGATTCGCCAAGCCATCACGCGTTCGATCGCCGATCAGGCGCGCACCATCCGCATCCCGGTGCACATGATCGAGACGATCAACAAGATGAACCGCATCTCGCGCCAGATCCTGCAAGAAACCGGTGCCGAGCCTGATCCGGCGACGCTCGCGATCAAGATGGAAATGCCGGAAGATAAAATCCGCAAGATCATGAAGATCGCGAAAGAACCGATCTCGATGGAAACGCCGATCGGCGACGACGACGATTCGCATCTGGGCGATTTTATCGAGGACAACAATACGCTGGCGCCGTCCGATGCGGCATTGCACGCGTCGATGCGCGGCGTGGTCAAGGATGTGCTGGATTCTTTGACGCCGCGTGAAGCAAAAGTATTGCGCATGCGTTTTGGCATCGAAATGTCGACTGACCATACTCTGGAAGAAGTCGGCAAGCAGTTCGACGTGACCCGTGAACGCATTCGCCAAATAGAGGCGAAGGCATTGCGCAAGCTGCGTCATCCCTCTCGTTCCGACAAGCTGAAGAGCTTCTTGGAGGGGAATTAATCAGGACTTGCCCAAACATTGCAAGCACGGTAGGAGCGGACGATGCCCACGAAGCGTTGTACCGCGGATCGAGTCGTCAATAAGATCCGCACCTGCATCAAATCGTGTTTCTGCTTTGGGATTAGTCTTAAATAAAGTATATTGAGCGGGTTTTACCCGCATGAAAGAATTGGGCCTCTAGCTCATGCTTGGTTAGAGCAGCGGACTCATAATCCGTTGGTGCCGTGTTCGACTCACGGGAGGCCCACCATATATCATGTCCGACAATCAGTCAGAAGCCGCGCTACACGTCGCGCCAGCCGTCCGTTTTGAAGACTTCGGCTTGTCCGCCGAAATCTTGCGCGCGCTTGCCGACCAGAGCTATGTTCATCCGACGCCGATTCAGGCCGAGGCCATTCCTGTCGTACTGCAAGGGCGCGACGTAATGGGGGCAGCGCAAACCGGGACCGGCAAGACCGCCAGTTTTTCTCTGCCGATCATTCAGTTGCTGTTGGCGCACGCCAATACCAGTGCCTCGCCGGCGCGGCATCCGGTGCGTGCGCTGGTCTTGACGCCGACGCGCGAATTGGCCGACCAGGTTGCGGACAACGTGAAAGCCTATTCCCGCTATACTCCCTTGCGCTCGACCGTCGTGTTCGGCGGCATGGACATGGCGCCGCAAACCGCCGCGTTGCGTGCCGGTGTCGAAATCGTCATCGCTACGCCGGGGCGCCTGCTTGATCATGTGCAGCAAAAAACACTGAATCTGTCGCAGACGCAGATACTGGTGATGGATGAAGCCGACCGTATGCTGGACATGGGTTTCCTGCCGGACTTGCAGCGCATTATCAACCTGTTGCCGAAGCAGCGCCAGAACCTGATGTTTTCCGCCACCTTCTCCGGCGAGATCAAGAAACTGGCCGCCAGCTTCCTGAAGAATCCCGTCACCATCGAAGTCGCGCGCAGCAATGCCACGGCCGATACCGTGACCCAGGCAGTGTACAAGGTCGACGAGGATGTCAAGCGTGAGGCAGTGGCCTACCTGATTCGCGGCCGGCAATTGAAACAGGTGCTGGTGTTCTCCAATACCAAGATTGGCGCTTCGCGCCTGGCGCGGCAGCTGGAGCAGGAAGGCATCAATGCCTCCGCGATTCACGGCGATAAATCGCAGGCAGAACGCATGACCGCGCTGGAAGCCTTCAAGAATGGCACGATCGATGTGCTGGTCGCTACCGACGTCGCTGCGCGCGGACTCGATATCGCCGAATTGCCTTGCGTGATCAATTTCGATCTGCCTTATAACGCGGAAGATTACGTACATCGGATCGGCCGCACCGGCCGCGCCGGCGCATCGGGCGATGCGATTTCGCTGTATTCCGACAAGGATGAGCGCCTGCTGGCCGATATTGAAAAGATGATCAAGCACAAGTTCGTGCCGGCGCAGCTTGCCGGCTTCGTGCCGCACGTGCGAAGTGAGCGTGGCGGCGAGCGCCGTGCGCCGCGCCGGGAGGATGGCGATGCGCGCCGCGGCGCACCGTCGTCACGGAATGCCTCGCCGGGACGCAGTTCTTATCCTCCCGCGCCGCGCAAGGAAAAAATCGATCCGTGGTTCTTGAAGCCGTATGAGCCTTCGAGCTCGACCGTATCGGAAAACAAGGAAGCTGCAGGCGCTGCGCCGGCCAAGCCGCAAAAGGCCAAGGTTGCGGCCCTGCTAGGCGGCACGCCCAAGCGTTAGAGCGGTTGGCGAAATGACGTAGGGTCTGCGATTTTTATAATCGGACGCTGTC
>CBIHON010000032.1:0-60247 GCA_966211965.1 uncultured Burkholderiales bacterium | reverse complement strand
CTGCAGCTTGTATTTGCCCTTGATCTTTTGCGCGATCAGGGTGTTATGGGCTTGCACCGTTCGCCGCATATTCACAGCCTGCAGGCCGACGCCATCCATGAACACGATTTATTCGATCACCTGATCGGCACCGAATCCTTCCTGAAATACCGCAAGACGCTGAAGGCGCGCGGGGCACTGCTGGGCGCCTTCGCTTATTCGAAATTGGAAAGCGGGGCCGAACTGGCGACCGTGCTGCCGGTTGAGGAGATTTACAAGATCCGGGCCAAAAGCGAAGCCTATCACGCACTGCTGCGCGACATCGGCGAGGCCGCCACCGAAAAAGAAGCCGCCGCGGCGCAAAAGAAATTCGAGGAAACGCCCTGGGTCTTGTGGGAAGACGACATGGCCGCCAAGAGCGCGATCAAGAAACACGCGAAGCAATTGCCGCTGATGCCGGGCGATGCGATGGCGAGCGCAGTGGTGCTGGACAGCGACGGCGAGGACCGCACGGTGGACATGGCTGCGCTGGCCGATCCGGATGTCACGCGCGCCGCGATCAAGGAAGGCTATGTGCCTGAGAAACAGGATGCACCACCCCTCGCGCATCAGCCGGGCAATGTGTTGGCACCGCAAACCATCCGGCCGCTGGATTCGTCTGGAGAGGGTACGTCGGTGCAAAAGGACACCATCGTTCACGACACGGAAGCCGGCATCCACTTCACCCAGATCGCGACTGGCATCGCGAAAGCGGTCGACCTCGACATGCTCGATGTCGAAGCCGACCTGATCGGCGAAATCGCCGATGCCGGTCAGCGCAAGGATTTAACCCTGCAATATCGCGCGCGCCGCGAAATCCTGCAAGGCAAGAAGCCGGCGCGCGTGCGCCCGAGCGGCATGAACGTCGAGTAATTCCACCGATCGGCCGCACCAGCCTATCCCTCCTTTTGACACCACGGAGTACACAATTTGAGAATCACAAAAATCCTTGTCGAAAACATCCTCGGCGCACGCCGTGCAAGACTCACGCTGACCAAACCCGTGACCTTGTTCGCGGGCTTTAACGGCGCGGGCAAGTCCAGTTTGCAGGAAAGCGTGCGCATGGCGCTGTGCGGCGACAGCATGCGCGTCGGCCTCAAGAAGGATTTTTCCAAAATGGTCAGCGACGGCGCAAAGACCGGGGTGATCGACATCGACGTAGCGGACATCTATGCATGCCGCCTTACTCTTCCGGACGGCAATCGCGAGGTGACGGGCGACATGCCTCCCGCTTTGCCGTTTGTCCTCGACGCGCAACGTTTCGCCCAACTGCATCCCGATGATCGCCGTACTTTCCTGTTTAAATTGACAGGCTGCACGCCGAGCAAAGAGAGCATCCGTGCCCGCCTGCTGGAAAACGGATGTGATTCCCAAAAGATCGAAGCGGCGATACCGATGTTGCGCGCAGACGGCTTCCCGGCGGCGTGCGAATTCGCCTCGAAAAAAGCAACGGAAGCGAAAGGCGCGTGGCGCGGCGTGACCGGAGAAGCATGGGGCCCTAAAAAAGCGGAAGGCTGGCAAGCGCAGAAATCCGCGGTGGATCAACAGGCGCTCGATACGGTCACGCTCGACTTGGCAACCTTGGACACGCAGATCGCAGCCGCGCAACAGGAACTGGGCGCTGTCGAACAGGAATATGCCGCACAGAAAACTCGCGAAGCGGAAATCGCTGCCGCCCAAGCGACCATCGACAAGCTCCCGCGCCTCCAGGAAAAATTAAAACTGGACGAAGACGAGTTGGCCGCGATGACGGCGAAACTCAATGCGGCGCGGGCACGCGCCAGCACCGGTCCGCGCATTGGCTTGATCCACGATATCGCAGAGGCGCTGGATGCGCTTGCCAACGAATGCCAAAGAATAGACAGTGTTGACCGCCCCGCATACCAGAGCGCCGTTGCAGCCATTGCGCGCTACGAGCGCGAACACGGCAAACTGGCCGACATTGGTGTCGCTGATGCGGTCGCCAAGGCCGCCCTGCCGCCCTATATCGCGGCTACCGCATTGCTGGAACGCACGGTTGCCAACGACAAGCGAGACATTGCCAATGCAGCGGTCGCGCAGGCGCTGCTCGACAGCGTGTGCAACGTCATGCGCATCACCGATGACGCGATCGGACAACTGCGCGCTGCAGTGAAAGAAAAAACCGCCGCGCGCGATGCACTCCGCAAGCATCAGGATGCCTTGCACTCGGCCGCGTTGGCTGCGAGTGTTGCCGACGAAAAAACCAATAACGCGACCACCCATCACGCCGACGTCAGCGCCTGGCTGGCGATTGCCGCGCAACTGGCGCCGGACGGTATCCCCAATGAATTGCTAGCCAAAGCGCTCAAGCCCATCAACCTGCATCTACGCTCAAGCGCCAGCGCAACCGGATGGATGCAAGTCGCCATTGCCCCCGACATGCAGATCACCGCCGATGGGCGTGACTACCACCTGCTCAGCAAATCAGAAAAATGGCGTTGCGACGCGATGATTGCCAATGCCATTGCCCAGCTCTCCAACGTCCGGATCCTGATGCTGGATGAAGTCGACATCCTCGACTTGAACGGACGCATCGACCTGTTCACCTGGATTGGACAACAGGCGGACGTCGGTGTGCTCGATACGGTTCTGCTGTTCGCCACGATGAAAGGCATGCCGAGCGGCCTGCCGGAAACGATTGAATCGTTCTGGATGGAGGAAGGGGAAATTGTCGAGTTCAAACAAGCGGCATGACCGCCCAGACGAGATTTCACACCCTTGCCATGATTACCAAGAGCCCAAAACCAATTCTAGAATCTTGGAAAATTTCCAGTTCCCATGACGGGCCATCCTCTTACCGCCGACATGCGTGATGTCGCGCTTGCCTTGGATGAATTGCGAGCACGGGCGAAAGCTCTCGCCGCAAAGATTAAGGCTCGCCGATCCACACAAATATTAAAGTAAAAAATGAGTGATACCTACTTGATTGAGCGCCTAGCGGCTGCGGTCGCAAAACACATCGCGCCATCTATTCCAATCGAAATTGACTTATGGGATATAGCGACCATAGGAAGTTATTTGAAGCGGGACGCATCGACAGTGCGCGAGCGGATGGCATGCCTACCTAGCTTTCCGAAAGCAATCAGACTCCCAACGACAAATGGCCGTGCGCAACCACTATACAATGCAAAGGAGGTGATAGCCTGGGCGCAATCACACCGCGAGAAGAATTAATTGCGGTACGCCAAATTTACGCCTATAGCCTTGAAACCCGCATGTGTGGTAATGTTCTGGTTCCGGCTCTCGGCACCAAGGCAGCACCAGAATAAGTACCGAAAAAGCCGGCAAGCTCATGAAATCAAGAGCTTGCCGGCTTTTTTATTATGCCAATCAAAACGCAATATTCCGATAAGTACCGCAAGAAACTTGGAGTCGTTACGCCAAGTTATAGAAGAGGTCATGGCGCCATATTCAAAACGTTCGGACCGTTGGCGGACACCGGCCGCAACCCAGTGATCAAGACAATCAATCTGCGGCGTTCAGCATGGCAGCAAAGGCTATCCAATGCCTTTCGCATTCGCCTACTAAGGCCAAGAGCAACCGCCAGGACTTCTGGGCCGCCACGTCAAACAAGCAGATCAACTTCATCCAGCACATCCGCACCATGCGCAAGACCGCCGGGCGTGCCTGACAAAGCGTTGTTCGAAGGCGGCGCCGGTGAAACCGTGTGCAAGAAGCTGACGGAGAACGCCGACCTGCACACCATCCTGCGCCTGCCGACCGGCATCTTCTACGCCAACGGCGTCAAGGCGAACGTGCTGTTCTTCGACAACCACACCGCCCGCAAAGACCCGCGGAGCAGGGAAATCTGGTTCTACGATTACCGCACCAACATTCACCACACGCTCAAGAAGAAGCCGCTGCGCTTTGAGGACTTACAGGATTTCATCGGATTTTCTGGCTCAAGAACAAGAGCCTCGCCGACCTCGACAACCTGCCCGAGCCGGACGAACTGGCCATCGAGATTATCGACAATTTCGAAGCGGGTCGGATAGCTTCCGCGCGATTGCTGCTGCGCTTGCCAAGGGCCTTTAGGAGTCCATCCCTCCTCAATTTTCGAGGTAACAGGCTCCAACTTTTTACCTCGACCACTGCGGCACCAAAGAAAACCTGGCGAGATAACGCTCCCCAGGCGCAATAACGGCGCCGCCGATCTCCGCCTCAGGATAGGTGCGGCCGAGGTTGAGCCAGTCCGTACAGTTGCTGACCGGTTCAATACAAAAATGGTCCGCACCGGCCGGTGAATACAGCACGAAATAATCCAGCGGCGGGTCTGACCGCAGAATTATCGCGCTTCCCATCGGTTGCTGTTCCGATGCCGGCCAATCGACTCGCGCCACATGATTCCAGCCGATGAAATTATTATCTTGCACGACCTCGGACAACAACACGCCTGCGCGCAGCCGCTCCAGCAAAGGCGGCCGTTCCAGCCGGGTCGGCATGACTTCCGCATCGCTGCCCCACATTGCCGACACGGCGACCGTCAATCTCGTTCCCGGCCGATGCGGCAGATAGGGGTGGTGTCCGATCCCGATCGGCATCGGCGCCGCCGTATCGCGATTTTCCACCGCCATCGTGACGCGTAATCCATCGGGCCGCAATTCGAATAATTGCGTCGCAAGAAACCGGTAGGGCCAGACGGTGCCGGGATAGTCAAGTTCCAGCTTCGCGGACCGCTCATCGCAATCGACGACCGACCACGCATGTTGCCACGCCACACCATGAATCGTATGCGGCGAGTTGCCACGATTGGGCGGCAGCGCGATCGTGCGGCCCTGGAACCGCGCTCTGCCGTTACGAATCCGATTGCAGAACGGGATCAGGGGAAAACTCGCCATCGCTTCCGCATCGCCTGCCTGCAATGCCGCATCGCTTGCCGGTCGCAGCCAATGATGCTGCGCCCCATTGCGCGTGCTGTAAAAGCGTGCGATCGAACCGCCCACGGAAGGGGCAAGTTCGAGTGTCATGTCATTGGCGCTCAATGCAACAAGCGCCGGTCCCGGATGCAAGAAGGATGAGGAATCTGCCATGGAAAACTGTCAGGATGCAAGTCAGGATGACGCTCGCAAGTCCTTAAAATAATTCGTGGCGCATCGCCAAATGTACGATCTTCATTTTCCAACGTGAAAGTTGCGTAGCGACTCACTTCGCTCTCCTCTCTGCCGGAAAGGGGTGGGGGTGAGGGAGCGAATCATGGCGCTTTCATGCATTCATGCATCGAAGTAGCATTTTCACCATGGCTGTTAGAGTGCATCGTTTGTTGGATCGTTCATGAGATTCATTTCAAGCCGGCGCTCTTCGCCAACCGCGCCGATCCGCAGCCTCACCCGCCAATCTGCCGGAACGGGTCCAGCGCCAGATCGATCAGGCGTCTTTCACGCACGACCACTTCCGCGCCAGCCGTCATGCCGTAGCGCAGCGGATAGCTGCGTCCGCCGACGTAATAATTGTCCCGCTCCAGCGTGACGCGCCCTTCGTACACGGGTTGCTTGGTTTGCGCATCCGGTTTTGTCGCCGGCGAAATATATTGCAGTGTGCCGTTGATCAAGCCGTAGCGCTGATAGGGGAAGGCATTGAATTTCAGTTTTACCGGCAGCCCTTCCCGCAGGAAAGCGCGGTCGTTCTCGGCGATCGCAATCTTCAGCAGCGGACGCGCATTTTTCGGTGCGATGCCGCCCAGCGGCGTATTGGCCTGGATCTTGTCGCCGGGCTGCGTCGAGGTGACGTCCGTGATGACGCCATCGACCGGCGCCAGGATCAGGAGAAAGTTTTCCTTGTCGATATTTTCAAACTTGATCCTGGCTGCGGCATCGGCAACCAGACGCGCGGTTTGCACTTGCAGCTTGAGCTTGTCCTCCACGTTCGCCACCTCCCGGGTCGCGGCTTCATATTCCAGGCGCAGTCTGGAAAGCTGCAATCCGCTCGTTTCCAGTTGCGCCTTGGCTTGTCCGTATTCCAGGCTTTGGCGCGCGGTGAGTTCATTGAGTCGCGATTGCGCCACGCGCAACGCGTTCTCGGCCGCCAGCAATGCATTCTTCTTGCCCTCTACCTGGAGTTGCGATACCCCGCCGCCGCCCGGCAGCGCAAATAGCCGCGCGTATTTCTCCGCTTCTTCCTTGGCTGCATCGCGCGCGCGGCGGGCGTCGTCGAGATTGGTGTTCGCCTCCTGCAATTGCGCCTGCTGGCCTTGCGTCAGCTTGCTGGTTCCTTCCGCGAGGCGCTTGTTGTTCTGGCGTTCCTCCACTTCCATCGCCTCTTTCAAGGCCGCCGCCTTGCGTTCCAACAAGGCTTTCTTTTCGGGGAATTCCCGCCATTCGCGCTCTGCATCTTCGAGTTTGAGCCGCGCATCCAGCGCGTTTTTTGCGGCCTCGATCGCGCCTCTGGCGTAAAGCCGTGCCACCACGTCGTTCTTCAATACCGGCTGCCCCTCGGCGATGTAGATATTCGCCAGCTCGCCATCTATCGGGGCATACACGCGCCGCACTTCCGATTCCGGCACGAGTGCGCCCTGTGCCGTTACGAGCACGTCGGCGTGTCCAAAGAATGACCAGAGCAATCCGCAGAACACCAATGCCACCATCGCAAAAACGGTGGCCTGGGTGTACCGCCAAGGCTCCGCGGTGAGAATGCCGATGCCCTCGGCGCTGTGATCTTCCAGGGCCTCGATCAATGGTTTAAGGCCCTTGGTCTTGTTTGCCATGTCGGCCCCCTTCTATCAGTGCCAATTTGCGCAGATGGCTGAGCGCCTCGGCGTAGGCGTCCTTGAATTCCGGTACGTAGGATGCAATCGTGACGAACGCTCTTTGGTGTCCCTGCGTATCCTCGTCCCATTGCTCGAGAACGCGCCTGAGTTTTTCCGCATCGGCGGCGCCTTGAAGCGGCGCATCCGCTCCGCCTCTCTGATTTACGAATTTTTCCAACTCGCCGACCCATTCGAGTTCAGCCACAAACGGTTGTACCTCGGCGTTGTAACGGCTGAGTTTTTTCATCCCGGCGAGGACAGCGGCGGCACGCTCGAATTCGCGCGCTTTGAGCAGGGCCAGCCAATTGGGCAGGTTCGCCTTGAGCAGCGCTTCCGTGCCGAGCGCCTTGAGTTCCGCATTGTCGGGGTCTCGCGCCAGGTTTCGGCTTGCGGCCGTTGCCGCCTGCGCGTAGTCGCCGCCGGCGATCAGGCTCTTCAATTCGCGCTCCGGCGCGCCGCTGCGATACAAAAAAAATGCAGACAACCCCGCCAGAACCAGCAAGGACAATCCCCAGCGAAGCGTGCGCCTGCCACCGGCGCGCCCGTTGTCGCCAAGGGCCTCGGCCAGTTCGAACAGGAGCGAAAATTTTTTGCGCTTGCGGGCTCGCGTATCGGCTTCCTGACCGGTCGACGCAGCCGCCTGCGCCGCCTCATCGTTGAGCTCATCGTCCTGCCCTTGCGCCTGGTCCACGCAAAAGATCTCGAGAAATGAATCCGCGGCAGCGACAAACGTGGTCTTGTCCGCATCGGCGAGGCTTTGCGCTGCGCCAGGAAGGCCCGCACTCAGCTTTGTCACGGTAGGCGAATCCGCTGTGCTTTCGGCCTCCTGCTTCTGCAGGCGCACCGTATAGACGAAATGATGGCCGCCAAATGCGAGCGTATCGTCTTCCTTGAGCGCGACCGCATGCTCGTCCAGGCGAATGCCGCCGACAAACGTGCCATTGGTGCTGCCAAGATCCTCGACGAAAGGCTCGCCGCCCTTGAGGAAAATATGGGCATGGCGCCGCGACAGATAATTCACCTGGTGCGGATAGGCATCCTTGTAACGTGAAAACGCCTGGTCGGCCTTGCCGATCAGGAAGGGGAATTGCGTGATGACAATCGGCTGCAATCCCAGGTCGTTGCGCTCGGGGGTCAGCGTCAGGCTCAGCAATTCTGCGCCATGCTTCGCGCCAGCCTGCCCGGACCTGGTCGCACGCGGCCGCAGTTGCACCCGGTAAGACAGCGTCCGCCCAAAACAGATTTCGTCGCCATCGCGCAACCGGGTGATCTTCTGCTGCACGTCGATACCGTTGACGCATGTCCCGTTCTTGCTGTCTACGTCCGCGACATAGACAGCACCGTATTCGGAAAAAATTCTCGCATGCCGGCGCGACAGGTCTGCGACGACGTCCGCCGCATAAGACCCGAACGGCGCTTCGGTACGCCCGATGGCAAACAGGTTTTCATCGATCAGGATATCGCCCAGCTCCGGATGAGAAACCGGTTTGAGCACGATAGTGAACTGCTGATCGGCGCTTATGCGCTTCTCCGCCATCCGGGCCTCGTCAGGCCCCATGTCTGCAATCTGCATCGCAATTCATTTACTCGCATTCCGTACTTCCACCGGCGCCCAGCCGCCGCCCAGCGCCTTGTACAACGTCACCGTGTTCGACAGAATCTGCTGGTGGTTTGCCAGCAAGGCAAGCTGCGCTGCCAGCAGCGAGCGCTCCGTCTCGAACACGTCCAGTTGCGAAACCAGGCCCTCCTTGAGCTGCGCTTCGATCTGCGCGGCAACGACTTTGAGCTGATCGCTCTGCTGCTGCAATTCGGCTCTCTGCTTTTTGTGGGCATCGAGATCGACCAGCGCATTTTCCACTTCCTCGAAGGCGGCCATGACCGTCCGCCGATACTGCTCTTCGGCGACCTTGATCTGGGCCTCGCTGGTCTTGACCCTTGCCTTGACGCCCGGGTCAAGCAAGGGAATATTGATGCTGGGCAGAATGCCGAAGGTGAAGCTGCGCAGCAAATCGGTGAGTGCAAAACTGGAAGATCCGCCGCGCCCGGTCAGGCTGATCGAGGGCAGTTGCGCCAGTTTTGCTTGTCCCACCAGGTCATAGGCCTCCAATACCCGGTATTCCGCCGCGACGATATCGGGGCGGCGCTTGAGCAAATCAGACGGCAAACCGCCGGGCACGGCGGGAAGCTGCACCCGCTGTTGCAGATGGCCTGCCGGTACCCGGAATTCGCCGGCCGGCACGCCGATCAGCGTGGCCAGGGCATTGCCGGCCAAGTCGCGCAGTCGCTGCAGTTCCAGCAAATCGTTCGTCAGCCGGTTGATCTCGGCGCGTTGCTGCAGCACCCGCGTATTGGGCAGCAGCCCATTCTGGAACATGGCGTCGTACGTGGCGAGTATCTGCTTGTTCTTTTCCAGCGTTTTTTGCTGCTGATCGATTTGCTCGTCGAACTGGAGAATCTGAAAATACGTCGTCGAGACATCCGAAACCAGCTTCAGGTATCCGGCGCGCCAATCCGCTTCGGAGGCGCGGTATTCGGCGGTCTGGGCTTGCACGCCTTTTTCCACCTTGCCCCAGATGTCGATGTCCCAGTTGACCTGGGTGCCCAGATTGAATTGCTTGGTGAATTTCTGTCCGGTGCTCTTCTCGAAGCTTGCGCCGGCGCCGGCATCCAGCGTCGGCAGCGCGCCCGCCCGCGCCTCGCCGACTTCGGCATCGGCAACCTTGATCCGCGCGGCGAGAATTTTCACGTCGAAGTTGCCTTGGATCGCACGATTGACCAGCTCATCCAGATAAGGGTCGCGGAACTGCGTCCACCAATCCGGCGTGATCGTGGCGGCCGCCGATACCGGCACCGCCGCCTTGTTGGACAATGAGGCGGACCACGCGGATTTGGCAGGCGTATCGGGACGCTTGTAGTCCGGCATGCTGACGTCGGCGCAACTGCCGAGCAGTGCGGCACAAGCACCGGCAAGCAAGGCGTGCTTCGCCGTCCGTCCAAGTAATGGCCCGTCAATCTTCAATTTTCGGATTGGCAAGCGAGAGTCGCAGGATGGGGTGTAGCGGGGAATTATGGGCGCCCGGCGTAGGGCGATACATCGCCGGCCTGCGGAACGACACAGGCTGGCAAGCCCGTAAGCGCCCTGCAAGTGAAACCCATCGCTGCGCAGTTGACCATGATGGGTTTCACCCAGCCTGCATAACCTGAAAATTTTAGAGCGATGGACCGCTAGATCACGTAGCATGGTTCGACCAAACTTCTGCATTCACAAATACATTGAACAAAGCGGAATCGAGATGTCCTGCGCGGCATTCCGCCGCCATCAGATCCAGCGCCGCATCGACCGGCACCGCGGCCTTATAGGGCCGGTCTCCTGCCGTGAGCGCATCGTAGATATCGCAAATCGTCAGGATCCGGGTTGGCATGCTGATCTGCTCACCACGCAAACCCATCGGATAACCCGAACCATCCAGCTTCTCATGATGGCCGTGCGCGATTGTCGGCACGCCGGCGAGGTCTCGCGTCCACGGAATCAAAATCAGAAAAGAATACGAATCCGCCACATGCGACTCGATCTGCCTGCGCTCCTCCACCGTCAGACACCCCTTGGCAAGGCTCAACGCCGAGAACTCGCATTCATCGATCAAATTCACCGCGGCGCCGTCCGGTTCGCGGTATGCATAATCACGGACATCAAGCAGCTCGGACAATCCCTCCGTGGGCGAGATCGCGGGTTCGTTCGCGCGCCGGATGGTGGCGAGGAATTTGTCCAGGCGCTCGAATTCATCGTGCAGATTTTGATCAAGCCTTTCCTTCGCTTCCCGAAACGCCGGCATGCTCAACTCGCGCTGCAGATGCAAATCGGTCAGGCTTCGATAGGCTTGCCGTTCCAGGCAGGCGCGTGCGTATTTGAATCGATGCTCCAATAGCCGCAGATCGGACTGGTGCAGTTTCTTCTCTTTGCGAAGAACGTGTTCCCGCACCCCCACCTTGCCGAAATCGTGCAATAGCGCGGCATAACGAATTTCGCGCAACTGCTCTTTCGTAAACGTAACGTGACGCAGCGACGAGTCCTGCGCCCTATCCACCGCGCTTGCCAGGTGTTCGGCGTAAGCGGCGACGCGAAACGAGTGGCCTGCGGTCACCGGATCGCGCTCCTCGATCGCCTGCACGGAAGCACGCACGAAGCCATCCAGCAGCCGCTCGATATCCGAATACAGCTGGAAGTTTTTTAGCGCCACCGCGGTTTCGGCGCAGACGCCGGTGAGCATTTCGAGATCGGCTTCCTTGAATGCGTATGGGTCGGAAGAAGTGTCCACCTGGATCAGGCCCAACACCTCTTTCTCCAGGATCAGCGGCACGCACATGACGCTGCGGATCGCCTGATCGACAATCGATTCGTGCGCGGCGAAATGACGATCGGACAAAGTATCGATCGAAAGAATCGACTGCTTCTTGTTGAGCACCTCGTCGACGATCGTGCGCGATATCCTGACCTGTTGCGGGTCCTCGATGGTGCCGTCGCGCCGGCGCGCGGCGACCGGAGCCGGCGGGTCGCGCGCATTTTGTTTGAGCAGGATGAACGCGCGTTCCGCCAAGGGAAACAGGTCGAAGATAAAGTTCATTATCTTCTCGATCAATGTCGCGCGATCGGTGACCGCGCCGAGCGCAATGCTCACTTGCGCCATGGCGTGGAGCTTTGACACCGTTTTCTGCAGGTCGCCGGGAGCATGCCTGGAGTCAGGTTCCAGGAAGCGCGTCACATCGGTGGCGTCGACCGTCTTGGCGATCACGCTCGGCATGCTGTCGCGAGCCGGCACCACCAGCGAATGGAACACCATCTGCGCCGAGGACACCACCAGTTCGTCGCCATCGCGCAACGGGTGCCAGGCACCGGGCCTGAGCCGGTTGCCCAGCACAAAAGTGCCGTTGCGAGAATGAAGATCTTCCGCAAAATAGGTATCGCCCCGACGCCTGATACGTGCATGGCGCCGGCTGATGGTGTGTTCCGGAATGCAGAGAAATTTGTCGGTGGCCAGGGAGTCCTGCGGATCGCGTCCTATCACGACTTCGTCGCGCAAGGGAAACACGATCGGCTTGGCCATTCCCGCGCCTGTCACCTCCAGGTAGGCCGTCACCGCGCCGACCGATTCTGCAAAAGTTGAAGAACTCATTCCATACCACCGCTCATCGACTCACTCCACCGCATGCCGGACCGGCCACCCACGCCCGTTCCTTGCGTTCCTTGATGAAATGCGTTGGAATAAGACATACGTCAACGCCATCGGTTCTGATCTATGTTCATTTGACGGTAATCGTGATCTTTTTCGAAACCACCGGCGGGTTGTGCGGAACGTGCCTGTCGTCTCCCATCAGCAACTGCAAGGTATGCTTTCCGGGCGGCAGTTCTAGCATGGTTTCGGTCTCGCCCGCGCCGAAATGCAGGTGGTTCCGGTCCGACGGAATTTCCTGGTCCAAGGGCGGCAATTCCGTGTCGATCAGAAGATGGTGATGCCCGGTATTCGGAAATTTCACGTCTTTGGGTGCGACGCCCATATTGCGCAAGCCGAACCATACGCGAAACGGTTTCCCCGCTGGAATGACTTGCCCGTCGTTAGGCCAGCCTATGTAAAGATGGGGCCTGCCGGCGGCCGGCGTGTCGGCAGCGAAAGCCGCATTAAAAAAAAGAAAGACCGTAGCGATTGCTGCGGCGAATAGTTTGTGCATGAATACGCTCATCTCTTTTTCCGGTTTCAAAGCGATTTCTCATAGAGCCTGCCATGAACTCAAACAAGCATTGCTCATTTCACGATGACGGTAATTTTTTTTGAATACACGGGGGGGTCATGAGGCACGTGATCCTGATCGCCCAAAAGCAATTGGAGGCTGTGCTTTCCTGGGGGAAGTTCGACCCGCGCCTCGGTTTCGCCGGCCCCGAAATGGAGATGATTGCGATCGGAAGGAATCGGCTCATTCATCGCCGGCAGTTCGGTATCGATCAACAGATGATGGTGGCCCGTATCGGCAACGTTGGTGCCTCTTGGCGCCACGCCCATATTGCGCAACCCCATGCGCACCCAGAATTTTCCGCCATGAATGACGGTACCGTCCACTGGCCAAATGAAATAGACCTGTGCATTTTCCGGCGAGGTCGAGCGCACGTTGGCTGCAGGCGCGATGGGCCAAACCGTAGCCGCCAGCACGGCATAAATAATCGCTTTTCGCATGCCAAGCATCCTTCCAAAAAAGATAGGCAAACATCGAATTTATACCAACGAACTGTGTCGATCTTGAGATTCGCCAAGGTATGCTCTGGAATTGAAAGCTAAATTGAAAGAGCGAAGGTGGATATCAAGTCGGAGGATCAGTTTGTGCAGCAAAAATTATTAATCGTTTGCATCTTCAATGCGCTCTCATGGGAATCAGTTGCAGCCGTCCGTATTCAGGAAGAGGGCAAATCAATAGAGCATGTCATTTCAAGAGCAAACGAGAATCCCAACGCGATACCGGCGACGCCTCCCGAGCCGGAAGAAAGTTTCTCCTCTCTCTTGCTGGCAGGCGTTCTGCCGAAAGATAGTGCCGAGCAATACGAGCTGACATTCTGGGAGTCGATCAAGGACAGCAAGAACGCCGGCGACTACGAGGCCTATTTGCAGACTTATCCAAACGGCCGTTTTGCTGCTCTGGCGCGGACGCGCATCGAGCAGTTGCGCGCGGCTGCGGCGAAACCCGGAACCGCGCCGGAGCCGGCACCCGCCGCCAAGGTGCCAGAACGGGTTCGCCCTCCTCCCGCCGCCAAACCCACACAGGAATCGGCACCTCCGCGCACACCGCCCGGTAGCCCGGCAACCGTCAGCGAGGTCGTGGATTGCCAAGCCTGTCCGCCTCTCATAGCCTTGCCCGCAGGCTCATTCGCGATGGGAAGCAACGCCAGCGATCCTTCCGAAAAGCCCGCGCACACGGTGACGATCGGTAAGCCTTTCGCGATCGGGAAATATGAAGTGACCGTGGCCCAATGGAATATGTGCGTGGCGGCCGGCAGTTGTCCGCGCATCGCCTCCGATGCCAATCATGCCGACCGGAACCAGCCGGCACGCAACCTGAGTTGGGACGATGCGCAGCAGTATGTGAAGTGGCTGACGACGGTCAGCGGCAAGCCATATCGATTACCGACCGAGGCTGAATGGGAGTACGCGGCCAGGGGCGGACGCGCGACGCGCTACTGGTGGGGCGAGCAGATGCGTCCGGGTAATGCGAACTGCAAGGAATGCGGCGAGCCATGGCGGGCGGACGGGCCGGCAAACACCGGGTCGTTTGCGCCCAATCCATACGGCCTGCATGACATGAACGGCAGCGTCTGGGAATGGGTCAGCGACTGCTGGCATGGTTCGTACAAAGGCGCGCCCGCCGACGGCAGCACCGCATGGGACGAGCCGAACTGCCGCGTGCGCGTCATCCGCGGCGGATCCTGGCGCGATGGCGCAAGTTATATGCTTTCTTCAACCCGTTTCAAATACGATGCCAGCGTGCGGCATTCGCAGAATGGTTTGCGGGTGGCGCGAGACAATAAATAATCTGTTGCAGAGAATTAGAGCATTTTTAGCCTGACCGTACGGGCCAATCTCAGGCCTCCGGTGCTCGGCGTACGTCTGTACGCGTCCGCTCCTCGGCCTGACCTTGACTCCGCACGGTCAGGCTAAAAATGCTCTAGCGGGTACGAGGCCTGGTCGTGATCTGTACAAAATCCACTGCTATTTTCTCGGTCCCGGCCTTGGCGGCGATTTGCTCCAATTGCTTTTCCACTGCGCGCAAGTAGCCCGCTTTGGACTCGGACTCCGGCCGCAGACTGTCGAACAGCGGCGTCGGCGTAATCAGCAGCACCACCAATTCGGTTCCAAACGGTTTCGAAATCACCCAATTGCCGAGTTCGCCGATGGCGGCCTTATGGTTGGGCGGCGCTTGATTGGCCCTGGCGCGCAAGCTCGGCACCAAATGCACTACCGCGCCATCGAGGACGTAGTAATCGACATTGACGTAGGACTGATAGGCGGGAGTCGTGATGTCGACCACCAGCGGCTCGCCCTCCGCCAGTTCCGCATTCGGCTTGCGTGTATGAATCGATGCGGCTCGTCCTGCCTGACGATTCGCCATCCAGTAGCGCGAAAAAAGATTGATGACCGCGCACTGGTCATCGGTCACTTGTTGCACGTCGAGATTCACGCTCGTCACGCCGGGGACGGCGCCCAGCATGTCCTTGAGATGAGCAAGACCAAAATTACCGGAGAGATATCCTTCGACGTGCAAGGCATGATCGCGCACCGAAGGCTGCAGAGCCGAACAGGGGATCTGCGCCAATACCGGCGCCACGGCGTCGAGGGATAGCGTGGGCGCCGGCGGAACCGCCGGCGGCGGGCGGGCTGGCGGCGCGGCAAGAAATGCTGTTTGGCCGCTCTCGCCTTCCGAGAATTGCCAGAAGTAGCCGATGCCGGCAAACGCAAATGCGGCCAATATCAAGCTCGACGCCACCAGCACAACAGACCGGGCCGGCCTTCGCCGCTCCCCATGCATTTCCTTGAGAAAGCGCATGACGGAAGGGGTTCGCGTTGCGCGCTCCAATGACAGCGCCGCCCTCAATGCCCGCCATTGCCGCTGGCCCAGGTTCTTGGGCCGCTGCGGGCGCAGGCCCGTGTTGCGCGCCTGGCTCGCGGTCAAACGATCGAAAGGGTGCCGGCCGGTCAGCAATTCGTAAGTGATGCAGGCCAGCGCATAGACGTCGTCGCGCGGGTCCGGTTCGCGATGTTCAAGCATTTCCGGACTGGCATAGGCCGGGGTAAACGCGCCGAGGCTGCCTGGGTCGAACACCGTCACGTCGGCCTCTTCCTCCGGTTTCTGAAACGCGCGCGCAATGCCGAAATCGATCACCTTCACCTTGCCCGTATCGGTCAGGATCACGTTGGCAGGCTTGAAGTCGCAATGGACGAAGCCGCGCTCGTGCGCATAGGCCAGCGCCTTGGCCATGCCATCCACGATGCGCATGGTGTCGGCAAACGGCATGCCCTTGAAGTCCTGCGCGCGCAGGATTCGGCTCAGCGGTTGACCGGATAACAGTTCCATGGTCAGGTAAACCATCGAGCCGTCGCGATCGAAATCGTAGACCGACACGATGTTCGGATGCGCCAGCGTCTGCGCCTTCCTGGCTTCGCGCTGCAAGGCGATCAGCGATTTCGGATGCCCGCGAAACTGCGCATTGAGAACCTTGATCGCGATGTACGGCTTGCGGTCGGATGCTTCCAGCTTGCGCAGATCCAGCGCCTTGTACACCGTGCCCATGCCGCCGAAGCCGATGCACTCCTCCAGTACGAAGCGGCCATTGAGCGTATCGCCTACGCCCTTCATCCTCTCCGGCGGCGCATCGGCCTGGCCGGTCTGGTTGCGGGATGTGCCGGTCGGCGTTGCCGGATGCGGCATCACGCGATCCGCGGGATTCGTCTGCACGCAAGTTTCATCAGTGCCACGATCTCCCTTCGCCGCTACGCGAGACTCGATCCGCCGCCGCGCTTCCGCATACACATCGAGCGGCAGCATGCTCCTTCTGTCCTCTTCGTTAAGGGTTGCCAGCAGGCGTGCAGCATCGGCCTGTTCCGTCGCCAAGACGCGGTCAAGCTGATCGAAAAATTCGTTACGCGACAAATTACCGCCTTGAAAATTGCGAATCGCTAGAGCAAGAGTTTCCATAGAATTTAGCGTGCCGATTTTCGGCCTGTCTCTATTTCGTTTGAGAGCAACATCCATGCCGAATACGCTGTACTCATTCTCATTCACTTCCAGATGCAAGAGAAATGCTCAGTGATTGTTCATCCGTTAAATCAGTTTCGGCCGTGAGCCTCTTATTGCAAGAGCATAGTGCCTGAATACTCATTGTAGTTTGTTGATTTTTCCTTTGTCATCCGCGTTTTATCGGCCGTCTTTGCGCTGCCGCAACTCGGCAATAGAAGACTGCCTCAAGAAAATCGGGCTGTGTTGCACGGCACCGAACAGAGCACTGAAAACTGTTGGATTGCATCCATCACTCTCTCGCAGCGTGGAAGGCAAGACGATTCGGAAAAACTTCAGACACAGATGGAAAACCCTTTATTTTCAGTGGCTTGCGTTTCTCATGGGTTGCATGCAGACGGCTGGCACACCTCCTGCTATATCCCTATCGAGCGCAACACAAAATGCTCACAACCCAACCCACTTTTTTAGGAGAATGAAATGAAATCCACTCTGACGATCAAAGACCTGGCCCTCGACAAAAAACTCGATTGCAAGGCAATGTCCGCCGTGCGCGGCGGCCAGGGCAACCAAGCCAATGCGACCGAGCAAAACAACTTTTTGAAGATGAAAGCGCCCGTCTCCGTCGGCAATGGTTCTGAAATTGGCGGCGGCCCGATCAATTTCCAAGTCACTTCGAACCCAACGCAGACCGGGACCAACGACAGCACCAGCACGAACGACAAGAGCCTGAGCTGGCTCGGCGGCTATCTCGACTAATCGCGTCAATCCCCACTCACTTTTAAGCTTTAGGAGAATGAAATGAAATCCACTCTGATTATCAAAGACCTGAGCACCGCAAAAGAGCTCGACGGCAAGGCAATGTCCGCTGTTCGCGGCGGTCTGGGCGACCAGGCCAATGCAACCGAGCAAAACAACTTCCTGGCGATGAAAGCACCCGTCGCAGTCGGCAACGGCTCGAAAATCGGCGGCGGCCCGATCAATTTCCAGATCACGTCCAACCCGACACAGACCGGAACCAACGATAGCACCAGCACGAACGATAAGAGCCTCGACTGGTATTGGGGTTATCCGGCTTAATTGTCCTGGCAAAACAGGCATTGGGCTCCCCCTCTCCCTTCTCCCGCAAGCGGGAGAAGGGAGCCCGGCTCGCAATCATTGCGATGTCAAAAAACTTTTGCTTACCTTAGACGCCGGTCATCGGCCTGCTCTTTGTAGCATTTGCAGATACTGATAGCTTTACCAAGAAATTTATTTTTTAGGAGAATGAAATGAAATCCACTCTGATGATCAAAGACTTGAGCAGCACCCGGGAACTCGACGGCAAAGCGATGTCCGCAGTACGTGGCGGCTTGGGCGATCAAGCCAATGCGACGCAGCAATCGAATTTCCTGGCGATGTTTGCCCCCGTCGCCGTCGGCAACGGCTCGACTTTTTCGGGCGGCCCGGTAATTTTCCAGGTCGACTCCAGCCCGGTGCAAACCGCAAGCAACGAAAGCACCAGCACAAACAGCAAGGGCGCAACGTTGTACGAAAAATTCCCCGAGTATTTTTGATAGTACTGACGATCCTGATGGAGGCAGCAATAGCCCCCATCAGGATTTACCCCACAACCTGGAGGCATAACATGGCTGCCATTGCGATCGATGATCTTCCCGCAAGCGATGTCTTGGACCGCAGAGCGATGTCGACCATCAGAGGCGCCGGTGCCGGCTGGGTGTTTGGCTGGATCAGGCCTTTCGTTGAAGCGGCGCCCAGCCTTGTCCCGATCGTCAACTTATTCCAGTTCAATAATTTTGGCGGTCAGATGAATAATCAACTTCAACTGATCGATATCAATAATTCGGCGAGTAATGCAATCATCAATGTCAATCCGGAACAGCTAGGCATAAACTTCTCTCAATCCCAGAATTAAGCGAAGGAGAAATTCATGGCCACTATCGTCATAAAAGATCTGGCGGAGAGTCTTGACCTCGATCGCCAGGCGATGCTTGCAATCACCGGCGGGGCACGCGTGCGCGGCCGCCCTGCCGTTCTCGGGCGCACGATATTCCGCAGCAGCAGCCTCATGGGCAAACCGTCCATGCCTGCCCCGACGAAGACGGCGCTCAAGTCAAAGCCATAACGAGCGCGTGCTGCATATTGAACAGCTTTCCGGGGGTGCCGTGACATGTGAAACGCAATTTCAATGGACCTCGGCGGCGCGTTCGGATGTCGGCCTGGTCCGCAAAAAAAACGAGGACGCCTGTCTCAACCAGGCAGCGCGCGGGCTGTGGGCGGTTGCCGACGGCATGGGCGGTCATGCGCTGGGCGATGTCGCAAGCCGCATGGTGGTCGAGGCGCTGGACAGGATGCCGGCCTTCGATGCGCTTGGCGCTATGCTTGCGGCGGCCCAGGATCAACTGCAGTTCGCAAACCGGCAACTACGCATGGAGGCAGCAATGCGCCGCATGCCGATCATCGGCAGCACGGTAGCTGCCTTGCTCGCCTGCGGCGGATCGTGCGCCTACTTGTGGGCCGGCGACAGCCGGATTTACCTCTATCGAAACGCTGTCCTGACGCAACTCACGCGCGACCACAGCCAGTTGGCGCAACTCCGGTTGCAAGATGATTTCGATGCGGACGAGGCGATTCTGCTTCCTTCCCGCAGCATGATCACGCGCGCGGTGGGCGCCGCAGACACGCTGGATATCGATGCAAAGACGATGACGGTCGAGGATGGCGATATGTTCCTGCTGTGCAGCGACGGGCTGAGCAATGCAGTGAGCGAGCCGGAAATGCGTGGTGAACTTGCCGTCGGCAATTGCCGGCAGGTGGTGGAGTCCTTGGTGGACATTGCCCTCAAGCGCGGCGGGCGCGATAACATTTCCGTGATTGTGGTTCGGGCTGAGGATTTGTTTGGCAGCGACCGGACGGTGGTGAATCCTGCGCTTTGACTTGTATCGGTTGAGCGACGTAGGAGCATGCCCTGCGTGCGACCGCGCAGGGCATGCTCCTACGTCAATCTCTGGCGACGGCTATTCATTTATCGCTTTCACATCATTTCACATCTTTTCGCCGCCCCCTGGCTTCCCGCCGGTGTTGGCCTCTAGCGAACAGGCGACGCAAACTGTTGGGTATGCCCCATCATCAAGTAGGAGGGTATTTCCCGGACAAATAATAAATGCCTGCGCAAACCGGCATTCTTAACCATGTGGCGTGAAACCTGCTGCACAATCATGCTTGGCACGCTCCATGCATTACCTCCGTACGAGCGAAACGAATGTTCCGTCTCGACGCCAACCCCAAGCAAACTAATTTTCTTCAGGAGAACCACCATGCAAACCTTGATCATCAAAGACCTGCCCCGCAGCGACGAGCTGGACCGCAAAGCGATGAAAGCCGTGCGCGGCGGCATGATGAAACTGCCTTTCCAGCGCGCCTCTACTTCGGGCTTATTGACTACCCCTGACGGCGACCCCGTTTCCGTTTATGTGGATGGCGTTCTCGTCAACTCCGTCACCGACGGCTACGTGCATCATTGATGTATCCGGCAGCGGCTTCGGACCGGGTCCGGTCCGAAGCCGCTGTGCTTCAGTCAGCGTTAGCCTGAGTCGGCGCGCATCAAATTCTTTTTTCCCCTTGCGGAGAATCCTGATGCCGAAAATCCTTCGAATGAATCCCATGCTTCTTCAGCAGGATCTGCAGATGCGAGCGGTTCATGTCCCAGCGCCGCGCCAGTTCCGCCACCGTACCGCCGACTTCTCTCAGGCCCCGTTCCAGACACGCGCGCTCGGCCTCGTCGCTTGCGGCGCGCTTGGCCTCGGCAAGCGAGATCAGGCTTGAGGCGCCGGCGGCACCGACCGTACCACCATCCTTCACTGGTAATGCCGATGCCGGCATTGCGGGCCGGATATCCTCATGAAGATGCAACAGATCCGCCGTATCCCCGGCCAGGCAAGAGATGCGGTACATCATGTTGCGCAGCTCGCGGATATTGCCCGGATAGGCATAGTTCAATAGAAAACTGCGCAAGCGCGGCGTCATTTTTATCGGACGCCGCTTGAGCGCTTCCGCTGCCTCGTCGCCATAGTAGGCGATCAGCAAGGGAATCTCATCCTTGCGCTCGCGCAGCGGCGGCAGGGTCAGGTGAATGACGCTGAGACGATAAAAAAGATCTTCGCGAAACGTCCCCTGTTCAATCAAGCGGCGCAGGTTCTTGTTGGTCGCCGCCACGATACGCGCATCCACCGCAATGGTCTGGTCCGATCCCACCCGCTGGATCTCGTGCGACTGCAGCACGCGCAGCAGTTTCACCTGGCCGGGCAAGGGCAGTTCGCCGATTTCGTCGAGGAAGATGGTGCCCTTGTGCGCGCTTTCGAACTTGCCTTTTCGATCCGAGGAGGCGCCGGTGAAGGCGCCCTTGGTGTGGCCGAACAATTCGGACTCCAGCAGGCTGTCTGGGATGGCGCCGCAATTGACCGAGATGTAGGGCTTGTCGGCGCGCGATCCGTTCGCATGAATCACTTTCGCCATCAGCTCCTTGCCGGTCCCGCTTTCGCCGTCAATCAATACCGGCAAATCGGTCGGCGCCGCTTTTTCGGCGATCTCCAAGGCATCGAGCAGCCTGGCGTTATCGCCGAAGGTGCCTTCAAAGACGAAGCTGCGTTCCAGCAAAGCCTGGCGGCGCTCGCCCGGGGTCTGGTCAACCGGCGCGGGCTCCGCACTTGCTGCCTGCACGAAGCGTTCCTTGTGCGACAGCTGCATCACTTCGTCACGCAGCACATTGGATTGCCGCAGCAGTTTTTCGATTTCCGGCCGTTCCAGCTTTGACGACCAGCGCAGCGTCGAACGAAGGATTTCTATCTTTTCCAGCAGTCCGGCGTATGAAATCGCTGAGCCTCGCGGGATGCCTTGATTGAATAATTTCATGCCGCGCTCAACTGGTTCTGTACCAACTGATAATACATGCCGCGCCGGTTCACCAGCTCCTCATGCCGGCCCTGCTCCACGATCGCGCCTTCGTAAAGCACCAGGATCTTGTCCGCACGCATGATGGTACTGAGCCGGTGCGCGATGATCACGGCGGTGCGGCCCTTGAGAATATCGTGCATGTTGCCGATGATGTTGCTCTCAGACTGCGTATCGAGTGCCGATGTCGCTTCGTCGAACACCAGCAGGCGCGGGTCGTGATACAGCGCGCGGGCGATGCACAAGCGCTGAATCTGGCCGCCCGACAGGCCGACGCCGCGTTCGCCCACCACTTGTTCGTAGCCGACCGGCATCTTGCTGATGAAGGCATGGGCATCGGCCATCTTCGCGACTTCTTCGATGCGGCGCCGGTCCGGGCTTTCTTCGCCGCTGGCGATGTTTTCCGCGATAGTGCCGGAGAACAGCAGATTGCTTTGCATGACATAGCCGACCTGGGCCCGGTAGCAATCCTTGTCGATCACGCTCATGTCGTAACCGTCGACGATCACCTTTCCTTCGGTGGGTGTATAGAAGCCGACCAGCATTTTTGCCAGGGTGGTTTTTCCCGAGCCGCTGCGGCCGACGATGGCGACCAGTTCGCCCGGCTTGATGTCGAGGCTGATGTTTTCGAGGACATACGGCGTCTCGTTGCCGCCGTAGCGGAAATAGATGTTTTCAAGCCGGATCGCGCCCTGCAAATCGGGCAGCACGACGCGCGATTGCAAGTCTTCCGGTTTTTGCTCCGGTTCCATGTCGAGCACGTCGCCCAGGCGTTCCATCGCTACGCCGGCGTCGGCCAGGCGGCTCCACAAGCCGACCAAGCCCATCAGGGGGGCAAGCACGCTGCCCATCAGCGCATTGAATGCGATCAACTGGCCGATCGAGAGTTCATGGGCCAGCACCAGGCTGGCGCCCATCCAGAGAATCCCGATCGTGGTGGCGGCATTGAGCAACTGGCTGGCGAGTCCGACCAAGATGTTGAATGCCTGCGCCCGGTATTGCACCTCGAGCGCCTTGACGTATTTCTTTTCCCATTTCAGCCGCACCGGCCGTTCGCTGCCCATGCCCTTGACGGTTTCGACACCGCCGAGCGCTTCCATCAGGAAGGACTTGGCATCGGTTGAGGTGGTAAATACTTCGCGTGCGTATTCCTTTATTTTCGGCGTCACCAGTACGGTCAGGGCCATGATCGGGATGACGAAGGCGATCAGCAGCACGGTCAGTTTCACGTTATAAAGAAACATGATCGTGAAGTAGAGGAACACCATCAGCAGATTGAGCATGGTGGTCACCGTCGATTCCGTCAGGAAGGCGCGGATGGTCTGGTTTTCCTGGAAGCGCGCAACGATGTCGCCGGTTTTCCGTTTCGCAAAAAACGAATACGGCAGCGACATCGTATGCTTGAAAAATTGCGCCATCATCGAAAAGTCCAGGTTGCGCACCATGTAGTTCGCAAGATAAGCCCGGATCGTCGCCATCAACTGGCTGAAGAAGCTGGAAATGACCAAGCCCAATATGAGCAGATGCAGGAGACTGATGTTCTGGTGGACGATCACGCCGTCCAAAATGTTTTGGATGATCAACGGCGGCACGATGCCCAGCATCTGGATCACGAAGGTCGCCAGGAACAGGTGCCCGAGTATCTTCTTGTACGGTTTCAGATAGCCGGCGAAGCGGATCCAGGGCGAGCGCGCCGCCGCCAGTTGCACCATGTCCTGGCCGGGCGTGAAAACCAGGCAGGTGCCGCTCCAGCCGCGCTCGAATTCCTGGACGCTCATTTTCCTGAAGCCGACTGCCGGATCGGCTACCCACACCTGCCGTTTCGACACGCCGTACACCACGACGTAGTGGTAACCCTCCCAATGCACGATGAAGGGCAATTCGAACCCTTGCAGCGCTTCATAGGTGCACTGGACGCCGCGCGTGGTGAAGCCGAGCGATTCGCCGGCGCGCGCCAAGCTGTCCAGCGTCGCGCCTTGCGTGGTGACGTTGGCCAGTTCGCGCAGCTTGCCCAAGGTCATGGGGATGCCGTAATGCCTGCACAGCATGGCCAGGCATGCGGCGCCGCAGTCCATCTCTTCGGCTTGCTCGACCAGCGCAAAGCGCTTGATGACTTTCTCGCCGAGTTCGGGTTTCGAGTGCAGATCGAGAATGACCGGTCGTTTGCGTCTTTCCGCCAATTTCTTTTGCCGATGCAATTCCCTTTCGACGAACTGGATGCGCCCTTCCAATACTTCGCGCAATTTCGGATTGCGCTCCAGGATGAAATGCACGGTTTTTTCCGGAATGACCAACAGCGTGGCATCGGTGGTTGCCGTCACCGAGGCAATTTGTTCCTGGCGCGCCAGGCAAGCCTTTTCACCGAAGATTTCACCTGGCCCTAATGCGGCAAGCGGATACTCGGTCTCATCCTCCGTGCGCAGGAGGCGCACTTGTCCCTGGCGTATCACGTACAGCCTGCGGTCATCGCGCGCATCCTGGCGCAGGATTTCCTTGCCGGCGGCAATACGCTTGACGCCGACGCTGCGCACAAATTCCTCCAGCTCAGCCTTGTTCACCTTGCCGCGCAGATCGAACAGGCGGGCCACGAATCCGCCGGCGGAACTGATAGCGACATAGCTCGTCACGAATTGCTGCGCTTCCGGGTTGCCTGTAATGACCGGCTCGATCGCGGTGCGCGGGATGAACAATAATTCGGTCTTTACCGAGGCGCGGGCCGAGGATTCGTGCCGGTAATCGCGCAACATTGCGATTTCGGCAAAGACCTCGCCGGCCTTGCGCACGCCCATGCTGATTTCCTTGCCATGCTCTTCGGTAAAGACGCGCACCGAGCCGGCCTTGACCACGAACATGCCGTCCGCGGCTTCGCCGGCATTGCAGATGGTGTCGCCGAACGAATAGAAACGGGATTCGGCGTGTTCGGCCAATCGTTCCAGCTCATTGGGTTTGAAGGGCGAGAGGATTTCCACCGACGATAGAAAGTCGGCGAGGGACTGCAATTTTGGCGAAACATCCATTGGGTCGCGCAAGCTCAGCTAGCTGAAATAAAACCGTTTCTAACGCGCCTCGATGATGTGTTCCTGCGCCCGCGCCTGCAGCCATTCTTCACGCAGCAGGCGGCGTACCTCGGCCGCCGTTTCCTCGTCGAGCGCGGCCGGGTGTTTTGCATTCACCGCGAAGATTTCGTAAAGCGAGCGGTCGGGCGATGGAAACGGTCCGAGCAATTCGCCGGCGGCCGCATTGAATACCCTGGCCTCGATATCGCTCTTGAGAGAGCCGCGCAACACCTTGCCGATGACGCCTCCTTGCTCGCGCGTATCGGCCACCGAATGCTCCCGCGCCATCTCGGCGAAGCTGTCCGGATCATCGGTGAGAAGGGACATCATTTCTTTCGCCTTGCCTTCCGAATCGAGAACGATATGGCTGATTTCGATACTGTCGAATTTTGGAGAGTGGAGTTTGAAGTATTGCTCGACCGCCTGGTCGCTGCAGACCTGCGCCATCATCTTTTCCTGATACAGGCTGTCGGTGATGAAAGACTCGAATTCATCCAGGCTGACCCCGAGCGTGTCGAGGTAGTGGTTCATGTCGGCGGCGCGGTGCAAGCCCTGGACTCTGCGGAATTGGTCGGCCCGTTCCTGGATCTCTTCGGGCGCCAAGAGGATGCCTTGTTTTTTTGCCGCGCGAACCGTGATCTTGTCCCGCACGAGTTGCTCGACGAGTCCTTCGAATTGACCGCCGAGCTTCAAGGTCCTGATGAAATCCTCGGTACCGATGACCTCATCATCGATGCGCACAATCGCTGTCATTTTTTGCTCCTTAACGCCGGGAAGCGGTGCCGGTTCCGCCAAAAGCTGTGCGGAATCCTGCATCCTGTCTGCGGCCGTTTGTCTGTCGGGAATGGATCAAGGTTCACGCGGATTGCACCCGAACGGCTTGAGAATTCTCAATGCCGGTCAAGTTCATGCGGTCAAAGATCGCTTGTCAGCCGTCCTTCGCAACTTCACACAATTCCACACAAATGGCCGATAAAGAATGTTTTTGACAGACCAGGCCTTCGAAGGTTTTTCCCTTTTCTGCTTACAACGGCGACTTGCTGAGACTTCCATGGAATCTTACGGACGCCGCCCCAGAATCCGTGCGAATTCCTGTGCCGGCACTGGTTCGCTGAAGTAATAGCCCTGCATTTCATCGCAACGATGACTTTGCAAATAGGTCATTTGCGCCTCGGTCTCGACTCCTTCGGCGATGACTTTCAGGTTGAGGCTATGTCCGAGCGAGATCACCGAGCGCGTGATGGCGGCGTCATCCGGATCGGTGACGATGTCGCGCACGAACGATTGATCGATCTTGAGGCTATCGATCGGAAATCGTTTCAAATAACAAAGACTTGAATAGCCTGTGCCGAAATCGTCGATGGAAAGGCGTATTCCCATCGCCTTCAAGTCATGCAGCTTCGCGACAAACTGCTCGGCGTTGTTCATCACCAGACTCTCGGTCAGTTCCAGTTCGAGAAACCGCGCGTCCAGCCCCGAGTCCTGCAGCGCACTGGCCAACGAGGGGACCAGCTGCGCGTGCCTGAACTGGCGCGCCGACAGGTTGACAGCCACGCAGACCTTCGGCAAGCCCGCTGCCTGCCAGGCCTTGTTCTGGAGACAGGCGGTTCGCGACACCCACTCGCCGATCGGCACGATGAGGCCGGTTTCCTCTGCCAGCGGAATGAAGCGGATTGGCGGGATCATGCCCGCCTCGGGATGATGCCAGCGAATCAGCGCCTCGGCGCCGCAGATCTGTCCATCGTCTATGCATACCTTGGGTTGATAGAACAGTTCGAATTCTTCACGCTCGATCGCCCGCCGCAAGGCGCTTTCGAGGGCGGCGCGCTCCAGCGCGCGCGCACTCATGTCGCGTGAATAAAACCGGAACTTGCTGCTCTGTTCAGCCTTGGCACGATACATGGCGGTATCGGCGTTTTGCAGCAGGGTCTGCAGGTCGTCGCTGTCATCCGGATACACCGTCGCACCGATGCTGGCGCTCATATACAAAGGACGGTTTTCAATGAGAAACGGCTGCGAGAATCCATTGATGATCTTGTTGGCGACATTGATGACGTCCTGCAAATTCTCCAGATTGGTCAGCAGGATGATGAATTCGTCGCCGCCCTGGCGCGCTACGGTATCGCCGGCGCGCATGATCTTGCACAACCGATCCGCCGTGGCCTTGAGCAACGCGTCACCGTATGCATAGCCGAAGCTGTCGTTGATTTCCTTGAAACGATCCAGGTCGAGAAACAACAAAGCCAGCATGCCGCCCGTGCGGCGCGTCTGAAGCATCGCCTGCTTGATCCGGTCGCCCAGCAGGTTGCGGTTCGCTAAATCGGTCAAGGGGTCGTGGTTCGCCAAATATTCGATGCGCGCCTGATATCTTTTGCGTTCTTCCATTTCATTAAGTAATTGTTCATGTTGTTGCCGGATTTTTTCGAACAACACCAGATTTTCGTACGCCACCGCGAGTTGTGCCGCCACGGTAACGGCAGAGCGCTCATCGATTTCGCCAAATTCCTCTGCACCGAGTTTGTCGGCCAAGTACAGCCAGCCATACGTGCGCTCGCTCGATGCAATGGCGACACCCAGAAAGGAGTGAACCGGCGGATGAGATGCCGGTAGCCCGATGCTTTGCGGGTCGCCGCCGGCATTGCACATCCGCCGCGGGCTGCGCGCCTCGGCCAAGGAATGCAGCAGGCAGCTGAAGGAAAGCGAGACATCGAGCCCGGCCGCCGCCTCATCGTCGAATCCCCGCGTCACGCAATCACGCAACCGGCGTCCGTCATCGTCAAGGATGCCGATCACGGCGTATCTGGCCACGCAGATGTGTTGTGCGATTCGACAGCCGGCAGCCATCAGATCGGTGGAATCACGCTCCGAAGCAAGTTCGATACCCAAATCGATCAGCGCAGTCAGGCGCAAGCTCACCGCCTGAAGACTGGACAGCGAGTGGGACAGCCTCTGCGTCAGGTGTTCCAATTCTTGCCGCTTGCAAGCGGCGTCGTTACGTGCGATTTCAGACAGCAGGTCACTGCTGGTTTCGATCTCTTCCAGGTAGGCGGTGAGATGGCGATCCATGACGGATAGCGGTCTTCCCTTGGGCGGCAAGACGGACGGCAACGAAGGTACGGGCACGCGGGTTGTTGCCGGCAACCGTAGCGCTTCTTGCACCGTTTGCAAAATGATCTCGGGTTCCGAAGGCTTGGGCAAAACCCAGCGGACGCCGCACGTCAGCGCCATGACTTCGGCCTCGCGTTCGCGGAAGGCCGCAGTATAAAAAATGATCGGTATGCTCGCAAGCGCCGGATCGGCGTGAATATGCGTGACAAATTCATAGCCGTTCATTTTAGGCATCAAAATGTCTGCGATGATGAGGTCCGGGTATTCGGCGTGCGCCAACCTGTAGCCTTCGGCCCCATCCCTGGCTGCCAGCAGGCGATGGCCGCCGTAACTGAGCAAGGCCAACAGAAACTCGCGGTTCAACACATGGTCATCGACGATCAGTATGGTAGCCATCTTGCTCTCTTCTTTTGCATTCGCCTAGGCAAGCCTTGAGGGGGGGAGGATCGGGCTTGGGGGGATCGACAACATCCTCTGCAATGCAAGGCGCGTCCGCGGCCTGCAAATCCGTGCGTAGAAATTTCTCGACTTGGCCAACGAAGATTTCCGGATCGATCGGCTTGCCGATGTAGCCGTCAAATCCGGCACTCAGCAGCTTTTCTCGATCGCCGACCATCGATAGCGCCGTCACGGCAATTATGGGAATCCTGGCCAGCGCTTGGTCGTTCTTGAGGTAATGCACGGTCGCGTAACCGTCCAGCTTCGGCAAGTGAACGTCGCAGAGAATCAACTCGGGCTGTTGCGTCCGCGCGGCCTTCACGCCTTCCTCGCCGTCATAGGCCGGCAACGGCGTGTGCCCGAAAGCATTCAGAAGATAAACCATCAACTCCATGTTGGTGGGGTTGTCCTCGATAATCAAAATGCGAGCCGGCATTGACTTCTCTCCCGTTCCGTCAGCGGGAACGTAACTCGCCTTGCTTTTCCAGGTTCTAGCAGGCTGTTGAAAAACGTAGCGAGCAGACCTCGAGCTCGGTCCGCGCGGTAGTTTTTCAACAGCCTGCTAGAGTTCGTGTGAGTCCATAACAGCCTCTAAGCAATATCACCATGCAAGGTCGCTTCGCGTTGCTGGGCGATCTCCAGTTCCAGTGTGAAAGTGCTGCCGCATCCGTACTCGCTTTCAAAATACAGCCCGCCGTTCAACAGCGCGGCGAGTTTTTGGCTCAGGTACAGTCCGAGCCCGGTGCCTTCGAAACGGCGCGTCGACGTGGAATCGAGTTGGCTGAACGCCTGGAACAGCTTGGTTTGGTCATCGAACTTGATGCCTACGCCGGTATCTTTGACATGGATCGCCATCACTCTGTGCCCGTCGTTGTCGTACTTGGTCATTTCAATCCGTACTTCGCCTTTCTCGGTAAATTTGATCGCGTTGTTGACGAGGTTGAAAATGATTTGACTGAGGGCGCGGCGATCAGTCTCAATGACGACGTCATCCTCAGGCAACTCAAGCTTGAATTCCAGTCCTTTTTGCCTTGCCAGCGGCCCCATTGTTTCGGCGACCTCGCCGACTACGCGCTGGCAGACAAGGGTTTCAAGATTCATCTCCACCTTGCCGGACTCGATCTTGGCCAAGTCGAGCAGATCGTTGATCAGCGACAGCAGATGGCGGGCGCTGGATTGGACGGTTTTCAGCTGCTTGTCCTGTTCGGCGGTAAGCGGGCCCGGCAGCCGCATCAACAGCGTGCCGGTAAAGCCGATGATTGCGTTCAGCGGCGTGCGCAATTCGTGCGACATGCTTGCAAGAAAGCGATCCTTGGCCAGATTGGCTTTTTCCAGTTCGATGTTTTTTTCCTGCAGGGTATGCTCGATGCGCTTGCGTTCGGTGATGTCGCGGATAGCGCTGGAAACCAGCATGCCTTCTTCCGTTTCCAGCGGACTCAAGCTGATTTCGACCGGGAATTCCGAGCCGTCCTTGCGCAAGCCGTAGAGTTCCAATCCGGCGCCCATCGCTCGCGTGCGCGGTTCCGCGAAAAAGCCGTCCCGATGGACAGGATGGTGGTTCTGGAAACGTCCGGGCACCAGGACATCGACCTTCTTTCCCAGCAATTCTTCACGCAGATAACCGAACACTCTTTCGGTTTGAGAATTGACCAGTACGATCTCTCCTTGCTGGTTGACGATCACGATCGCGTCCGGCGCAGACTCCAGCAAACCGCGGAACTTTCTCTCTGCCTTTTTGCGTTCGCTGATGTCGCGAATCGCACTCATGACCAAGGGTCCCTCTTCCGTTTCGATCGGACTCAAGCTGATTTCGATCGGGAATTCGACATTGTCCTTGCGCAAGCCGAATAATTCCAGCCCCGCCCCCATCGCGCGCGTGCGCGGCTGGGAAAAATAACTCGAGCGATGCTTGACATGTCCTCCGCGAAATCGTTGCGGCAGCAAAATTTCAATCAACTGGCCGCGCAATTCGCCGGGTTCATATCCGAACAGATTTTCGGCCATCGTATTGGCCAGCACAATGCGGCCCATCGAGTTGGCCATGATGATGCCATCCGGCGTCGACTCCAGCAGATCCCTGAATTTCGCTTCGATCCATTTCGCATCGCGCAGCGCTTTCAGGTGTGTCACGTCCTTTTTGCTGAACAGAATGAATTCATGCTTTTCTTCCGCATCGCAAATCAGCTTGCACGAAATATCGACATACACCAATGAGCCATCTTTTTTCCAGCGTAATGATTCATAGCTGCAAAAACCGGTTTTCTTGATTTCCTGCAAAATTTTTTGTTCTTCCTCGATGCGGTCTGACGGAACAATGAGGTCATAGAGGAAGTGCCCGGTCGCTTCATCGCTTCTGTAACCGAAAGTAGACTCAGCTCCCTTGGCCCAGTGGAGGATGATGCCTTGCAAAGTGGTGACGATGACCGCATCAGGCGTCTCGTTCAAAATCATGCTTCCGAAATCAGTCATCATAAGCACAATAAGCTAAGCACATGCTCTTCAATTGAAATGAAGAGAAGGTCTTCTCCCAGGAAAGAACAGGGAAGAAATAAAAATCTTTGACTTGGATCATTGCTTCCTGAATTGGTGCCAAATTCTTGGCATTACCATTGGTATCCAAAATTCGTGGTCAAACTCACTTCCCATATTCATGGGAGGGGATTGCATACGAAATTGCCTCACACAAAAGTTGCCACCTGTCATCATTGACTTGGTATAGACTACTAGTTGCACGATCCAAAAATTCAGGCGGGTTTGGCATGTTGTCAATGTGCTTCCCCGGCCATTGCAGAGAGGTGCGCATGCCTGACCATCAGAAGCAGCCGGATTTGTCGATGTTTATCGCTTCGGCCGCGCACGACATGAAAAACTCGGTCGGCATGCTGAGCGGCACGCTCGAAGTGCTGCTGGCGGACGCCTCCGTAAAAATAACGCCGGCCTATCAGCAAATGGCGCACATGCTCTATGAAACCCGGCGCCTGAACAACAACCTGATCCAATTGCTGGCGCTATACAAGGAAGTCGGCAGCACTGCCTATCCCTTCGATCCGCAAGCCCAGGAACTCAGCCAGTTTGTCGCCGAAATCAAGGCCCAGAATCATATTTTGCTCGACTCCAAGGGCATCGCATTCGAGGCCGATTTCCCCGAAGACCTGATCTGGATTTTCGACGACGATCTGGTGGTCGGCGTGATCAGCCACGCTCTGAACAATGCGATCCACTACACCAAGGACAAGATCCGCCTGCTCATCAAACCGGTCGACGGCTTTCTCGAAATGCGGGTGGAGGACGATGGCAAGGGCTATCCGCCGTCGATGCTGGAAACGGGCGCTTCCATCAGGACAGGGGTCGACTTCATGACTGGAAGCACCGGGCTCGGCCTGTATTTTTCGAGCGAAGTGGCAAAAATGCACAAACACCGCGGACGGCAGGGCAGCGTGACGCTGGAAAACGGCGGCCTGTGGGGCGGCGGCTGCTTCGTGCTGCGTCTGCCGTAATTCGTCGGCAAGGAATGGACGATGGAAAAGAATCAAATCACCGAGTGGGCCAACAAGCACTATCTGCTGATCGACGACTTTCCCAGCATGCGTCAGATGCTGCGCGACATGCTCCGGGCGCTCGGCGTGAAATACGTCGACCAGGCCGGCAGCGGTTCCGAGGCGATCTCCATGCTGAGCCGGAACAAATACGACGTTGTGCTGTGCGACTACAATCTCGGACCCGGCAGGACCGGGCAGCAGGTGCTGGAAGAGGCGAAGATCCGCGACCTGGTCGGCCCCTCCTGCATCTGGATGATGGTGTCGGCCGAAAAGAGCGTCGAGTCGGTGATGGGCGCGGCGGAATATCAGCCGGACGGCTATCTGATCAAGCCGATTACCGAAAGCATCGTACTGGCGCGCTTGAACCGCATCTGGAGCAAGAAACAGATCTTCAAGCCGATCGATAAGGCCTTCGAAGCCAAGGATTACCTGAAAGCCGCCAAGCTGTGCGACGAGCGGCTCGAAAGCGAGAAACTGCATACCCTCGATCTGCTGCGCATGAAGGCCGCGCTGCTGGTGAAGAGCGGCGAACCGGAACAAGCCAGGCAGGTATTCGAACAAGTGTTGGCGGACCGTGAGTTCCCTTGGGCGAAGACGGGTATCGCAAAAATACTTTTGCAAAACGGCGAGACCGAACAAGCCCGCCAGATGCTGCAGGAAGTCATCACCGACAATCCGCACTATCTCGAAGCATACGACCACTTGGCTGCCGCGCAGCAGCAACTCGGGCAACTGGAGGAAGCGGAGCAGGTCTTGCAAAGCGCCGCCAAACTTTCCCCCAATTCGGTGTTGCGGCAAAAGAATCTCGGCACGATCGCCCTGAAACTCGGCAATATCGCGGTCGCGGAAAAAGCCTTTCGCAAGAGCGTCGAAGTCGGTGAACATTCGGTGCTGAGAACACCGGATGCCTACTTCGGTCTGGCCCGGGTATGCGGACAGAAAGAAGATCCGAAGGAAGCCCTGAAGCTGCTCGCCGCGGTGCAAAGCGCGTTCGACACCGAAGAGGTCCGCGTGCGCGCCAAGATCACCGAAGGCCTGGTCTACCACGAGAGCGGCGACTTCGTGCGTGCCCGCAAATCGGGGGACGAGCTCGGCCGCCTGCTTAACCAGACAGCCACGCGGCCCGATCCCGAGACCTGCCTCGACATGGCGCGCTTGCTGTTTGCGGTCGGCGTCAAGGACGCCTCGGCGGAGCTGCTTTGCGAACTGATCAAGAACAACCACGACAACGCGCAGTTGGCTGCGGAGGCACAACAGATTTTCGAAAAAGCCAGGATGGGGGAACAAGGCTCGGAAATGATCCGTGCAGCGCAGCATGAAGCGGCCGAGTTGATGAACCATGGCGTGATGCTGTGGAGGGACGGCATGCTCGACGAGGCGGTCGAATGGATGCGCAATGCACGGCGTACCCTGCCAACGAACGTGCGCATCCTGTTCAATTTCGCACACATATTAATCGCAAGCATGCAAAAAAACGGGGTCGATCCGGCGCTGTTCGGCGAAGCCGGCGAGGTGTTGCGCGATGCCGACAAGCTCGCCCCGAACCAGAAACGCTTTGCGCAACTGATGGAGCAATTGACGGCTTTATCTCCCGAAAGCCAGGACTGAGAAGCCGTCAATAAAATCAAGGAATTTCCGCTCTGTCTGCCGGCATGTACGGCCGGCATGTACGGAAATGTTACTACCGGTACAGGAGAATTGTTACATCCAGACGTTCCAAATTATTAAGGAAGATGGTAGCGTAACGCTGGTCTCAAAACAGGGAAGGCGACTGAAGAGGTAACTGTTCGCCACTATCCGTTACGCTAGAGCAGTTTCAGCCTGACTGTACAGGAGCCAAGGCTGAGCCGAGAAGCGCAACCGTACGAATGGTACGGTGAGCATCGCAGGCGCAAGATTGGCCGTGTACGGTCAGGATGAAACTGCTCTAATCGGCTTGCCTGCGGACAGCGCAGTCAGCAACGAATCGGTCCGGAGAAAATTGTCATGGCTGAAGAAGCACTCATTCTGTCAGATTCTGTCAACAAGCATTACCTCGACAAAGTCATGGACCTTGCCGAAGATCATGTCGTCGCGGCATCCGAGGATATCTTCGACTCGCGCGGCATGAAGCTCATTGCCAAGGGCACCAGGATTTCGCGCGCGCTGGAAGAGAAGCTGATCGTCCACAAACTGCGCAAGCCGCTCGAGTCCTGCATCGAACTCGAAGACAGCATCAACATCAAGACCATCGTCGCGGAAGCCAAGCGGCTGTCGGAAACAGTCGAGCCGATCAGTTATATCCTCGGCGCGGCCAATCGCGGCCAGGTTTCGCCTTTCGAAGTCCTCGGCAGCCTCCAGTTCGGCAGCGCAATGAGCATGATGCTCACAATTACCGAGCGCGGCGGCCGGGATGCATTGACCCACAGCGTGATGGTCAGCCTGCTGTCGATCTGCTTGGCCAACAAGCTTGGCCTGAATGCCAAGGACCAATCGATCGTGGCGCTGTCAGGCCTGTTGCACGATATCGGCGAGCTGTATATCGAACCGAAATACCTGCAACCGGGCCGGCGCCTGTTGCCGCACGAATGGCGCCATATCATCGTCCATCCGCGCATCGGCCAAATGCTGATCAAGGAACTGGAGAACTATCCGCCCGCCGTCGCCCTGGCGGTCGCCGAGCATCACGAGCGCTTCGACGGCGCCGGTTATCCGAGCCAGGTACGCGGCCGGCACATCAGCGTTCCCGGTCAGATCCTGTCGGTCGCGGAAATGATTTCGGAGCTGCTGATGGAGAAGGACAACCCGCTTGAACGGGCCGAATTGGCGCTCAGGATCATTCCGAATGAGCACGCCTACGACCTGGTTTCGGTGATTTCCAGCACCTTGCGCACGAAGCAGCTTCCGGGCGCACCAAAGAGCGAAGTCCCCTCCGATGAGGCGAACGAGCGCGCCAAAATCCTGTTCGATCATATTTCGGTGGTGGTCGAGACCGGCGACAAAATGGCCGAGTTGACTCGCCTGCAAACGGCCAAAGCGAAAGACTTGCTGGAGCAGACCGTCAAGCGCATCGACATCATCCAGCGCGCATTCTTCAGTACCGGCCTCGATGCCTGCGAACGCGAAGACACTGCGGAAAACCGGGCAATCCTGTTTGAAGCCATCGTCGCCACCAAGGAGATCCAGTGGCGCCTGCGCGACGTCGCGCGCGATCTGGCGATACGATCGACGGCTTTGGAAGCGAATGAAGCAGAAGCCTTCCGGCCGCTGATCGCGATGCTCGACGCCGAGCCGGACAGCAAATCCCTGGCAAGAAAAATTTCCGGCCCCGCTCCGCTGCATGTAGTAACGTCCGAGCATAGTGAAGCAAAAGACGAACCCGCAGCCAAACGCGTCTTGCTGCTGGTCGACGACGAACCCAATGTGCTGACTGCGCTCGGACGCATACTGCGTCCTTCCGGCTACCAAATACTCACCGCGCCGGATGCCGCGGCGGCGCTGGAGATTTTGGCGAACAACGAGGTCGGCGTCATCCTCTCCGACCATCGCATGCCCGGCATGACCGGCGTGGAGTTGTTGAGCCGCGTCAAGACCATGTATCCGATGACAGTGCGCATGATCCTGAGCGGTTATGCCGACGTCGGCACCGTCACCGATGCGATCAAGCTGGGTGCGATCTACAAATTCCTGACCAAGCCCTGGGATCAGGCCGAATTGTGCTCGATCCTGCAAAAGGCATTCGAGAAATACGAAGAGGATATGCAGCAACAAGGCTAAGAGCCTCTAAATAAATGCCGCTGACCAGGCGCGCCGACACAGACGCGAGCAGGCTGGGATCGAGGTCGAGGAGCGCACGCCTACGAGTTGTACACCGAGCACCGCAGACCTCGAGATCGGTCCGCGCAGCAGTTTTTCAACAGCCTGCCAAGCCAAACTCGTGGCAAGTACCCGGTGTGTTTATAATTCGATCACTCATGCCTGTATAGCGAAGGCATCCAATCGATTGCATTACACGGAGTCCCATGCTCCGAGGAACTTCCACTCATGCCTGTCTCTCTCGATAACCTGCTGGTCGTCGGCATTTCGTCCCGCGCGCTGTTCGACCTCGAAGCCGAAGAAGCGATTTTCCGCACCCAGGGGCTGGAAGCCTACCGGCAACACCAGCTCGACCATGAAAACGAAATCCTGAAACTTGGCGCCGGCTTCGCATTGGTGCGCGCATTGCTGAAGTTGAACGTGCTGACCCACAATCAGCGCTTCGTCGAAGTCGTCATCATGTCGCGCAATTCGTCCGAGACGTCGATGCGGATTTTTAATTCGATCAAGCATTACGGCCTCGACATCACCCGTGCCGCGCTTTCCGGCGGCGCCTCGCTCGCACCCTACCTGCGGGCCTTCAATGTCAGCCTGTTTTTGTCGCTGCATGAAGATGACGTGCAGGCAGCGGTCAATTCCGGCGTTGCCTCCGCCCTGCTCTACCAGAAGCCGGAAAACGCGCTGGAAGAACTGGGCCAGATCCGGATTGCCTTTGATGGCGACGCGGTGATTTTCTCCGACGAGTCGGAACGGATTTTCCAGACCCAGGGGATCGAAGCCTTTGAAACCCACGAACGCGACAATGCCAGGAAGCCGCTGCCGGAAGGCCCTTTCGCGCGCCTGCTGAAGGCGCTGTCCTTCATCCAGAACAATTTCAAAAGCGCCGATGGCCGCGCCGCGCCCATCCGCACCGCACTGGTCACCGCACGTTCCTCGCCGGCGCATGAGCGGGTGATCCGTACCCTGCGCGCCTGGGACGTGGCGATCGACGAAACCTTTTTCATGGGCGGCGTTGCCAAGTCCGATGTGCTGGCGGCGTTCAAGCCCCACATGTTCTTCGACGATCAGCCGGGACATTGCGACCGCGCCGCGACCATCGTGCCGACGGGGCGGGTGCCGATCAGGAGCACGGAATCATGATGTGCAGGAGTCTTGTCATTGCAAAAACGGAACAAGACAGGGTAAGCTCTTTTGGTTGAATCATCCGAAGAAGCGGAACAAGCATGCGTATAGACATACTGATCGAGATTGTCGTCATGATCGAGAAATCGACTGGAAAGAACAAGGTTGTTTACCTTTCCAGCATCGCCCCACCCGAACAGAGCATGGACTTATTCGTATCGGAAACCCATCGGCAAATCGCCTTGTATCATCAAGACGCATATAACGACGACATCCTGAAGGCCCGGCGCAATCAAAACAATATGCTCTATCCTGGCAGTGCGACCGAGAAGATGATTTTTGTAGGACAGCTGTCGCGTACATCGAAGCTTGATCCCGCAGCGTATATCGAGGTCAGCCGGGCGCAGTTGCACTTGAAGCATATTCCGATCGACGAATTGTGATCTGCATGGTTTGAGAAGCCAATACCAATCCTCGCAAAAAAGCCGTTCTCCCTTCTCGGGAAAACGGCTTTCTATTTTCTGCTACGCAGGATGAGAGGAGTCGAACTGGATTAGAGCAGTTTCATCCTGACGGTACACGGCCAATCTTGCGCCTGCGATGCTCACCGTACCATTCGTACGGTTGCGCTTCTCGGCTCAACCTTGACTCCTGTACAGTCAGGCTGAAACTGCTCTAGCTTCAGCGTTCCGCCACCGCATCCACTACGCACAAGGCCGTCATGTTGACGATCCTTCGCACCGTCGCCGACGGTGTCAGGACATGGACCGGCTTGGCACAGCCGAGCAGGATCGGTCCGATCGCGATGCCATTGCCGGCCGCAGTCTTGAGCAGGTTATAGGAAATGTTGGCGGCATCGATATTGGGCAGCACCAACAGATTGGCGTCGCCGCTCAACTTCGAATCCGGCATCATTTTCTTCAGCAGCTTGGAGTCGAGCGCCGTATCGCCGTGCATTTCGCCATCGACTTCGAGATCGGGTGCGTGCTCCTGGATGATTTCCAGTGCGGCACGCATTTTCTTCGCCGATTCGCTGTTGCTGGTACCGAAGTTGGAATGCGACAGCAAGGCCACGCGCGGCCTGATCCCGAAGCGGCGCATTTCCTCGGCGGCCAAGATGGTGATCTCGGCGAGTTGTTCGGCGCTCGGGTTTTCATTGACGTGCGTATCGACCAGCACCAGTTGACGATCGGGGAGGATCAGGCCATTCATTGCCGCGTAAACGTTTACGCCCTCCCGCTTGCCGAGAACCTGATCGATGTATTTCAAGTGCAGGTCGGTAGTGCCGAAAGTGCCGCAAATCATGCCGTCGGCATCGCCCTTGTGGATCATCATAGCGCCGATCAAGGTATGACGGCGGCGCATTTCCAGCTTGGCATATTGTTCGGTGACGCCTTTGCGCGAGGTCATCGCGAGATAGGCTTCCCAATATTCACGATAGCGCTCATCGTATTCCGGGTTGATGACCAGGAAATCGACGTCGGGCTTCAGGCGCAAGCCGAATTTTTGAATGCGTTGCTCCAAAATGTTGGGACGGCCCACCAGGATAGGCTTGGCGAGCCTTTCATCGACCACGATCTGCACGGCGCGCAATACGCGTTCTTCCTCGCCTTCGGCAAACACGATGCGCTTCTTGCCGGCCGGCGCATTCTTGGCGACCTGGAAAATCGGCTTCATGAAGGTGCCGCTGTGGTACACGAATTGCTGCAAGCGGTCGCGGTAGGCTTGCATGTCCTGAATCGGACGCGCGGCGACGCCGGATTCTTCAGCCGCCTTGGCAACGGCCGGCGCAATCTTCATCATCAGGCGCGGGTCGAAGGGCTTCGGGATGAGATAGTCAGGACCGAAGCTGAGGTTGCTGATGCCGTAGGTGGTGGCGACGATGTCGGACTGCTCCGCCTGCGCCAATTCGGCAATCGCGTGGACGGTGGCGATTTCCATATCGCGCGTGATGGTGGTTGCGCCGCAATCGAGCGCACCGCGGAAAATGTAGGGGAAACACAGGACGTTGTTGACCTGATTCGGATAGTCCGAGCGGCCGGTCGCAATGATCGCATCGTCGCGCACTTCCTTGACTTCTTCAGGCAGGATTTCCGGCGTCGGATTGGCCAGCGCCAGCACCAGCGGCTTAGCCGCCATTGCCTTCACCATCTCGGGCTTCAATACGCCGCCGGCGGACAAGCCGAGGAAAATATCGGCGCCGGGGATGACGTCGGCCAGGCTGCGCGCGCTGGTCTCTTGCGCGAAGCGTTCCTTGTCCGGGTCCATCAGCTCTGTCCGGCCCTTGTAGACCACGCCGGCCAGGTCGGTGACGAAAATATTCTCGATCGGGAAACCAAGGTCGACGATCAGGTCCAGGCAAGCCAGCGCCGCAGCACCCGCGCCCGACACCACCAGCTTGCATTCCTTGATGTTCTTGCCAACCACTTTCAATCCGTTCAAGATCGCGGCGCCAACGATGATCGCGGTGCCATGCTGATCATCGTGAAACACAGGGATCTTCATCCGGTCGCGCAGCTTGCGCTCGATGTAGAAGCACTCCGGCGCCTTGATGTCTTCCAGGTTGATGCCGCCGAAAGTCGGTTCCAGCGAGGCGATGATGTCGCACAGCTTGTCCGGGTCCGACTCGTTGATCTCGATGTCGAACACGTCGATGCCGGCAAATTTCTTGAACAGCACGCCTTTGCCTTCCATCACCGGCTTGGATGCCAATGGACCGATATTGCCCAGGCCAAGCACGGCCGTGCCGTTGGTGATGACTGCGACCAGATTGCCGCGCGCCGTGTATTTGAAGGCGTTGGCGGAATCCACCACGATTTCTTCGCAAGCCGCGGCAACGCCCGGCGAATACGCCAAAGCCAGGTCGCGCTGGTTGGTGAGTTGCTTGGTGGGAGTAACGCTGATTTTGCCGGGAGAGGGAAATTCGTGGTATTCAAGGGCCGCTTGACGTAATTGCTGGCGGAGCTCTTCTTTTTGAGTGATGAGGGAATCCATGCTGTACGGCCTTCCTTTTTCTGTGCGTGCGGAAAGATTGATTTTATCAGAGCGAATCTTTTGACTTTATACGTATTTATACGAATCGAATGTTTTTTGGGCATATCTTCGAAGCAAGAAAGCATGCCTGAAATCAGCTTTCATTTTCCTGTCAAATACTATCGAATCAATAAAAACAATCAATTTTCCAAATTAATAGATCATAACTATCATTTGCCACATACCGATTGCACTTGACTAGTCGGGCCTCTCAACCACCAGGAGTGAATCATGGCCAACCAAAATTCCGTAACGATCCAGAACCTCGAATCCGCCTTCGCCGGCGAATCGATGGCCCACATCAAATACCGCTATTTTGCCAAGCTGGCGCGCGAAGCCGGCGCCGACGACGTGGCAAAAATCTTCGAAGAAACCGCGGACCAGGAAGTGATGCATGCTTTCGGCCACCTCGACCTGTTGTATCCGAAAGCGCAATTGACGCCGGCCAGGGCCTTGGAAATCGCGATCGAAGGCGAGACCTACGAGTACACCGAGATGTATCCGAAATTCCGCCACCTCGCTGTGGAAGAAGGCAACCAGGCGGCAGTTGCGGAGTTTGACGAGCAGATCGCTGAATCGAAGGAGCATGCCGCGGCCTTCAAACGCACGCTCGAAATCGCCGCCAAGCGTTTCGCCGCATTGGCCAAGGTGGAAGAACGCCACGCCAATCACTATCGCACCGCGCTCGCTGCGCTGGAACAGGCGTAAGCAGACGTAACCAAGCATCGACGTCAAAGACCAATACAACTCGGAAGGAATATCATGAAAACATATCAATGCATCGTTTGCGGTTTCATCTATGACGAATCGGTCGGCATGCCGGAAGAAGGGATTGCCGCCGGCACCCGGTGGGACGATATCCCGGCCGATTGGGCCTGCCCGGATTGCGGCGTGGCGAAGGCGGATTTCGAAATGGTGCAGATCTGAGCCAGGTAGCGTGCGCGCCGCGCACGCCATGACCCATACCTATGTGAGAGCGAAGGCATGACCAACATGAGTACGGCAATCGCGCTGTTCGGCAGCTCCCGGCGCAACGGCAACACCGGTCGCTTGATTGACTGGATTGCCGGCGAATTGAAAATCGATGTCGTCGATCTCGGCAGGAAAAATATTTCGGCATTCGATTACGAGCACAAAAATATCGATGACGATTTTGTGCCCTTGATGGAGCGCGTACTCGATCATCAGCACATCATTTTTTCCTCGCCGGTCTATTGGTATGCGGTCAGCCCGCCGATGAAGATATTCCTGGACCGCATTTCGGATTTTCTGACGGTCCCCGATCTATTGGAGCAGGGCCGCAGGCTCAGAGGCAAGACCGGCTATGTGGCGTGCACCTCGATCGAGCCCCAGGTTTCTCCAATCTATTTGAACGCGTTCAAGGAAACCTTCGCTTACCTGGGCATGCATTTCGGCGGCATCGTTCACGCCGATTGCCGCAACGGCTATGAACCTCAAAAATATGCGGACGACGTCCGCTTGTTCGTCGACAAAGTACATGCGGCGCGCCGCACCGCGTCTGCAAAGGAGATCCAATGAACCCGATCGTCATCGTCGGCAGCGGCCTCGCCGGCTATACCGTCGCCCGCGAATTCCGCAAGCTGGACAAGAGCGCGCCGCTCTTCATTCTCAGTGCGGACGGTGCCGGCTTTTATTCCAAGCCCATGCTGTCCAATGCATTCGCCCAAGGCAAGCAAGCGGCGCAACTGGTGACGCAAAGCGCCATGCAAATGGAAGCGCAACTTGCAGCCCGCATCCTGCCGAATACGCGCGTCGAAACGCTGGACACGGCAAATAAAATCATCGCCACCAACGCCGGCAATTTCGAATATCGGCAACTGGTGATCGCCGTGGGCGCCCGGCCGATTCGGCTGGCGCTCGACGGCAATGCAGCAGAACAAGTGCTTTCGGTAAACCATATCGACGATTACGCCAGCCTCCGCGATCGCATTGCATCATTTGCGGATCGCACGCCGCCTCGCATCTGCATACTCGGCGCCGGCTTGATCGGTTGCGAATTCGCCGACGACCTGGCCGGCGCGGGCCATGCCGTCACCCTGGTCGATCCAAACCGGCTGCCGCTGGCCGCCCTGGCCGCGCCTGCCCTCTCGATCAATTTGCAAACGGCCTTGCAAGGGCGTGGCGTCACGCTTCGCCTCGGCACCAGCGCCACACGCATCGATCATGCCGGCAACGCGCTGCACGTAACGCTGGCCGACGGCACCTCATTCGATGCCGATATCGTATTGTCCGCGGTCGGCCTGCGCCCCGACTTGACGCTGGCTCAAGCGGCCCAACTGGTTACCGGGCGCGGCATTTTGGTCGATCAACACGGCTGCACCAGTGCGAGGGATGTGTATGCCCTGGGAGATTGCGCCGAATACACCTGCGACGGGACCACGCGCGTGCTGCCCTATGTCGCGCCGCTGATGGCGGCGGCACGCGCCATCGCCCGCACCCTCGCCGGTCAGCCAACCGCAATCGATTTACCTCCGATGCCGGTGATGGTCAAAACCCCCAGTTATCCAATGGCACTGCTGCCGGCGCCCTTGCATGCAGTGCAAGGCGGGCAGTGGCAATCGAGAACCGAAAACGGCCGCACGGTCAGCCGCTTCTATGACGCTCCGGGACTGATGCGCGGCTTTGGGGTGGCGCCGCAAGACGCGAAAGTACGGCAAGAATTGATGGCAGAACTTGGCATAAGGACCGCCGAATTGGCCGCCTGACTTTGTAACCGGAATGCGCAAAGCTCTTCCGGCCAACGCCCGCCTGCCAGGTGCCGGCCTCGCACGCCGCACACCCTCATTCGCCGCGCGCTGCCATTGGGTACAATCACGGCATGCTATCCGAATTCGACTTGATCGCCCGATACTTCACCCGAGCTCCGCATCATGCCGGCCGCGTGGTGCTGGGCGTCGGCGACGATTGCGCGCTGCTGGCGCCTTCAGCCGGCATGCAAATGGCCATCTCGTCCGACATGCTGGTTGCAGGCCGTCATTTTTTCCCCGATGCCGAGCCGGCGAAACTCGGCCATAAGTGCTTGGCCGTAAACCTGTCGGACCTGGCAGCGATGGGGGCGCAGCCGGTCGCATTTACCCTCGCCCTCGCGCTGCCCGAAGCCAATCCTGAATGGCTGGCGGCATTTTCCCAAGGCCTGTTCGCGTTAGCTGATGAGCATGGTTGCGCACTGGTGGGGGGCGACACCACCAAAGGGCCGCTCAATATCTGCGTGACGATTTTCGGCGAGATCGAACCCGGCGAAGCGCTGCGGCGCGATGCCGCGCAAGCAGGCGACGACATCTGGGTTTCCGGCACGCTGGGAGATGCACGGCTCGCGCTGGCAGGCTACCGCAAGGAACTCGCGCTGGATCGCGTAGTGCTGGAAACCGCCGCCGAGCGCATGCACACCCCGACGCCGCGCGTTGCGCTGGGCTTGGCCTTGCGCGGCATCGCGCACGCGGCGATCGACATTTCCGACGGCTTGATAGGCGACCTCGGCCATATCCTGCAACGTTCGAAAACAGGTGCGCGCCTGGAAGTCGATGCGTTGCCGCACGGACCGATGCTGGCGCGGCAAACGCAAGAACTGCGCCGCAACTTTGCACTGGCCGGCGGCGATGATTACGAACTATGCTTTACCGCACCGGCCTCGAAGCGCGATGCCGTGCTGGGTGCGGCGCTGGCAAGCGCAACCGCCGTCACCCGTATCGGCAGTATCGAAAGCGCATCCGGTTTGCGCTTGGTCGATGCCGCCGGTGCGGCCCTGGATTTACAACCGGCTTCCTTCGACCATTTCGCCACGCCATGACCATACTGCAATCCGGCCAAACCGCCTACGTGACCAAACCCAACGGACGCTTCATGCTGTCGCATCCGGCGCACATCATCGCACAAGGGTTCGGCAGCGGCTTGTCCCCGATCGTGCCGGGCACGGCCGGCACCTTGTTCGCCTGGCTGTCATTCAATGTCCTGTCCTCGCGCTGGCCGGACATTTTTACGGCGCTGAATTGGGCGGCGATCATTGCAGCAGGCTTTGTGATCGGCGTCTGGGCTTGTCAAAAAACCGGGCGCAACCTCGGCATTGCCGATCACGGCAGCATGGTATGGGATGAGATTATCGCGTTCTGGCTGGTGCTTCTATTCGTCACGCCGGCCGGCGCCTCGACCCAGTTCTGGGCCTTCTTATGGTTCCGCTTTTTCGACATGGTGAAACCGCCGCCGATCGGATATTTCGATCGGCATTTCAAGGGCGGCTTTGGGGTGATGTGGGACGATATCGTGGCGGCGTTCTATACGCTGCTGACGTTTGCGCTGTGGCGGGTGATTTAACCTGAAAACGTGCACTCGCGCCTGTAGCGCTGCTCCCCAGCGGTGAACGTATCGAGCGAAAGAAACGCAATGTCCATGCGGCTTTCCAGACATCAGTAAGCGGTCAACTGCCGTTTTTAGGTTTAAAACTCTTCCCATTCCGCTGCCTCGGCCTTGGTGCGTGCGACCCGCGGCACCGTAGCGGATTGGGACGGCGGTGCCGGTGTCCTGACGCCCCGCGTTACCGGCGCAACCGACTTGCCGGATACGCCATGCATGCCAAGCTGGGGACCGCCGTCGGCCAGCTTGAATACCGCCACCGACTGTCCGAGCGCTGCCGCCTGGTCCTGCATGCTTTGCGCTGCCGCCGCCGCCTGCTCCACCAAGGCCGCATTCTGCTGCGTCATCTCGTCCATCTGCCCAATAGCGCGATTGACTTCTTCGATGCCGGCGCTCTGCTCCTGGCTCGCCGCCGTGATCTCGCTCATGATGTCGGCCACGTGCTTGACCGACGTCACGATCTCTTCCATTGTCTTGCCCGCCTCGTCCACCAGCTTGCTGCCCGCATCCACCTTTTCCACCGAATCGCCAATCAGCGACTTGATCTCCTTGGCGGCCCCGGCCGAGCGCTGCGCCAGGTTGCGCACCTCGGCCGCCACCACCGCAAAGCCTCTTCCCTGCTCGCCGGCACGCGCCGCTTCCACCGCTGCATTCAAGGCCAGGATATTGGTCTGGAAGGCGATGCCGTCGATCACGCCGATGATGTCGACGATCTTGCGCGAGCTGTCCTTGATCGAGCCCATGGTGTCGACTACCTGCCCCACCACTTGGCCGCCGCGTACTGCGACATCGGATGCCGAACCGACCAATTGATTCGCCTGGCGCGCGTTCTCGGCATTCTGGCGTACCGTTTCGGTCAGCTCTTCCATCGAGGATGCGGTTTCCTGCAGCGAACCGGCTTGGGATTCGGTACGCGCCGACAGGTCGGCATTGCCGGATGCGATTTCGCGTGACGCGATGCCGATGGTTTCGGTGCCGCTGCGGACCTGGCTGACCGTCTTGACCAGGCTGTCGTTCATGTTCTTCAATGCGGTCAGCAGTTGCCCCGTCTCGTCGGTCGAACCCACTGCGAGAGTTGCAGTCAGGTCGCCGGTGGCGACGCGCTGCGCGACTTCGACCGCCGCATTCAAGGGACGCGTAATGCTGCGGGTTGCCCACCAGCCGACCAGGATCGCCAGCACGCCGGCAACCGAAGCCAGCGCCACCATCAGCAGGCTGGAGCTGCTCGACACCGATTCGGCTTCGTTGCCGGATTTTTCCATCAGGCCGGCCTGGAACTCGATCAATTTATCGAGCGCGTCGAAATACTTTTTCTGGTGCGGTGCGATCTCGGGCAGTATCAGATCACGGGCCTGCTCGACCGAACCATCCTTGATTGCCTTGAGATAGTTGGCCAGGATCGGCAGATACTTTTCGCGGGCGTCCTTGACGTCCTTGATCAATCTTTGGCCTTCCGCGGAATTGGAGGTCGTTTCGAATTTGGCGATGGTCTCGGTGATGTTCCTGCTGGACTTGTCGATGGTCGCCAGTTCGCCTTGCACTTCGCTGACGGTGGTCATGAACAGCAGGTTGCGCATGCTGCGCGCGGTCTCGTTCAGGTCGGCCTTGATGCCGTTGACCATCACGGTTTTCGGATAGAAATCGCGGACCATGCTGCCCACGCTGCCGTTGACCTGGTTGATGCGGCTGACGCCGATGAAGGTGACCGCCAGCATCAAGAGAATCACCATGCCGAAGCCGATCCCCAGACGCTGGCCTATTCTTAAATTTGCGAATCCCATCACGTCCCCCTGCCGTTTGTTTGACTTGAAGTCTGTAGGAGCAGGCCATGCCGGCGATCGCTCTGCCGTGCCGTGGTTCGCGGGCATGGCCCGCTCCTGCAAAAATTACATCGACGCAGCCGACCGCGCCGCCTGGTCGTAAAGCCCCGACAGTATCCGCAAGAAGCGCGCCAACTCGCTCAACTCGAAACTCTCGGTGCCGTCGCCTGCCAAGCCCGATACCAGCACCTGCTCCCGGATTTCAAAATAACGTTTGCATACCGCCTGTCCTGCTTCATTGGTCGAATACAGCACTTCCTTGCCGCGCCGCTCGGTCTTGACCAGGCCGAGCCCGTGCAGTTTTTTCAGGGAATAATTGACGATATGCGTGTCTTCGATATTCAGGATGAAAGCGATATCGGCCAGTTTTTTTTCACGGGCGCGATGATTGATGTGATGCAGCACCAGCACGTCGGTGATCGTCATGTCTTTCATGCCGGCTGCTGAAATGCAGCGGACTGCCCAACGCTGGAACGCATTGCTCGCAATGATCAGGCCGAATTCGAACTCGCTGAGTTCCGCGCTGCGTCCCGAAGCAAGATGGGAAGAAGAAACGATGGGCACTTTAGCCGGCGCCACAGCAGGTTGCGCGAAATTCGCTTTTGATTTTGGAGTTTCCTTGGTCATTGCAGAGTCCATGTTGTTGTCGCATCACGAAAATATTATCCGTTCGTGAGATCGGTAATCAACATCTTACCCGGAGAATGCGTAATACAAAACGGAATCCGGCTAAGTTGGGCGGCGTACTGCGGCGTCACGCCGCAGGCCCAGAACACCGGCAATTCATCATCGAGAATTTCTACTGTATCGCCGAAATCAGGCGTCGACAAGTCATCGATGCCGATCGCCTGCGGATAGCCGATATGGACCGGCGCGCCGTGCACTTGCGGAAATTGCGCGGAAATCTCGACCGCGCGGGCCACGTCGCGGCTCTTGATGGGGCGCATGCTGACCACCATGTCGCCGTGGAACCGGCCGGCCGGCTGGCAGGCGATCGAAGTCTTGTACATCGCGACGTTGCGCCCCTGCTGCACGTGGCGCAGCGGGATGCCGCCCTCAATCAGCGCAGTCTCGAACGAGAAACTGCAACCGATCAGGAAAGTCACGAGATCATGGTCGCAATAAGCGGTAATGTCGCCGACCTCCTGCGCCAAGCCGCCGTTTCGATAGATGCGATAGCCGGGCAGATCGGTGCGCACGTCCGCACCAGGGGCGCAGCGCGGCGAGAACTGCCCGGCTTCCAGCACCTCGACCAACGGGCAAGGCTTGGGATTGCGTTGGCAGAACAACAGGAAATCGAAGGCATATTCACGCGGCACGATCATCATGTTGGCCTGCACATGGCCTTTTCCCATGCCCGACGTGGCGCCGGTGAATTCGCCGCTGCGGCACAAGGCTCGCAACTCGCGCGGAGAAAGAGCGGCAAGCTCAGTGCTCATAGTCCGAGATAAGCTTTCTTGATGTCCTCGTTACCCAGCAATTCGGCGCCGGTGCCTTCCATCACGATCCGGCCGGTCTGGATCACGTAACCGTAATCGGCAATCGCCAGGGCCTTGTGCAGGCTTTGCTCGACCAGCAGCACGGAGACGCCCTGCTCGTTCACCAACCGGATCGTGTCGAGCACCTTGGTGACGAATTTCGGTGCAATGCCCCACGATGGCTCATCGAGCAGCAGCATTTTGGGCTTGGCCATCATGCCGCGACCGATCGCCAGCATCTGCTGTTCGCCGCCGCTCATGGTGCCGGCCAGTTGGCTGCGCCTTTCCTTGAGGATCGGGAACAGGGAATAAATATGCTCGATCGAGCCCTGCACTTCATCGCGGTCGTCCCGCGTATAGGCGCCGAGTTCCAGGTTGCGTTCCACCGTCAGGCGCGAAAACAGACGGCGTCCTTCCGGCACCAGCGACAAGCCCATCGGCACCCGCTTGTGCGCCGGCACATGCTGGATCTGGGCGCCGTTGAACGTGATCTCGCCTTCGTCGCACATGTTGAGACCGGCGATCGCGCGCAGGGTCGTCGACTTGCCGTTGCCGTTGCCGCCGACCAGGGCGACGAGCTTTCCCTTGGCGACTTCCAGGTTGACCTTGGACACCGCCAGCACGCCGTCATAACTGACTTTCAAATTCTCGACTCGTAACATCATTCTTCTCCCAAGTAGGCGGCGATGACCTGCGGATTATTGGATACCTCGGCCGGCGTGCCGTCCGCAATTTTCTTGCCGTAGTCCAGCACCACGATCGCATTGGCGATCGGCATGATCCCTTCCAGGACGTGCTCAACGATCAGGCAGGAGATGCCGCGGTCACGGATCTTCAGCACGACGGCGACCATGTCCTTCACCTCGGTCGGATTCAGGCCTGCCATCACCTCATCCATCAGCAGCAATTTCGGATCGACCGCCAAGGCGCGGGCCACCGCCAGGCGGCGCTGCTCGCTGATGGTCATGCTGCCGGCCGGCTTGTCCCTGAACTGGCCCAGGTTGACGAAGTCCAGCAAGTCCGACGCGATGCGCCGAGCATGCTCCACGCTGCGGTTGTGCAGGAAGGCGCCGACCATCACATTCTCGAGCGCAGTCATGCTGGTGAAGGTACGTGCCACCTGGAAGGTGCGTCCGATCCCGACCGCCGCGCATTGCTCCGGCGTGAAGCCCGATATCTTGATGTCGTTGAGCCAGATATCGCCCGAAGTCGGCGGCGCAAAACCGGCGATGCAGTTGAACATCGTGGTCTTGCCGGCCCCATTCGGGCCGATCAGGCCGACGATCTGGCCGGCACCGAGACTGAAGGAAACATTTTGATTGGCAGTGATTCCGCCGAATTTTTTCGTCACATTTTCGACGCGCAACAGGCTCATGTTTTATTCTCCCTTTGCTTTTTGCGATTGCACGGCCTTGCGGCGTGCAAGGAAACTCTTGATCCAGCCCAAAGCGCCGGTCGGGTAGTACACCGCGATGACGACGATCAACGCCGCATAGATGATGAGGTCGGTACCGCGGCCCGTGCCGCCGAACAATGCGCGCGTCCCCTCTTCGATCAGGGTCAGCACGCCGGCGCCGACCAGCGGACCGAACAGCGTACCGACGCCGCCGAGAATCGAAACCAGCGCCATCTTGATCGACAAGCCGGTATGCAGCACCGAACCCGGATCGATGTACAACTCCTTTTGCGCATACAGACTGCCGCCCAGCGCCGTGAAAAAACTGCTGATGGCGAACGCGATCTGCTTGTACGTGCTGAGCTTGATGCCCAGGCTTTTCGCCGCATCCGGCTCATCCTTGATGGCGCGGAAGTAATAGCCCAGAAAGCTCTTTTCAATCAGGTAATTTGCCAACAAGGTCATCAGCAGCAGGCCCAGAGCGATGTAGTAGTAAGGCACCTTGCTCGAGAAGACAAACGCGGCCCAACCTTCCTGGTCCATCGAAACAGTCAGTCCGACCGCCGCGCCGGCGAAGTCCCAATTGTTGAAGATGATTTGAATGATCTCGGCCACCGCGATAGTCGCCATCGAAAAATAATGGCCTTTGAGACGGAAGCAGGACCAACCGATGACCAGGCTGATGGTTGCCGCCAGCACGCCCCCGGCCAGCATCGCCAGCCAGGGATTGAGCCCCAGCTTGGCGAACAGCAGGGTCGAAGTGTAGGCGCCGAGGCCGTAAAACGCCACTTGGCCGAGCGAAATCTGGCCGGCATAGCCGCCCAGGATATTCCAGGCGACGCCCAGTTGCGCAGCCATCAACATCAGGATCGCGAGATTCTGATGAGACGGGTCCTTGATGAATACTGGCAGCAGGAATGCCAGCAGCAAGCCCAGCAGCAGGGCAATATTCCCAATGGTGATTTTCCGGACCTGGACCACCGGCTGATCCAACTGGGCAATCGTTGCGGTTTTTGTCGAATTCATATGCGTACCTTTTATGCGTAATGCGTGTTGGCGTGAGCGGACTAGGCTTTACCCATCAAGCCCTGCGGGCGGAACATCAAAACGGCGAGGAACAATGCCAGCACGATCGCCATCTTGTATTGCGGCCCGAGCAGGAACCCGCCCATCACCTCGATCACGCCGACCAGGATGCCCGCGATCAATGCGCCCACCACGCTGCCGAATCCGCCCAGGTTCACCACCACGAAGGCGATCAAAATGAAGTTGGCGCCGACCTCGGGAAAGATCGGGAAGAAGGTCGACAGCAATGCCCCGGCCACACCGGCACATGCGGCGCCGACGCCCCAGGCCAGCGCAAACATTTTTTGCGAATCGATACCCATCAGGCGTGCCGCTTCCTTATCGGCGGCGGTCGCCTCCAATGCAGCGCCGGCCTTGGTCTTGGTCAGGAAAAAATAGATGGCGCCTGTTACCAGGATCGCACCGATACCGGCCGTCACCTGCGGCAATCCGATCTGGATGCCGGCCAGCGAAATATGGCCGCCGACGATCGATTTGTCGACTGTCCGGAAGTCAGCCTTCCAGAAATACTGAGCGATGCCGCGAAACAGCATCATCAGGCCGAAGGTGGTAAACACTTGCGACAACATCGGCGCATTGGTGATTTTGCTGATCACCAGTTTGTAGACGACCACCCCAAGTGCGAACAGGAACAAGGCGGTGAGGGGCAACGTGAAGATCGGATCGAGCGCAAACAGCGCGAACAGCCAGAAGCTCGAATACATCCCGAACATCAGGAACTCGCCATGCGAAAAATTGACGATGTCCATCACGCCAAAAATCAAGGTAAGACCGATCGCCACCAAGGCATAGATCAGCCCGATGAGCACTCCAGACGCGAGGGTCTGCAATAAAATTTCCCAAGACATAAAAATCTCCTCCGGCAAGCGTTTTTGAAATATGACAATCACTAGTGTTCTGTTTAAATACCCGCTCGAAAAACTCGTGGCTATTTAAACAGAACACTAAACAGAGGAGCGCGCTCAACGGCACTCGGCGCTCCGATCAAACCCAAGCCCACCAAAGTGCCAGTGGTTTGCCAGTTTGCAACTCAAGCTCCTTTGCGTTCACTGAAGCAGCCACCTCATACTTATCCGCTTTAGCAAGCTCCGTGTCAGTGATCTCGAACACAGTGCCGGCTACCCTATGGTGGGTTTCGCCGGTGTACTTGACTATTGGATGATGCGTCTTGCCGCTCGTTGCCACCACTTCGGGGTCGTCGATCTTCACGAGCGATTGTTCGAACCCGATAAGTGTGTCTGTATGGCCGGCGAGCTTTCGGCCGAACGTAGATATTTGCACTTCTTCTTGCTGAAGGGTGCCATATGAAAAAAGATGAGGCATGAGTAAACCTTGGATTGTTGTTGAATCAGAGGGAGTCAGAATAATTTTCGCAAAAACAAAATCGCGAAAAAAACTCTGACCATCCTTTCTAAAATTCACCGGCCGTGACCGGTGACAAAATCACGCCCACATTACTTGCGCTGCTCCCACTTCGGCATCGGCCATACAACGTCGCGGGTGGCCAGGTCGAACGGCCATACGGTGTTGTACTTGCCGTCGATGATCTGCACCAGGATGCCGGCACCCAATTCGTTCTGGCCGGTGGCGTCGAACTTGATGCCCTTCCACGGCATGATGATCTTGTCGGCCGGGATATTGGTTTCCGACAGCGCTTTGCGGACCGCTTCATGCTCGGTCGAACCGGCGCGGTTGATCGCGTCCGCAAGCGTCATCAAGCCGGTAAAGGTGCGGGAAGTATTGCCGGTAAAATTGATCTTGTAGCGTGCCTGGAACATGTCGTTGACCTGCTTGATCAGCGGCTTGCTCTTGGCCAGGTCGAGCGACCATACTTCGCGGGTGATGACGAAATCGGCATCCTTGCCCAAGGTCTTGACGAACTCGGTATCGGTAAAGCCGGCATTGTTGGCAAGGATCATGTCGGGAGAAAAGCCGAGTTCCTTGTATGTCTTCATCGACATGATCGCGTCGCCCGTATAGGACGATTGCAACACCACCTGCGGGTTGCCGGACTTGATCAACTGCACTTCGGAGGTCAACTGCGTGCTCTTCTGCGGATAAGAAACTGCCTTGACGATGTTGTAGCCCTTTTCACCGGCCAGCTTGTTTTCCAGCTTGGTGGTTTCATTGCCCCACTGTGTGTTTTCGTTGAACAAGGCAAGCTGCTTGACCTTGATGCCCTTTTTCGCTTCCAGTTCTTTCAGGAAGGTGAAGAAGTTCGGGACAAACAGGTCGTCGTGCGGGGTGGTGCGGAAGAAGTACTTGAAACCGCGCTGCGTCAACGGTGCAGACGAAGACTCGGCATTCAGGAAAGGCACCTTGTAGCGTTCGGCGACCTGGCTGGCGGTCTGCGTCACGTTGCTGTTGTAGGCGCCGACCACGGCGACCACTTTTTCCTGGGTAATCAGGCGTTCGGTTTCGGTCGCGCCGACCTGGGGATTGCCCTGATGATCACCGAATACCAGCTTGATCTTTGCCCCCTTCAGGCCGGGCAAACCGCCGCCTGCGGAAAACGGCAGATTTGGCGCTCCCTTGGCGCCGTTGTTGATGATGTCGGCCGCAAGCTCCAAAGCGCTCTTCATTTCCGCCCCGGCAGATGCGCCCGGGCCGGTGAGGGGATAAACCACGCCGATCTTGACTTCCTGCTGCGCGTACGCCGCCATGCTGAACGACAGTACCACTCCCGTTTGCACAACTCGCTTGATTATTTGGGTGAACATAGTGAGTCTCTCCATTTTTTGAGTACCGCAAATATCCCCGTGCCAGCCGGGGTTCCCAACCACAACACTGCTACTTCATTGAACGTTCCGTCGTGTACTTCAACAAGATCGACAATTCTTCGCTACCCGCCTGCTTGAGCCAATCGCGCGCCAGGCTTTCACCGATGCGATCCAGGTATTTCCTGATATAGGGCTCCATGGTCGAGACATTGATCTTGTTGGCCGCCAGTTGGCTTTCATAGTTCTGGTCGCTTTCCTGGCTTAGCTTCCAGCCGCGCTTTTCGGCGACCAGGGCGGCATCGATGATTTTCTTGCGGGTGGCTTCATTCAGTTTGGCAAACAGCTTCTTCTGGATGAACACCATATTCTTCGGAATCCAGGCGCTGACTTTGTAGTAGTACTGTAATTTGCTCCACGCCCTGGTATCGACGCCGGTCCAACTGGAGGTGATCATCAGGTCGAGCTTTTCGTCAGCGATCGCCTTGGCAAGGTCGACCATCTGGATCGTCACCGGCTTGGCGCCGATCAGCTCTGCGATGCGTTCAGTGGCTGGACTGTAATTACGCATACTCAAACCCTTGAAGTCTTTCACACTATTGATTGGCCCCTTGGAGTACAGGTTTTGCGGTGGCCACGGCACCGCGTATAGCAATTGCAAATCCTTCGCAGCCATCACCTTTTCGATACCGGGCCGCTGCACCGTCCACATGCGCTGCGCATCGTCGTAGCCCGACACGATGAAGGGCAGTGAATCGAGGCTGAATAAGACACTTTCCTTCACCAAGCCGGACATGATGGCTTCGCCGGCTTCAACCTTGCCGCCGCGTACGCCGTTGAATATATCCAGCGGAGACTTGAGCAGCTTGCCGCCGGAATGAACCTTGATGCTTACCTGGCCAGCCGTGGCCTGCATCACATCATCAGCAAACTGCCGCAAATTTTGCGTTTGGAAATTATCGTCAGGATAAGCGCTAGCAAGATTGATTTCCACCACTTCCGCGTGCGCCGCTCCCACTCCCAGCAAGAGCAATGCGCAGATTACAAGCAGGCTCTTCACCCCCTTTGTTGTAACTGTCTCCATTTTCATCTCCTTGAGATTTTTTATTGGATCTTATACGTTACATCGATAAATCGTCAATAAATTATATTACAATTTCTCGACAATACAACTACAATGTAAAAAAACATCCAATAGGCTTTTGGCGTGAATATTTCACCAATCCGGCACAAATCATGAATGAGGAGGTCGTTGCGATGCACAAATCCGGCACAAACGAAGCCCGCCTGCACCGGGAGGAAGCGGGGGGCGATCCCCCCCCGCCTCCGGTCATCCATATCGAAGCATTCGACTTCGGACCGGCCAGGACCAAGGCGATGGAGATCTCGGAATTTGAATACAGCGTGGTCAGGGCCAGCCACGCTTTCCAGCACTGGGTTGCCTGCGCCATGGCTGCGGCCGACATGCATGACATGGCAGTTACCGATTTCCTGGTGCTCAATGAAGTCAACCAGCATGCACACAATAAAAGGCTGGCCGATATTTGCTTTATCCTGAATATCGAAGACGCGCATGTGGTGGGCTACGCGTTACGCAAGTTGATCGGACTTGGCATGGTCAAGGCCGATAAGCATGGCAAGGAAGTGACTTACTCGACCACGCGACAGGGCCGAGAGCATTTGCAGCACTATCAAGAGATCCACGAGCAATGCATGCTCGACTCGCTCAAGATCCTCGGTCTCAACAAAACCGTATTGAAAGAACTTGCGCAGTTCCTGTGCAAGATGTCCGGACTCTACGACCAAGCCGCGCGTGCGGCATCGTCTCTTTAAGAAAGGCAGATACCATGAATCAAGCTCAAACCTCACACGGTGATCAAGACAAACGCTGGCAGTTCTGGATCGACCGCGGCGGCACCTTCACCGACATCGTCGCGCGCCGGCCGGACGGCAAACTGATCACGCACAAGCTGCTGTCCGAGAACCCGGAGCAATACAAGGATGCGGCAGTGGCCGGCATCAAGCGCCTGCTCGGCCTCAAGGCCGACGAAGCCATCTCGCCGGCCGTGGTGGAAGCGGTCAAGATGGGCACAACGGTCGCCACCAATGCGCTGCTGGAACGCAAGGGCGACCCGACCGCGCTGCTGATCACCAAGGGTTTCCGCGACGCCTTGCGCATCGCCTACCAAAACCGTCCGCGCCTGTTCGACCGTCACCTCATCCTGCCGGAACTGCTGTATGAAAAAGTGGTGGAAGTCGATGAGCGCCTCGGCGCGCACGGCGACGTGGTCACGCCTCTCGATGAAAGCCAGGTCCGGCGCGAACTGAGCGCACTGTACGCGGAAGGCTTGCGTTCGGTCGCGATCGTGCTGATGCATGGCTACCGCTTCACCCAGCACGAAGAAGCCATCGCGCGCCTGGCTGCTGAAATCGGCTTCACGCAAATCTCGGTATCGCACAAGGTCAGCCCGATGATGAAGCTGGTCTCGCGCGGCGACACCACCGTGGTCGACGCTTACCTGTCGCCCATCCTGCGGCGCTATGTCGACCAGGTCGCCAGCCAGATGGACGGCGTGCGCCTGTTGTTCATGCAAAGCAACGGCGGCTTGACCGACGCGCATCGCTTCCAGGGCAAGGACTCGATCCTGTCCGGCCCGGCCGGCGGCATCGTCGGCATGGTGCGCACGGCAAAGACCGCGGGCTTCGACAAGATCATCGGCTTCGACATGGGTGGCACCTCGACCGATGTCTCGCACTATGCGGGCGAGTTCGAACGCGAGTTCGAAACGCAGGTGGCCGGCGTGCGCATGCGTGCGCCGATGATGAGCATCCACACGGTCGCGGCCGGCGGCGGTTCGATCCTGCATTTCGACGGTTCGCGCTACCGCGTCGGCCCCGACAGCGCCGGCGCCAATCCGGGACCGACCAGTTATCGCCGCGGCGGACAGTTGGCGGTGACCGACTGCAATGTCATGCTGGGCAAGATCCAGCCGAAATATTTCCCTGCCGTGTTCGGCCCGGCTGCGGACCAGACCCTGGACCGGGAGGCGGTGGTAAGGAAGTTCAGCGAGATGGCGGATCAAATTTTTGCCGCCACCGGCAACCGTCGCACGCCCGAAGAAGTGGCGGAGGGCTTCATCGAAATCGCCGTCGGCAACATGGCCAATGCGATCAAGTTCATCTCGGTGCAACGCGGCCATGACGTGACCGACTACACCCTGACCACTTTCGGCGGCGCCGGCGGCCAACATGCCTGCCTGGTGGCCGATGCGCTCGGCATGACGCGGGTTTTCGCGCATCCGTTCTCCGGCGTGCTGTCGGCCTACGGCATGGGCCTGGCGGACCAGACCGCAATGCGCGAACAGGCGTTGGAAGTCACGCTGTCCGCTTCGGCCATGAGCACAGTAGAAGAAAAGCTGCATTCTCTGGCCGAGGAAGCGCGCAAGGATCTGTTGGCACAAGGCGTCGAATCGGCTCGCATCCGCGTCATCGAACGGGCGCACCTGCGCTATGACGGCACCGATTCGGTCATCGTCGTGCCTTACGGCAGTGTCGACAGCATGATCGCGCAGTTTGAGACTTTATATAGAAAACGTTATTCATTCCTGATGCGCGACAAACCGCTGGTGATCGAAGCCATCTCGGTCGAAGCAATCGGCCTGTCCGACGAGAACGGCGAGGTCAGCGATGAACTGCCGGCACGCGAAGGCCCGGTGCGCCCGACCGAAATCGTGCGCCTGTTTTCGGGCGGCGAATGGCATGAGACCGCGCTCTACCTGCGCGAAGACATGCGGCCCGGCGACGTGGTCCGCGGTCCCGCCATCGTGGCGGAAAAAAACGCCACCAACGTGGTCGAACCCGGCTGGGAAGCCGAAGTCACCAAGCTCAATCACCTGGTCATGACCCGCGTCGAAGCACGCCGCCAGCGCAAGGCGATCGGCACCAGCGCCGACCCGGTGATGCTGGAAGTCTTCAACAACCTGTTCATGAGCATCGCCGAACAGATGGGCCTGCGCCTGCAGAACACTGCGATCTCGGTCAACATCAAGGAGCGGCTCGACTTCTCTTGCGCCCTGTTCGATGCCAACGGCAACCTGATCGCCAACGCACCGCACATCCCGGTCCACCTTGGTTCGATGGGCGACAGCATCAAGACCATCATCCGCGAGAATGCCGGCAAGATGCGGCAAGGCGACGTCTTCATGCTGAACGACCCCTATCACGGCGGCACCCACCTGCCCGACATCACCGTGATCACGCCGGCCTTCGACAAGGACGGCAAGAACATCCTGTTCTACGTCGGCTCGCGCGGCCACCATGCCGACATCGGCGGCATCACGCCGGGCTCGATGCCCGCCGACAGCACTGTCGTGGAAGAAGAAGGCGTATTGATCAACAACTTCCAGCTGGTGCGCGGCGGCGAATTCCTGGAACAGGAAACCATTGCCCTGCTCTCCTCCGGCAAGTACCCGGCGCGCAACATCAAGCAAAACCTGGCCGACCTGCAGGCACAGATCGCGGCCAACCAGAAGGGCGTGGAAGAATTGCTGAAGATGGTGGACCACTTCAGTCTCGACGTGGTGCAAGCCTATATGGGCCACGTGCAAGACAATGCGGAAGAAGCCGTGCGCCGCGTCATCACCGCGCTGAAAGACAGCAGCTATGACTACAAGCTCGACAACGGCGCAGTGATCAAGGTCGCAATCCGCGTCAACCATAAGAAGCGCACCGCCGACATCGACTTCACCGGCACCTCGCCGCAGCTGAACAACAACTTCAATGCGCCCAGCGCGATCTGCATGGCTGCGGTCCTGTACGTGTTCCGCACCCTGATCGACGACGAGATTCCGCTCAACGCCGGCTGCCTGAAACCGCTCAACGTGATCATCCCGGAAGGCTCGATGCTCAATCCGCGCTATCCGGCCGCCGTGGTATCGGGCAACGTCGAAACGTCGAGCTGCATCACCAATGCACTGTACGGCGCGCTCGGCGTACTGGCATCGGCGCCCGGCACGATGAACAATTTCACCTTCGGCAACGAGGAATATCAGTATTATGAAACCATCTCGGGCGGCTCCGGCGCGGGCAAGGGGTTCAACGGCACGGACGTGGTGCAAACCCATATGACCAACTCGCGCCTGACCGATCCGGAGATCCTGGAATGGCGCTATCCTGTGCGGCTGGATAGCTATGAAATCAATCCGGAATCCGGCGGCCAGGGCCAATGGCATGGCGGCAACGGCGGCATCCGCAAGGTCCGCTTCCTGGAAAAAATGACCGCGTCCATCCTGTCCAACAACCGTGTCGTACCGCCGTTCGGCGCGGCCGGCGGCGCCCCCGGCAAATGCGGCAGGAACTACGTGATCCGCAACGACGGCAAGCAGGAGGAATTGAGCTTCGTCGCCAGCACCGAGATGCAGCCGGGCGAGGTATTCGTGATCGAAACGCCGGGCGGCGGCGGCTATGGCGCGCCTGCCGCAGCAGCCGAGGCCAAGGCAGTGGAAGCCGCGGCAGCGAAGTAGTTCAGTATTACGCATCGCCGCGGAAAAACGCCGCGGCGATGCGCACATAAGAGCCGCTAAATAAATGCCAAATGCCGGTGGCTAGGCGCGTCGACGCAGTCAGTATGAACGTACTGAACGTACGGCAAGGAGAAACAACAACACCAGCAGCATTTTTTAAAGGTTCTGAGGAGACAGCCATGAACTATCCACACCGCCTTGTGTTACTGGCGCTTTGCGCCTCCTCGCTGTGCGCGCACGGCGAGCAGTACGCCTGCGTTTCGTTGGAATATCCCCCCTTGATTCACAAGCTTGCGGACGGACGCACAGAAGGACTGGCTGTCGACATTATCGGCGCCGTCTTCAAGCAAATGGGACACTCGATAAACGTCGAAATCTACCCATGGAGCCGTTCTCTGGCCTCGATACAAGCAGGGGAAAAGGATTGCATTTTCACGATTTACCGCTCTCCGGAACGCGAGCAGTTCCTCGACTTCAGCAATGAATCGATCGTGCCGCAGATCGTTTATTTCTATGCAAAAAAAGGCAGCAGTGTCTCCTTCAACGGCGATCTGGAAGCGCTCGGCGGCCTGCGCATCGGCACTGCGTACAAGGTCAACTACGGGCCGAAATTCGAGGAGATGCGCAGCCGGCTCAACATTGATGAAGCGCCCACCATCGAGCAGAATTTCAAGAAACTCGCCATCGGCCGGGTTGACCTGATTCCCAGCAACCTGTACACGGCGACCTCGACCATGCAGCGGCCGGGCGTAAAGGAATTGGCGGACAGTATCGTCAAGCTGCCGGTGCCGATCGAAAATGTGCCGAGTTATATCGGGTTTTCCAAATTGAAGAAACTTGCCGCCTTGCGCAACAACTTCGATATCGAGTTCCGGAAGTTTGTCGCCTCCGGCGAATATAAGCGGTTACTGGACAAATACAAGCTGGCCGATACCCAGGAATTTTCCAAATTCCTGCGGCAAAAATAAGAGGTGTGGCAAGCGCTGGGCGCATGATGTCAGGGCGATGTGCATTCGCGCGCAGCACCTCCTACAAACTCACAAAAATATTTTTCCGGAGTAAAAAATGCTGAGGACAAATCGTCCGACGGCCGAAAGCCTGATCCACACCTATTTCCGCGCCAAGGATGAAAACCGGCCCCACCTGATGTCCCAGGTTTTTGCCGAAGACGCTCGCCTGGAAATGCAGGTGAACAGCGATGCGATTTCCTTCCCGGCCGTGACGCAAGGCTTGGCTGCAATCACCGATGTGCTGGTCCGCAAATTCGACCAGGTCTATGAGAACATCTATTCGTTCGCCTTGCAGCAGCCCGCCTCCGACAGCGGCGCCGATCATTTTTCCTGCGACTGGATGGTGGTCATGTCGGAAAAGGAAAGCAGGATGGTGCGCGTCGGCTGCGGCCGCTACGATTGGAAATTCCAGGGCCACGCGCCGTACCTGGTCGAACAATTACGCATCACGATCGAGGCGATGCAAGTATTCCCGCCCGACCCAGGCGAAACTACGCTGGCCTGGGCCGCCGAACTTCCTTACCCATGGTGCGCCGGACAGGTGATCGTCAAGACAATGCCTTGTCTGCCGGAAATTGAACCGATTGTGCGTTATTTAAAACGGCAATAAAAGCACCATCCGGGACCGCATCCGCCACCCAACGGTTTTCTGAAAGCACGCAGTTCGGTACACTCCGGGAGCAACCGGCATCTTTTTCCAAGATCGCCGCATGCTTTTCCGCCCCCGTATTGAAGGATGCCCAGGTGCTTCTTTATTTGATTTTCTGTGCTGCTTGTCTGTCTGCATTCTCGTATTCCAGCCGGGTCGACCGGTATTTTCGCACCCGCTACCCGGCCATTTGGAACACTTTCGGATTTGCCGGCAATTCTCCTCACACCGAGGACACGGCTCAGGTTCTGGACCTTGCCGCACAACGCCGCTACAAGGCATTCCTGCGCTCCCAAGCCAGACGCAATCTCCAGGATGCGAAGCTGGATCATATGATTTTGACTAGGTATATGCTCAATTTTCTTGCGGCTGCTTTGTTTGTTGCAACGCTGACCAAGCTGGTATTGCAATTCGCGCCGCTTTGATGCGTTTCGTTTTTACGAGCTTATTGCGCATTATCATTCAACTCCTTTAATTGATGCATTTTTACCAATAACAAACTTAAATATGAAATCTTTTCAAAGAAAAACGCTGTCCCATAGTTTGCTGACCGCTAGAGCGGTTGGCGAAATGACGTAGGGTCTGCGATTTTTATAATCGGACGCTGT
>CBIHON010000031.1:0-61104 GCA_966211965.1 uncultured Burkholderiales bacterium | reverse complement strand
ACTGACAGGTTTGCTCTTGCGAGCATTCCTTCCTTATTCCTTGTGAGCACTTGATATATGTAAAGTTTCGCAATCTCGCTTACGCAAGCATCGCGGCACTCCATCAAGCGCCCACACTTATCGGCTGTTAATTGTTAAAGAACTCTTCCACTTGCGCACCAGACACCTGCAGTGCTGCGTGTCGCCGTCAAATCGTTTTGTTTGAGACGGTTTTACACTCGAATTACCTCGAGTTCCGACGCGCAACTCGCTCACTGCTAAACGCTCTTTCTTGCCTCGTTTTGCGACGGGACGCGCACTATAGCAAAGCGCACTGAGTAATGCAACTCGTTTTGCGACGAGCCAGGGCTATTACTGATCGTTGCATAAATAAGTTAAGTTTTACAAAGTCAATCCTGCGCCATTGAAAAAGGACTTGAGCAAATGTGGTTTCTGTCGCAAGCGACCAATAGCCAAGTGGAGCTCCATATGAAGTTGCTCCAAATCGAGGCACACGAGGTTACGCATCTCGACATGCTTGAGCTGATTCCACATCCGTAGATAAAAGCACCCGACAGGTAGTCTGGCACAGGGGGGGAGGGTAAATGTGTCAACTCATTTTTTTCTTACCCATCAATTCCAGATTTGTAACCATTCACCCCGCCACGACGCCGAAGAACTCATCATGAACCGTGCAGTAACTATGCGTGAACCAACGAAGGCGCCTTGCCATGCCCCCAGGGTGCTTGAATCGCTTGTGTGAGGTAAAGTGGCCCCATCCGTCAAGACAGATTTCAACCGAATTTAAGCTGCATCCATTTCCTTGCATGCAGCGGAACAGCGCTGCCCTGGTTGTGCGCGGGAAGAATCGCCTGTGCAGCGTAGCGGAGCAGGCGATTCTTCCCGCGCGCCGCCGAATTTATCGACGATCATCGCCCCGCCACCCTCGCCACTGGCATAGACGGCATCTGGCGCTTGGTAGTCCAGCGACTGGTGCGGCCGTTCCCCGTTGTAGAACGCAAAGTACTGCGCCAGCCCGATCATCAGTTCGGCCATGTTGCCATACCCCTTCAGGTACACGTCCTCGTACTTCACGTTACGCCACAAGCGTTCGACGAAGATGTTGTCCAGTGCCCGGCCGCGCCCGTCCATGCTGATGGCGATCCCCTCACGCTTGAGTACGCCCGTGAAGGCATGGCTGGTGAACTGGGAACCTTGGTCGCTGTTGAACACTGTCGGCTTGCCGTGCTCGCGCAGCGCATCTTCCAGGCAGTCCACGCAGAACGATGCGTCCATGCTATTACTGATGCGCCAGGACAGCACCTTGCGGCTATACCAATCGATGATTGCCACCAGATAGGCAAAACCGCGCGCCAGCCGGATGTAGGTAACGTCGGTCGACCACACGTGATTCGGCCGCGTCACCGCCACACCACGCAGCAAGTAGGGATAGACCTGGTGCTTCGGATGCTTGACGCTTGTCGCCGGTCCCGGCGCCATGCCCGCCAGTCCCATCTCGCGCATCAGGCGCTGCACACGCTTGCGGTTCACCACGCGCCCCTGGCCACGCAGGAACACCGCCATGCGCCGGCTGCCGTAGAACGGCCGCATCGTGTATTGCTCGTCGATCAGATGGCATAGCAGCAAATCCTCGTCGCGTTCTTCCTGTGCCGTCTTGCACCGCCTCCGATACACGGTGGCGCGCGACACTTCGGCCAAGTCGCACTGTCGACTCAAGGGCAACTTCTCCGCGCCATCAATCCAGCCCAGCCGCGCTTCCTGGCTCACTCCCCCAACTTTTTTTTGAGCCAATCCACTTCCATCTTCAGCCGTCCGATCTCGCCGTACAGGCGATCTTCACCGCTCTTGTCCTCGTCCGGTTTCGGGCCGCGCTTGCTCTCGAATAGGGTGCCGGCGTGCGCAAGAATTTCTTTCTTCCACTGCCCAACCAGCACCGGATGCACACCGTATGCCTGGGCAATTTCACTCATCGTCTTCACCCCGCGCACCCCCTCCAAGCCAACCTTCGCCTTGAACTCCGCCGTATGCACCTTACGCTTCTTGCCGTCACTCATTCGCCATCATCCTTTCACGGACAACAGCTTAAACTACCGCTTGGTCACTGTCTCAACTCGGGGGGCCACTATAGAAGTCGAGGACGTTGCGGCCTTGTAATAATGGCGATCCGATCTCACTGCTATTATCTAAAACGAATGTTTCTTGCTAATCCGGCGGAGCGACAGCATTCATTATGGCAATAATTCCCGGATCAAACGGCATAACGAATCATTGCCGGCGACCGCCGCCGTCTGCTGGAGCTGAATGCCAACGTTATGAGTCATAGGATGCGTTCAATTACTTTGAATATTCGTTACGATATGCCACCATCAAATTGGATAGCACTTGCGACCGTCTATGAGTCAATGGCCGGTTGGCAGGGGCCTGGCAAAGATGGCTGTCCTATTTGGTGCCCAGATGGAGCGAAAGGCGGGGAAATTTCTGCGTCCGTTGAGCCGTCTGGGCTGGTACTTGATGCAAGCGTATCGGAATTAACTTGGGAACACTGGCTATCTGATTTTATTCAGAAGGCAACAGCAGCGCTTGGAATACTGGTAAAGGATGCAGATGAATAAATTCACGACACAACGCTCGAAGCTGACCCGCTTCGCGGTCTTGTTAATTCAGCGTTAGTCTTCATGTATCGCATCCAAATACCCCATTGCACTGTTGTTGGAGCTGTCCACCCAGTTCCGTACAGCCATTTCATGAGTGGGCCGTTCCTTGTAAGTGTCGTACGTGCGAGCACCTGTTTGAAGGAGGGTGTACCCGTGCAATTGATCAAGTTAGTGGCTATCTTGCGCTCGATCATGGGCCTTGTCCAATCAAAGGGCCGACGAATCCTGTACTTGTGGAAACGAAATACTTCAAGAGCAAAGTCCATGCGCCCGCTAAGTGTGAGCGATGTCGTAACATGAAACTCGCCCCCCACCATGGCTTTGTGTGCAATCTCAACCACGAGCAATGGAGTGCTTTCCCAAGAACGCTCGACTGGGGTTCATGGAGTCCAGAACATCCCAACCTCGGCCTTAAGAGCGGACGCTCTGTGTCTCAGGAAGTCCTCCGGGCAGTAGCAACGCAGAACGAAGTACAGGCAATTAAAGCATTCCGTTCCTCTCACGCCGACGCCACGCTCCGAGAAGCAAGAGATGCGTATGCTGAATTACTCAGCCAGCTTGGTCGCACCAATGAATAACGCTACCTTTGAAAGGATGCCAAACATCAGGCTTCGCCTTCTGGCGACCGCCCTTCGCGTCAAACGTTATGGTTTCGAAACAGAATGATTTTCGTAAGCAAAATCGATATCGCATTCAATATTCGAGGCCGTGGATGCGTGATTGCTCCAGGAATTCCGTATTCTTTCGGCCTGCCAGTTCGAATTGGCGCCGTTCTTGAAATTCGCAATCCGAGCGGCAACTGTATCCGGACATATGTGAAAGCATTCGAAAGGGTAAATCGCGGTAAGACAATGGACGCGGCTCCCTTTTTATTGCCCGCTCAGGCGAAAAAGGAAGACATCGAAATCGGCGCAGAAATTTATTTCTTGCAGTCCAATGATGAATCAACATAATTCGCCGCTGCACACCGACTTACTCACAGCCGTGCAGACAAATCCGTGACAGGAAAAGTTATGAAAATTTGGGAAAAAATTAGAGAGTTAAAAATTAGTTTTCGACTTTATTTGTAAAATGGAGCACCACTTGACCGCTCGTTCAATGATGTGTTTTCGACTTTAGGTACAACATGCCTGAAATCGCATGGCGCCAAACCTGCATGGATGCTGAGTTTAAGTTTTCGACTTTAATTGTAAGGAACATGCAGCAAATAAAATCAGTCGGGTCCGAATAAATTCAGAAGCTGCAAATTTATCTAAATCAAAGCAAGGACCGAAAATCCTTGTGTTGGTGGTGCGATTCCGCTCCCGACCACCAACAACATACCTTACGCGACGCCCACTCAAGCAAGTGGGCGTTTTCGTTTCCGGGACTCTCGGCTCTCGTATCCGAGCTATTTACGGAGAGAATAGTGAATCCAAGCGAAGTTCTTGATCGCTTTTAGATTCTTTGCGAACGTCCCAAATATTATTGCGTATGAGGAAGGGGCGCTATTATCGTCACACTGAGCGAAGGGGAAATATGAAATTCGTGCAACCACTTTGAATGAAATTCATCTGGCGGACGTTTTGCCCAAATCGAGTGATGATGTCGATAACGTGCTTGCCGCGGTAGCATTACCTGCTTTGCTTCGGGGTTATTTTTCAAATGCCATTCTCACTGCCTGTTTGAAAATGAAATTGCTCAGTTTTTTCTGGCAATCTTCTGCTAATCTGCGAGCTCAACGCGCAAGAACATTGCCCTCATCCGGCTCATTTTTTTGCAATGATTGCGTCGAAAACTCATTTTCAAATGCATTCTCAGGCGTGGAAACGCTTTGGCTTCGATCGGTAATTCGCAAAAAATTGCGTGCATACCGACGCGCGCCCCTCCCATAGATATGGGAGAAAAACGCGAATAAGACCTACATTCTTCAAAAATCCACCGGCATTCGGCCCGGACAGCTTTCTAGATCCAATGCATAAAAGTAATATGAATCGAATCGGCTTGGAGAAAGAGGAATCCCTAGCTGGCCGCAGTCGCATTGGCCCACGCCACGTGCAGCTTTCTGTAGCTGTCGATCAGCCGCCCGTGCCTGTCGACCCCCTCCAGCTTCATGCTCGTCGGCGTCAAGCCAAAGAAGCGCACGCTGTCCGTCCACCGACCCCAGCACCGCGTCCATCCGCGGATTGCCAAACATCCGTAATCGTCCAGTTCCAGCTCCTCGTCCAGCAGCACTTCCAGCACCACGTTCAAGGCCTGATAAACAAGCCGCCCTCAAGCAAGTTGTCGTTGTACCGCAGGAAGGCACCGACCAGCTCGCGCGCTTCTTCAAGCTGCTGCAAGGCGAGATGAATGAGCAGCTTCAACTCAAGAACTGTCGGCTGCCCCCCATTCCGTATTCTCGTCAAATTCCCTGCCGATCAACGTGGCGATGTTGGAAGTTGAAACCCATCTTAAACATGCCCAAGTCTTAAAGCAGGCATTGTTGTTCGCAAGCTTTGCCAAACATATCGTGCCATTCTAAGGCATTGAAAATGCGGACCGCACGATCAGCTGGGCGTACGAAAAAAAACAGTTTTTTCCCTCTATGAATTACCTATTAGACAAGCCTTGTCTCAGTAACAAGTTATCTTGTTACAAAAATTTGAAAGTATCCCCTTATTCTTCAAATTGAATTGCTGCCGTTGAAAATATAGTGATGTTTGGCTTCATCTACGTCATTTCCAACTTCAACTTGGTCGTATGAATCCCATGAAAAATAGGGACTATTATCAGGACCTCGGCGTCGAACACACGGCATCGGCTGCGGACATCAAGAAGGCGTACCGGAAGCTTGCTCGCCAATTGCATCCCGATGTTTCCGAAGATCCCCACGGTGAGGAAAAATTCAAGATCGTTGCGGAAGCCTATGCGACGTTGAAGAATCCCGAGAAACGTCAACAATACGACAAGCTTCACAGCCCTTCCGTCGAAGAACATCGTTCGCCACCGCCAGACCGGCAGAAGCGAAATGACATCCATGTCAAAGAATTCAAGGACTTCAAAGATTTCGGCAGTTCCGATACGCCGAACGCTTTCACGTCACGCGGCCGTAGCGAACCGCGAGCGCAAAAGCAGGCACCGGCTCCGGTGTCTGGTGAAAACTATGTAGTGTCCATGGCGATCTCGCTGGAACAAATCTTCAATGGCGGTAGAGCGGAGGTTACGGTGGAAGCGTCAGAATGTGACGCGCGCGGCTTGTCCCATCGCGTTCCACATACTTACCGTATAACCATTCCTAAAGGCGTGAGGGACGGGCAGCGTCTGCGGCTTGCCGGCAAAGGCGGCGCAGGCCGAAACGGCGGGGGACCAGGCGACTTGTACGTCGTCCTGACGATCAAGCCACATGCCCAATATCGCATTAAAGGGCGGGACTTATACCTCGATGTTCCACTGATACCTAGACTGGCCGCACTGGGCGGTACTGTCGAAATACCTACATTGGCCGGAAACGTTGCACTGATTATCAGGCCAGGTACTTCCTCTGGAAAGCATCTTCGCCTTGCGAAGCGCGGACTGCCGTCGCTGCATGGCGATGTGGGTGATTTGTATGCAGTAGTGCGAGTAGTGGGGCAGGAGGATATGCGTACATTCGAACAGGAACTGCAAGCGCAAATTGCCGCTATTTCAGCCTCGAAGTCGGGCGGGCATTTCAAAAACGAATTTGGCGGCCTTTGATTTTTCATTCGGTAAAAGGCGTTGTAGGGGCGGCAAAAACAGATACACAATTCGTATTGGCACCTCCCTCATTATCCGGCAGGTATCGTAAATGCGGATTGGCCAGCGGGGAACGCAGACCCGGCTATGGGCCCGCCAAGGAACACGGCCACGGGTGGTGCGGCAACAGCAATCGGATTCAGCCTATATTTTTGGAGCGTTCTGCCCTGCAGGGGACAGTGCGGCCGAGGCCGTGCTGCCGCATGCCAATACCGAAGCCATGGGACATCAGCTCCAGGCGCACACTGAATCGCCCCGGGTTTTGAGGAGGCTTCAACTTCTGAGAAGATGGAGCCATGAACAAGGTAAACAAGTTTTCACCCGAGGTGCGCGAACGCGCCGTTCGCATGGTGCAGGAGCATCGAGGCGAGTATCTATCGCTCTGGGCTGCTGTTGAATCGATTGCGCCCAAGATCGGCTGTGTACCGCAGACCTTGCTGGACCGGGTGAACCGGCAATTCAAGGCTGACCGCCCGAATCAGCTGTGGGTTTCCGACTTCACCTACGTTTCGACCTGGCAGGGTTGGCTGTACGTGGCTTTCGTGATTGACGTATTCGCCCGGCGCATCGTCGGCTAGCGGGTCAGCAGCTCCATGCGTACCGACTTCGTGCTCGATGCGCTGGAGCAAGCGCTGTACGACCTTCAGCCCGAGCGCTCGGATGTCTTGCTCCATCATTCGGACAGAGGGTCGCAATATGTCTCCATTCGTTACACTGAGCGTCTGGCCGAAGCGGGTGTAGAACCTTCGGTCGGCAGCCGGGGAGACAGCTACGACAATGCCCTGGCCGAGACGATCAATGGGCTGTACAAGACCGAATTGATCCACCATCGTGCTCCCTGGAAGACCAGGGAGTCCGTGGAACTGGCGACGCTGCAATGGGTGCATTGGTTCAATCACCACCGGCTGCTGGAGCCGATCGGGTATATTCCACCGGCCGAAGCGGAGGCAAACTACTGGAAGCAACAGGCCATCGAGACCGGCCTTGAGGTCTCAACTTAAACCAACCAGCCTCCACGAATCCCGGGGCGATTCATTCGTTCAATCAGAACTCTGGCCGTGCAGCGCGGTGAAGCGTTGAACTTATGCTGCTGCCTAACCTTAATCGTTAGGGCTTCTCGCGGCGGGTTGGCTCGAATGAGTGGATGAACACAGTGTAAGTATCAGCAGGTCTTGGTGCATTCGCTAGGTCAAGAGCGTGACCAATGGCGCCCCTGTGATAAGTTCCATGATTGACCAAATGAAAGAGCATTTCTTTGCGTGTCATTCTGCCTTGCTGACCATCCACGAACTGAAAAGTGATGACCTCTTGTAGCCGAGCCTCTGAAACGGCTTTGACGTAGGAATCTAGCCACGAATTTGAGGCAGAGAGTCTTTCGTCAAGTTCGTCGAGGCAAGGCACCTTTTCCGTGTTTGTTGACGTGTGAGGCTCGGGCTCACTAAGCAAGCGAGCATTGAATAGTTCCTCGACTCTGACCATATGATTCAACTGTTGACGAGCAAACGCCAGCGTTTCCGGAAAGCGGTCGATGTGGATTTTTCTGACAGCATCCAAGATGCGACGATCAGCCCATTGCTTGTATTTAATGGCGTTGACGAGCAAACAAATCTCCCTGAATTCCTAACGTTGTGATAGCCCCTATAGAGGTCCGATAACCTGGCGATCACAGCATATCGGACAACGAATTCCAAACCCGACTGGCACGATGGGGGCATAACCATGGTGCAGATATGACTTATGCTGCCACACATAAATTATCAAGGCAATATCGAATCGAGGAATGCGCCAACGGCCGGCATTGGCCGAGGCTGTGTAAAAACGCAGATTCCTCCGAAGGAGGCCACAATGAGTAGTGTGGCGCTCTCCACTTCGTCCGCCATATCGTACTGCTCGAAAGCGAGAAACGCGTTTTTACACAGCCTAGAGCCTGTTATGAACTCAAACAGGGGTCGCATTCGAGCGAGAAGGACGCAGTGCAAGGCGCGGCGCGCAGCGCAGGGTGGTCCCCTGTGCAAGCGCCGCAACACGGCAATGCGTCCTTCTCGCTCGAACCCTTCGGGCAGTCCCCTGTTTGAGTTCATAACAGGCTCTAGACCTAAAGCGGACGAAGGTGTAGCAGCGTCTTTTCCTACCCCAGGCCACTTTCTTTGTTCTTGAGCCAAAGACCAAACTCCTTCATTACGGCTACTACCGGGAGTAATCTTTGACCATCCGAAGTTAGCTCGTACTCCACTTTTACAGGAACTGTGGGGTAAATCGTCCTTTTGACCAGTCCCGCATCTTCCAAGGCCCGGAGGTCCAGGGTCAGCATGCGTTGCGAGATATTGGGAACATCACGCCGTAATTCGTTGAAGCGTCTCGGTCCGTCAACTAAGTAGGAAACCAGAAGAAGTCTCCATCGACCGCCGAGTAAACGCATTGCCTCCTCAATGGAACATCCAGTTACGCTTTCTTTCATATGGTCCCTGCGCAGCATTAGGTATAAAAAATGTACCTACACCACATTATAGTGCCTTCTTTCTTTTTTATCCTTGGTAATTACAATAGTATTCGCCGGTAGCTCACTTCGATGCCACCTCTAAAGGAGCCCTTATGAAGCTTTACTATATTCCCGGGAGCTGCTCGCTTTCCCCACACATCGTCTTAACCGAATTGGGCTTGGACGCTACCCTAATCAAGGTAGACCACAAAAGCCACGAAACCCAAGAGGGCACAAACTATTACGACATCAATAAGTTCGGCTACGTTCCGGCCCTGGAATTGGATGATGGGAAGGTGCTGCGCGAAGGTCCGGCAATTGTTCAGTACCTGGCTGACCTGAAGCCAGAATTAGGGTTGGTGCCAGCCAATGGCACTTATGAGCGCTACAAGTTGCAGGAATGGTTAAGCTTTTTGACTTCAGAAGTCCACAAGGGCTTTATACCCCTGTTGTACGCGGTACTGGCCGGAAAATATGTGGAGACGGCTAAGCCGAAACTGGAGAAACGATACGAATGGATTAATGAGCAACTCGCAAACAGCAAGTACCTGCTCGGCGATTCATTTACCGTGGCTGACGCATATCTGTTCGCCTTGACCGGGTGGGGACAGGCACCATGGTTGAAGTCCTATTACAAAGCGGATATTCATTTCGACAATCTGGATAATCTGCGTGCCTGGTATGAACGAGTACGTGCTCGACCATCCGTTCAGAAGGCCCTCCAAGAAGAGGGGCTTCTGTAACTGCAAGAACCCCGTGCTGAAATACACCGTGGGCGAAACAAAGTCGCCTACGATTATCGGCCAGAAGCGGTCGGTAGCACATTGAGCAGTCAGTCCGGCGCCGACAGCTTCATCAAAACTAGACCGCAGACGATAAGCATAGCGGCAACTACACGGGTAATGTTCAGTTGCTCACCAAGAAGCATGATCCCTACAAGGAAGGCACCTACCGCGCCAATACCTGTCCATACGGTGTAGGCGGTACCAAGTGGCAGTGTTCGCATTGAAAATGACAGCAAGGCAAAGCTGGCTATCATCGTAATCAGGGTAATGACAGTTGGCAGAAGTTTGGTGAAACCGACGGACTGCTTCATTGAAAACGCCCAGACCACTTCCAGTAATCCGGCAACTATCAGCAACAACCAGGCCATGGGCCCCCTCCTTTTGAAGAGCCGGGTCGTCCCGGACATTATTCCCTCGGATGGGGGAGGTCGTTCCTCCGAGAAAACAGCTTTTCGAAAAGCCGTAAAAAGCAGAATCAGAATGATAAGCGAAATGGCCCCCGTCTGCTGTTATTGGACACGTACATCTTCTGTTCAGAATTGCCGATCGATACCAGTTTGCCGCTGGTTGCGCGTATTGCCCCATGGTCTGCTTGCACCGGGAAGCCTTTGACCCCGAACTGCTGAACTATCTGAATGAATTTAATAAGGCATCCGATAACGCAGCGCGCCGCATGTGCGTGCCATCCGTTACAAACGATCCCTGCCCAAGCGCTGCATTCGAAGGAGATCCAGGCAACGCCCCACAGCTTGAATATTTTTCGGCACGAGTCCACATCGCAAAAAGGCGATGCAGACTCGTCCTTCAACGCTTCAGATCACTTGATCTGGATTGGTATTTCTTTCTCAATTCCCGTGCTGTTTGCCTTGCAAACAAGGTAGGTAGTCATAGCGGCCGTTGAAGAAGGCAGATACACCGTCGCGCTGTGGGTCAAGCCATCGGCTGAAGGGGTCAAATAATCGCCCCCCCAATCGTAGTGTTGACCCGAGCTCCATGCAGACCGGCACTTCGCGGCTTGATTGGTGCCAGCCTTGTAATCGATTCGATAACCGTCGCGCGCGACAGAGCCGATCAGCGCGACTGTCAACGAATCTGGCGTAGTTGGTGGCGTGGATGGCGCCCCAACATCCTTCAGTGCATCAGCCGGGATTTCAATGCTGTAGGTATCGACGTCGGTTTCGCTGTCGCTATGCCAGTTGGAATTGAAGACGATCCTGGTAAAGCTGCGGTTGACGCTGGCTACCGGCGCCGTCCAGTAGCCGTTATACAGTGCTCGTGTCGCCCCCAACGTGTAGATCGTCGGATTGGCCCTGAGCTGCATGGCTAGCACTTTGCGCTGCATCCATTTTGTTGGAGCGGTGCGCACGCTTTTTTTAATGAGATTTCCGTTGTCATCCTTTTTATCGGCTTGATCGCCATCATCCGCGTTGGTGTCGAAGAGTATCCAGCCCGGTTTGTTGAAGGCCTTGCCCGACAGATGCAGGTTTGAACCGGCTTGGCTGTATACGTTGAAAAGCGTGGTTCTGAAACCGGTTTCAAGGTCCGTGAAAAACACATCGCCATCATTGCCTCCCAATGGATCATTCAGGTAATTGATGGCTACATAAACATCTCTTCCATTGGCGTCAAGGGCGAGATCGGAATGCTGCGAGGTTTTCAAAAGCGTCGTCTTCTTTGTGAAATCGCGGGTGAACGCCGATGTGCCGATGGCACCGTCACTCGACACAACACAATATTTTCCGCTTGGGCTCATGCTGACGTGGTCGGGAATTTCACCCTTGAGCGGCATCGAACCGACAATCGTGTCGGTTTCGCGGTCCCAGGTGAATACGCCTACGCCCAGGGGAGTGCCATATTCATTTTTTGCCACGGCGTCCGTCACCATGAAACACCAATACTTGCCATCCTTGGACGGCGATCCTTCGGCCCGGGTGCTGGCATTGTCTGGCATGCTTCCTGGGAAAAGAGATTTGAGCCTGGCAGCAAAATCGCCGACCACACGAACGTTGCCGGTGCTGACGTTGAGTTCCTTGACCTGCATCTCGCTGCCCATGTAACCCGGGAGGAAATACAGGAGCTTGGGATCCGTCGCGCTCCATTGGGGTTCGGCGTCGCCCTGGGGGAGGGCCGTCAATTCCTTCAGATGGGTATGTGTATTGGCATCGTACAGATGCCATTTGTTAGGGCCGTCTATGACCAGTTGCAAGGTATCGTCGGCGTTGAAAGCTTGCCTGCGGGAATAGTCGTTGCGCGCAAAATCTGGGACATTATCGGCAACGTGGTCAGTTGCCCGCACCATGCAAGTCTTGTACGTCGGTTCGGCAAATGCCACGCCCTTGGCCGGTTTGGCCAAGGTTGGGATCGCGTCCACCGTGCGCGATGTGCTCAACGCAAAGCCGGGTGACGCAGCATAGAAGCTGGCGCAGGCGGGACTCATGCCGGACGAGGTAACCGGTGGTTGCGGTGACGTACCAACCGGATTGATCGAGACGGCATCAATAAAGCTGGCAACGGGGTAAGTGCTCGGTGCCGCATTGGTCGAAACCAGCTCCACCTTGTAAGAGCCACTGGTGCTTAGCTGAAAGTCGATCGAGGTGTATTTGGTAAATGCGAGAGTTTTCGGCACGATCGGCGCGCCGATTGGAAGGCCATTAATTTTCAGCTGGAGGGGATTTATCGCGCCGGCGTCAAAGGCACGCCGGGCCGCGTAAAACGACACATTGTAAGTGCCGGCCGGCAGCGCGACCACTTGCGATAGGTGCGCATCGCCGCCTCGCAAGAATGCCGTTTGCTGCCCCTCCGGCGCCGTAGTGGCACCCCAAATGCTGCCGTTGCGCTGCAGACCACTGCCAGTGGTGCCGCTGAAAGTCCACTTCGTCCCGACCGGATTGTAGGTGTAGCTGTTTGGCGCAAGGGCCGGCGTTTCAAATCCTTCCAGCGCAATGGACCCGGCGGGTGCACTTTGCGCAAAAGCATGGCCGTAAAGCATGGCCGCCAAAGCCGCAGTCACAGCAGTGGCCTGGACTGAGCGCGCTAACAATACGCTGCCATTCTTGGATGTGCGCGGAGTTGAACAGAGATTCTCATTTGACAATAAATGCATCGAAGGTTTTTCCTTTTTGTTATCCAGATCGGATTAGATCAAACGCAAGTTTTGAATTTTCCAACAAGAAACTTCAATCGGAAATTGCAATAATTTAATTGTTTTTTCCAACAAATTGTCGCGTAAGCAATTTGTTCTCAGACTATATAGCCAAAACAGCTTTGCGCCAAAATTATCTATGCAAACTAGTGCATCGTTAGCGACCGATGCAAACAGAGTATGAAGGCAGGTGTGCATGCTCTCTCTTGTGGCCTAACGTCTGCTTGATGGAGAGGATTCCTTCTTCACTGCGGAGTCCTGTCAAAGCAATGATCAAGCGCAGTATGTCTTCAGGAGTACGGCGCTCAAAGGAATGTGCTGTAATTGACCAATGCTGGCGGGATGCAGCGTCGTTCTGCGGCACTTCGTATAGCTTAGGCTTTCTGTCTTGCCCGTCGTGACTTTTCCTTTCATGTGCCTGGCGGCTCACGATTGGGATTGTCGTCGATAAACTCCTCGATACGTCAAACTTCTACTGCCTCTCCGGCAGAGCCGGAGAGTCTTCTATTTTTGGCTAGAGCCTGTGAGAAAACTCTGACGAGCGATCTCGCCGAACAAGATAGCGAAATCGTTCATCGCAAAATCGGACCGGACTCGCTGCGCCACATTGGCATAAGCATCGTCGCCGATCAAACGAGCGATGGCCGAACGCAAGCTTGCCGGATTCGCCTCACCGGCGCGCAGAAACACGGCCGCGCCGGCGGCGGCGATGCGCTGCATCGTCAGCACCTGATCCAGATTGGAGCAAATGCCCAATACGGCACGGCCTTGCGCCAATGCCTGATGCGATGTCGCGCTGCCGCCATTGCAGATAACAAAATCGGCAAGTGCCGCCGACTCGCTGCCGGGTAAAAAATCAGCCGCATAAACCGCCGGGGGACGATGGACCCGATGGACCATGTCGCAGTGGCCGGCAGTCGCCACCAGGCAGACTAATCCGGCAGAGCGACAGGCTGCAATGACGTCGGGCAGCAAATCGGTATTGCCGCTTGAACCCAGCGTGATGTACACGCGGCGCTCGCGGCAATTCACCGCCTGCCCCCACCAGGCCGGATATACTGTCTGCGGCGACCATATGACGGAACCGATATGGCAATGCGACGCAGGCGCTGCGTCAAGCGGCGTCAATTGGGCGGTGTCCGAATACATCACCACGTCGCCGTCGCAATAGAACTCCGACAGCGAGCCATAGGGAGGCAAGCCGTACTGCCGGCGCACGCTGTTTATGGGTGCCACATGCATTCGGTTCGCCAATGGCCATAAGGCCCTGAATATCGTGTCCATTAAACGATAACCCAGTAGACGCGCAATGGGGAGATTCGGCGCCTGTACCGGCATGGGCCTTACATACGGGCTCCAGTGCGCATTGCAAAGACTCAGCAGCGGCACGTTCGCCAGCCGCGCGGCAATCGACATCGACAACCGGAAGTCATGGACAATGAGCTCCGGCGATACCGCTTCGATCAAGCGCAGATCGTCCGCAATATAACATTCCAGATCGGCCCGGCTGTAAACCGGAAGCCCCAATTCCAGCCGGCGCTGAAAACATTGCGTCGAAATGCTGTGCACGCGATGGAACTGCCACTGCCGGTCCGCATGACAGAACGCAAATTCACCGCTGCTTGCAAAGTGGATATCGAATTCGTCGCGATTCAAGGTATCGGCCAGCGCCGTCGTTCGCGCGACATGCGCGAGCGAAATCGCTTCGGCCACGAACAGGATGCGGCGCGCCGTCAATTGCAGCCCGATGCCGCCGGCAGTGCTGCCTGGCCGAGCAAGCCATGGGCCTTCAATTCACCCACGGCGGCGCCGTAGCGGCTGCCGGTCGCCTGCCCTTGCGCCCAGGATACGAACTCGGCCATGCCGGTATGCAGATCTACCTGAGGCGCATAGCCTAATCCCTGGCGCGAGTGCGATAAATCGGCATAGCAGGCGAAAATGTCGCCAATGCGATATTCGCCACGGTCCTCAAGTTGCGGCTCCAGCCCCATGATTGCCGCCTGAGTCCGCGCCACCTCGGCAATCGTAGTGGCCTGCCCGCTGCCGACATTGAATATCTCGCCGGTCCGCAGTGTCGGCGCCATCGCCAGCAAGTTGGCCCGGACCACGTCGGAGACATGGACGAAATCCCGGATCGGTCTGCCATGTTCATATAGCGAAAGCGGCGCTCCGTCACGCAGCAGTCCATTGAAGATGGAAATGACCCCGGTGTAAGGATTGCACAGCGACTGCATCGAGCCGTAAACATTGAAATAGCGCAGCACCACCAGCGGCAATCCGAAGACATGCGCCGCATATTGCGCATACTCTTCCTGCTGCTGCTTGGTGATCGCATAGACCGACAGCGGCCGGCATTCGCAGTCGACCGGCGTCGGCACCGCTTGCATCGGCACGCCGCAAGCAGGACAGAGAACGTCGAACGCACCCGCCCTCATCGATGCGGCATCGCGCGGGCCGGGATGGACCGGCCCATGCGTTGCGCACTCGAACCGGCCTTCGCCATACACCGCGCGCGAGGACGCCAGCACGAAACGCTTGAGCGGCAGCTTCATCTTCACGATTGCCTCGATCAGCGCGGCCGTGCCCTGCACATTGGTTGCGACATAATCGCCGACGTCGTACATGCTCTGACCCACGCCGGTACGCGCGGCGAAATGAAAAACGCAATCGATGCCGTCGAGCGCGGCGCGGCAATCAGCCTGATCGCAGACATCGCCTCGCACGCATTCCGCAACGGCGCGCAGCGCGGGATTGAAATCCGCCGCGGTGCCATGGATTTGCGGATCAAGCAAATCCAGAATTCTTATGCGATGACCGCCGGCATGCAACGCAATAGCGGTATGCGTCCCGATAAAGCCGGCGCCGCCCGTGATCAAGACATTCATCATCATCCTCACTATTCTGCCGACGTCGCCGCATCGCGCCGCTCGAGGCAATTCGGGTCAAACCACAATTTGTGCCAAGGAAGACGCGTGGAGCGCGCGTGCCGCCGAGCCGGCGCCTATGCGGCCAGGAAACACCACTATCTGCTCGATGACGCCGGCGTCTGTTCGGGATGGCATACGATTCGCCAATTCACACAGCTGAAAAGCTCATGCATCTCTCATATGGTGACGAGAATAGAGAGACGCTGGAAAATTCCTTCGGCTTCCGCGCTCTCAATGTCGGGCCATGCACCATGCACTGTGGGCGAGGGAAAGGAGTCTAGATAGGGAAAGGTGCGCTGTACACTGGCCAGCCAGCTAGTGCTGAGACTCATAAATTTCGAAACCAATAAAAGTGATGCATTGTTGCGTCAAACTAGGCGCGAACCGCAGCGATAGCGGGCCTATCGCGAGGATTCCAACGCGGCCGGCGAGGCGACGTATGGCGCGGCAAGGCACATTTTTATGTTTCGAAATTTATGCGTCTCAGCACTAGTATGGTCAGGAAGATGACGGGAGTTTGAGAAAAACTTTTTCCAGCGGTTGAGAAATCGATTTCTTGATTTTTCAATCGACGGAAAAATGCAGTGCGGCAGAGAGGGAAATCGGCGTACGAATATTTTGAGAGATCGAACGGATATCAGGATTACCGATGTTCTCAGTGCCTGATCAGTGTCTTCTCAACAGCAGCCACAGGAACGCAAGCACAGGGAATTGTTCACTCGTACCGTCGCGGTTTCCAGTCATTTTCACGACCCGGCAGGGGTTTTCCGTGCAGGTTATACCCGCTCAGGAGCACTCTAAGTTGAGGCCCGGTAGCCTTCTGTAAGGGAAAACATCGGTTTAACGTCAATCCGCGCCAGTGCTGGCATGGAGATCTTGCCGGAAAAATCGGCGATTCCGGCTTACCCCCCAGCTTGAAGCAGCGTCTAGACCAAGGGTAAAGGTGAAGGCACGCACCTACTCGTGCAGGTGCATGCCGCAGCGTTGAACGGCGAGCTGAAAATGCGCCACAAACCAATACCGCGTCGATTTTCAAGTAAGCAGAAATGCGACGTTCAACTGCAATGCGCAGCCTAAACACTCCCTCCGGTTTTGGCTGCGCTCGCCCATATCATAAATATTTGGGCTCGATTCGGCATGCCTACTGTTCACAAAAATACGTACTTTTTGAACCATGCCGAATTTCTGACACTACCATCGATTTGATTCCCGCTGCGCCAATGATCAACCGGTCAGCGTCCCCCAGTGCCGGTACTCCATAGGGCTTGCGCCTGGTGATTGTAGATTACCACGTTGCCGTCGTTCTGCACCATCAACGTTGCGCCGTTGCGGCCCCATGTACCGGTGTTCCAGACCGCCGTCCCCGCAGCGTTGTAAACGACGAGGTTGCCATCGGTCTGCATTGCCAGCACATGGCCACTACCGAACACGTAATTCGCCCAAATCGCGCCAACGCCCGCCTTATACAACACCAGATTGCCGTCACCCTGAATTACCAAGGTAAAGCGACCGTCGCACGAGGTAACGGAGCGGCTCGTGGCCAGAGTGCGGCCCGGATTCATCCGGCCGCAAGTTTGTACAGTGTCCAGTATGAGGCCATACGAGTTGAGCAGAGGTTGAATCGGCTGATGGTAGGTGACGGGCGAGGCCATTGCGCAGTTATCGTTGGTGCCCGTCGGAATTTGACCGCCGGAGGTGACGCCTTGAGCTTCGCCTCCGGGGCTGATAAAAGATCCGCCAGAATCGCCTTTGCCAACGCAGGCTGTGGACTGAACTAAGCCGTTGATCAGGCCCTCGGGGTAGTTGACCGTGACGTTTTTAGCTTGGATCACACCGCAGCGCCATCCTGTGGTGGATCCAGTGCGACAGGTCGCGCCGCCGACGGGAAGTTCCAGATTGCCCATGACGTTAAGGCTTCCACCATTATAAGTATTTACCTTCGGAGTAGTGCTCCATGAGCCTGGGTTGTTATTCAGAACCCAAGCTTGGTCCGCGCCGGGGAACTGCGAACCGGCGAAGTAGCCGATAGCGACATTGTTCATCCCACTGACTGCGGTGTTGATCGTGCCGCAGTGGCCGGCAGTGGCGAAACCGGTGTTTGCACCCTTGGTAACTGAGAAGCCGATCGAACACCTAACGCTAGGTGTCAAATAGCCGTCGCCACCCCGTATGTCAAAAGTCGGCTGTGGGCGGGTCTTCGCGGTCTCGAAGCGAATTGCACTGACTTCGGCCCTACTTTTGGCGATGAAATCGATGGCTTTGTGTCGTGCATCAGGATCGGTGGTGATGACCACACTATTGCTAGGCAGGTCGACACGCCAGGAATGGATCGCTGGATCTACATTGCCGAGATCAGCATGTCCCCGATTCAACTGCGCCATCACAGTTTCCAGGGTTTCGAGGCTATGCTGCACGATACGGACTTCTTCGCCACTGGCCTTCACATTTGCGGCGCGATTGCGGTCGGTAGTGGCTAACACAAGTTTGAATTCGCCAACGCTATCGCGCTCTAACCACACGCCAGCAAAACTACTGCCTAATGCATCGCGCGCTTCACCTTGCCTGCGAATCGCCCGCTTTTCCATGTCGAGATATTGCGGGAGCTGTCCGGTCATCACGCCGAGATCGCGCTGTAGAGCGATCTTCATCGCTGCGGGAATCTCGGTGCTAGAGTTCTCATCTGCGGCGAGTGCTTGAGTCGCGCAGAAGATGGAAAAAGCCGCGAGCAAAGGCCCAGTAAAGCGAAGACTCGAAGTGTACCGATTGGTGTGCATTGTCATGATTACGTTTAGTTATTTTCGTTAGTGATTGGGCGCATGAGTATATGTCAATTAACCAACATTGTCTAATATCTAATGCCTAATTTCTAATCTGATTTGGGTCTAAAAGAGGGGCGTCCGGGATTAGAGCCTGTTATGAACTCAAGCAGGGGTCGCGCAGCCCCGGGAACCCGCTGCCTACGTTGTTGTAGCTCCTTGCCGTAGCCCACTACGGCGCATCGCCCCCCCCCTTGCAGAGCGCGTCCTCGCTTGCAAGCGAGGACTGTTCCGCGAGCGGGCGATACATCGCCCGAAACCCTCGCACCCTGGTAGGCGGCGGGTTCGCGGGGCTGCGCGACCCCTGCTTGAGTTCATAACAGGTTCTAGCGTTGTCTATTTTCAAGCGCTCATGGAGCAGCTGTTGGAAGATGATTCGGGATCGAAAAATTTGCCAGCCGGGTCGTATTGAGCCAGCCACTCGCCCAACGCGAATATTCACTGAGTGTGCTCATCGCCGGAAAGCCAAGTTGGGAGTGATGGGGTGACGCATTGGCGCATGAAATTTGGCGCCGTGCGTCACATTTGATTTAGGCCAATCTGGACAGCAACGGCCTTTATAAGGTTGGGAGCCGTCGACGAGGGGGACTTCTTGGCGAAAGAGGGCTTGGCCGGGTCTTCCACACTCGCGACGTTACCGAAGCGGACAATCGAGCATCCACTGCACGCCAAACCGGTCGGTCACCTTGCCGTAGAAGTAGCCCCATGGCTGAATACCCAATGGCGTGGTGATTTCGCCGCCTTCTGCCAGCCTGCCGAACAGTCGTTTCGTCTGATCCTGGTCGTCCATCATCAGGTGATGCGCCGAGCCTCGCATCGGCTCCGCGTCGTCGTTGTCTGACGCATAGAAGCTCACGCCAGGTCCCTCGAACTTGGCATGCATGATGCGGCCGCGCATTGCATCACTTCCGGCGGGCATGCCGTCATCACCGTACCGTATCACTTCCACCACGCGGCCCAGGCCGCATCGCATGTAGAAGTCGAGTGCCGACTCGCAGTTCGTCGTGAAGAACAAATAGTTGGAGAGTTTCATCGATGCCTCTTCAAGCGTGGCTGACCGCGTCACCCAGCTCGGCGTTGGTGTAAGCCTTGCCGGCGATGCCCCACGCACCATCAACTGCATGCGTCACGTTGACCCAGATGAACTCCTTCGGATGTTTGCCGCCGGACGCTTCGTGGACAATTTCTGTTGCTTGGGCAATATAGGAAGTTTGAACTTCGCGGTCTGTGAACGCAAATGACGGCACCTTCCATTCCACAATCGCTACCGCCGCCGGCGTCAGGCCCGAATAACTGCGGCCCTTGGCGACAACCTGGACATGCCCGATCACGTTGGGGGTCAGGAACTTGTTGCCGGAAAGCCCAACCAGCTTCAGAAAAGCTTCTGAAAGGCGTGACATTGTCTCGGCTTCGCGATCCGGCGGGATGACACCTTCGGTGACAGTGAGTGTGAGAGGCATGGCAAGGCTCCTATAGTAAGTTTTGGCTCGCGGGGTACTGCCAGCGAACACAATCATTGAAATAACGATCGTGTTGCGAATATAAATCACGATCGTTATTTGGTCAAATATAATCTGTGCTGGGTTCATACGAAGGGAAGTTCTGTGTCCAGAGTTGAAAAAAAAATCCAGACGCGTCAACGCATCCTTGAAGCGGCTGGCCGCAGTTTTCGCAAAGGCGGGTTCGGCGGGGTCGGTGTCGATGGCCTGGCCAAGGAGGCCGGCGTCACGTCGGGGGCTTTCTACGTACACTTCGAATCGAAGTCGGTTGCGTTCCGGGAAGCGGTCAGACAGGGCATGCGTGAACTCAAGGAAGGCGTGCTGTATTTCCAGTCCCAACACGGGGAGGCGTGGTGGCCCGAATTCGTGAAGTTCTACCTCGGCTTCAAGCGCACTTGCGACCTTTCCGAAAGCTGCACTTTGCAGAGCTTATCTCCCGAAGTGGGCAGGTCGGATGAAGCTTCGCGCGCGGTGTTTGAAGAAGGGTTGCGGGATGTAGTGGAGGCAATTCTCACGGGGCCGCGTTCATGCGAGGCGCCGCGCGATCTTGATGCGACACTCCTCGCCTTGGCCTCGCTCATCGGTGCGGTCACCCTTGGTCGCGCCGTCGGCAGCGGCGCACTTTCCGACCAGATTGCGGAGTCGACCGGGCGGGCACTGTTGGGGGAGCGCTGGACGTCAATCTCATCAAGAATTGAAGTGTAGAGGGCGCACTGCCGAAAAGACACCGAACAGGCTCTAACAGGCTGTTGAAGAACGTAGCGAGCAGGCCGAGATCAAGGTCGAGGAGCGCGCTCGTACGAGTAGTACGCCGAGCACCGCAGACCTCGAGATCTGCCCGCCCAGTAGTTTTTCAACAGCCTGCTAAAGAAGTTTTTCTTTCTTTAACCAATGCCAGCAATCACGAACTATCGCATCGAGCGGTCTCGACTCATAGGCGCTGTCTTTACCGCCGCTCAATAGCAGCAATGCGTCGAACCGGCGGTTACCGACATGAGAACGGATCACCTGGTCGAAACTGTTTTTCGTTTCGGGTGAGGTTTCAGCCGGAGCGGCATAGGAAACCGTGGAGCCGCCGCCGCGGCATTCGGGGCAAAGGCCGTCGACCAAAGGCGCGTATTGTTGGGAAAGAATGCAATTCTTGCAGCGCTTGGGAATTCGGGCAAATCGTCGAACCAGCGGCCAACAATACTGGGCATAGATTTCCAGAATTCTATTTTTATTCATTCGATTTTTTGAGATAAGGAAACTCTACTCAAACTTGTCGTCCTTGCACGAGCTGCATTTTCATGACGGCGGACCTCCGGATAGAAAGCGGATTCGCGCTTTTCGCAAGGTATTTGCCTCATATCAGGCACGCCCGGTTACAGGCCACAGGGCGACTGTAGACAGGGAAATGCTCTCTGTACACTAGCCATCCAGCCAGTCAGCGCCGCTGCGGAATGCGCCAATATATTGCAGCACGGAGAAAATCCATGCGATCAAGGGAGAAAGAAATGCTGTGGAACAGGAATTGTGGGCTTTGGCTGATGCTGATATTGATGCTGCTCAGTCCCGCCGCATTTGGCGGCAATACGCTAATCCTCGACAACAACATCAAGCAATATGCGCTGGGCCGGCATCTGGACTATTTCGAGGATCAGACGAACAATCGCTCCATCGCCGACATGAGCTCGCCGATCTTCAGCGGTAAATTTCAACCCTGCACATCCGAACGGCCCAATTTCGGCCATACCGCTTCGAGCATCTGGGTTCGTACCGTCTTGCAAAACAACTCGCCTGACCGAAGCGAATGGCTGCTTGAAGTACAGGCGCCGCGCCTTAACAAGGCAGAGATTTACCTGGTCGACGCCTCGGGTCAAGTGGAATTTCAAAACAACGGCATGTCCTTTCCATTTTCCACCCGCGCAATAGCCAGCCGCTATATCAATTTCAAACTGAAACTGGCGCCGGGACAGCAAAAGACTTTGTTCATGCGTGCCGAGGCTTACGGATCGCTCCAGCTCCCGCTGGTGCTGTGGCAACCGGAGTCCTTCATCAAAGCCGACCATAACGAACAATTGCTGATGGGGTTTTACTATGGCGCGATCATCGCGATCCTGCTGATCAACCTGACGGCTTTTTTCATGATTCGCGACATTACGTATATTTTTTACGTAGCTCACCTCGCCATCTTCGGCCTGCTGCAGTTCGCGATGAATGGCCACATGCTCGAATACGTATTTCCGAATCGGCCGGAAATCGTCGGCCGAATCGTTCTTGTCCTCATCCCCCTGGCAACCAGCACCGCATTGCAATTCACGCGCCATTTTCTCGATCTGGCGCATCATATGCCGCGCGCGAATCGCCTGATGCACGCCCTTTCCCTGCTCTCCCTGCTGAACATCGCGATCGGACTGCATTTCGACGCGCTTGCAGCCAAGCTCAGCACGGCCTTTGTGCTGGCGGTCACGGTTACCTTTTTATACGTGAGTTTTTTCGGCCTATACAAAGGAATCAAGCAGGTACGCCATTTTCTCTTTGCCTGGACCGCCTTCCTGGTCGGCGTGATCCTTTTCGCCATGAAAAATTTCGATCTCCTGCCCAGCGTTTTCATCACCGACTACGGTATGCAGATCGGTTCGATCTTCGAGTTTTTTCTATTGTGCTATACCTTGGCGGACCGGGTCAGGATACTGAAGGAAGAGAACGAAAAAATTCATAGAGAAGCGCTGTTGACATTGGAAAACCGGGTGGCTGAAAGGACGCTGGAATTGGTTGCGCAACGTGAAGTGGCTGAGCGCGCCACCCGTTTCAAGAGCGAATTCCTTACCAACATGAGCCATGAAATCCGCACGCCGATGAACGCCATCGTCGGCTTTACCCACCTTGCCATGAACACGGATCTGTCGGTAAAACAGCACAACTATCTTTCCGGCGTGGCGGAAGCGGCCAAGTCATTGCTCGGCATTCTCGACGACGTACTCGATATCTCGAAAATCGAGGCAGGGAAACTGCAGCTCGAACAAACGGATTTCGATCTCGACAAGGTGGTGGAAAACATCTCAAGGATAACCTCGATGCAGGCGCAGCAAACCGGTGTCACGCTGACATTCTGGATCGAGCCGGACGTGTGTCGGCTCCTGGTCGGCGACGCACTGCGGCTGGGACAGATATTGCTAAACCTGGTCAACAACGCGATCAAGTTCAGCAGCGAAGGAGAAGTACACGTATCGATCGCGCAATCGTGGCGCCAAGGAAACGAGCTGGAGCTGAAAGTTTGCGTCAGCGATACGGGAATCGGCATTTCAGAGGAACAGGCGCAGCGCCTGTTCCAGTCATTCAATCAAGCGGACAGTTCCATCAGCCGGCGCTACGGAGGAACCGGGCTTGGCCTTGCGATCAGCAAACAGCTGGTTGAGGCGATGCGGGGCCGGATCGAGGTCGACAGCAAGCTGGGCGAAGGCAGCACCTTCACCTTTACGACCGTATTTGCTGCGCAGGATCGCGGGGCTCCGTCCGATGCGCCACAGCCCGATAAACAAACATGGGCAAAGGCGGCGCGGCGCGTCGGCGGCGCCCATGTGCTGGTGGTCGAGGATCAGGAACTCAATCGCCAGATCGTGCAAGAGATGCTCGAAGCAATCGGAGTCGTCTGCCATCTTGCAAACGATGGACGCGAGGCGGTGCGCCTGGCGCTCGATCCGCTGCGCCACTACGAGCTGGTATTAATGGATTTGCAGATGCCGGAAATGAGCGGGTTGCAGGCCTGCAGGGAAATCCGCCGGCACCTGGACCGCGATCGGTTGCCCATCGTCGCGCTGACTGCGCATGCCTATCAGACCGAGCGGCAGCACTGTCTCGATGCCGGCATGAATGACTACCTGACCAAACCGCTGGATCCGTACAAGCTTGCCCAGGTACTCGAGCAATGGATCGGCCATATGCCGGCATTGGAGCCGGTGGTAGAACAGAAACAGGCAAACGGTACGCTGCCGCCCGCGCTGCCCGGTTTCGACGATTTGCCGGTAGCGCTGGCGCGCATCAATCACAACGCCGTTTTATTGCGAAAACTGATCGGACTTTTTCACGACAGGTTTTGCGGCTTCGCTCAGGCAATGCGCGCCACGCTGGATGCCGGCGCACGGCAGGAAGCGAGACGCATGATGCACGCGCTGACAGGCCAGGCGGCGGCGCTCGGCGCAAGCAAGCTGGAAGCGGCGGCCGTCCTGCTGCAGGATGCGATCGCGAATGACGCCGCGGAAAAACCTGCGGAGGAATTGGCCGCTCTGCTCGCGGCGGTCGACATCGAATTGCAACAGGTACTTGCTTCTGCCATTCGCTTGCGCGAGGAAGAACGGCTCGCCAATCAGCAACAGCTGCAGATAGCCGCGCCCGATGGACTGCAAGCCGGGTGTGCCACCGACCAGGATAGGCTCTTGGCCGATAACGCAAAAGCGGATGCATTGATTGCGGAACTGCTTGAATTGATACGCCGGAACAACGTGCGGGCCGGCAAGCGTTTCGGCGAGTTGCGGCAGGCATTGCGCAGCAGCGGTGTCGACGGCCGGCTCGATGAAATCGGGCAGGCGCTCGACCGGCTCGACTTCGAGGCGGCACGAGGCGGACTCGACGCCTTGGCCGGCGACCTGAGGCCGCCTACTTCTTCAACCGGATGAGATGCAGGCTGACCGCCTTCGCCACTAGCTGGGCGCGATTATGCACGTTCAGTTTTTCCATTATTTTGCTGACATGGTATTTAACGTTGGCCTGTGAAGACGCGATAATCGTCGCAATCTCGCCATTCGTTTTACCCGCCTGTATCCACTCGAGGATCTGTTTTTGACGCGGGGTGATGCCTTCGGCTTCGGCATCGATCGTGGGTTCGGAGAGGTAGGAATGCTGCATTTTGCGCTTGAATTCGAGATGATTCCGAACGCGCGCCTTCACGACCTGCGGCCGCAGCGGCTTGGTAATGTAGTCGACCGCGCCTGCCTCGAGACCTTGTATTTCCTGTATGGTGGAATCCATGCCGGTCACGAATATGACCGGTATCGCCACCGTACGCGGATCCGCCGACAGGAATGAGCATACCTCGTAGCCGCTCATATCGGGCATTTGAACATCAAGCAAAATGAGATCGGGAACCGCTTCACAGGCCAGCCTGATTCCGTCCCGGCCATTCAGCGCGCAGATCACCTCGTAGTCGGCGTCGAGAATTTCACTGACGATCTGTATATCAATCGCTTCGTCGTCAACGACAAGAATGGTCTGTTTTTCGATAGTCATGATGGCTGCAAATAAGGCCTGTTGAACATTCGCCCCTTCAGCTGGAAGAATCGGCATGCCTGAATGGACACCGACATTATAGATAACAGCTGCGCGGATCATGCGTTTTGTCCGCCACCACAGAGGGCAGGCTTGCCCCCGACCTTGACAATGTCGGCCGCCAGGGTCTGATTTCTGGCGAGATCGGAAATACGTGCATGGGCTCTCCGCTCCGATGCCGAAGACTGGCATAGAAGCGCTTCCATGTGTATTATCGCCCGCGCAATGGCGGAGCCAAGCGCCGCCGGAAATGCATTGGCACGCCGTGCACGTTGTCTTCAAATCGGGGAAAAATTGATGAGATTCATTCATGCGGCGGACATCCACCTGGACAGTCCGCTGACCGGCCTGAGCGCCTATCCAGATGCGCCCGCGCAGACCCTGCGCAGCGCCACCCGCGATGCATTTACAAACCTGATCAATGAAGCGATCGAACTGCAGGTTGATTTCCTGATCATCGCAGGAGACCTGTACGACGGTGGCTGGAAAGACCATAACACCGGTATTTTCTTTTGTCGCGAAATGGGGCGCCTTAAAAAGGCCGGTATCCATGCTTACATCAAATTCGGCAACCACGACGCCGAAAGCGAAATGACCAGGAAGCTGATCCTGCCCGACAATGTGCATACTTTTGAATCACGCAAGGCACATACATTCATCATCGAAGGTCTGAAGGTGGCGCTGCACGGGCGCAGCTTCAAGGACGCGGCCACCACCGAAAACCTGGCACAGAGCTATCCCGACCCCGTGCCTGGCATGCTCAACATCGGCGTACTGCACACTGCCTTGGGTGTCAACTCCACGCATGCCAACTATGCCCCCTGCACGATCGATGAACTGTACGCGAAAGGCTACCAGTACTGGGCACTCGGCCATGTGCATGAATACCAGATCTGGCAGGGCCCGTCGACGATTGTTTTTCCGGGCAATCTCCAGGGGCGCCACATCCGCGAGACCGGCCCGCGCGGCGCTGTGCTTGTTACGGCGGACGAGACCGGCATCCAGAAGGTGGAACGGCTTTTCGTCGACGTGCTGCGCTGGCATAGCGTGAATGTGGACGCGACCGGGTGCGGCTCCATCGCGGACGTTGTGCACGCCATCAACAAGGAATTGGAAACGGTGGTTGAAAGCAGCCCGCCCAATATGCCGTCCGCGGTCAGAGTCACCATCACGGGCAAGACGCCGGTGCATGGCGAATTATTCGGAATGGAAGCGCAGCTGCGGGCTGAAGTGCTGGCGTCGGCCGCCGCGCTCGGTGCCGAGCGCCTCTGGATCGAAAAAGTCAAAACCGGCACGATGGCATTGGACGAGCCTGACGCCATCCGGGCGCGCGGCGACGCGCTGGCCGACCTGCAAGCGTTGTTCGAAGAAGCGCAGACCGACCCGGAATTCATCGCCAGCCTGAAGGGCGACCTGATGGCGCTGGTCTCCAAGGCGCCGCTGGAACTGCAGAATGCCGTCCCGTATTTCAGGGATATCCGCAACGGCGTCCTCGCCGGACTGGTGAGCGAAATACGTCCCGGCCTCATGTCACAACTTGCGCGGATGGAGTAAGCATCGATGCGATTGCACCGACTTGACCTGATCAGATTCGGCAAATTCACGGACCGCTGCATCGAATTCCCGCATACGATGCGCGACTTCCACCTGATCGTCGGCCCCAACGAAGCCGGCAAATCAACGCTTCGCTCTGCTGTCCTGGATTTGCTGTTCGGTATACCTGCCCGCTCTGCGCACGCCTTCCTGCATCCATTGAACGAGCTGCGCGTCGGCGCATCGATCGGCAACCTGACGCAGTCGCTGGAATTCCAAAGAGCAAAGGCGCAAAAGCAGACGCTCCGTACGCCCTCGGACTCGATACTTGCGGACAGCGCATTGGCGCCGTTTCTCGGCACCGCCGACCGCAATTTCTTCGACCAGATGTTCGGTCTCGACCACACCCGCCTGGTCGAGGGCGGCAATAGCATCCTGAACGCAGAAAATGATGTCGGCCAGGTACTGTTCCAGTCGGCGGCCGGCATAGCCAGCCTGGGCCGGATCAGGGATGCTCTGCTGGCGGAGGCAGATCAGTTATGGGCTCCCAGGAAGGCTGCGGACCGCGCGTATTACAGCGCTGCCGATTTGTTTGAAAAGGCGAGCGCAGCGCTAAAGGATACGACGGTGCGCACCAAGCTTTGGACGGAAGCCTATACGCGTTGGCAATCCGTGACAGACGAACTCGCCAGTGCCGGCAATTTACTGCGGCAGCTTGAGATCAAGCGCAGCCGGCTGGAGCGCGTCCGTCGTATGACGCCGTTCCTGCATGCAGTCCGGGACCTTGAGCAGCAGCTCGGCGAACTCGGCCCGGCACCAGACCTGCCTGCCGACGCCGCAACCACCTTGTCGACGGCGGAGCGCGAACTGGCGACCGCAAGACAGTTGCTGGAACTGCGCACCGCGGAACTCGAAAAGGCACAGGCCGAACTCGCGCGCATCCGCATAGACGATACTGTCCTGGAATTTGCATCCGACATCATGGCGCTCGAGGAGTGCCGCGTGCGCTACGGCTCCTATGCGCGCGATATCGGCAAGCGGCAAGAGGAGATCGGCGCGCTGCTGGACGACGTACGAAAGGCCTGCGTGCAACTCGGCTGGGAGTACGGATCGGAGGACGAACTCGGCGCGCGCCTGCCATCGCTTCTGGTGCGACGGGAACTGTCGCGGCTGTCCCAGACGCATAGCGGATTGACCCAGGCATTGCGGGCAGCGGAACAGGCGGAGCAGGCAAAAACATCGGAAATCCGGCAACTGTCACAGGAGTTGGCAGCGATGGACGCGGGTGAGGTCCATCCGGCGCTGCGCGCAGCGCTCGCGGGCGCCCGATCACTTGGCGATACGGAAACCGCGATGCAGAAGCAGCAAAGCCTGCTTGCAAAAGCCAAGACCGCGTTGGCCAATGCGGAGCTGGCACTGGGACGATGGAACAAGCCGCTTCCCGAATTGGTGGCGATGCAATTGCCCGGGCAAGAGGAGCTTGCACGTGTGATTCAAGACCGGCTCACGCTGGACAATGACAAGAAAGCGCTGGAAAAACGCATACTGGATCAGGCGGGCGCCGTCTCGCTCCTGAAGCTTAAGATTTCCCAGTTCACGGAATTGCATCATCCCATCCCCCCGGAAGAGGTGTTGCAAGCGCGCCAGCAACGCGATGAATCCTGGGGAGCGATCAAGGCAGGGACCACCAGCGTTCAGGAAGGTGCAGAACAGTTCGACGCCCATCTCCAGCGTGCAGATGAAGTGGCGGACAAACGGTTTAAAAACGTCGAAGCAGCCGCGCAGTTGCAGGGTCAGCAGCATCAGCTGCAGGAGGCCATCCATCAGCAATCGATACTCGACGGCCAGTTAGCTCAGATCATGGAAGAGCTGGAGCAATTCGACAAGATCTGGGCTGAGATGGCAGCTTCGTTCGGCCTGCCTGGCATCAAGCTGGGCAATATTGGTGAATGGATCGCCAAGCGGGATAAGGCGATTGCGGCGGCTGCGGAATGCCAGGAGGCGCAGGACAGCGTCGACGCATTGTCGCACCAGGTGGAGCAGTGCCAAATGCGACTGGCGGCAGCGTTGCGCGACGCGGAACTGCATATCGAGGAAACCGACAAGCTGATCGCGCTGTGTGTGCAGGCGGAGTCCTACATTCAGACCGTGGACAGCACCAGGGTGCGCCGTGAAGCGCTGGAGACACAGTTGAAGGCGGCAAGGGTCCAGGCGCAGTCGCTGGGGCAAATGGCGGTTGAGGCAAGAATTACGGTCAGCGACTGGAAGGAAGAATGGTCTCTTGCCCTAACGAAGGCAGGGCTTGCGCAAGAGAGTGCAATAGGCACCGTCAACGGGGCGCTGGAGCTTTTCGCATCGCTGGATGAACTGCTGGGTAAGGTGCGGCAGATCCGGGTGGAACGCATCGGCGCAATGGAGGCCGATCTGGAAAAGTTTGCGGAGGAAGCGCGGCGACTGGCCAGTCATTTCGGGAGCGAATTCGATGGCGTGGCCCCGGACCGGATTGCCCAGGAACTGGCGAAACGGCTGGCGCGTGCGAAGGAAACGCGAACTGAGGCAGACCGGTTAAAAGAGACGATTCGGGTTGCGAAGGATCAAGCGAAAAGCGCACAGGACGCCATCGAAACGGCCAGCGCCAGCCTGAAGCCGCTCCTGGAACGGGCCGGCGTCAGTTCACGCCCGCTGCTGTCCGAGGCGATTTCCCGCGCCGATGCACGACGCCGGTGCCTGCTCGAACTGGCCAAGGCGAAGGCACAACTCGTCGACGGCGGGGACGGACTCACCCGCGAGCAGCTTGAACAGGAAAGCGAGAGCGCCGACCTGGCGCAGGTGACGGCCGAGCTGGCTCATACCACCGCCGAGCACGGCGAAGCAGTGCAGCGCCAGGCCATGCTTTCCGCCGAAAAGGAAAAGGCCGGCAGCGCGCTGGAAGCGATCGGCGGCTCCGGCGCTGCCGCCATGGCCGAAGCGCAGCGGCAGGAAGCGATTGCGCAGATGGCGGATGCGGCGGAACGCTATGTCAAAGTGTTCACGGCGGCAAAACTTCTTCGCTGGTCCATCGATCGCTACCGCCAGGAGAAGCAAGGGCCGATGCTGGGTCGCGCGAGCGCGATCTTTGCGCAGCTCACGCAAGGGGCGTTCCAGAGGCTGGTCGTGGACTTTGACGCGCAGCCGATGACGCTGCATGGTCAGCGCATGGGCGGAAAACTGGTGGGTATTGCCGGCATGAGTGACGGAACGCGGGACCAACTGTATCTGGCGCTGCGTCTGGCAGCGCTGGAAATGCACCTGGAGAAAGCGCCGCCCCTGCCGTTTATTGCGGACGACCTGTTCATCAACTATGACGACGGCCGCTCTATGGCTGGCTTCGAAGCGCTGGCCGCCTTGTCGGAAAAAACGCAGGTGATCTACCTGACCCACCATGGCCACTTGGCGGAGTCGGTGCGGACTGTCTTTGGCCAGAACGTATCTGTTACGTACCTATAGATACCTGAAGTCCTCGCCGTGGTGAAGAAGCGGTGATTTCTTCCGCAAAGCGTCGTTGCTCCGCGATGCGGGCCGTTGCTTGACTGGCCGTTTCGCTCAGCGCTTGCTTTCCTGTACCAGCTCGATGCGCCGGTGCAGGCGTTGCGCCTCCACCGTATCGCCCGATTTCTCCGCACGCATTGCCAGAACGCCCAACCATGCCAGCAAAGGGCGGCGCCAGCCTTGGGCCGAGGCTGTATCGGCCGCGACGGTAAGCACCGCCGGATTGGCGCGGCCGGTGCGCAACAATACGCCGGCGGCAACCAGTCTTGAAAACGGGTCCTGGATGCCGGCCAACGCAGCGGCCGCGGAGTCCGCCGTTGCGTTGGCAGCACCGCGTTGCGGCTCCGGCAGCAGCGCGGTCTCTTCCGGCTTGGCGCGGCCTGCCAAATAGTGGGCATACGCACGTTCCGGCGCGGCGGCGTCCTGGCGCAGCTTTTCAAAGCCTGCGCAGTCTTCCAACACGAGACTCGCCACGCGGCTGGCGCACCAGACCAATTCCGCGCGTGCCACCAGCGTGACTTGCCCGGTGCTGGCCATCTCGTTGCGTGCCTTGGCAAACTCCTGGAGCGCGACCCGGTCGTCGCCTGACAGATAGGCGGAGACGGCGCGCTCCATGCTGCTGGCCGCGTTCATTTGCCAGTCCGGTGATGGAGGGCCGCTTGAGCAGGCGCCCAGCAACATGGCCGCACCAAGAAATGAGAGAGTCCTCATGGCAGTTTGACCTCCGCTTCGCGCTTGAACGGCCACTTGCGATTGATTTCATTGACCAACTGCTCGACCTTGCGCAAGTTGCTCTCGACGTCGGCGCGCAACGGGGCAAGGTCGGTGGTCGCGTCTTTGACGTTGGCGCCGACAGCTTGTGCCTCAACCAGAACGGCATCGATTTTTTTCAGGCTCGTCCTGGCGTCGTTCAACAAGCCGTTGAGTTGGACCAAGGCGGCACGGACTTCAGGCATGGCGCCGTTCTTTCCGAATAACTGGCTGTCGGTCTTCAATGCGAGTCCGTCGACCGTGGCCAGCAACTTGTTGACGCGATCGATCGCGATCAGCACTTTCTTTGCATTTTCATCGGTTCCGGCGAGGACGCCCAAGGCGCCGCTGCTGCCAGCCAGTTTTTCCGTAACGGACTTCATGTTGCGCAAGCCCAGCTCCAGCGACGAATCGGTTGCGGTCAGGGCGTTCAGGTTGTGGATCAACTCCTTGGCGGAGGCCATCAGGAGGGGAATTTCGGCCGTGGCGTCGCCTATCAGCACGTTGCGCACAGCGCCTTCCGTCAGTGGAGGGTCGCTCAGGACGCCGCTGAAGGCGCGCAGGCGCGTTGCCCCCACCAGGCTTCTTTCCATGGTGAAGATGCTGGAATTGCGCAGCCAGTGCGCATCCTTGCGCGCCACGTCGATAATCATCCTGGCCTTGCCTTCGTTGTTCAACTCGATACGGCGCACACGCCCGATCGGAAAGCCTGAGAAAGTCATGTCCATCCCGACCACGATGCCCTCGGCGTCGTCCGCTACCAGCACCAGCGTTTGGGTCGCCTCGAACGCGCCGCGCGCATACAGCAGATAGACTGCCGCCGCCGACACCAATACCACCAGCAAGATCAGCAGCAAGGCAGCTTTGATTTCGACGTTGGGAATGGCCGGCGCTGCCGGTTCGGATGAAGGGTCGTTTGTTTTATCGGTCATTGAGGTTTGCGCAGGGGCGCCAAAATTCAATAATAATTGCCCATTAACGATGCCAATTCAATCAACAGTACGACGCCAAACAGGCGCACCATGCCGGCCAGGCCGGTGGCAAGTTCGGTCCGGCTGTCATGCATGTCGGCCTGCCCATCGTGATACGACGAGGCCATCGGGATGAGCGACACCGCCAAGCTGAAAAAAAAGAGTTTCAGCACCAGTATCAGGGTGACGGCGGGGTTGAATACCTGGCCGACCACTCGGGTGTAGCCTGCCAATGCCCAAGGGGTAAAACCATAGAGCGCCAGATACGCCAGCACCAGCGTCATGACGCAACTGACCGCACCCAGCATCCATACGGAAAACACGCCGGCCAGCACACGAGGAAAGAACTCGTGGCGGATCGGATCCAGTCCCTCGCGTTGCAAGGCATCCAGCGCACCTTGCGCCCGCATCCGCTCGATTTCCGCGCCGCCGGGCAGCGTATAACGCAGCGCCACAAACATGGCGGCCGAGAGCGGAATCAATTCGAGTACCAATACCCGGACGACCATCTCGATCGCAAACCGCGATAGACCATAACTGAGTGCGGTGACGACAACGATACGGATCACCACCACACTGATCAGAGCCGACAGCACGCCAAACCACATCAAATTCGCGGCCGTCGCTCGCACGATCTGCCGCGCGATGGCGCTGCGGCAGGTGCGGCTATAAGTCGATGGCGCTGCCGCCAGCATCAATGCCACCGCGCTAAACAGCACGATATGCCACCAGCTGCGGAACCACGCCAACACTTTGCGGCCGATGCGCCGGGGCGCCGAGAAAAGCGATGCCTGTGTCATTGTTCTGGAAATGGGGGGAAGGGTATGTTTTTCCCTCAAACGTTTTACTTCACCACATGATACCCCGAGGTCTGAATGGAAGTTTCGGCTGCTTTGCCAGCCGCACGATCAGATTGCAAATCCGCAATCTGATCATTCGCAACAGGCCCTGCGCTTGGTTCCGGGCCTCGATGATTTATCCATTTGCTTTCCGCCATTCAATTGCCAGCCCTTCCCCCAGCATCACGCAAGTCGTGGGTCCGCTGTCTGCTGCGTCCAATGCCTGAAAAGCTTTTTCGACGCGCGCCGATTTTCTGGCGACGATGATTGTCGATCCATGATGAAAACCCGCACTGCCCCCCCATAAGATTGTTCCGATGCGTCATCTGTGAGCACGCGGCGCATCTATTACTGAACAGCTATCCGCCCCGCATCCGAAGTCCGTCGTCTTGCTCGCAGGCGATGTCACTTTGTCGGGCAGTTGCTCCCTCAGCCAGTCCTGCAGCGCCTGCGGGCGGCCGAGGAAGGCACCTGCGTCAAGCAAGGCGATCTGACCGTCGCGTTCGAGAGCGAAGCTGGGAAAACCCCGCGCGCCGAGATGGTCCATCAGCCGGCGTGTTTCGGCGATGTGCAACTGGACATCCCCGCCTTGCGCTTCGTCCAGCGCCTGCGCGAAGGCCATTGCGTCCAGTCCTATCGCGCCAGCCATTTCGACGAGCACTTCGCGATCGGCGATACGCCGGCCTTCGACATAGTGCGCGCTCTGCAGGCGGGAGAGCATGTCCGGTCCGCGGCCGGCGAGCTTGTCGGCAGCCAGCACCGCGGCGATCGGCGGGGCGGAATCGAACACCGCCGACGTGTCGCGCAACAGACCTTCAAAGTAGGCTTCACCAAAAGGCTGGCCGGTGAGCTGCGCGATGCGCCGGTCGTGCGGCATCACATAGTCCCGCAACTGCGGCGTGACCGGCTGGCGGCGATGGCCGGCCATCATGCCGCCCCCATGCGCACGAACCGGCAGCACGTCGCGTGCAGCCTTCACGAGCGGTGCGGCGCCGTAGCACCAGCCGCAGAACGGATCGTAGATGTAGTGCAATGTTACGGTACTCATGACTTTACCTTTCGTTCCTGGGGCGGCTTACCACTTCATTTCGCCCTTGTTGACCTTGGCGCCGATATCCAGCGCAATGCCCAGACCTGCCTGCGGGTAAGCTTTCTTCATCGCATCGATGAGTTCGGCAGCGTTCTTCGCCTTAGCGGATTCGGCATCGAAGCGCTGCAGGTAATCGCGGGTATAGGTAATGTTACCGGCGTCGAGCGCGGTGCCGGCAGCCATGTGTCCGGGCACGACTATTGCGGGCTTCAGGGCCTGCATCTCCTCGAGCTGCGCGAACCACGCCTGGCGTTCGCTCGGCTTTTGCGTATCGGCGGTCCAGACATGCAGGTTGCCGAACACGCCGATGTTGCCGACGATGGCCTTGAGCGATGGAATCCACATGTATGGACGGTGCGCCAGTTCTCCGCTGGCACCGCGCACTTCGATGGTTTCGCCGTCCACCGTCAGCGTCGTGCCCTTGATCTCGTTCGGCACGATCGGCTGCTGCGGCGCGTTGGCGCCCATCTTCGGCCCCCAGAAGGCGAGTTTGCCGGCCATCCTGGCCTGAATCTTTTCGCGCACCGCCGGCGTGGTGAGCACCGGTACCTGCGGGAACAGGGTCTTCAGCGTTTCAGCGCCGAAGTAGTAGTCCGGATCGGCGTTGCTGATGAAGATGGCTTTGAGCGTCTTGCCGCTATCGAGCACGTTGGCGGCGATGCGCAGGGCGTCGGCACGGGTGAAGCCGCTATCGATCACCAGCGCCTCGGTCTTGCCGCTGACGACGACGGCGTTGACGTGGAAGCTGGCGCCCTCGGCGTTATAGATCTTCAAGGCCAGCGGTGCGGCGGCCTGCGCGACAGCGTCGTCCGTGGCGACGATACCGAGCATCAGAGCGGGAATCATGAAGCGGGCAATCTTGGCGGGTGAAAACATGGCGATCTCCTGGTTAGAAATGGTTGCACTGCAAGGCATACTTTATTTCCACGATCCGATTAGATAAACTCGCATTACTGAAATTGATTTTTGCATTATCCGATGGAATGGAGCGCGTAAATGGACCGCCTGACCGCTGCCCGCGTGTTCGTGGAAGTGGCCGAACGCGGCAGCCTCACCCAGACCGCCGAACGGCTGGAGATGTCGCAGGCGATGGTCAGCCGCTACCTGGCTGCCATGGAAGGCTGGGTGGGGGCGCGCCTGCTGCACCGCACAACCAGGCGCATAGCCCTGACGGATGGCGGACAGGCGGTGCTGTCGTCATGCCGGCAACTGCTGGAACTGGCGGAGGATGTACAGCACCTTGCCGGTAACCGCAGCCGGGAGCCGGAAGGCAAACTGCGCGTGACCACCTCTCCGTCCTTCGCCGAGGCGCAGTTGACTTCGGCCATCGTGGAGTTCCAGCACTTGCACCCACGTGTACAAGTCGAGTTGCTGGTGGCCGACCGGGCAATGGACTTGGTTGAGGAACGCATCGACCTTGCCGTACGGCTGACGAACTCGCTCGATCCTGCCGTCGTTGCACGGCCGCTGGCGCGATGCCGCTCGGTGCTGTGCGCAACGCCCGACTACCTCGCACGGCACGGACGCCCCGTCGGCATCGAGGATTTGAAGACGCACCGCTTCATCACGCACGCCTTCGGCGCCGGAACGCAGTATCGCTTCCAACATCGCGGCGAAACGGTCGAGGTGCCGGTAAGCGGCGCGCTGTTCACCAACGAAACCGCGGTCCTGCGCCGTGCGGTTCTGGCCGGCGCCGGGTTAGGGATGCTGCCCACCTACTATGTCGGAGACGACCTGCGCAGCGGCACGCTGGTGCGCGTCCTGCCTGACCATGAGCCGGAGCAACTGGGCATACACGCGGTGTACCTGTCGCGCCGGCATCGGCCGCTGGCTCTGCAACTGTTGCTGGAGTTCCTGGCGCAGCGCTTCGGCGGCAATGTCGCGCCATGGGACCGTGATTTGCCGCAAGAGTGATGCGTATTGACTTCGACTGGCTGCATGCGCTCGGCGAAACGAGGGTCAAATTAAACATCTATGCAAACATGCTTCGAGGGTGTCATGAACTGGCTTCGCGCCATAAATGCCAGACGTGCGGCCCATCTGGTATACGGGATTCACGCATGACGCGGAATCCATGCGCCGCATAAAAAAGCAGGTTGCTTTCTTCGGCCGTTTCGAGATAAGCGCCGACCTGATCGGCATCGCAAAGCTTAAGTACAGGTTGCATGAGCGTACCGCCAATGCCTCTACGCTGCCGGGCCGGCTCTACACCGAGCACGCCAAGATACCAGTATTTCCGCTGAACAGGGTGCATGCTGTCCAGGTGACTCAAAACGCGCCAAGCGTTCGGCAGTCTTCGCAAGCCCAATACCCGGGCCATGCCGGGCAGCAGACGCATATGCGCGAATAGTGACAATGGATATTTTCCAGGCGGCATCCACAATGCCGCTCCTTCCCTCCCGGTGTTTGTATAACAGGCGCCCTGGGGCAAAAAGACATTGAAGTACAACGAATATATCCGCTCCAGATTGTGCCGGCGAAAAGCCGCATCCGGCAGAACGTGTCTAGCAAGAGGATCCGTCTCGAACGCACGAGCCAGCACGGAACAAAGGTAGCGGACATCCGTCCCCTCCGCCTTTCTCACGACTTTCGACGTAGACTGTGGCTGAGTCATTTTGCAGGCAAGCTATCGTAGTCTGTTTTGGTCCTCAAATAGCTGCCGTCGTTCCGATACGGACAAGGCTTTTCCTCAGAGCCTCTAGAAAATGCCGCCGGCTCTCTCAGACTCAGATACCCGAAGCACAGGCAGATCCCAATTTGAACCTGGACCATCTTTCTTTATAAAGCGGCTGGATTCAGCCAAGACTGTGGGCTGGAATGCAATACCAGCACATCGGGGAATCGTCATACGGTCCTTACAATTGAATTTATATTTCCCCAGCGCCCGCCAAAAATAGAACCGCTCGCGATTGCGCGCGAGCGGCTCCCTTACCCCCTTCATTCCGGCACACGATTGCCGGCCATCCAGGGGGCCATCAAGACAACTGTTGAATCCCGGCCAGCACCCAACCACCCTGGCCCGACATGGGCTTCGTCAGGTTCCAGACTTCGGCAAACGGTTCTGCCGGCGCATGCTCGGATTCCTTGATCATCCCGCTAAATTTCACGCTGGCCAGATGGTCGCTGCCGGCTGTTTCCATGCCCAGCAGTTCGGCTTCCAATTGCAAGACATCGGTGTGGTTGGCCGAGGCGCCACGTTCCTGGAGTTGCAATTTCAGTTCGACAAACATTTCCGGCGTCGTGAATTCATGAATGTCGTTGATGTCGGCCTTGTCCCATGCCGCCTGCAAACGAAGAAAATATGTTTTCGCGTGACGCAGGAAACCAGGAACATCAAAGTCAGCCGGCACGCCCCATGGGGCATTCATCGTCGCAGAGCCTGCGGCCGGCGAGGCCGACTGCAAGGTGGCGGGCTGCATCGGCTCGATGCGTGAACCGATTTCGGGCGTAGGCTGCGACGCGGCGCCGGCATAGGCCGGTTGCAGGTTATTGCCATCAGCCTTGCGACGCCACATGCGATAAATGAACATCGCCGCAGCCGCCAGCAAGGCCACCATCAACAAGGTACTAATCATGCTCGCCAGTGCGCCGCCCATGCCGAAATGCGACAACAATGCCCCCAGCCCCAGACCGAGCAGTGCCCCGCCCAGGATGCCTTTCCACGGACTCGCCGGTTTTGGCGGAACCGCGGCCGGTGCGGCGGCCGGTGCTGCAGGTTTTGCCGCATTGCTTGCCTGCGGCGATTGAGTCGGTCCTTGCCGGCTGACGTTCTGCGATTGCTTGCCCAGCGACCCGCCGCTCCCCAGACGCTTGGCCTCAACACTGCTTATTCCGACCGACAAGGTCACTATGGCGACCATCATGGCCATCAATAATTTTTTCATAATACGCTCCTGAAATTTGAGTTCAGTGTGAGGTACGACCACAAGCCGCACCTACCGTTTTACATGACGCCCGGTCATCATAGGTCGATTGGCCCCACTAAAAAAGCGAATATAAATGAATATTTACTTCGAAAAAATAGGATACTCATGCGGCCAAGCACGCGCTCCTTCCGGAGTCGGCGCACAGAATGCGGCAGAACAAGTAGGGAAAGCTAAATCTCCCTCGGTGCAACCGTCAATGAAGGTTGCGGGTGCGGCGCACCATCGTTGAGATCAACGCCGGCTGCGGCAGTTGACGCGCCCACCAGACTATCGAAGAACAGACTGCCTTGAGCACGCTGCTCCGTGCTGAGCTTATAGGATGGCGCCTCCTTTGCACCGCTCGCATCCCACATTTCGCGGTAGCTCGGCGTCAGATTTGCATGGTTCATCGAGGCGGCGATCGGCGCCAGCGCCGCTTGCAGCAAACCGGCTGTGCTGCGCATGCGCACCCACCGGTGATTGATCCACCCACTCGTTTGGGAATCGACCGCTAAAAAGCGCGCCACAATGGCGTTTGCCGCAGCGATTCCGCTTTCACCCATGCGCGCAATCGATTCAGCCGGCATATTCAGGTTCAGGCCGCCTTCTTGCTTGGTGTGGCGAACCACCACGATGCGGTCCCGGTAACCGGGTGTTCGCTTCAAAGCCTCATGACGCCAGGTCCGCATGGTATTGAGGATGGCCGCAGCGAATCCGAATATCGACGGTTGCCCGTGGCGATCCTCGATGGAAAGATAATTGGGCAAGATCCCACTTATATTGTTGTCCGGCAAGCGAACACGCTGCTTTGCATTTTCCTTCTCACCCAACGTGGATTCCAGTGTGATGCCAAATGTCGGACGCTGCGGCAGGAGCGCGTCAAACAGGTGAATGGGGAAGTTGCTGGTGAGTCCGCCGTCCGAAAACCACACGCGTTTTAAAGCAAGGGCACCCTGTTTCCCGTCCACGCCGCGCGCGTAGCGCAACCGATACAACGGTACGGCTTGCAGCAAAACCGGAAAACTGAGACTCATCCGTGCGGCAACGACGACCGGCAAGTCTTCGGGATTCGGCATATGAAAGATATTCTGATTGCCGGTGCCATAAGCAGGATCGTTTTCCCTAAAAATTTTGGCGGTGCGCGACGCGCGGGCGTCCTCGTCCGCCGGACTCGACGTCTTCTCGACAAGCCAAGCGACCACCTCCGGAGGAAACAAGGCCAGGAGTTCGGACTTTCGAAACATCAGACTGCGATCCTCATACGGCAGGCGGTGCGCCCGCAATTCGGAGATTCCCGTGGACATCAACGCCAAATCGATCGACGGTTTCGAGGCCCATAGCTGGCCGAAGGTCAAAGGCGCATCGGCCGGCAAACCTGCCAAACGCTGTATGTAACCGTGCAACCATTCCGTCAGCGCCGCAGGGGAATCGTCTGCGATACGCAAACCCGGGCAGATGCCGAATCGATTGCGCTGCAGCCCAAACCAGGCCGTCCACAGGAATTGGGCCAGAGCACCGACAGGCATCCCTGCCATTGCCCAGGCCAACGACAAAATAGCGCTGCCCCAGGTGGCCGGTACGACCCCGCGAAAAACGGCCAGCGCAATCGCGCCGGCGAGCGCCCCGAGCGGAAAGTGCACAACCAGCGCGACGGTGACGCGGATCACGATTCGCCAGACCGAAATACGATTGAGCCCTGCCTGCAGCACCTTGAAATGCGGTTTCAAGGGAGGACATGGTTGAAACAGGCTGAACAGGTTTGATAGACCCAAGCTGCTGGTCTGCTGCAACCACTCCGGCAGTTTCGCCAAGGCATCGAAGCCATCGTCCTGATCGCTGCCGGCTTGATTGCGCCGGAATTGCGCTGCCGCCGCGGCGGTTGCGGCAATGGCGCCGACGCTGGTGCCGCCAATCGACCGCAGGCGAAAATGCTTCGCCAACCCCGAGATAAATGAAGGATAAATCACGCCGGAGGTGATGCCCCCTTCCATGACGATATCGCATTCCTGAGGATGAAAATCTGGTTTGTCCATGATGTTTGCTTTCATCAAAATACGTTCCTGCTTCCCCCGAAATTTGCCATGGCCGGATGATGGCCGGCACGGCGGGTTCGGATGTGGCCGCGCATCGCTCATCAAGTGATCTGATTGATGGCGTCGGTACGCCTGTGTGCCATCGTGCGTCTAAAGTTGAACACTATTTTCGTCAAGCGTTCTCGGGTTTGTGCACCCAGTATCGCGCCCCCTTATCGCGACCAATTCGGCAAGGCAGGCAAGTGTTATGCAAAATTCTTTTGAAATCATGCGGATTTTGCATTCCGAAAAATTGCCAAATTGCTAGTATGTTATTCTCTTGGCGCGCTTGCCTGATTGTCCCGATACACATTCATTAGATATGCGCTGCGTTTGATTTGCTCTGCCAAAAAAAAGGGGGAGAGGTGAAGAAGAATGTCACGGTCACGGTCAAGGCCACGCCATACCTGAATTGGGCTGAACTGCTGCGCCAGCGCGCGACCGAGGAACCCGCACGGCTTGCATTCGGGTTCATGCTGAGCAGCGTCGATGATGAGGTCCGCTTCACCTATGGCCAGTTGGATGAGGCTGCCCGCAAGATCGGCGCCGCGCTGCAGCAAGCCGGCTTGGCAGGCGAACGTGCGGTACTGCTGTACCAGCCCGGCCCGGAATACGTTTGTGCCTTGATGGGCTGTTTGTACGGCGGGGTAATCGCTGTGCCGGTATATGCGCCTCGCCAGAATGCGTCTTATGTGCGTGTCATGCAAGTGATTGCCAATGCGCGTGCAGCCGTGCTGCTATCGTCTGACAAGATATTCGCTACCCTCGACCAGCAGGATTGGAGGGAATTGAAGCAAGCGGGTTTGCGTTGGTTGGCCACCAATACCTTGCCGCCCTCTTTGGCCGAAGAATGGAAGATGCCGGATATCGATGTCGATACGCTGGCGGTATTGCAGTACACCTCCGGCTCGACCGGCCGGCCGAAAGGCGTGCAGCTCTGCCACCGGCATCTGATGCTCAACTCCCGCATGCTCGCCCAAGCTACCGACTGCAGCCGTGATTCGATCGGGGTGATCTGGCTCCCTCCTTATCACGACATGGGATTGATCGCAGGTCTGTTGCAGCCAATATATTCCGGCTTTCCGGTACACCTGATGTCGCCGGCAACCTTCCTGCAACGGCCAATTCGTTGGCTGGAAGCGATCAGCAAGTACCGCGGCACAACCAGCGTCGCGCCGAACTTCGCGTATGAGCTGTGTGTCAAGCGCATCCGCCCGGACCAGCTGGCTAAACTTGATTTGTCGAGTTGGCAGGTGGCGGGCAATGGCGCTGAGCCGATTCGCGCCAATGTCTTGCGCGAATTTTCAGAAACCTTTGCGCCGGCAGGTTTTGATGCGCGCGCCCTCTTTCCTTGCTACGGCATGGCCGAAGCGACGTTGTATGTGACTGGCGGCCCGATTTCCTCGGGGGCGCGCATTTTGCAAGCCTCTCGCGAGGCGCTGAGCAATGGTGCTATCCAGGCGCGGTCCGGTGGAGATGCCATTGAACTGGTCAGCAGCGGCACGATCCCTGCCGAGATAGAAGTGCGCATTGTCGATCCGGTGTCCGGTAGAGAGTGTGACGCGGGCGAGGTGGGTGAAATCTGGATTGCTGGCGACAGCATCGCTGCCGGGTATTGGGAGCATTCAGAGGCAAACACCGATACTTTCCATGCACGCTTGCCTGGCAGCGACCGCAACTGGTTGCGCAGCGGCGATCTTGGCAGCCTGGTCGATGGCGAATTGTACGTGACCGGCCGCCTCAAGGATTTGATCATTATTCGCGGCCAGAATCACTATCCGCACGATATTGAAGCGACCATCGATGGCATTCATCCCGCACTGCGTACGCATGGGGTGGCTGCTTTTGGCATTGAGCATGAAGATGGCGAACAGCTTGGCCTGGTGCTTGAACTGGAGCGCAACATCCTGGAAAGCGACTTGGCGCACATCACCGCCTTGGTGCGTGACGCCGTATCGCGTCAGCATCAATTGCAAATCGATCGCCTTGCTTTCGTCCGGCCGGGCGGCATCCCCAAAACATCCAGCGGCAAGATCCAACGTTACCTGACGCGGCAGCGTCTGCTGCAAGGCGAGTTGCCCCTCATCGAGGAAAAACAGGAAGCGGCAACGTGTCTGTGATTCCTGCGCAATACCTTGAGGCCCTGAGGTGGGAGCAGATGTTGGGCGATCCCGATAGTCCGGGCAATCTGCTGTCGTTTCGTAATGCGGTCGCGCTTGACGAAGCGGATGCCTTCCCGGAAGAGGCGATTAGCCGCCTGCTCAATTTGGGTATGCATGACCACTACGTGCCAGAGCAACTGGGGGGACGTTTCCGGTCCAGTGAAACCTTCATTGCGCTGGGGCGGGTGCTGGCTCGGCGCAACATGTCCGTAGCGGTCAGCTGCAGCACCATGTTGTGGAGCGTGCTTGCCTGGGCCGGCGGAACCCGGGAGCAGCAATTGCGTATCGCCGAATGGGTGCTGCAGGCGGGAGAATTCCCTTGCCTTGCCTATTCGGAACCTGAGCATGGTGCCGATTTGGCGGCCAACGAACTGGTGGCGCGCAAGAATGGCAATGGCGGCTATAGTCTGACCGGCGAAAAGTGGCCAATCAACCGCGCCACCCGCTCCGGCTTCCTGGTGCTGCTGGCACGCACGGACGCGCAGCCCCATCTGCGCAATCATTCACTGTTCATCGTGAACAAGCGCTACCTCGATTGCGGCAGCTATTATTATTTGCCGCGCGTGAAAACCCACGGGCTGCGGGGTTGCGATATCAGCGGCATTGGCTTTCGCGATTGCGGTATACCAGCCAACGCGCTGATCGGTGCAGAGGGCGCGGGGCTCGAACTGGCATTGAAGGGCTTCCAGATCACGCGTACGTTCTGTACTGCACTATCCCTGGGCGTGGGCGATTCTGCTCTACGTCTGGTGACTGACTTCGCAGTCAAGCGCAAGCTCTACGGCACGCAGATATCGGACTTTCCCCATACGCGCTCGGTGCTGGCCAATGCCTACCTGTCGCAATTGATCGGCGAATGCGCCTCTATCGTCGCCGCGCGCGGATTGCATCTGTATCCCCGCCAGTACTCCTCCTGGTCCAGTATCGCCAAGGTGCAGGTCACGCATCTGGTCGACCATGCTTGTCAGCAGCTGTCAGCGATACTCGGCGCACGTTACTACCTGCGCGAGCGTCATCACGAAGGCATGTTCCAAAAACTCCTGCGCGACGGTGCGATTGTGTCGGTGTTCGACGGCAGCAGCATTGTCTGCCTCGACAGTCTGGCCACGTTATTGCCCGGTATGGCACGTGCACGTCGGCAGGCGCGGCAGGAAACCGATTACGCGCCACTCTACGACTTGCGCCTTCCTCTGCCGGCCCTGCCGTTCGAACAACTCGACTTGTTTGGCCGCGGCCGCGATGCGGTGACAGAAAGCCTGCCTCATCTGATCGAACGCTTGAAATCGACGTCGGCTGATGCGTTCACCTCGATCGAAACCCTGCAGCAGTTGCGCAGTGAAGCATTGGCGCTGCAGGCAGATCTGATTGCGCTGGAAGAGGAAGTCCTGGCCAATCCGCCGGAACGCGGTGCCCGCAATACGGCGGCACAGTTCGCCCGCGCCGAACGTTTTTGCGCACTGCACTCGGCGATAGCATGCCTTGGCATTTGGCTATTCAACGGCAATTCCCTCGGTTCCTTCTTCGCAGAGGGCCGCTGGTTGGCAGCCGCCTTGGCGCGCCGCGGGGATCCCAATTTCCGCACCGGCAGCTTGAGCACCGAGCATGCTGATTTGTTAGCGGCGCAATTGCTGCAGCAGTTTAATGCGCAGCAGATGTTTTCTCTGCTGCCGTGGAGGCTGGCCGAAAGAAATGCAGCCGAAGCGCCGGGCGATTTTGATGTTAACCGTTTGGAGAAAGTGGATGACTATGTTCCAGCATGACCACGCATCATTGAGCGCCCGCATTATCGAATTACTGAGCCGCGAACTGAAAATATCCTCTGCCGATATCAAACCGGAATTGCCGTTGACGCAGTACGGCCTGGACTCTATTGCTGCGCTAACCATTGCCGGTGAGCTGGAAGACAAGCTGGGCCTGGAATTGCCGTCAACCTTGCTGTGGGACCGGCCGACCATTACTGATCTGGCGGATTACCTGGTCGATGCGCTGACCGAACGCCGTGCTTTGCCCGTAGCAGAATGAGCGAAATAGTGGCACACCAGACCGCTCTCATACCGCCGGTCTTGCCATCGTGCGAAGCGCGCTTTCTCCTGGCCGTCGAGCAGCGCGGCCTGTGGTACGTACAACAACTGGCGCCCGATTGCGGCGCTTACCATCTCGTATTCAGTGTTGAAGTGCACAAGATGGGGGATTCGCCACCCAGCCTGAGAGACTTGCTGGCCCAACTGATTGCCGACTATCCGGTGTTGCGTACGAGCTTGCCGATGACTGCGGACGGGCCGCGGCAAGTCGTGTGGAATACGACGGCCGCCGATATTCGTTGCGGCGATGCGCGCGGCATGAGCGCGGCACAGTTGCGGGAACAATTGCGCAGCGATACGCGCCAGCCCTTTAACTTGGAGCAGCCGCCGCTGTGGCGCATCCACTGCTATCAGACCGGCGATGCCAGCTGGGTAGCGGCTGTGGTCGTGCATCATGTATTGCTGGATTTTTGGTCGCTTGGTCTGTTGCTGCATGAAGTAGCCGGGCGCCTCGGCTTGGCCGAGCCGGCGGCACAGGCACCCGATGGCATCGGTTTTGGCGAATATGCGGTAAGACAGGCGACGAAACTGTCGGACGCAGCTACCGTATCAAGCTGGCTCAAACACTGGCACACTCAGCTGCGGGATGCGCCTCCCGTGCATGGCCTGCCGTTGGACTATCCGCGTCCGGCGTTGCAGAGCTATGAAGGCCGCTCGCTGCCGTTCACGCTCGCGCGCGATATCAGCGACGGCGTCAAGCGTTTGGCGCAGAACTCGGCGGCGACACCATTCATGGTATTGCTGGCGGCCTATTACGTCCTGTTGCACCGCTTCTCAGGCGATACCGACATCGTGGTCGCCTCGCCGGTCGCAGGTCGTGTCGAACGGTCGCAGCGCACGATGCTGGGGCAGTTCGTCAATACTGTCGCATTGCGTTGCCGCCTCGATCCGGCCACGCCGTTTTCGCAGTTGCTTGCCAGCGTCAGGCAAAACGTCATCGAGGCGCTGCGCCATCAGCAATGTCCATTTTCATGGCTGGTGGAAGAACTGGCCCCGCAGCGCGATCCCAGTTACGCGCCGCTGTCTCAGCTCGGCTTCTCCTGGGAACGCCTGCCGTTGCTGGCCGATTTCGCCGAGTTTTTCATGGCGGCACCGGCGCCGGTGGAACGCAGCGGCCCCGGCTTCATGCTGCGCCCCTATGCACTGCCGCAACAGGAAGGCCAATTCGACCTGTTGCTCGAAATGGGCGGCGAGCGCGAGGGTGCGCTGGTCGGCGTATTGAAGTACCACGAGCACTTGTTCAAGAAAGAATCGGCGGCTGAGCTCGTGCAAGCCTTCATCACCCTGGTTGGCGCAATTGTCGCTGCGTCGGATTGCAGGATCAGCGATCTCGACCTGACTACACCAGCTCGTATGATGTCCTGGCTGCAGCGCGGGATCGGGCCTGAACTGGCATTGCCGGAGATGCCGGTGCTGGAACAGATTCGCCGTCAGGCCGCGAGCACACCGGATGCGATTGCAGTTCAGGACAAGCAGACAGCTTTGTCCTATCGTGCTTTGCTGGAGCGCGCCGATCAATTGGCGCTCGCTCTGCAACAGGCGGGACTGCAGCCGCAAAGCCGTGTCGGCTTGATGCTGGAGCGCGGTTGCGACCTGGTCGCAGCAATTCTCGGTACATGGGCGGCCAGTGCTGCTTACGTGCCGCTCGATCCTTCATTCCCTGCGGATCGTCTGAAGGCCATTGCCGACGATGCGCAGCTCACTGCGCTGATCTCCGATACAAATTTGACCGTGCTGTGGCCAGACACATTACCTGTGGTGTGCGTGAACCAGCCGTTGCCGGCTGTGCCTTCAAAATTTGCTACCGCTGCTAGTGTCACCGCCTATCTGATCTACACTTCGGGGTCGACCGGTAAGCCAAAGGGCGTGCGAGTCGGAGAGCGCTCGGTACGCAACTTTCTGCATTCCATGCAGAGGCTGCTGCAATTCAACTGTCATACCCGCTTACTGGCGGTGACCACGCATGCGTTCGATATTTCCGTACTCGAACTGCTGTTGCCCCTGCTGGTGGGCGGCAGGGTGGTGGTATGCGACCGAGCAACTGCAGTAGATGGTGTGCAATTGGCTCGCCGCTTGGAAGCGGACGGCATTAATGTCATGCAGGCGACACCGGCCAGTTGGAAGATGCTCATCGACGCCGGTTGGAAAGGCTCGCATGCGCTGACCGCCTTATGCGGAGGCGAGCCGTTGCCGCCGGCGCTGGCCGAGGCACTTTTGCAGCGCACGGCGCAGCTGTGGAATGTCTACGGTCCAACTGAAACCACGGTCTGGTCCACCGCCACGCGTGTACGCGCAGGCGAACCTATCCACCTCGGCGCACCAATCGGCAATACCCAATTGTACGTATTGGACGAGCAGGGACGTCCGGTACCGCCCGGCGTGTTGGGGGAACTGTGGATAGGCGGCGAAGGCCTTGCGCTTGACTACTGGCAAATGCCGGAGTTGACCGCGAAGCAGTTCACGACGCTGCCGACTTTGCCGCACGCGGGCCGCCTCTACCGCACCGGCGACCGCGTGCGCTGGAGTGCCGACGGTTTTTTGACACATCACGGCAGGCTCGATTTCCAGGTAAAGCTGCGCGGTTATCGCATCGAACTGGGTGAAGTCGAAACCGTCTTGCGGCGCCAGCCTGACATCAGCGATGTGGCCGTCATTGTGCGTGAGGACCGGCCCGGCCATCAGCGCCTGGTCGCCTACCTCATAGGTGAGCGTAGGTCGCCTACAGTGCTGGATGCAGCTCTGCGCGAGGTGCTGCCGACTTACATGGTGCCCTCGGCTTTCGTGTTTCTCGACGAATTGCCGCAGACCGCTAACCGCAAAGTCGACCGCAAGGCCTTGCCGGCACCTGACGACAGCGTCTCTCAGGAAAATTTTTTGGCGCCGCGTGATGCGACTGAAATCCAGTTGGCACATTTGTTTGCAGAATTGCTCGGCTTGCAGCAAGTCGGTATCCATGACGACTTCTTCGCACTAGGTGGACATTCGCTGCTGGCAGTGCAACTGGTGGCGGGCATCAACCGCCTGTTCGGCATTGAATTGCCGGTATCGTCATTGATCCAGCATGGCAGCATTGCCGCACTGGCGGTACAACTGCGTGGCGAGACCGACGCAGCGCAGTCGATGTTGTTGACACTGCGTGCCGGTAAGGAGATACAAGCTTTGTGGCTGTTTCATCCGATCGGCGGCAATGTGTTCTGCTATCTCGAACTGGCACGGCAGGCCGATCCACAAAGGCCTGTGCTGGCTTTCCAAGCTCCCGGCCTCGATGCGGAAGGTGAGGCGGAAGTGACGGTGGAAGCAATCGCCAGGCGCTATGTTGCGCACTTGCGCGAACGTCAGCCGAGCGGCCCCTATCTGCTGGGCGGCTGGTGTTTCGGAGGCGTTATCGCATTCGAAGCGGCACGCCAGTTGCGCGATGCTGGCGAAGAGGTGCGCGGTGTGGCTCTTATCGATACGCGCGCCCCGATTCCCGCCAACCTACCGAGCGATGGCGACGACGCAACCCTCCTATCCTGGTTTGCACGCGATCTCGCCACGCCGTTTGGCAAATCGCTGAAGATCGAGCCGGAAACCTTGCGCGCGCTGCCCGCGGAAGACATGTTCGATTATGTATTGACGGCCGCCAAGGAGATTGAGGTGCTGACGGCCGATGCCGATACTGCGCAGTTGCATCGCTACTTCGAGGTGTATATCGCCAACGCCATCGCACTGCAGATGTATTTTCCACCGGCCGCGACGTTGCCGGTGATGCTGGTGCGAGCGATCGACGAGCAGGAGGATTACGGTCCCACGCTGGGCTGGTCCGAACTGGCGCCGGCATCGCTGACCATGATCGAGTTGCCGGGTGACCACAACTCGATCATGTATGCACCGCAAGCCAGTGCGGTAGCCAAGGCGATTGACAGCCACTATCCCCCTCAACCCATGCCAGGATTTTCCACATGATTAACGCGGACTACACTTTTACCTTGCCGGCCGATCCGTCGCAGGTCTTTGCTTACCTGTCCAACCCTGCCAATGACAGCGAATGGCAGAGCGCCTGCGTCAGCGCCGAACTGCTTGGCCCGGCGCCTGCCGTCGGCTGCCGCTACAACATCGTCTTCAGTCTGCTTGGCCGCAAGATGAATTTCGTCAGCGAAATCACGTTGCACGAACCGGATCGCGAATACGCGTTCAAGGTGATCGAGGGTTCGTTCTATTATGAAGGCCGCTATCGCTTCCGCCCGCATGCGGACGGCACCGAAGTGCATTGGCAGTTCGGTGCCGAACCCGGCAGTTTCTTCGGCATCCTGCCGGCAGCGCTGCTGCGCAAGGTGTTGATCAGCCAGGTTGAAAAGGACTCGGTCACGTTGGCGCGTCTGCTGAAGGCACCCGACGCAGCGATCGCCTGATCCTGTTTTCCATTCTCACACTCTATTTAAAAAACATCATGAATCGTTACGCACATTGGCTGTTGCGGCATCGTGTCTGGGCGATTGCGCTCACTCTGGTGATTACTGCTGTATTCGGCTACTTCAGTTCCGATCTGAAAATCCTCATTGATCCGGCTGCGCTGGCGCCGCAAGGCCATCCTTACATCCAGGCCACCAACCGGGTAGACAAGATGTTCGGTTCCAAATACCTGATGCTCATTGGCATCACCCCCAAGCAGGGCGATATTTTCCAACCGGCGGTGCTACAGCGAGTAGAGCGTCTGACGCGCAAACTGGAAACCGCGCCGGGCGTAGTGCGCGCAACCATGGTTAGTCTGGCCGCGCACCAGGCCAAGGCGATCAAGGGCAACGGCGATGGCTTTGAAGCCCGCCCCTTGTTGGGAAAAATGCCGGTGACAGAGGCCGACAAGGCAGCGTTGAGAGCGGCGATCGCAGCCAACCCGGTCTACCTGAATACCGTGGTGTCGCCGGATTTCCGCACAGCGGCAATCCTGGTCGAACTGAAGGAGCGTTCCGACGGTTTTCAGAAGATGGTTGGGCCGGTCAAGGCGGCGGTAGAAGCGGAAGCCGGTCCGGAAGTCGATATCACGCTGGGCGGGAATCCAGTCTACCTGGACCAGACCGAGAAATTCGCCGCGCGCATGGACGTGTTGTTCCCGATTGCGTTGCTGGTGATCGGCCTCTTGCATTTCGAAGCCTTTCGCACCAGGCAGGGCTTGATCCTGCCGCTGGTAACCGCACTGATGGCGGTGGTATGGGGCACCGGCATGATGGGGGTATTGCGCCAGCCGTTCGACATTTTCAACTCGCCCACCCCTATCCTGATTCTCGCGATCGCTGCCGGGCATGCGGTACAGCTGCTAAAACGCTACTACGAAGAATATGAGCAGTTGCGCCGGGCCGGCACACTTTCGCCGGCCGAAGCGAATCGTGAAGCGGTGATTCTTTCCCTGGCCGGCGTCGGTCCGGTGATGATGATTGCCGGCGGCGTGGCTGCACTCGGATTCTTCTCGCTCGTGGCATTCAATATTGCCACCATCCGCGCTTTCGGCATCTTCACTGGCGTGGGTATCCTAAGTGCAGTCCTGTTGGAAATGACCTTCATCCCGGCCGTTCGCTCTTTGCTCAAGCCGCCGTCTGAGCGCGACCGTGCGACCGAAGCCAAGCAGCGTATCTGGGACCGTATCCCGCGTTGGGTCGGCGAGCAGGTGATTCCGGCTTCTCGCCGCCGCTGGGTGATGCTGGGTCTGGTGCTGTTCAGCGGATTGTGCGTGCTCGGCATGCAGCGCATTGTGGTGGACAACGCCAGCAAGAATTTCTTCTCCAGCGATCTCACTATCCAGAAGGACGATGAATTCCTTAATCGCCAGCTGGGCGGCACCAACAGCTTGTATATCCTGGTTGAGGGCGCCGAGGCAGACGCCATCAAATCACCGGCGTTGTTGAAGGCGATCGAGAGCACGCAGCGTTTCGCGGAAAGCCAGCCGCATGTGGGCAAGACTGTGTCTCTGGTCGACTACCTTAAGCGCATGAACATGGCGGTGAACGGCGATGCCAAGAGTGCGGACCGCCTGCCGGACAGCCGTGAGCTCGTGTCGCAATACCTGTTGCTGTATTCGATGTCGGGCGAACCCGGCGATTTCGACTCCTATGTCGATTATCAGTACAAGGCGGCCAAGATCACAATCTTGCTCAAGACCGGCAGCAATGCCTATATCAAGACCTTGGTCGACAAGCTTAAAGCGCATACCGAGCAGGTCTTCGGACCGGCTGTGAAAGTCAGTTTCGGCGGCGACGTCGCGCAAACCATCGCTCTCACCGACACCATGGTGAAAGGCAAAGTCCTCAACATCGTGCAGATTGCACTGGCCATCTTCGTGGTATCTGCATCGGCATTCCGCTCGCTGACCGCGGGCTTCATCGTGCTGCTGCCGCTGGCCATGGCGGTGCTGAGCGTGTTTGGCGTGATGGGTGCATTCGGCATTCCTCTCAACATCCCGAATTCGCTGATCTCGGCGATGGCGGCGGGCATCGGCGCCGACTATGCGATCTATTTGCTGTACCGGATGCGCGAACAGGTGGGTTCCGGTTCCGGCGATGAGCAGGCGGTGCGCGAAACCCTGGCCACTGCCGGCAAGGCCGCGCTGTTCGTCGCCACCGCAGTGGCGGGCGGCTACGGCGTGCTGGCGCTGTCGATCGGCTACAAGGTGCATCTGTACCTGTCGCTGTTCATCGTACTGGCGATGCTGGTCAGCGTGTGGACCTCGCTGACTCTGGTGCCGAGCCTGGTGCTTTACCTGCGCCCGAATTTCATTTTCGATCGCGGCGGCAGGCGGCCGGTATGGCGGCTGGCTGGCGTATTGATCCTCGCTTCCGGCTTGCTGCTGATGGTCTCGCGCATGGCGCATGCAGACACACTGTCACCGCTGATCATCATGCAAAAAAACCTTGCCGCTACCAAGGTGAAGGATTCGATTGCCAACGCCACTTTCACGTTGACGAATAAGGAAGGCGTCAGCCGTGTGCGCAAAACCCAGGGTTATACGCGCCTGCAGGCCAATGACGCCGACACGATGCGGCTGGTGCGTTTTCTCTCGCCGGCCGACGTCAAGGGAACGGCCACGCTGCTGGTCGAGCATGCCAACGCCGATGACGACATGTGGATTTATTTGCCGGCGCTGGGCAAGGTGCGCCGCTTATCCGCAGCCAACAAGAAAGACAGCTTTGTCGGCACCGACTTCAGCTACGGCGATGTGATTGGTTACAAGCCCGAGGAATGGAACCACAAGCTGGTGAAAGAAGACAGTATCGAAGGCGCAGCCGGTTATGTGATCGAATCGACGCCTGTCAACGACACGGTGCGCCAAAATTCCGGCTACAGCAAGCGTTTGTCGTGGGTGCGTAAAGATAACTTCGTTGCCGCCCGCACCGAATTCTGGGACTTGGCCAACCAGCCGCTGAAGCGGATTGTCTTTCGCGACATCCAACAGGTCGGCAGCAACAGGCGTTGGCAGCCGATGTTTGCCGAAGCCGAAAATCTGCAAACCGGACACCGCACCGTTATCCAGTTCGAAAGCTTCCAGGCCGATCAAAACGTGGCGGAAAGCCTGTTTACGCCGAGGGCACTTGAGAAGTGACAGCGATGAAGCGGTGTCACTGGTTTGGCCTTCTTCTGTCGTTGGCCGCAGCGCTGCCGGTGCATGCGGAAGGTTTGGCGGACAGTATTGACGCGACTCTGTCACTGCGCAGCGATGTCTGGAACGGTTCGCGCCGGTTGGATGACAAGAAGGGCGTGGTGCAAACCGATGTCTGGACCGAGACCAAACTCAACCTGAAAGCCGCCGGCACGCTGTCGGGCAGCGGCTGGCTGCGCGCCCAGGCCACGGCCGATCCGGATGGGCCAAGAGGCCGTTTGCGCGAACTGTACTGGCGCTACAATCAGGGCCCGCTTGTATTGAAACTCGGCCGGCAAATAGTGGCTTGGGGCCGCGCCGACGGCATCAATCCGACCGACAATCTGGCGCCGCGCGACTTCACCCTGTTGACGCCGGAAGATGGCGATCAGCGCCATGGAAATGAAGCGGCGCAGTTGAGCATCGACACCGGCATCGGCAATTTTATCGGCTTGTGGTTTCCTCGTGCGGCAAGTCATGCCATTCCGTTGGAAGCCCGGCCGGACGTCAGTTACACGATAAGCGATCCGCCACGGAAGCCGCAATGGGCGGTCAAATGGGAGGCCGGCAGCGAGGGCATGGATGGATCGCTGTCTTATTTCCATGGTGTAGATCCGATGCCCGACCTGATCCTGGACGGTTTGACCCCAAGCGGTATCCATGTCGTGCTGCGCAATCAGCCGGTGCGCATCGTCGGCGGCGATATCAGCCTTGCCCACGGCAACATGGTCTGGCGCGCCGAAGCGGCATGGATGCAAACCGGCAGCACGGGACCGGATGATTTCTCCCATAAAAAGCCGCAGCTTTGGTTGGTCGCGGGCGGAGAATGGAACTTCAATCACGGGACGACGCTAGGGTTTCAAGCCATCCTCCAGCATGTGCAGGATTTTCGAAGCCCCGATACCATCGCGGAGCCGATTGCGCGCGAGATCGCGTGGCGGCAGGCGGCCATCAGTAATCAGACCTCTGCCTCGCAAGGTGGGCTGACTTGGCGGCTGGCCAGCCGCTGGTGGAACGATACCTTGACGGCGGAAACCAGCGGCGTCGTGATGTGGCCGTCGCACAGCGGGATCTGGCGCACCAAGCTCGACTATGCAATCGACGATCACTGGCATGTGCAGACCGGCACCGATTATTACTTTGGACCGAGGCACAGCTTTTTCGGTCAGTTGGACAAGAACCGGTTGCTGTATGTCCAGCTCCGCTACGGCTGGTAAGCGCTCTCTATTCGACCATTCCCGCAATAGCCAACATGCGCGCCGCCCGCGCCATCACCGGCGCATCGATCATTCGCCCATCCACAACAGCTGCACTGCCTTCAGACTCCGCAGCCACCGCCAGCACCCGACGAGCCCAGGCAATTTCCGCGGCAGTCGGCGCCAACGCTGCGGCGACCGCCTCCACTTGCCGCGGATGAATTAACAGCATAGCGCCGAAACCATCCCGCCGTGCCCGCCGCGCATAGGCCGCCAACGCCGTACCATCGTCAAGCGCAGTGAACACGCCATCGATCGGCGACGGCAATCCGGCAACGCGAGACGCCACCACCAACTGGGCGCGATACGCCTGGAACACCACTTCTTCGCTGTCTTCCTCGCCCTGCTCCAGCCCCAGATCGATCGCCAGATCAAGTTTGCCGAACATCAGGCGGGCGCAGCCAGCCGCACCGGCAATTTCCGATAGCCGATGCAAGCCAAGCGCAGATTCGATGATGGGGAAAACCGGCTTGCCGGTCGCGCTGCGTGCGCGTTCCATGCCGGCGGCGGATTCGGCTTTCGGCAGCACCAGTCCGGCCACCATGTGATGACGGCAGATTTCGAGATCGTCCAAATGCCATGGGGTCTCCGCAGCATTGACACGCACCAGGACCGGCGCGGCAGCCGCCCGCAGCCAGGCCGACAGAGCGGCACGCGCCGCCTCCTTGGCGTCCGGCGCAACCGCGTCCTCAAGATCGACAATCACCGCATCGGCACCGGTAGCCAGCGCTTTATCGATACGCTCCGGCCGGTTGGCGGGGACGAATAAAAAAGTCTTCGCGTGTCGGAGATCCATTTCTTTTTCTTTCATACTGCACCGCTGGCGCGCAATTGCGCCGCATCGAAACCGAACTCGGCCAGGATCGCGTCGGTATGCTCGCCCAACCTGGGAATGGGGTCCATGCGCGGCGGGTTGGCGGCATCGCTGCCCGGCGGCAGTAAGGCAGGAATGAAACCGTTGGGCGAACCGACTTCGGTCCAACGGCGGCGGCTGGCGAGTTGCGGATGCTGCCACAAATCGGCCATGGTATTCACATGGGCATTGGCGATGTCGGCGGCGTCGAGGCGTGCGATCACGGCATCGGCGCTGAGCGCGGAGAATTCTTTTTCGATCAATTGGCGCAGTTCGGCGCGGTTGGCCGTGCGCGCGGCATTGTCGGCAAAGCGCGGCTGGGCGGCCAGATCAGGCAGGCACAGCACCTTGTCGCAAAAGGTTTTCCATTCGCGCTCGTTCTGCAGGCCGAGCATCACCACTCGCCCGTCGCCGGCCGTGAAGGGGCCGTAGGGGTAGATGGTGGCATGCGTGGCGCCGGAGCGCGGCGGCGCCTCCTGGCCGCCCAGCGTGTAATAGAGCGGGAAACCCATCCACTCCGCCATCGCATCGATCATCGCGATTTCGACCCGGCGGCCGGTACCGGTACGGGCACGTTGCAGCAGCGCGCCGAGTATGCCGGAATAGGCATACATGCCGGCCGCGATGTCGGCGACCGAAATGCCGCTCTTTGCCATGTCGTCCGGCGTACCGGTGACCGAAAGAAATCCGCTCTCGCTCTGGATCAGCAGGTCGTAGGCTTTCTTGTCGGTGTACGGACCGCCGTCGCCGTAACCCGAGATATCGCAAACAACCAGCCTGGGGAAGCGCGGCGACAGCGTTTCGTAGGACAGCCCGAGGCGAGCGGCGGCGCCGGGCGCGAGGTTTTGCACCAGCACGTCGGCCTCGCCCAGCAGGCGCTGCAGCACGGCTTGCGCCTCGGCTTGCTTGAGGTCCAGCGTCAGGCTTTCTTTCGAACGATTGACCCACACGAAGTGCGAGGCCATGCCTTTCGTACGGCGGTCATAGGCGCGCGCAAAATCGCCGGCTCCGGGCCGTTCGATCTTGATGACGCGAGCGCCGAGGTCGGCCAGATGGCGCGTAGCAAGCGGTGCGGCAATGGCGTGTTCCAGCGAAATGACGGTGACGCCTTCTAGCGGTAGTGTGGACATGATCGATATAAGAAAATGCGAGTCGGCATTGCGACGAAATTATAAGGTCGGGGCACGGTGCAACAGCGGCTTGCTTCCTCAGTCTAGCGGTTTTGCAACAAGGCGATGGTCCGATGCATTTCATTATGGACGATGTTGAGTCCCTCGTCGAAACCCATCCCCGGCTTCACCAGCATGCGCATCGGCCGTGCGGCCAGCGCCACGTGCACGCAGGTGCGCGCCGACACGTCGGTTTCGTTGCAGGTGCCGCCCTGGTAGGCTTCCATGCCGTGCTCGTTACAGTACAGCACGGCGTCGACGATGTTGTGTATGCCGCCCAGGTCGGGGGTCTTGATCTGCACCATGTGACAGCACTTGGCGTCAGTGAAGGCGACGATGTCTTCATAGGTATTGCACCATTCGTCGGCAACCAGCTTGACCGGCGAGCCCAGGCGATTGAGATGTGTGGTGATCTGTCCCAGTTGATCGATCTGTGCACCTTTGGAGCCGGCGTCGACCGGCCCTTCGATGTACAGATTCAACGGGCCTGCCGCCTTTTCCAGACCGGCGATATAGCCTGCCACCTTGGCCGGGTCGTGATCGAAAATCAGGCCGATGGTGCCGTACACGTCGATGTGCAGGTCAGGTTTATAGGCGGAGCCGGTGCCGAACTGATCGACTCGCTTGACCAGCCAGCGGATGTATTCTTCCAGTTTCTCGCCTTGGTAGCCGAGCTTGTCGGCGACGTTGTTGATCAACCCGTGCGGCAGGACGTCGATGCGCTTGAGAATCATCTTGTCGACGGCGGCATAGCGGTCGTCGCCGCTCTGGCCGAACAGGGGGATGGCCTTGGCCACCACCGGCAAGCCGTATTCGGCGCAGACCACTTCGGCTTTCAAGCGGTGAGTGGCCAGCGCTGCGGCGTCCAGCAGCGCTTGCGTCAGGCCGTAACGAATCGCAGTGTGCAGGCGCTGGCCGGCGATTTCCACCGTGTCGAAAAACCTGGCGTTGGCGAGAAACGCATTGGCCTCGCGGCCTTCTAACAATGGCTTGAGGTGCTGCTCAAGAAAAGGGATGAAATTCTCCGCCAGGAACAAGGGATCGCGCCCGCCCGCGCCGGAATATTGCACCGCGGCGCAGTCGCCTACCGCCACGCTGCCGTTTTCAAGTTGCAGCAGCACCGACACGCATTCTCCCGCTTGGCGGATGGTGTGAAAACCAGGCGTGGTGGCTGCGCCGACATAGACGAAACCGTCTTGCCAGGCGCCCTCTTTGATCGCCTTTTGATCGTCGAAATAGAATGACGAGAAACCGCGCACGAACAAGGCGCGGGTAATCTTCATCGATGCATGTGCGGATGTGCTCATCATTGCGGTCTCCCAACCAGGGTGCTTTTTGAAATTGCGTAAATATCGTCGACCACCATCTGGAACGACGGCGCACGGCTCTCGGCCTTGGCCCGGTGCGCGATCTTGTCCCGGTGATAGCCCATCACATCGTCGGGCAGCGGCACGTTGCCGGGGTTGAACACGCGCACCGCGCCTTCGTTGTCGCGAATCGGCATCAGCTTGCCGGCATTGCAGGCGGCCGGTGCAAACGGGATATCCATTACGCCGGCTTCGAAAGCGCGCACCGCACCCACTGCGATGTCGCCTTTGCCGAGTTCAAATACCTTGGCCATCACGGCGCGTACTTCACGCTTGATGAGCTCCACCTCGCGCTCCATGCCGTCGCTGTGCGGGAAAATCTGGTCGCGCACCATGTTGGCGATCTGGCTGGTACATTCAAGCCCGTGCTTGTTGGCTTCCTTGGTCGGCACGCCGCTGGCTTCGTGCGGCGTCTTCACGATGACCTCGGTGGCGCCCGCCATCGCGGCCAGCGCCGCGCCCCAGCAGATCACCGAATACGCCATCGACTCCTTCTCCGGAAAGCCGCCCATCCACTGGTGGAATACGGTGCTCAGCTCATAGTCTTCATAGCCGGCGGCGCGGAAATATTCATGGCCCAGATCGCGCAGCGAACGGATCGCCGCAATATCCTGCACCATGTTGCCGGCCTGGCCATAACCTAGGGTAATGCATTTGGCGCCCTGCTCCAGCGCCAGCAAACCTTCGATGATCGCCACACAGTGCGAGACGAAGGGCGGCACCAATGTGCCCGAGAGCGGGCCGAAAGGTTCACGGTTGATGCGGATGCCTTCCTCTTCATACATGCCGACCAGCCGGTCGCAGTATTGCCAGTGACGGATCGAGCGCGCCAAAGGGACTTTCTTGGCATACGGGATGTTGTAGGAAATGCCGCCGCCTTCATACGCGGTAAAGCCGGCCGCCAAGGTAATTTCTGCCAGCAGGCGTGCATCGGGCGTGCCGTGCCGCACCTGCACCGGCTTGGACAACGCTTCCACCACGCGCCGGCATCCGCGCAAGCCGTGGTTCACCGCCGGGAAACCGTTGAGCAGCGAGGTGCCGGCTTCTTCCGAACGCCGGATGCCGCTGGCTGCTTCCTCATACCGGTTCAAGCGGGTGTAGGCATCGATGGTCGTAGGCAGCAGGTCGCACGAGCCCTCCAGGTAAGTCAGCAAGTCGATGTGCTCGTTGATCAGCGCCACGCCGGCGCGCGGCTGGAACAGGGTCTTGCCGGCCTTGGCCGCCTTGCGCAATACGGAGGAAAAGCGTTTCGCTTCCGGGATCGCGTGCTGGTAGCGCACGCCTTCCGCGAAATCCACGTCTTTGCCGGTGATCCATGTTTGCAGCACGTCAGTACGTTCTGCCTCGAAAGTCTTGCGGTCGATTCGTTGATTGCTCAGTTCCATGATTCGGTCTTTAATGGTGAGAAACAAGTGCGCGAATGCCGGCTCGGGCAGCGGCGTCCGGATAAACTTCCGCCACGTTGGCGAGAAGCGGGATCAGATAGTTTTCATCGCGATAGTAGTCGATGCGGGTCGGCACCAGCACCGATTTTCCCCTGGCGTCCACCACCATCAGCGACAGCCACGGCGCGGGATCGAAGGAGGACACTTTCGAAAGCCATCCGCCGGAACCGACCACGCGCGGCACCTGCGTCAGATCGCGGCCGATCTGCAGTTGCACCATGCCGTCCGGCGTATAGACTTCATGCCTGCGTCCGGCGTGGCGGGCGCAGGCATGCGCCACGCAAGCACCGGCCAGCATCGCATCGAAGGCACGCCCGATTTCGTCTTGCGGCAGATAATCCGGCTGCTGCGAAACGCGCGCGATGTATGCGGCAAACTCTGCTTGCCGCGCTTCGTCATGGCGCAGTGCCGCAGCGATGAGCTCCTTGCCCGCTTCCGTGGCGGCCGACGCCGAAACGCGCATACCCAGGTCGCCTTCCACGGTGCGCTTCACTTCCGGTTCCGGCAGGCCTCGCAATACCGTGCCGCCGCCGGGCGCTTCGAGATGGGCGGAGTACACGTCGGTGGTCGCGCCGCCCATGTCGAGTAGGATGAATTCGGACCAGCCCGGAATGCAGCGCCGGATATGCTTGGCATATTCGTACACGGCATAGGGCGTGGGCAGAGGTTCGACCCCGGTGCGTTCGATGATCGTATCCAAGCCTTTTCCCTTGACGATCTTGGACAGGAAGATGTTCCGGATCGCTTCGCGCGCCGGGTCCGGGTTAGGTGAATCGATCTCGGGCAAGACATTGTCGACCGCCACAAAATCCTTGTCGGCCAGCAGCTTCGCTACATCGTCGCGCGCCGCGCGGTTGCCGGCATACACAATCGAGCACGCCAGGCTGGATTTGGCCAGCGCTTGTGCATTCGCCAGCACGTAGTCGCAATTGCCGCCGTCGGTACCGCCGGCAAACAGCAGGATGTCGGGAGGACTCTCTTCGAGAGCGCGGATGTCGGAACGGGTCAGCCGGTACGCCAGCACTTGCTTCAGTTTTGCGCCGGCGGAATAGGCCGCGACCTTGGCCGTTTCCATGGTGATCTCGGGCACGATGCCGAGCGCCGCGACGGCCAGCCCGCCCTTGGCGGATGAGGAATAGCAAAGCATGATCTCGCCGCTGCGAACCAGCTCGATTGCGTCGGGGCGGCCCACCAACTCGCCCAGCACGCTGGAAAAACCTTCGGAAAGATTTGCCACCGTGGTGGGACAGACGGCGCGGCGTTGCAATTCAAGCTCGGTTCCAACGAAACGGAAGGCAGCGCCCTTGGTCCAGGTGGAGCCGATGTCGATGGAAATCGTGATCATGCTGCCGCAGCGGCTGACGCCGTCGCGGCGGCTACGTCATCCCGCAATAACTGCGTCACTTCGATCAGGTTGGAGGTGGGCGAAAAAACGCGGTCAAAGCCCATTTCCTTGAACAAGGCTTCGACCTCTTCAAACGGGCGCTTGCCGATGACCAGATTGCCGCCGATATAGAGCACAATGTTTTCCAGACCGCGCTCGATGCAGCGCCCGCGGAACCCGACGCAGTCGATCTCGCCATGGCCGTAAATGGACGACACCAGGATCGCGCTGGCGCCGGTTTCGATCGCGGCGTCGATGAATTCATCCTGGCTCACCATCACGCCCAGATTGACGACCTTGATGCCTTGCTCACTGAAGACATGATCGATGATCTTGTTTCCAACCGCGTGGCAATCGGCGCCGATTACTCCTAATACGACTGTTAACCTTTGCAAGAATTTCTCCTGAATAGATAGGTTAGCCGAATTTTGGACGAGCGCATCCTCCATGAATCGGCTGGCGACTCATGCGACGTTCAAGAAGATGCACTTGGCCTGGATCGGCGACGGATTCACATTTCCGGCGAAAAGATAAAACCCGGTTCGCCTCGGGATTTGGGCTGATTCATCCCGTACTGCAAACGAGACCAGCCTGACAGAGCAAATTGCAAGCATTGTCCACGGCGGGTTCTGGAGAAAGTATCGCGACAAACGCTTTGCCGGACAAACGATATTTAGTTGCGACGTTGTGCGTTTGAGGAATGATTTCACAAAGAAAATATTCCTGACGAGCCGCACAAATTTAAAAATCTTCGAAAAATTTTTTGAACCGGCCGCGCCGTCCCTGCAACCTAGAGTCAATGCAAGCGCAACCTGATGTGGCGCTCAGATTACAGATCAACGAACTCACTTAACTGAAAAGGGAATATCATGAAAATCCAAGCCAAAATCATCACCTTCGCCGTTGCAACCATGTTCGCTAGCGCAGCTTTCGCCCAAGCTTCGCAATCCAAAGTCAGCGCCGAAGACTTGAAGCAAAACCAGGCCGGCCTGTTGAACAAGCAGGAAATGGATCTGGGCAGCGCTTCCAACGGCGGCAAGTCCAACCTCACCATCAAGGGCGCGACGCAAAATCAAGCCGGCCTGTTGAACGATCAAAAAATGTCGATCGGTAACGCGACAGGCAAAGGCAGCGAGTCGAAGGTGACGGCGACCAACATCAAACAAAACCAGGCCGGTCTGTTGAATAAGCAAGAACTGAAAATCGGTAATGCGGCCGACGGCGGCAAGTCCAACGTGACCGCCAAGAACATCACTCAAAACCAAGCGGGCCTGTTGAATGATCAAAAAATGGAACTGGGCAATGCAAGCGGCAAGGGTAGCCAATCGAAGGTCGTTGCGACGAACATTACCCAAAACCAAGCAGGCCTGTTGAACAAACAAGAAATGAAAGTGGGCAATGCAGCCAACGGCGGCAAGTCGGATGTCACCATCAAGAACGTAGCGCAAAACCAGGCCGGTCTCTTGAATGACCAAAAGATGAACGTCGGTAACGCGCAGTAATCCTGACGTGAATAAAAGCACGGGTTAAGTTCCATACCCGTGCTTTTATTCCGCACCATCGGGTTTGCTTGACCTTTCGCCGCTTTCCGATTTTTTTTACCAGTGACAGACCTCGATTCAATTCGTGAATCGCTGAACCCGATTGAAAATTTTAGATTTGCCGCAACACTGAAGCGCCTCGCGAATCGTTGCCCTAGTAGTCAGTCAGCTTGAAACAATTGGATAAAGCCGGCGCAGCTTGGTCCGC
>CBIHON010000030.1:0-63483 GCA_966211965.1 uncultured Burkholderiales bacterium | reverse complement strand
TCGAGCCCATGGTATGGACCACCTGCCCCACCACTTGGCCGCCCTTGACGGCGAAAGTCGCCGGCGGCAACGCTCTTGGCAATTCGCACCGACTCGTCGAGCGGGGCCGAAATGGCGCGGATCAGCAAATAACCGACGAAGCCGGCGAGAAGGACACCCAGCACAATCGCGGCGATCGACGTATTGCGAACCGTGTTATCGAGGCTTTGCGATTTTTCGAACTCGTTCTTCGCGACATCCAATTGCAGCCGAATCAGCGCATCGATCGTTTCCTGCATCGGCAAGTAGGTCTGGCCCATCGGCCCCTGAAGAATTTCCATAGCCTGCTGGACGTTATTACCGCGCAGAGCATCGACACCGGGCTTCAGGCCTTCGGTGAGGAATTTCTTACTTGCTTCCGCGAACTTGGTTGCAAGTTTTTTTTCTTCCTCTGTCAAAGCGCCGGCTGCGTATGTGTCCCAAATCTTGGCCACCTCGTCTATTCGTTTATCGACTTCGACCATTTTCTTGGAGACGGCCACGGGATCACCGTTGATCGATTCCGCGACTAACATCCGGTTCCTATCGATCAGCCTGACAATCTGATCCAACTGTCCCATTGGAACCAGGCGGCTTTCGTAGATGCTCTTGAGAGAAATGTTGGTGGAACTGAGGCTGCTTAAGCCAAGGACACCGAGGCCTATCGATAGCAGGGAGAGAAAACCAATCACGAAAATAAGTCGTGATTTGATCGTTAAATTTTTAAACATTTTTTATCCTTTGCCTCCCTATCCCAAACACGGCGGCTACACGAATGCGCTTCGATGGTGTCGCTCTGCAGATAGTGCTTTTCGCCGCTACTACAGGCACCGGGCGATCAACCCGGTGGCCCTGCTTGGTATTCGCCTTGTAGTTCTTCTTGATGCTCCTTATGCTACGCTCTGCTATCCAGCTTTGTTATTTTCCCCCTGTGCCTCCTCTGAAATAGAGGAGGCGTCCGCCGCGCCTCTAGGCCGCGATTTTTTCAATCAAGCCCATTTCGGCGCTAGACATCAATTTGTCGATATCGATCAGGATCAGCATGCGCTCATCAAGAGTGCCAAGGCCGATCAGATAGTCGGTATTGAATGCGGTGCCCATTTCCGGCGCCGGCTTGATCTGTTCCGGTGAAAGAGTAATCACGTCGGATACGCTGTCGACCACCATGCCCATCACGCGACCGCCAATATTCAAGATAATCACCACGGTGAACTGATCGTAAGTCGGCTCGCCGAGATTGAACTTGATGCGCATATCGACGATAGGTACGATAATGCCGCGCAGGTTGACCACGCCCTTCACGAAATCCGGAGCGTTGGCGATACGGGTGACGGCTTCATAACCGCGAATCTCCTGCACTTTCAGAATGTCGATGCCATACTCCTCCTTGCCCAGGGTGAAGGCAAGAAATTCGTTACCGGTAATCTCCCGGCCGGATTGGTCCCCGCCTTGCGGCGCATTGGTTTGAGCGTTTTGCAGCATGGCTTTATCCTTATCAAGAGAAAATGGATTCGTCGCTGAGTTGGCGACTTGAACGCAAGAGTGCCGACACATCGATGATCAGGGAAACGCCGCCGTCTCCCAGAATCGTCGCGCCGGAAATCCCCGCCACCTTACGATAATTCGATTCGAGATTTTTCACTACGACCTGCTGCTGCCCAACCAGATCGTCGACAAACAACGCCGCTTTCCTGCCATCCGATTCGAGTATGACCACGATGCCTTCGGAGGGATTGGTAAAAGTGGGAGTGATGCCGAACATCTGGTACAAAGGAATCAAGGGCAGATATTCGCCGCGCACTTTGATAACCCGGCCCTGCCCGCTGATTTCCTTGACGTCAGCCGGCGCCGGCTGCAACGATTCGACGACATAGCCAAGCGGCAGAATATAAATCTCGTCTCCGACCTTGATCGACATGCCATCCAGGATCGCAAGCGTCAGAGGCAGGGAAATCGAGATGGTGGTGCCGAAACCTTTGGCGGAGCGGATGTCGACTACACCACCCATCGCCGCGATATTGCGTTTGACTACATCCATGCCGACACCGCGACCGGAAATATCGGTCACGATTTCCGCAGTCGAAAAACCAGGCGCAAAGATCAACTGCCAGACATCGCTGTCCGACATCGCGTCGTGCACCGCCAGACCGTTTTGTTTTGCCTTGGCCAGAATCCGGTCGCGGTTCAAGCCGCCGCCGTCGTCACTGACTTCGATGATGATGTTGCCGCCCTGATGGCCGGCAGAGAGCGAAAGCCTGCCGGCTTCACCTTTACCCGCGGCCGTACGCACATCAGGCATTTCAATGCCATGGTCGATGCTGTTCCGGACCAGATGGGTCAAGGGATCGACGATGCGTTCGATCAACCCCTTGTCAAGTTCGGTTGCGGCACCATGCGTGACAAAATCGACCTTCTTGCCAAGCTTGGCAGCCAGATCGCGCACCATCCGCGGGAAACGCGAAAACACATAATCCATCGGCATCATGCGAATCGACATGACCGCTTCCTGAAGGTCGCGCGTGTTGCGAGTCAATTGGCTGACGCTGTTCAACAGGCGCTCGTGAATCATCGGATCCAGCGAGCCGGTACGTTGTTCGATCATGGCCTGGGTAATCACCAACTCCCCGACCAGGTTGATCAATTGATCGACTTTCTCAATCCCGACCCGGATCGACGACGATTCCGTACTGGCGGGAACCTTGTCCGGATCTCGCTTGGCGGCCTGCCTTTTCTCAGAGGTGCCGCCCGCAGCATCGCTCCCGGTATGTGCTGGATGCTCGTTAACTTCGGCGATCGGCAGCACATGCGGATCATGCTCCACTCGAGGCGGCTCGGCTTGCTCGACGATTTCCTTCGGCTCAAAACCGGGGAAGAAGCCGTAACCCTGGGCATTTTCTCTGGCAGTCTGCTCGGCCCGGGCTGCTTCCTCGACGATAGACGGATGCAGCGGCAGGAAAAATCCGTAGCCCTGTTCATCCTCTACGGATTTCGCCGGCTCTGCGCTTGCCGCTGCCGGTGTCTCGTCAGCGACAAATTCCGCTGTGATTTTCAGATCATCGGGGTCCAGGATGAAGGAGCAAATGGCCACGATGTCCTCGACGCTCTCGTTGGTGACAAGCGTAAAGACAAAGCGCTTGTCGTCAAGCATCGTCTTGCTCAGACTGCCCAGCAAGCCGAGCTCGCCGGCCAGCGCCGTCACGTCGCGCTCCGCGACTTTAGGCAACTCAATGCGGAAACGGCGTGCGTTCGGTCCCGTCATCACTTCAGCAGGTGGCGCTGCCTTATGGGCACTGATGTCAAGCGACGCGGGCGGAGGTGTGCTCATTACCACGTCCTCCGACAGCGATTGCAACAACATCCGGACATCGGCGACTGCCTCTTGATCAACCGCAGTATTCAAACGGTGTCCATCCAACTGCATTTTGAGCACATCCTTGGCAGCCAGGAAGGCATCGACATGCTCTGCCGTCAGCGCCATCTCGCCTTTACGGATGCGGTCGAGCAGCGTCTCCAGAACATGGGTCACTTCGGTCAGGTCGGTGATGCCGAAGGTCGATGCGCCCCCCTTAATCGAGTGAGCCGCACGGAAAATCGCATTCAGGTCTTCCGAGTCGGGAGCCGACACGTCGACCGCCAACAGGAGTTTTTCCATCTCGGCCAGAAGTTCTTCAGTCTCATCGAAGAACACCTGGAAAAACTGACTCATATCAATGGTCATTATTGAACTCCGTCATGAGTGCTGTGCGTGATGCCGTATGCCACCCGCCATCGCGCTAGCCGATGACTTTCTTCACCACTTCGGTCAGACGCTGCGGATCAAAGGGCTTCACCAGCCATCCGTTGGCGCCCGCCGCCCTGCCTTTTGATTTCATTTCATCGCTGGATTCAGTGGTCAGCATCAGAATCGGCACTCGTTGATAGGTCGACAGTGCGCGCAGAGACCTGATCAAGGTCAGGCCATCCATGCGCGGCATGTTCTGGTCGGTCAATACGAGATCGAATATCTGCGTCTTAGCCTTGTCCAGGCCATCCTGCCCGTCCACTGCCTCGGTTACTTGGTAGCCCGCAGCTCTCAAACTGAACACCACCATTTGCCGTAGTGAGCCAGAGTCGTCCACTGCAAGTATCGATTTTGCCATTTTTGCTCCCGCTATTCTCGTTTCCGGGCTGTATGCCCACTATTCTTGCAACCTACCGATTCTTAAAACAGTTCGATATCGCCGCTTTCCATATGCGTCTGCGACACCGCCTTCCACGACACACTCTCAAGTTGCGTGCTTTGCTCCTGCAGCAACTCGTTTATGCGCTTGAGCAAAGCGATAATTTCTTCCGTCCCGGTATCCGGCTGTACCCCGGTGCCGCTTGAGCCCAAAGCACCAAGCACATCGCGGAAGCCGACAACGCGCTTGACGGTACGGTCGATCAACTGGCTGGTCATGTCCTGAAATTGCAAGCCGGTGACGGCAGCATTGACGTGGCGCCCTATCTCTCCCTGCGTGGCCTGCAGCTTTGCGGCTATATCGGGCGTCGGCGCGGCGCCGGAAACCAGCAAGTCGACCGTATCCTGCTGCGCGCAAACGGCAGCGTGTATCGCCATGAAACTGGCCCCCAGCTTTTCGATCGCTTCACCAAGCAGAAAACTGGTCTGAGCGAGATCGGTCTCCACTTCGGTGAGATGCTGAGCGCCGTGATCCGATACAGCGGATAGCAGTTGCTTTACCTCTGAACCCAACAATTTTTGACTCGTCATGAAAAGCACCCCGTCATTGATTACATCGCTGCCGAATACACAGGAATCAATCAAATCATTTTGCAGCAGCAACAGCCGGCTGCACTGCGGCGTCCGCCTCATTCGAGACGTTCACCGTTCCTCCTTCATTGGCGGCGGATTCTTCCGCCTTTTTATTCATCACGATAATGCTGATACGCCGGTTGACCGGATTCAGCGGATCCTGCTTGTCGAACAATACTGCGGACGAAAGCCCGACCACGCGCACCACCTTGGTTTCATCCATTCCTCCGGCCACCAATTCGCGGCGCGAGGCGTTGGCACGGTCGGCGGACAGCTCCCAATTGCTATAGCCACGTTCGCCGCTTGAGTATGGCAAGGCGTCCGTATGTCCCGACAAGCTGATTTTATTGGGCATGCCATTCATCGTGCGTCCAATCTCGCGCAGGATTTCTTTAGTGTAAGGCTGCAACTCTGCTTTGGACAAGGCAAACATGGGCCTATTCTGCTCATCAACGATCTGAATGCGCAATCCCTCAGTCGTAATATCGATCAGCATCTGGCTCCGATACTGTTTGAGAGAAGGGTTATTTATGATGGCGGCTTCAATACGGCTCTTCAATGCCTTCAATTGCGCCGCCTCGGCACGTTCCAACTCGGCCTGCGCCGCCTTGATATTGTAGGTTTTCCTGGCCGAAGGCTCGTCGGCCTTCTTGAGCTGGCCCTCCTTACGGGTCAGATCCTTACCGCCGCCCTGGATTACGCTGGAGCTGTCCCCGGACCCGGAACCACCCTGCATAGCGACTTTTAGAGGAGTCTTGAAATACTCGGCGATACCGCTTAAATCGCCTTGAGAAGTTGAGCCCAATAGCCACATCAACAGGAAGAAAGCCATCATCGCCGTCACGAAATCAGCGTAGGCGATCTTCCAGGCGCCTCCGTGACCGCCGCCTCCGGATTTCTTGATTCGTTTGACTATGATGGGGCGGAGCCCTTCGTCTGCCATGTCAGTGTCCGCAAGCCTGTTTTATTCTGTAGTCAATGTGCTTGTAAGCCTGTGATTCAGTATGCCAGTTTTATTTCGATTTTGATTGCTTAATATGCTCTTCCAGCTCAGAGAAGGAAGGTCTCTCTGTAGAAAACAACACCTTGCGCCCGAACTCCACGGCCAACGCCGGCGCATAACCATTCAGGCTGGCCAGCAAAGTCACTTTCACACACTGAAAACTCTTCGATGATTCGTGCAGTTTTTGCTCCAGCAGACTCGACAGCGGTCCGACAAAACCGTAGGCAAGCAAGATCCCGAGAAAAGTACCGACCAGCGCATTGGCAATCAGGATGCCGAGTTCAGCCGGTGGGATGCCGACCGAAGCCATCGTATGCACCACGCCCATTACCGCTGCCACGATGCCGAATGCAGGCATGCCGTCCCCCAGCTTGGCGACTACATGGACCGGGACTTCACCTTCCGCGTGATGGGTATCGATCTCGTTATCCATCAGGTTCTCGATCTGAAATGCGTCCATATTGCCCGACACCATAAGGCGCAGATAATCGGTCATGAATTCAATGACATGGTGGTCGGCCAGCACACCGGGGTATTTGCTGAAAATTGCGCTTTCATGAGGTGTCTCGATGTCCCCTTCGATCGACATCAAGCCTTCCTTGCGCACTTTACTGAGAATTTCGAACAGCAGGGTCATCAGCTCCATATACAACGCCTTGGTGTATTTGGAACCCTTCAGGACCGAAGGCAAAGCCTTGAGCGTCGCTTTGATTGCTTTGCCATTATTCCCGACCAAGAATGCACCGATCGCAGCCCCACCGATCATCAGCAGCTCAATCGGCTGGAACAGAGAATGCAGATGGCCGCCTGCAAGAGCAAAACCGCCAAAGACGGAAAGCAGGACGACGACATATCCAATAATGACTAACAAGTTCGTTATCTCCGGTCGTAAGGGCGAGCCGTGGTCGTCGGCCCAATATTTGCCAATTCACAGTCAGGATAACAATTTATCGTCCCTTGCAAAAGTCTGAACAGACATCCGAACGACGATCTTCAATTGTGTTACGACGCGAACCACAAAACTGAATCAAACGATGCCCGCAATCGAGCGCAAGCAGCTCGTTGATTACATGCGCCAGCCGTAAAGAGCAGGGCCGCGCGCATCGGGCAATATGATGATATGCGATTTCACCTCAGGAATGGGGAACTCACAGCTCAAAAGCAATGTCCCCGGCCGCATTTCGGCTCGTGCTTTCTCCCAAAGCGCCGGCATCGCAGCCGGCGACAGATAGGCAAATACGATGTCATAGCTCGACAGGTCCAAGTTCTCATAGTCGCCACGGACAAACCGGCCCCTGCTGCGAGCGGCGCTGGCACGCAATACGCTAAGCAGCCATGGCAACGGAGCCAATTCGACGCCAGTGAAAGAACAGTCCTTGCGCAGCGCCGCGAGATGCAGGATCAAGCCGCCCAAACCGCTGCCGATATCGACAAAGCAAACCGCCCGATCCGGGGGCAGCAAACCGGCGACCGCATCCCAGGTAGGCCGTCCAGAGGGAAAAAACGGCACCTGTGTGCGGAAGGTACTCCAGTAAAGGCCGAGCAGAAAAACAAAGGCAGAGAGAAAAACACCAGGTGGCAAATCAAGCGAGAGCGTCGCGACCAAGGCAATCGGGAAAAACAATTGGATAGGGAACCACCACGGCGCAAGACCACGCCAGCGCGAAAGCAGCGCAGCGATCCCCCCCTGAAGAATGGCGGCGGCAGCGGGAGTCAAGCGCAAATTCGCCAGTGCCGCCACGCCGTACAGAACGCCCCAAAGCAGTAGAAAAGAAAAGCACTGGAGAATCAGGGCTTGAACTGCAGGGGCGCGTAAGATAGATAGCTTGCGCAATGCGGTCACGGATGCCGGCTCATCGACAGGCCCGCATCGTGCTGCAGCGCAGCGTGATCAGGCCGGCATTGCCATCGAAGCCGCCCCTGCCTCTTCCCTGGCTTTTTTTGTTTTCCCTGCTCTGGAAGGCATATGGCATAGGCCGCAAGTATAATGATTATGCAAATCGAGACGATGTACGACAAATTGTCCGCCGCATACATTGCAGCCGGTTGTCGTCAGCATCTTGCTCTCAAAAAAACGCACCAAGGTCCAAGCCCGGGTCAACGACAAAACAGGTTCTCCACTCGGCTCGGGATCGACCTGTTCCAAATACAGCTTGTACGCTTTCATCACCGCCTCGATACCCGAGATCTGCGCATGCTCAACAAGGTACTTGTGAATACCGATGAATAGCGATGAATGAATATTTGGCTGCCAGGTGATAAACCAATCGGTAGAAAAAGGCAGCATGCCTTTAGGCGGCGATACCCCCTTAAGCTCCTTATACAACTTTAACAGACGCTCTCGCGAAAGCGAAGTCTCCGATTCGAGCAATTGCAGGCGTGCGCCAAGATTAATAAGCTCGATAGCGAGTTGAATTTCCTGTGCTTCCGAAATCACGCTTTTCTTAGCCATTTTGCGCCCCGTCTGGTGATTGATATCAGAACTGCGTACTCGACTCGCTTAGGCGATTTCTTCAATCGCTTGGCCGGCCATCAGGATGGCAGCGTGGGAGTGCGCCAGCGCGCGATCCTTGTTGTAGTTGGTCAGCATGCCAAGAATAGCGCCGTCCTCGAAACGAAACCGGGCCAGCATCATGTTGGTGCCTGCGAGCTTCAGAATTTGGGCGTTGTTCAGACCCTCGATCAAATCTGCAATCTCATTACTGATTCCGAGGCGGAAAATGGCAGTAGCCTTGTCGGAGCGGATCATCTGCTGCGCAAGCATCAGATAACCAAGGTTGGCGTCACGAATTTCAGCGACCATATCGTTCGTGTTCATGTTGATGTCCCCTTTTCCGTTGATTCTGGCTAACGGATTGCTTGGCCAGTGATTGCATTCTGGCCGCTGCATCGAAGCAGGGAAATAGGCTCCACTCGGTATTTTTTGTCAGGGACGACAGATGGCCGCCCGTAGGTGTTTGTCTTACAAACACTACACAGCGGCTCGCACACACCATGAGCATGGCGCGGAGATCAGCCTGGGGCTTAGTTTTCAGTCGGTTCGCACAGTAGGCCGACGACTTTTTTTCTCCCAGACTTAATTTGATTTACCAAAAATATTTGTATATCCGACCGTTAAATTTCTACATCAAGCTTGCCAAAAAACTACTTTATTAATGCGTTTTGCTTCGAATATTTTCTTTAACGACCCGCTTTAACGAAACTTTAGGGTCCAGAGAAAATATTTTTCAATTACCGCGCACATTTCTTAACGGACCGCTGCCGTGGAACTTTAGGGCGAAATGAAAAAATTTTTCTTCCATGGAAGAAACGACAACATACCGTACAGATACAGACGGGAACACAACCCAAATGAACAAGGGAACCATGCGACAAACCTTAGGCTCTAATTGCTCGAGAACATTGCAAAGGAAGGCGAAAGGCTATTGGTTGCGGTCATGGCAACTCCAAATTTCCGGAGTTTGTCGGCACAGTCCCATACAACAATACCTCCGACACAATTCGCCACAACAACCTTGTTTAATTTGCTACGCGTATGATTCGGCCAGGCTACGTTGATATGCAGCCAAACATATCTATCGGAATAAATTGCCGGCCATTCGATCTACCAATGGTTGCCTATATTTCCGAACTTTGCGTCGCTTCGATCCAGTAAAGAAGAAAGAGACGCACCGGCCCAAACAATGTTCACTTGCCCCCCTGAAGCCGTGCCCCGACGGGTGTACACAGCAGACTTAGCAACTCTGTCTTGATGACGGATGAGAGCGAACAAATGCCATATATCTATGCCACGAATAACTTCAACAAAGCCCTTCGCGGTCTGGCTAAAGCCGGTCCGCGAAAACGGGAATGGCTGGCCAGCAAATACGTCGAGCATATATGTTATTTGGAAATTTCCGACATTCCGGACGACGTAAGGGATCAGTTTTGCCAGTTCAGGCGCGACATGAAATTTGTCAGAGGCGCACGCAAAACAAGGCAATTTGAGGCGCTCGTCAGGGCAATGAGCGATGCAGAGGTCGACGCAATGGTGGCTCGTGTCGTTGCAATGCATGCAGCAATTATCCGGCATGAAGTTACGGATACCCGACGGGATACCGTATGCTAGCCAGATCCCCACCTCTGTTTCTTGCAACACCGGAGTGCCGGATACTATTGCTATTGCGAAAAATGAAGTACATGTCATAGCCATCTAGCAATAAGCAAGCATTCTGCTTTACACGCGATGCATACAGCCGATATGCATGATGGCGGTCAGATGTGTTGAGTTAATCGACTCGACACACCCACCTCCCCCTTCCGCCTTGCTCCGGCACGCTCCCCACAGAAAATGGAATACCGCTTCGGAATATCTATCGCGAAAATGGACATAAAAAAACCCGTTGAAAATCAACGGGTTTAGTGTTTCTGGCGGAGACGGAGGGATTCGAACCCTCGATACAGGTTTAAGCCCGTATGCTTCCTTAGCAGGGAAGTGCCTTCGACCACTCGGCCACGTCTCCACACTTCCAGAGGACTCGGAGTCCGCTGCAGTGAAGTCACGCATGATAGCTTTTCATGCGGATTTGGTCAATCAAACTCTGCAGCTTTACTTCTCGTATTTACGTTTTTTCGAGATCGAAAGCCTTGTGCAAAGCACGCACAGCCAATTCCATATACTTTTCATCGATCAAAACGGAAATCTTGATCTCGGATGTCGAGATCATCAGGATATTGATCCCTTCTTCAGACAGCGTACGGAACATCTGCGATGCGATGCCGACGTGGCTGCGCATCCCGACACCAACCACTGAGACTTTCGACACTTTGGCATCGCCGACGATGCTGCTGGCCCCAATATGCGCCTTGACGCTGGCATTCAATGCGTCCATCGCTTTCGCATATTCGCCGCGCGGAACGGTGAAGGTGAAATCCGTCTTGCCTTCTACGGATTGATTCTGGATGATCATGTCGACGTCGATGTTGGCATCGGCGATCGGACCAAGAATCTGGTAAGCGATGCCCGGCCTGTCCGGCACACCGGTGACGGTGATCTTTGCTTCATCACGATTGAAGGCGATGCCGGTAATTGCGGCTTGTTCCATGTGTGTATCTTCCTCAAATGAAATCAGGGTACCGGAAGATGCCTCTTCTTCCAGCGGTATCATCGGATCGGTGAGCGACGACAGTACGCGCGTCGGCATCTTGTAATTGCCCGCAAACTCAACCGAGCGAATTTGCAAAACTTTCGAACCGAGCGATGCCATTTCAAGCATCTCTTCAAAGGTCACCGTATTGAGGCGGCGCGCTTCCGAGACCACCCGCGGGTCGGTCGTGTATACGCCGTCGACGTCGGTGTAAATCAAGCACTCCTGCGCCTTCATCGCGACCGCAACCGCAACTGCTGAAGTATCGGAACCGCCACGCCCCAAAGTCGCGATGTTGCCGTCGCCGTCCACGCCTTGGAAACCGGTAATGATGACGATTTTGCCCGCATCCAGATCCCGGCGCACCTTGGTGTCGTCAATCGATTGAATACGCGCTTTCGTAAACGCCGAATCGGTCTTGATTGCAACCTGCCAGCCGGCATACGAAACGGCTTGCTTACCGATCGCTTGCAAGGCCATAGATAGCAGCGCAACCGAAACCTGCTCGCCGGTCGAGGCCAGCATGTCAAGTTCGCGCGGATCGGGCTGCGGCATGATTTCCTTGGCCAAGCCGATCAGTCGATTGGTTTCACCCGACATCGCGGAGGGAACCACCACGATTTGATAGCCGGCGTCATGCCATTTAGCAACGCGCCTGGCGACATTCTTGATGCGCTCGGTCGAGCCCATCGAGGTACCGCCGTATTTGTGGACGATTAAAGCCATAAGTTTGGAAAAGTGGGCTTGAGAAAGAAGGGATTAAATCAACCCTTAACTTTACCTGCTGCAGCACAGAATGACAAGTAGGCAGCAATCGAATAAGCGGCGAAATGGCGAAAAAAACCTTGAAAATTTGGACAAAAATACCAAGAACCTATCCCGATTGGGGATCGTCTTCCCTCAAGCCTACTTACTCGATCTCTACGCAATATCGGCTTGCCAACGAAAACGAATACGCGCGCCAGGGCCATCGGCCAGATGATGGCAATCCAGGCCGATGCCGGCCGCAAAAAGCAAGTCCCGTCCGGCACTGAGCAAAGGCAAACGTTCGCGTTCCCAAGCTGGAACATTGCATGCTTGGTAGTGGTATTTCAAACTTTTGGTGGGGCGATTCAAGGCAAGCTTCAAACGCTCGCCGCCGCTTCTCAAGCGGAGCGTCAAGTCTGTACGGAGCAGCCATTCGGCATCGACCCCCTGCTGTGCCGCCTCGAAATGCAAGACCCCGCCAAAATCCGCAAAACGCATCTGCGTCTCCCCGTTCCAGCGAAAAATCCTGGGCTCGATACCGGCGGCATCCGTTTCGAATTTCGGTGTGATGAAAACCCGGTCGCGATGCCGCCGGATATGGCAATCCGCATGCGTAACGCAGAGCTGCGCATCGGATTTGGCCTGCAGCAACTGCGTGCGCATTTCGGCCAGCCACGCCGTGGAAGGCATGCGCACGCCACGCGAACCGAACCAGTAACGCAACAGATTATCGATACGATCCACGCTCAGCCGCTTTATTTGCGTAATGTCAAGACATTCACCGACGAGGCAAACCGCCAAGTCTTGCGCGGCCAATTCCACCAGCAGGCGCTGCGCTGATTGCGCATGCGCGGCAGTTCGGGCGAAGCGATGCTGGAACCCCGGAAAAAACTCAGCAAGCGCAGGCATTACGCGGTGGCGCAGCGCATTGCGCGCATAACGCGGATCGGCATTCGATTCATCCTCAATGTGACTGATCGCATTGGCAGCCGTGAAATCTGCCAATGCCGCGCGCGACACCTCCAGCAGTGGACGCGCCATCAACACGTTTTTCTCACCGAGCAGATCAGGCGCCGCGTTCACCAAATCCATCCCTGACATGCCCGCCACACCGGAGCCGCGCAAGAGTTGCAGCAAAACTGTTTCAGCCTGATCGTCTTGATGGTGCGCGGTCAGCAATAGAGGAACGCGATGCGCACGGCATAACTCACCTAAAGCGGCATAACGGCTGATACGTGCGGCCTCTTCCACTCCGCCGTCCTTACCAGCCAACTTGACGCGACGCGCATCAAAAACAATCTGGCGCCGCAAGCATTCATGTTGACAATGCGCGAGCCAGTCGTCCGCATTTGGACTGAGGCCGTGATGAATATGAAAGGCAAAAAGTTTAATGCCATGCGCGGCGGCATATACGCCAGCCAAATGCAGCAGGACAGAAGAATCAAGACCGCCGCTGTAAGCAATGGCCATTGAGTTCGGATCGACGGCGAGCCCATCCGGCTGTACAGAAACGGAAACGCGTGTTCGGATCATTCCCAACGCGCGTTCAAAGGCCTCGACCCCTAACGCATCTTGCTTGTTACTCACTGATTGCTCATATTATTCCGGCGTTGCGATTTCCTTGAATTTACCGTAGCTCATCAGCTTTTCATGGCGAGCGGCCAGCAAGTCCTTGGTTTTTACGCCTTGGAACTGGCGCAGCGTATCGGCCAGTGCCCGCTTGAGCATCGATGCCATCTGTTTCGGGTCGCGATGCGCACCGCCCAAAGGTTCGTTGACGATCTTGTCGATCAAATTCATCGCTTTCAAGCGATGCGCAGTCAAGCCGAGGGACTCGGCTGCGTCCGCCGCGCGCTCGGCGCTTTTCCAGAGAATCGATGCACATCCTTCCGGCGTGATCACCGAATAAGTGGCATATTGCAGCATCAGCACCGCATCGCCGACCGCAATCGCCAGCGCACCGCCGGAACCGCCCTCGCCGATGATGGTTGCAATCAAGGGCACTTTCAACTCAGCCATCACGTATAGATTATGCCCGATCGCTTCCGACTGGCCACGCTCTTCCGCATCAATGCCAGGCCAGGCGCCGGCGGTATCGACGAAGGTAAACACGGGCAAGCCGAATTTTTCGGCCAGCTTCATTAGACGCATGGCCTTGCGATAGCCTTCCGGTTTCGGCATGCCGAAATTACGCATGCCGCGCTCTTTGGTGTCGCGTCCTTTTTGATGGCCGATCACCATGCAGGATTGACCGTTGAAACGCGCCAAGCCGCCGACGATAGACTGGTCATCGGCAAAAGTCCGGTCGCCATGCAGCTCATGGAAATCCGTGAAGATTTCATTCACGTAATCCATCGTATAAGGGCGCTGCGGATGACGCGCGATTTGCGACACTTGCCAAGGCGTGAGCTTGGCGTAAATATCCTTGGTCAACTGCTGGCTTTTTTTCGAGAGGCGGTCAATCTCTTCCGAGATGTCGACGGCGGAATCGTCTTGCACAAAACGCAGTTCTTCGATTTTTGAATCGAGTTCCGCAATCGGTTGTTCAAAGCTGAGAAAAGTCGTTTTAGTCATCGTGGCTCCTTCGCTAGTCAGAGGGGGATCAGAGCAGTTTCCACAAAAGCAAAACCCGCAAAAAAAACTCCGACCCGCCTGCTAAGATATTCTTCAATACTCGACCGGAACCGGGTCGAGACTGCGCCATAGATACCAAGTAGCAACGGTACGCCATGGTTCCCAATTGGCAGCAACCTCTCGCGCATCGCTGCGCGAAACCGGCTCACCGGAAAAATAATTGATGCTGATACCCTTTAGCAATCCAAGATCATCCAAAGGTAAAATATTGGGCCGAAGCAGATTAAATATCAAAAACATCTCTGCTGTCCAGCGCCCGATGCCACGTATCTGGATCAGTTCGGCAATGACATCCTCGTCCTCCATCTCGTTCCACTGATTGGCGTGGACGCGCTTGGATTTGAAATGCTCCGCAAGGTCCAGGATATATTCCGCTTTGCGCTTGGACAGGCCGCATGCGGCGAGATTGTCGCTACCGGCCTTGATAACCTGAGCCGGGGTGCATTTCGGGCATACAAGAAGAAAGCGCTGCCAAACCGATTCGGCGGCCTTCACCGAAATCTGCTGGCCGATGATGGAGCGCGCCAACGTCGTAAACGCTTCGCCGCGCCCAATCAGATGCAGGTCGCCGAATTGCGGAATCAGCTTGCGCAGGATGCGGTCACGCTTCATCAATTCGATCTTCGCATCCTCCCAATAGGAAGGCACGCACAACTTCACCTCGGCTTGTGTCATTATCGCCATCCCGCCTATGCCCTTCGCCATTCGGTTGCGCCACCCGGCTTGTCTTCAAGAACGATACCATTGGCCAGCAGTTCAGCACGAATGCGGTCGGCTTCGACAAAATTCTTTGCTTTCTTGGCCTCTGCCCGAGCCTCGATCTGCGCTGCGACCCAAGCCTCCATATCGCCATCCTGTGCGGTGCCGGCCACGCCGGCTTGGAGAAATTGCTGCGGTGTGCGTTGCAATAATCCAATGATGCCGGCAAGTGCTTTCAACTGACGCGCCAGCATAACCGATTTCGTCTTGTTAACCTCATTGGCCAGATCAAATAAAACCGACATCGCAAGCGGCGTGTTGAAATCGTCGTTCATTGCATCGGCGAAGCGTGCGGCATGCAGCTCTGCCATATCGAGAGGCGACGCATCCGGCGTCACGTCTTTCAAGGCCGTATACAGACGCGTCAAGGCCTGCCTGGCGTCGTCCAGATGGGCATCGGAATAATTCAAGGGGCTGCGATAATGCGCGCGCAGGATGAAGAAGCGTATGACCTCCGCATCGTATTTTTTCAGTACATCACGAATCGTGAAAAAATTGCCGAGCGACTTCGACATTTTTTCATCATCGACGCGCACAAAGCCGTTGTGCATCCAATAGTTCACGAAGGGATGACGGGTAGCGCCTTCGGATTGCGCGATTTCATTCTCGTGGTGCGGGAACTGGAGATCGGCGCCGCCGCCGTGGATATCGAACTGCTCACCCAAGAGTTCACATGCCATCGCCGAGCATTCGATATGCCAGCCTGGACGGCCGCTGCCCCATTTTGACGGCCACTTGACCTCATCCGGCTCCGATTCCTTGGACGCCTTCCACAACACGAAATCGAGCGGATCACGCTTGCCGGCATTGACATCGACGCGCTCCCCGGCGCGCAAGTCGTCCAGCGACTTGCCGGACAATTTTCCATAACCGGGAAAATCGCGCACCGAAAAATTGACGTCGCCGTCTGACGCTTTATAAGCCAGTCCGTTTTGCTCGAGCTTCGCGATCAGGCCCAGCATCTGCGGCACATACTCGGTCGCGCGCGGCTCGTGGTCGGGCCGTTGCACACCCAGCGCGGCGGCATCCTCATCCATTGCCTGGATGAAGCGCTGTGTCAATTGCGAAATCGATTCGCCGTTTTCAACCGCGCGCTTGATGATCTTGTCATCGATGTCGGTGATATTGCGCACGTAGGTAACCTCGAAGTTCGAGGCACGCAGCCAGCGCTGCACCATGTCGAACACCACCATCACCCGCGCATGACCGATGTGGCAATAATCGTAGACCGTCATGCCGCACACATACATGCGGACCTTACCTGCTTGAATCGGGGAAAAAGGCTGTTTTTCACGCGCCAGCGTGTTATAGATTTTCAAATCACTCATTGGGCGGGTATCCGTTTCGGCCAAGATTTGTCGCATGATTTACTGCACGTTTTCGCGCTGCTGCCTGACCGGCGCAAAACGTTCCCGCGACAAGGTCGCCAAAACCCTTTTGTGAAGCTTATTTTGATAAAATGGTCGTTTCGCGGCAGTATAACATTGATGAAAACCGGAATCCCCGCTGACCTGTGCATGGACACCCGACTTGTGCAGGCGTGCAGGACAGTAGCACACGAGGCCGGCCGCAGCTTGTGCTACGCTCCATCTCCATCACCACTTTTCCAAGGAAACCATAGTGCATTTTTCACGTCGTCATTTCGTCACCGTGCTGGCAGCTTTCTCGATAAGCAGCGCCGCAACCCTGGCGCATGCAGCTGATGCGCCACGCGTTTTGCTCAAAACAAATATGGGCGAGATCGTGCTGGAACTCAACCCGGAGAAGGCGCCGAAAACCGTCGAGAACTTTCTGCAGTACGTTAAAAGCGGCCACTATAGCGGGACAATTTTTCACCGCGTTATTGAAAATTTCATGATCCAAGGTGGCGGCCTCGATGCTGATCTGAAAGAAAAACCCACCACTACCACCGTCGAAAATGAAGCCAAGAACGGGCTCAAGAACGAAATCTACACTGTGGCAATGGCACGCACTCAAGCCCCGCATTCCGCCTCGGCGCAATTCTTCATCAACGTCAAAACCAACAGCTTCCTGGATTATCCGGGACGGGACGGATGGGGTTATTGCGTCTTTGGCAAAGTAGTCAAAGGCATGGACGTGGTCGACAAGATCAAGGCGGTGCCGGTAGCCGACGCAGGCCGTTATCAAAGCGTGCCGGTCAAACCGGTCGTGATCGAGTCCGCCACCCTCATGAAATAACTTCCTCGATTCGCCGGAATAAACTTTCAGTAACAGTAACCATTTAACAGGAACCATCATGGCTGTCCTCCTCACCACCAATTACGGCAACATCAAACTCGAACTCGACGCGGAAAAAGCCCCAAAGACCGTGGAAAACTTTTTGGCCTATGTTCGTTCCGGCCATTACGCCGGCACGATTTTTCATCGCGTCATCGACGGCTTCATGATTCAAGGCGGAGGCTTCGAGCCCGGGATGAAGCAAAAGCCGACCGAAGCACCGATTGAAAACGAAGCCAAGAACGGCCTCAAGAACCTGCCTTACACGATCGCGATGGCACGCACTTCGGACCCGCATTCCGCCTCAGCACAGTTCTTCGTCAACGTCAAAAACAACAGCTTCCTCGATTTTCCTGGGCAAGACGGCTGGGGCTATTGCGTGTTCGGCAAAGTAACCGAAGGCACCGAAGTCGTGGATAAGATCAAAGCCGTGAAAACAACGCGCACCGGCATGTTCGCCGATGTACCGGTGGAAAACGTCATCATCGAGAAAGCGGAAGTGGTTTAATCGACACATTACGATGACCGAATTCTCCCCAGCGAAAACGGCGCAACCGGAAACGGTTGCGCTTTTTGTTTCCGATCTCCATTTGCAAGAAGCGATGCCTCGCACCACCCAGGCATTTTTCGATTTCCTGCGACAGCACGCGCGGCATGCGCAGCAGTTGTATTTGCTTGGGGATGTATTCGAGTATTGGGCCGGTGACGACGACATTCCGACGCCTTACAACCAGCAGGTTCTTGCCGCCATCCGCGAGGTGAGCGATGCCGGCGTTGCAGTGTACTGGATTGCCGGCAACCGCGACTTCCTGGTTGGCTCCGGCTTTGCCCAGGCAAGCGGCGCAAGCTTGCTGCCGGATCCCTATGTGACGGCCATCGCCGGCCATCATATGGTGCTGACGCATGGCGATGCTCAATGCACCCACGATACGGCCTACATGGCTTTTCGCGCACAAGTCCGGCAACAGGCTTGGCAAGATGCGTTTCTCGCAATGCCGCTGACGCAGCGCAAAGCCATTATTGAAGGAATGCGTAAGGATAGTTACGCAGCGCAGCGGGAAAAATCCTATGAGATCATGGACGTCAATCCGGATGCGATTACGGAACTGTTTGACAGCAGCGGCGCCGTACTGATGGTACACGGCCATACCCATCGGCCGGCTCGACACGAACACCGGGAGCAAGGCCGTATCCGGGTACGGCATGTATTGCCGGATTGGGATTGCGAGAGCACGCCGACACGTGGTGGATGGCTGTCAATCGACGCCGGCGGAGCGATCAATCGAATTGCTTTTTGAAACTCTCGAATTGCAGGGTGAGGCTTTCGAGCTCGCGTCGCAATCCCGCCACTTCCGCCTCCAATTGCGAGATGCGATCCTGACGCGGCGACTCGACGCGCGCGCCGGACGAAAAAGTCGCCGCAACTTCCTGCCGCTCCAGAATTTCATCGCCGGATAACAAGTGTGCGTAGCGCGGCTCCTTGGTTCCCGGAGTCCGCGCCAAGCGCGCCACCAGCGGCGGGAATTTATCGATCAGGAATTGCAGGGCAGTTTCGACCTGCGCCACTGTCTCGAAGTCATGCATGCGACCGCTACGGGTTCTCACCTCGCCCGCGGTCTGTACTCCACGCAACATGAGCAGCGTCAGCACGGCAAGCTTGTCCTGCTCCAGAGCCCACTTCACACGCATCCTGTGCTCATACTTCACCACGCGCGCACCGGCCTGACTCACCTCGGCAACGAATTTTTTTTGTATCAAACGATGCACGACATCCAGAACGGTGTCTTCGCCGATTGACATCACCGGGTCGCGGCTCGATAGCTGGTTGCAGCCATTGACCAGCGCATTGAGCGATAGCGGATAGGTATCCGGCGTCAACGCCTCTTTCTCGGCCAGCACAGCGAGCACGCGAATTTCAAAAGGGTCGAGAATAGCCCGCCCATCGGGATTGGTGTCGCCTGTTCCTGCAGACGTGGATTCCTGGTTCAATTAAATGTCCTCACTCGACCATCTTGTTAAGCTGTTCCGGATCGAATTTTTCCATCTCCGGCTGAAGTTCGCAGACGATGCCGGCCGCCTTCATCGCCGCAATCATTTTCTGAATCTGATGCTCTTGAGCTGCCGCATTATTGATCAAGCCGTGCAAGGCGGTCGACAAAGGGTCATCGCCATTCGGCGTCACGCCATAGGCGGCAAACATGCGCGCCGCGGTCTCTTCCCTGGCCTTGCTGGCATCCTTTTGCACGATGTGTGCCGGATTGCCGACAGCGGTTGCGCCTGCCGGCACTTCCTTAACCACCACCGCATTGGACCCGACCTTTGCCCCCTCGCCCACGGTAAAGCTACCCAGCACCTTGGCGCCGGCACCGATGATCGCGCCGCGCCCCAAAGTCGGATGGCGCTTGGCCCCCTTGCTCAGGGATGTTCCACCGAGTGTTACGCCCTGATAGATCGTGCAGTCATCGCCGACTTCAGCGGTCTCGCCGATCACCACGCCGAAGCCGTGATCGATGAATACGCGCCGGCCTATGGTCGCCCCGGGATGAATTTCAATGCCGGTCAAGGTGCGTGCGATGTGCGAGATGAAACGGCCCAGCCACTTCATCTCATGCCTCCAGCACCAATGCGCACAGCGATGCATCACGATGGCATGCAGCCCCGGATAACAAGTCAGCACCTCCCACGCCGTGCGGGCGGCAGGGTCGCGTTCGATGATGCTGGCAATGTCTTCGCGTAGGCGGCTAAACATGAGGTATTGAAATGATCAGGAAGGTCTTATGTCGGATGTTAGCGTGTTCGTACACGCCCTGCCAATTGGCGCATAATGAATGTAACCGGCGTCAACCTTTGGCAATTCGTTGCCGGCGCGCCTCGAACAGACAAATCCCGGAAGCGACGGAAACATTCAGGCTTTCCACTGCACCGAACATCGGAATACTGACCAGCACATCACAACTCTCGCGCGTCAAGCGGCGCATGCCCTCGCCTTCCGAGCCCATGACCAGCGCTGCGGGACCGGAAAAATCGGCTTGGTACAAACTTTTCTCCGCTTCGTCGGTAGTGCCGACCAGCAGGATGTCACGCTCCTTCAGTTCACGTAAGGTGCGCGCGAGATTGGTGACAGTGATATAGGGCACGGTTTCTGCCGCGCCGCTGGCAACTTTGGCCGCGGTCGCATTCAAACCCACTGCACGGTCCTTGGGCGCAATTACCGCGTGCGCTCCGGCCCCATCGGCAACCCGCAAGCATGCGCCCAGATTATGTGGATCAGTAATTCCATCAAGCACCAGCAACAGTGGCGGGCCATCGATCGCATCCAATAATTCGTCGAGATTGCGTGCCAGCGACAATGTACCGGCCTTGGCCACCACTCCTTGATGCCGGCGCGTGCCGACGATACTGTCCAAGCGCTTGGCATCGGCCTGGATGATGCGCACGCCGGCCTCCTTGGCCGCACGCAACAAGTCTTGCATGCGACCGTCGTGGCGGTCAGCATCGACGTAAATCTCTTCCACGGACGACGCTTCATGGCGCAAGCGCGCAGTGACGGCATGAAAGCCGAAAATCATTTTGCTCTTCATAATCTATCGTTTCTTCTTGCCTGATTTCGCGTAGGTGCGCGGCGAACGCGTTGTCTTTTCTGCTGCCGCCTTTGATTTGGAACGTTTCGTCTTGCTTGCCTTGGCTGGTTCCGCGGCTTTCGAGGCGGGCTTGGACTTGGATTTTTTTTCGCGCGCCTGCTGCTCGGCATCGGCACGCCGCGCTTCGTTCTTCAGCACCGTCTTGATGCCGGGCTCGCTCACCAGCCGCAGATCGATTTTGCGCGCATCCAAATCGACGCGACTGACTTGCACAGTGACGCGATCGGTCAATTGATAGCGCATGCCGGTGCGTTCAGCACGCAACTCATGGCGTGTTTCATCGTACTGGAAATAATCCGCGCCCAACTCGGTCACATGCACCAAGCCCTCGATGAACAAAGTATCCAGCTGTACGAAAATGCCAAACGGCGCGACACCCGAGATCGTACCGGTGAATTCTTCGCCTAGTTTGTCACGAATGAAATAACACTTCAGCCAAGCCTCGACATCGCGCGAGGCCTCATCGGCACGACGCTCATTGGCGGAACAATGAATGCCAAGCGCTTCCCAGATCGCCAGATCGCCTTCGCGCTTTTTCTTGCCCTCGGCCCTATCCTGCGCCGCCTGCTTGCGCGCCGCCGGTGACAGCATGGTGTTCAAGACGCTGGTATCGATACCTTTCGGATCGTAGCGTTTTCCTTGCAGGATCGCCTTGATCGCACGATGGGTCAGCAAATCAGGATAGCGTCGAATCGGGCTGGTGAAATGCGCATAGGCTTCGTAAGACAAGCCGAAATGGCCGATATTATCCGGACTGTATACGGCTTGCTGCATTGAGCGCAACAACATGGTTTGCAGCAGCAAGGCGTCAGGCCGCGCCTTTATTTTCGGCAGCAATGCGGCGTAGTCGGAAGCCGATGGCGTATCGCCGCCGCCTAGATGCAAGCCCACCTGTTTAAGGAAGGTCCGAACCTGGGTCAGCTTTTCCTTGGTCGGTCCGGCATGAATGCGATAGACGGCCGGATGCTTGTGGCGCTCCAGCAAATCAGCGGCGCACACATTGGCAGCCAGCATGCATTCTTCAATCAGCTTGTGGGCGTCATTGCGGGTGCGCGGCAGGATCTGCTCGATCTTACCGGCGGCATTGCAGACAATGTAGGTTTCCGTGGTTTCGAAATCGATGGCACCGCGCGCCTGCCGCGCTTGCAACAAGGCATGAAATACTTCGTTAAGGTGCAATAGATGAGGCACCAGCGCTGGTCGCCGGGCCGCTTCGATTCCCTTGGTATTGGCCAGAATGGCCGCGACCTCGGTATAGGTCAGACGAGCTGCCGAATGGATCACAGCCGGATAAAACTGGTAAGCCTTGATCTCGCCCTTGGCATTGATGACGGCGTCGCACACCAAGGTCAAACGATCCACGCCCTGATTCAAAGAACACAGACCGTTCGACAGCTTTTCTGGCAGCATCGGAATCACACGGCGCGGAAAATACACCGAGGTGCTGCGCTCCAATGCGTCGACATCGAGCGCATCGTTCGGCTTGACGTAATGGCTGACATCGGCAATCGCCACAATCAAACGAAAACCTTGACTGCGCCCTATCTTGACCGGTTCGCAGTACACCGCATCGTCGAAGTCGCGCGCGTCTTCGCCGTCGATCGTCACCAGCGGTACGTCGCGCAAATCGACGCGTTCGGCAAGGTCGGCGGCACGCACTTCGCTCGGCAATTTGGCTGCAAGTTTTTTCGCCGCATCGGAGAATTCGTGGGGAACGCCAAATTTACGCACCGCGATTTCGATCTCCATGCCGGGATCGTCGATATCGCCCAGCACCTCGACAATCTTCCCGACCGGTTGCGAATAACGCGAAGGCTGCTCAATCAACTCGACACTGACTACCTGGCCGGTTTTGGCCTTACCGGGAGAACCCGCCAGCAAAATATCCTGGCCGATGCGCTTGTCTTCCGGCGCCACGATCCACACCCCATTTTCGTTAAGCAGACGGCCGATCACATGGGTATTGGCTCGTGCGACGACTTCGACGATCACCCCTTCGGGACGTCCACGCCGGTCGGTGCCGCTGATACGAACCTGAACCCGGTCTCCATGCAGCACCTTTTGCATCTCTTTTTCAGGCAGGAAAATATCATCGCCACCATCGTCAGGAACCAGAAAGCCGAAGCCGTCGCGATGGCTGCTGACGCGGCCTTCAATAAAATTGGGCATATGCGCAAGTTGATAGTTGCCGCTACGGTCAAGTTTGATCTGGCCGTCACGCTCCATCGCATTCAAGCGACGCATCAGGCCGTCCATTTCTTCGGGTTTCACGCCAAGCGCTGCGGCGATAGCAGTTATGTCTTGCGGCGTGGCCCTCGTGCGCAAGATGCCGAGAATTTCCTCTCGGCTAGGAATAGTGTATGAATATTGGCTCAAAGGGTATTTCTTATATGTTTATTGGTACAGAGCATCCGTTGGATGCTCGCGTAGTGTACCGGACGAGTAAGGTATTTACCTAACCTAGTCCGGCTTTGAGCAATAAAGCTCGTCAATAGTTTGACTTTCGGAAGTTTTCCGCTATAATTTCTGTCTTCGCAAGGCCCACGTGGCGGAATTGGTAGACGCGCATGGTTCAGGTCCATGTGCCGCAAGGTGTGGGGGTTCGAGTCCCTCCGTGGGCACCAAGCTTTAAAAAAACCCGTTGATTGTTCAACGGGTTTTTTCTTTTCAACGACCGCTTTAGCTTGGTACCTCAAAGTCTTTAAATCATTTCCACGCTAGAGCAGTTTCAGCCTGACCGTACAGGAGCCAAGGTTGAGTCGAGAAGCGCAACCGTACGAATGGTACAGTGAGCATCGCAGGCGCAAGATTGGCCGTGTGCGGTCAGGCTGAAACTGCTCTAAAGCCTGCTTGCCTATTACAGCAAGGGAGGTCAGGCGGCGCGAGAAACACCCGCGAAGTATGACAAGCCCCCCTGGCCCCAAAATAACACACCATTGTTTTAATGTGTCTCCCCCTTCTTCATCCAGGCGGCAAGCTGATGCGCGCGCAAGCTGTCGTATTCCTCAAACGGCTGGTGTATCCAAGGATTACTTTCCAGATACTCGAGGTAAAAATCCGGTCTGACCGATGAACAGGCCTTACACCAGATGACCGCCGACTTCACCTCGCTTACATCGGGAAAGTTGTCCTTGAGGTGAGACCGCACTTTCTCCAGCGTGACGCCGGAATCCACCAAGTCGTCAACCAGAAGGATACGGCCGGAAAGCGTGCCGTGGGTCATCGTAATCGCGCGCGCAATATCGAGATTGCCGCGCACGGTACCGGCCTCCTCCCGATACGAACTGGTCGACAAGATCGCGAGGGGCACATCGAAGATGCGCGAAAATATGTCGCCCGGACGCAAGCCTCCGCGCGCCAGGCACAAGATCTGGTCGAACTTCCAACCGGACTCGTGCACCATCAGCGCCAACCGTTCGATTGCATGGTGATAATCATCCCACGAGATCCAAAGATCGGTATCGCTCGATTCAGGCAATTTACCGCGCATGGCAGGACTATTCGAAAGGATGGCGCAGGACGATTGTCTCTTCCCGATCCGGACCGGTCGACACCATGTCGACCGGCACCCCTACCAGTTCTTCGATACGTTTGATGTAGGCGCGCGCATTGGCCGGCAGCGTGGCGAGGGACTTGGCACCGACCGTGGACTCTTTCCAGCCCGGCATCTCCTCATAGATCGGCTCGCAACGCGCTGCATCTTCGGCGCCGACCGGAAAAATATCGACCTTCTGACCACCGAGCGTATAACCGGTACATAACTTAAGCGATTCCAAACCATCGAGCACATCCAGCTTGGTCAAACACATGCCCGAAACGCCATTGATCTGGACCGAACGCTTTAGCAAGGCCGCATCGAACCAGCCGCAACGGCGCGCGCGTCCGGTGACGGTGCCGAACTCGTGGCCGACGCTTGCAAGGTGCTTGCCGACGCCCTCATCGGTTTGCAGTTCGGATGGGAATGGCCCCGAACCGACGCGTGTCGTATAGGCTTTGGTAATGCCGAGTATGTAGTGCAGCATGTTCGGGCCGACGCCCGATCCTGCAGCGGCATTACCAGCAACGCAATTGCTGGAGGTGACGAACGGATAGGTGCCGTGATCGACATCCAGCAGACTGCCTTGCGCGCCCTCAAACAAGAGGTGAGCGCCGGACTTGTGCGCGGCATACAGTGCGCTCGACACGTCGGCTACCATCGGCCGGATGCGCGGCACATTGGCTAGGGCATCGTCCAGCGTCTTTTGATAGTCGACCGCCGTCGCCTTCAGGTAATTGACCAGCACGAAGTTGTGATAGTCGAGATTTTCGCGCAGCTTCTCGGCAAAGCGCGCCTCATTGAGCAAGTCGGCCACACGGATTGCCCGCCGTGCGACCTTGTCTTCATAGGTGGGGCCGATGCCTTTGCCGGTAGTGCCGATCTTGGCGGCACCGCGCGCGGTTTCACGGGCCGAATCAAGCGCCGTGTGATACGGGAGGATAACCGGACAGGCTTCCGACACCTTGAGACGCGAAACAACCTCGACACCGATGGCCTGCAGCTTGTCGATTTCACGCAACAAGTCCGGCACTGACAGCACCACGCCATTGCCGATGTAGCAGGCAACGCCGGGTCGCATGATGCCCGACGGGATCAATTGCAAGGCGGTCTTCTGCCCTCCGATCACCAGAGTATGGCCGGCGTTGTGCCCGCCTTGAAAACGAACCACGCCTTGAGCGTGATCAGTCAGCCAATCGACGATTTTCCCCTTGCCCTCATCACCCCACTGGGTACCAACGACGACGACGTTTTTCGTATTGCTTTTTTGTGGCATGGTACAGCCTCTACCCTAAATTTTTAAGAATCCAGTTTCCGTTTTCCAGCACGACAGCGCGATCGCAATCGAACTCCTCTTGCTCGTTTTCATGGCCCGGCAGGCTTTGTATGACCACTTCGCCCGCCTTGCGCAGCTCGACGATTTTTTCACGCAGCAAAGGCTCTCTACCCCACGGCGCCCGAATCGAACGCTTGCGTTCCGCACTTGGCAACAAGCGTGCCAATTCCCGCAAATCGAGCGAAAACCCGGTTGCCGGACGCGCCCGCCCAAATGCCTCGCCGACATGGTCGTAGCGTCCACCGCGGGCCACAGCATTCGGCAGTCCCGGCACAAACAGCGCAAACATGGCGCCGCTCTCATACTGGTAACCGCGCAGGTCCGCCAGATCAATGGTCACGCTTGCGTCGCCGGCCAGTTTGACCAGCGCTTCGAGCTCGCCCAGAGCCTGTGTAATGCCGGGCAAAGCAGGCAAGGCTGCCCGCGCACGGCCAATTACTTCAACATCCCCATACAAGCCGGGCAAGGCCAGCAGTGCTGCACGCGTCACCGGCTGATAATCTGCCGTAAGCGCTTGCAGGCTCGATACATCCTTGGCGCGCAGCAGGGCATGCAATTCGGCCTCGCTGTTCTTGGCTTTTGGGTCGCTCTCGATCAAGGCTCGCAATACGCCGACATGACACAAATCAAGACGTACCTGGGGAAAACCGGCCAATGCCAAGGAAGCAAGCGCCAGTTCCTGAATCTCGGCATCCGCTTCCAGTCCGGCATGACCATAAATCTCTGCACCGATCTGCAACGGCTCGCGCGTCGCATGCAAGCCCGAAGGCCGCGTATGCAACACACTGCCGGCGTAGCACAAACGCGTGACAGAAGCACGATTAAGCAAATGGGCGTCGATGCGTGCCACCTGAATGGTCATATCAGCGCGCAAGCCCATGCTGCGGCCGGACAATTGATCGACCAGCTTGAAGGTGCGCAAATCAGTATCATGGCCGGCGCCGGCCAGCAACGACTCGAGATACTCGAGCATTGGCGGCATCACCAGCTCATATCCATAAAGACGGAAGTTGTCGAGCATGGCGCGCCGTAATTCCTCTATCTTGCGTGCTTCAGACGGCAAGACATCAGCGATGTTTTCAGGAAGAAGCCAAGTTGGCATATAAGACCGAGAGAAGCGTCAGGAAAAAATTTGAACGAGGCCGAGCATTGCCGATCCCGCCAGCAAGGCAAGCAATCCGATAAAACGGATCTGACCATCGGAAAACTGGGTGATGCGCTTAAAAGCCTCTCGCCACTGTTTCGGAAAGAGAAAAGGGATGACACCTTCGAACAACAGCATCAATCCCAATGCAACAGTCCACGAGCTATTCACAACACGGCCGTATCACTTTTTGGAGTTACCGGATACCGGGCTCTTGAAGTATTTGAAAAATTCAGAATTCGGGTCGACCACCATCATGTCGCTGCGATTTTTAAAGCTGGCCCGATACGCCTCCAGGCTACGATAAAACTTGTAGAACTCCGGATTCTGGCCAAATGCCTCGGCATAAATTTGCGATGCCTTGGCATCGCCCTCGCCGCGAATCTGCTCGGCATCACGATAGGCTTCCGCCAGCAATACCGTACGCTGCCGGTCCGCATCCGCCCGGATCTTTTCAGACTCGGCCGAGCCGGTCGAACGCAACTCGTTCGCCACTCTGGTACGCTCCGCTTTCATGCGATCGTACACGGAAGCATTGATCTGCTCGACATAATCTACGCGTTTCAGGCGCACGTCGATGATTTCAACGCCGATCTGTTTGGCCTCCTCGGTGACTTTCCTGCGAATTGCATCCATTACCTTGCCGCGCTCGCCGGAGATCACTTCACGCACAGTGCGCTTGGTGATTTCGTCATTGAGTGCGGCTTTCACGATCTGCGACATGCGATCTTGCGCTCGGCGCTCGTCGCCACCGAAACTGACAAAGTACAGCTTCGGGTCAGTGATATGCCACTTCACGAAAGCATCGACCAGGATGTTCTTTTTCTCGGCCGTGATGAAGCGGTCTGCTTCGGGCGTATCGAGAGTCAGTATCCTGTTGTCCAGAAACAGCACGTTCTGGAATGGAGGCGGCAATTTGAAATGCAGGCCCGGCTCGTTGATCACCTGCTTGACCTCACCTAAAGCGAACACGATCGCGTACTGGCGCTGGTCCACCACAAACAAGGTCGAAAACAATATTAGGAACGCAATCAGCACGAGAATTGCAGAAGAAATGAGGCGATTCATTATCGTGCCTCCCGGTCGCGAGAGTCGCGGCTATCGCGCGAACGCATGTCCTTCTGGCGTTGCGCATCAAGCGCCTGCAAAGGGTCCGGCGCCGGATTGACGGGTGGCGCAACCGACTTGGCTACGGCAACCTCATTCCCAGCAGATTGCGCAATCAGCTTATCCAGAGGCAAGTAGATGAGGCTGTTGCCGCTGGCTTTGGAATCAACCATAACCTTGGTCGTGTTCGAGAATATCTGCTGCATGGTTTCCAGGTACATACGATCTCGGGTCACTGCCGGCGCCTTGTTGTATTCCGCGAGAACTTGTTTGAAACGGGATGCATCGCCCTGTGCATTCGCAATCACCCGGGCACGATAGGCTTCCGACTCCTGCATCAACCGCGAGGCCGCGCCGCGCGCTTTCGGGATCACGTCATTGGCATAAGCTTGGCCTTCGTTCTTTTGACGCTCACGATCCTGCCCGGCCTTGACGGCGTCATCAAACGCCGCCTGGACCTGCTCGGGCGGCTGCACCCCCTGCATCGTGACATTGGTGATTTGTACGCCCGCCTTGTAGCGGTCGAGAATTTGCTGCATCAATTGGCCAACGTCAAATGCCACCTTCTCACGCCCCTCGTAGAGTACGAAATCCATCTTGCTGCGGCCGACAATTTCGCGAATGGCGGTTTCGGCAACCTGCCTGACGGTCTCTTCCTGGTCGCGGTTATTGAATACCCATTCTGCAGCATTCTTGAGCTTATACTGAACTGCAAACTGAATGTCGATGATATTTTCGTCATCGGTCAGCATCAACGCTTCTTTCGCCTGTTTATTTTTTACGCTCGATCGATAACCGACTTCGACCGTACGAACCTGGGAAATGTTGACGATCTCATGGCTCTGGATCGGATAAGGCCAGCGCCAGTTGAAACCGGCGGGCGTCGTATGACTATATTTACCGAAGGTCAGAACCACGCCAGTTTGGCCTTCCTGCACGATAAAAAATCCGCTGATCAACCATAGAAAAAGCACGATGCCTGCGATCACACCGGCACCGATACCCGCACCTCTCATGTCAGGAAAACCATTGCCGCCGGAAGCACCGCCTCCGCCGCTTTTATTACCGAACAGGCGATTCAGTCGCTGATTGAAATCGCGCCAAAGTTGATCGAGATCGGGAGGGCCATCGCTTGGCTTCTTGCCGTCCTGGCGCTGGTTTTGATCGTTGTTGTTTTGCGAACCACGGCCCCAGCCGGGATCATTCAGTGAAAACACCAAGCCAATTTTTTTAAATAGGGACACAAGCATTCTGTGGCGATCCGGCTTAATAGTAATAGGTTGGAATGCTGGTTAATTACGCATGCATATCATGAGGTTCGTCTTCAGTCCAATCACCAAGACGTTCCGCGCTGCGCGCTTTTGCAAACTCGGTCACTGCCTCACGCAGTAAATCCAAGCCACCCCCGGTCCGGGCGCTAATAAAAACACGACGGATTTTATCATACTCATCTCTTTCCAAAACCGGCTCAAGGCCGGCTGCATCAATCTTGTTCCACACTAAAATTTGCGGAATATGGTCTGCACCGATTTCTTTCAGCACCATATTCACCTGCTCGATCTGTTCTATGCGAGAGGGGCTTGCGCCGTCCACCACATGAAGCAGTAAATCAGCGTGGATCGTCTCTTCGAGCGTTGCCCGGAAAGCGGCCACCAGTTGATGCGGCAATTCGCGGATAAAACCGACTGTGTCGGATACCACGACATTGCCGACCTCGGGCAGATATATTCGGCGCGAGGTGGTATCCAGCGTCGCGAAAAGCTGGTCGGCAGCATAGACGCGGGTCTTGGCCAGCGCATTGAACAAGGTCGATTTTCCCGCGTTGGTATAACCCACTAGGGAAACGGAAAAAGCATTGTTGCGTCCACGTGCCCGACGCTGGGTGGCGCGCTGGCGATGCAGTTTTTCAAGCTGCGCGCGTAGCGCCTTGACGCGGTCGCCCAACAAGCGGCGGTCGGTTTCAAGCTGTGTTTCACCCGGCCCGCGCAAGCCGATACCGCCCTTTTGCCGTTCCAAATGGGTCCAACCGCGTATCAGGCGGGTGGCCAAGTGCTGCAATTGCGCCAGTTCGACCTGCACCTTACCTTCATGGCTCTGGGCGCGCTGGGCAAAAATATCAAGAATAAGACTAGTGCGATCGAGCACCCGAATCTTCAGGTGACGTTCAAGATTGCGCTGCTGCGCAGGAGATAAAGCGTGATTGAAAATGACGATATCGAGCTGCTCGTGATTTGCGGCATGCGCGATTTCATCTGCCTTGCCGGAGCCGACAAACAAGGCGGCATCAGGACTGGAACGCTTACCGATGACGGTTGTGACAGGTTCTGCCCCGGCCGACTTGGCCAGCAGGGACAGCTCCTCAAGACTTGCGGCAAAGTCGCCCTTGCCGAAATCGACACCTACCAAAGCTGCGCGCATGCTAGGAAGCGTGCATCCGGTTGCCTTGGGCGTGTGCGTTATTCCGCGTCAGAATCAAGGCTTAAATTGACGGCGCGTGCGGGAACCACGGTGGAAATTGCATGCTTGTAAACCATTTGTGTCACGGTATTTCGCAGCAAAACGACATATTGGTCGAATGATTCGATATGGCCCTGAAGTTTGATGCCGTTGACGAGGTAAATCGAAACCGGCACGTGTTCCTTGCGTAAGGCGTTAAGGAAGGGGTCTTGTAACAGTTGCCCTTTATTGCTCATGGGAGCTCCATTTGTTGTTGTGATGAGGAGGTTGTGGCACAAGCTGGATTTTCAAGTGCCTCATTTGGATGTATAAAGAATGTAATCGATTTTTGCGCTTATTGCCAAGTTAACCCGAATGTAATCCGAATGCTGTATCAATTCTCGGCCCTCTTTCGAATTGATCCGGCATCCGAGTTGAACCTATTTTTCATGTCTGGCAAATGGATTTTTACCGGACCGCAATTCGATACGTAATGGAGTCCCGACCAAGGAAAAAGTTTCGCGAAAGTGCTTCTCGAGATAGCGCTTGTAGTTCTCGTCAATAGCCTCGAGCGCATTACCGTGGATAACGATGATCGGAGGGTTCTGGCCACCTTGATGGGCATAGCGCAATTTCGGCCGTATCGAGCCTTTGCGGCGCGGCTCCTGGCGTTCGATTGCTTCGATCAAAGCCCGGGTCAGTTTCGGTGTCGACAAATCAGCCATCGCTGCCGCGTATGCCGAGTTGATCGATTTCATCAAGGGATCGATGCCGGTCGACTTCAAAGCTGAAATGAAATGAAATTTCGCGAAAGACAGGAAATTCAGTTTCCGTTCCAGATCCATTTTGATCGCATCGCGCTTGTCGCTGGTCAGGCCATCCCACTTGTTGACACCCACCACCAGCGCCCTTCCCGACTCCAGGATAAAACCGGCAATATGCGCATCCTGTTCGGAGATATCCTGCTGTGCGTCGAGCAAAAGCAAAACCACATTCGCTTCGGAAATCGACTGCAGGGTTTTTACCACTGAAAATTTTTCTATCGCTTCAAAGATCTTGCCACGCCGACGAATCCCCGCAGTATCGATCAGCGTGTAATGCTTGCCGCCGCGCTCGAAGGGAATTTCGATTGAATCGCGGGTCGTGCCCGGCATGTCGAACGCGATCACGCGCTCCTCGCCCAGCAAGGTATTGACAAGGGTCGACTTACCGACATTGGGACGGCCGACTATCGCAATCTTGATGTTCTTGCCGGCAGGCTCGGGCAAGTCTTCGATCACTGGCTGCCGGGCCAACGCCAAGTCAAGGGCCTCTTCCACCAAGTCCATTACGCCGTCGCCATGCGCAGCCGAAATAACATAGGGATCGCCCATGCCCAGTTCGTAAAAATCCGCAGTAACCGAGGTGTATTTCATACCCTCAGCCTTGTTCACGACCAGCATCACAGGACGTCCGGTCTTGCGCAGAAAATCGGTGATGGTCTTGTCGTGCGGCGTCAGTCCCTGGCGACCATCCACGATAAAAATGACGACATCGGCTTCGGCCACGGCCTGCTTGGTCTGCTTGGCCATTTCGTGCATGATGCCGTCTTTGGCAACAGGCTCGAAGCCGCCGGTATCGATCACCAGAAAAGGCCGTTCGCTGATACGCCCTTCGCCATAGTGCCTGTCGCGCGTCAATCCTGGAAGGTCCGCCACCAATGCGTCGCGCGACCGCGTGAGCCGGTTGAACAACGTGGATTTACCGACATTGGGTCGGCCTATTAATGCTATAACCGGCTTCATTCCATGCTTACTCGGCCGCTAGCGCGACCACTGTCCCTGATTGGGTTTGAAAAATCAAATTGGCACCGGCGACCAAGGGCGGCGCGACGAGCGGGCTGCCATCGGTGCTGACCCGTGCCAGCAAGGCACCGTCTTCGCGCGACAGGAAATGAACGTATCCTTGACCATCGCCGACCGCGACCGCACGTCCGTACGAAATCGGCGCCGACAAGCGCCGGTTCGACAACTTGTTGTTACGCCAGACGTTGGCGCCACCGTCGCGTGCAAACGCGCTGACAACCCCATGCTCATCTGCGGCAAATACGAAACGCTCATCAATCCCGAGACCGACATCGCTGGACAATTCCTTGGCCCAGCGTGCGACACCGCTAACCGCATCGAAACAGGCAATCCGCCCCTGATAGGCCACGGCACAAATCTCGCGGCCCCATACCACGGGAGCGCCGGAGATATCCGCAATTCGCTCCAGTTCGGTGGCTCCACGCGGATCGCCGACGGCGACTTCCCAACGCGGGCCGCCATTGCTCAAGGCCAGGGCCAGAAGTCTGCCACCAGGCAAAGCGACATACACAGTGGTATCGGCGATCACGATTCCCGGTGCGGTGCGCAAAGTCAAAGACGGCGTGGTGCGCTGAACCACCCAGCGGCGCGCTCCCGAATCGGCATCAAAAGCAACGATGCGGTTGTCCAGACTGCGCACAATCACCAGACCTTGGCCGACTGCCGGAGCGGACAACACCTCGCTTGAAGTTTGGGCCTTCCAGCGCAACTTGCCTTCCGCATCGAAAGCCAGGACGACGCCCTTCTCACCTGCCACCGCCACCGTATTACCGTCGCTGCCGACGCCTGCTGTCAACGGGGTTCCGGCATTGATGCGCCACACAGAGCGTCCGTTTGCCGTATCAATGCGTGTGATCGCGCCATCTGCGGCCGCAGTAAAGAGACTGCCATTGGCGGCGACCGGCGAAAAAACGTATGCGCCCGCACCGCCTACCGAAGCCGACCATGCGGTTCGCATCGCCAGCGTCGGCTTGAAATCCACCAAGGCTGCCGGCGGATTACGCGGCGCCGGCTTGCTGGAAAACGGGTTCATCGAAGAGAGTGTGGAACATCCTGCCAATACCAGCGTTGCGAGCATTGCGGCCGTTGCCGGTGCAAACACGAGCTTCTTTGCAGTGCGCATTTTTTCCCTTTGTCCGGTTAGGCGGCTGCCTTGGCGGAGGCACCGCCAATGGCATCCAATTTCAATTGGATCAATTGACGCCCCGGATTCTTTTGATCGATTTTGTCGAGTGCAGATTGATAAGCGTTGCGCGCTTCCTCAAGCTTGTTTTGCGCCACCAGAACATCTCCTTTGCGGTCGGCAACCACGCTGGCAAACTGTGCAGGAAAATCGCTTGCAAGCAGCTTCGAAGCTTCATCGTAGGCCTTTTCATCCAGAAAAATCCCGGTCAACCGGATTTTCGCGATAGCCTTGTATTCTTCGTCGGCACCGTTGGCAACGATCCATTGCAACTGCACCTTGGCCGCCTTCAGGTCATTGGCATCGAAGGCTGCCTTGGCCGCCGCCAACGCCCCCATCTGCGCATAAGCGGTACGGCTGAATTTTTCTTCCAGGTCGCCGGCCGCGCGCTGCACCTTCGCATTGTCTTTTGCCGTGACGGCTTTCTGCAATTCTTCATAGAGTTGCGACGCCTGGGCGGCTTGATTGCGCTGGTAATACTTCCAACTGCCCCAAGCCGCATAGCCGCCCAGAGCAATGATCAGGAGCCACGTTATCAGGTTGCCGTATTGATTCCACCACGCCTTGATTGAGGCGATTTGTTCTTGTTCTTCGAGATCGTATGCCATGATGATGTCGTATCTTAATGATGATAATGGATATGTCCGGAATGATCGTCCTCGTCGCCGCCGACGATTTGGTCGACCAAGTATTCCGCGACCGCTTCAAATGCGACTGTTTCCTGGTTTTTGTCGCTGTCACCGGCACGCAAGGCCTTGACGTTCGCGGTCCCCTGAGCGACTTCGTCTTCGCCGATGATCACCGCGTATGCAGCACCGCTGCCGTCCGCACGCTTCATCTGGGATTTGAAACTGCTGCCAGATCCGGCCGCTGCGCAATGTAGCACAACATCCAGACCGGCATCACGTAATCTTTCGGCGACGACCGACGCCTGCAACTGTGCCGCCTCGCCTTGATGCACGATATAGACGTCGCACTGATTGCTTGCAAACTGTTCTCCACCGGCTTTCATCAGTTCCAGCAAGCGCTCGACGCCCATGGCAAAACCACAGGCCGGGGTCGGTTTTCCGCCGAACATTTCGATCAAGGGATCATAGCGCCCGCCACCGCAGACCGTACCTTGCGCGCCCAGTTGGTCGGTAACCCATTCGAACACGGTACGGTTGTAGTAATCCATGCCTCGCACCAGCCGCGGATTGATCGAGAACGGCACGTTGTTGTGGCGCAGGATTCTTTGCACGCCTTCAAAATGCGCCAGCGACTCCTCGCCCAGATAATCGATCAGCTTGGGGGCCGCATTAGCCATTTCCTGCATTGTCGGGTTCTTGGTATCCAAGATACGCAAGGGATTTGAATGGAGGCGGCGCTGCGCGTCGGTATCGAGAACGTCCTTGTGCTGCTCGAAATAAGCAACCAAGTCTGCGCGATGCCGTCTGCGTTCTTCTGCATTGCCGATCGAATTCAATTCCAGCCTGATGTCGGCCAAGCCCAGATCGTCCCACAGGCGCTGGCACATCATGATCAATTCGGCGTCGATATCGGGCCCAGTAAAGCCCAGCGCTTCCGCGCCGATTTGATGGAACTGGCGATAGCGGCCACGCTGCGGCCGTTCGTGGCGAAACATCGGCCCGGCATACCACAAACGTTTCGGACCATCGTAAGTCAGATTATGTTCCAGTGCCGCACGCACGACGCTTGCGGTGCATTCCGGCCTCAAGGTCAACTGGTCGCCGTTCATCGAATCGGTAAACGAATACATCTCTTTCTCGACGATATCGGTGACCTCGCCCAGGCCGCGCGCAAACAACGCGGTCGGCTCTACGATGGGTGTGCGTATCTGCTGAAAGCCATAGCTTTTGAGCACGGTGTGGACGGTGTTCTCGAATAATTCCCATAAGGGCGCATCGGCGGGCAGAATGTCATTCATTCCCTTCACACCGACAATTTTTTCTACTTTTTTATGTTCTGACATTATTTTGACAAACGGTTTGCAACTCGATGATGCAATCGTGTTTAAACAACGACTGCCGCATTTCCATAATGCGTTTTGACATATTCCAGCACGATGGCCTGGAACTCTTCAGCGATGCTATCGCCACGCAAGGTGACGGTCTTTTCGCCATCGACAAATACGGGGGCAGCCGGGGATTCGCCCGTCCCAGGCAGGCTGATGCCGATATTGGCATGTTTGGATTCGCCAGGACCGTTGACGATGCAGCCCATCACAGCGACATTCATCGTCTCGACGCCGGGATATTGCTTTTTCCATACCGGCATCTGATCACGCAGATAAGTCTGAATCCGGTCGGCCAATTCCTGGAATACGGTCGATGTCGTACGGCCACAGCCCGGACAGGCAATGACCATCGGGGTAAATTTACGCAACCCCATGGTTTGCAAGATCTCTTGCGCGACCACGACCTCCTTGGTGCGATCGCCGCCCGGCTCGGGCGTCAGCGAGATACGGATAGTGTCGCCGATACCCTCTTGCAGCAACACCGACAAGGCCGCAGTTGACGCCACGATACCCTTGCTACCCATCCCTGCTTCAGTAAGCCCGAGATGCAAAGCATAATCGCAGCGCCGGGCCAACTCGCGATACACGGCAATCAAATCCTGCACTCCAGAGACCTTGCAGGACAGGATGATCCGGTCTCCCGCCAAACCGACTTCTTCGGCACGGCGCGCATTCTCGACTGCTGACGTCACCAGCGCTTCATACATCACAGCTTGTGCGCTCCAAGGCTCGGCACGCTGCGCATTTTCATCCATGATGCGCGCCAGCAGGGATTGGTCCAGGCTGCCCCAGTTGACGCCGATACGAACCGGCTTGCCGTACTTGCATGCAGCCTCAATCATCTGCGCAAACTGTGTGTCGCGCTTGGCGCCTTGACCTACGTTGCCGGGATTGATCCGGTATTTCGCCAACGCCTGGGCGCATTCTGGATAATCCCTCAACAGCGTGTGGCCGTTGTAGTGAAAATCGCCTACCAGCGGCACATCCACGCCCATCTTGTCCAGTTGTTCGCGGATTGCCGGCACCGCTGCCGCAGCATCCGCATTATTCACGGTGATACGCACCAATTCGGACCCGGCACGCGCCAATTCCTTGATCTGGATCGCTGTGGCGATCGCGTCCGCCGTATCAGTATTGGTCATTGATTGAACCACGATCGGGGCGCTGCCGCCCATGACGATCTCACGCGCGCCGGAACGCACTTTTACACTGCGGCTGACACGCCGCAGGCAAGGCCCTGACACGATTGGAGAATTTGCTGAAGGCATGCTTGCTCTTACTTCAAACTTAATCGGTTGACGTTGGTCTTGGTGCCGGATTTGACATCAAGGGGCGCTCCGCGCCATGTCGCTTCCACACCAGCTACGTTACCGATCGTTATGGACACTGGCTCCGGAATTTCGATTGTCTCCCTGGCTCCTGCTTTGAGCAGGCGGGAAAACAATACGGTACGGTTGGCCCGGGTAATCTCGACCCATGAATCTTGATGCAATGTCAGGACCAGCGCATTTTTTTGCGGAGCGGCAGGAGCCTCGGCAGGAGCAGCGACAGATGGAGCAACCGCAACCGTCGGCCGGGCGGCCGCCGATGGCGCAACAACCGGCACGCTTGCGGGCGCCGGCGCAGGATTCGCGGCACTACTCGCGGTGGCTGGAGCCGAAGTCCCCGGCTCCGCCTGAGGCAAGCTCGCTGCCGCGGACGCAGCAGTAGTACCTGATCCTGAGGCCGACGCTGAAGCGATATCCTTGATTTTTGACGAAACAGAGTCGGACAAATCCGGCACCAATCCGAAGTGCTGGGCGGCGAAAGCCGCCAACAATAGCACTACCAGAAACCCGACCACGAAAATCGATTTCGACGGCACATCTTGACGCCCCATCGAAGGCAGACGCGTTTCGGAAAACGGCTCCGACAACACGCGTCGCTGCTGCACCGGCTCACTCAAAGTCGCCGGCTCGTTCGCCATCATTTTCAACAAGGGTGCCGCGTCGATTTTCAATATCTTTGCGTAACCGCGAACGAAACCGCGCGTGCTGGCGATACCTGGCAATGCGGCGTAATTATCTGCCTCAATCGCCACAACCTGACGGGGCGCGAGGTTCAGTTGCATCGCAACTTCCTCGATCGACCACCCTCGAGCCTTGCGCAACGAAGCAAGCTGAGCTCCTGGAGCCATCGCTGCAGGGCTTGCATCCTGCTGCTCGATCCCTGCGAGAACCGTCGGCTCATTGATTGCTGCATCACTCATCGAACGCTCCCCGTTGATAAGATCCATACTCTGGAGAATTGGGATGGCGACGGCGCAGTTGCGTCGCCAGACTCGCCTCCGCCGCCCTGTCGCCCAGCTTGTGTTCAGCCTTGATTGCAAGCCACAATACGTAGGCATCCAGCACATCGGCTTTTACGACGCGGCCGATGTAGAACCGCGCACGCTCATAGTCGCCGCGGTCATAATATATTTTGGCCAAGTTGATGCTGATCGACAGATTGCCCGGATCGAGCTGAAAAGCTTGCGCAAAATAGCGTTCGGCGGCCGCGACATCCTTCAACTTCAAACTACAGACTCCGGCGTTGTTCAAGGCCTTCCACGGCGATTGATATGCACGATTCTTCAGCGTCGCCTCGAAATGGGCGATCGATTCCTGCTCGCGGCCGTTCTGGCACAGGAACCAGCCATAGTTGTTGCTCATATCGGGGTTATTCGGCGCCAGCTTGATCGCCCGCAAGAAGCTCTCTTCCGCCAGCCGCGTCTCGCCCATTTCCATATAAATCAGGCCACGCATGCTATAGGCATCCGCAAAATTCGGATCGATCTGCAGGGCTTGCTTGACCTCGTCCAATGCGACCGGCCACTGCCGCTGCTCGTAATATCCAACCGCCAATTGCAGGCGGATACGGGAACGCTTCTGGATATCGGTCTGATCGGAGCTGGTAGGCAGCTCCGCTTGCTGGGTAGCGGTCGCCTGGTTGCCGGCACAGCCGCCGAGCAGCGCAGACAAGCTTATGACGGACGCCATCCAGAAATAATACAAGGATGTCCGGTTCACGAAGGAATCTCCACGATGCGGCCAAAATCCTTGCCGAATTTCTTTTGATATTCAGCCATTTTTTGCATCCGTTCCTGTACGCGCGTACGGTCCTGCACTTCACCGGCCAGTTGACCGCAGGCCGCATCGATGTCATCACCGCGCGTCTTGCGTATGGTAGTGACAATGCCCGCATCCATCAGGATTTGGGCAAAGGCCTTGATGCGGGGATTATTCGAACGCTTCAAGCCGGATTCCGGAAAAGGATTGAACGGAATCAGATTGAATTTGCATGGCACTGCTTGTGTGCCATTCTGCACCAGCGCCACCAGTTCACGAGCATGCACATCCGTATCGTTCACGCCGTCCAGCATGCAATACTCAAACGTGATGAAATCGCGTGGCGCATGGTCGAGATAGCGTTTGCAGGCCGACATCAGCTCAACGAGAGGATATTTTTTATTCAGCGGCACCAGGCCGTCACGCAAGGCGTCGTTCGACGCATGCAGCGACACGGCCAAAGCGACCGGACAATCCTGAGACAGCTTGTCAATCATCGGCACCACGCCGCTGGTTGAGAGCGTGACACGGCGGCGCGACAAGCCATACGCGTTATCATCCAGCATCAGTCTCAGTGCGGTAACGGTGGGTTCGTAATTCAACAAAGGCTCACCCATGCCCATCATTACAACATTGGTGATCTGGCGTTCGCCTTTTGGACCGGGCTCGATGCCTTTGGTCCTGCGCAATTCAAACTCAGCCATCCACAGTTGGCCGATGATTTCGCCAACTGTCAGGTTGCGGTTAAACCCTTGCTTGCCGGTCGAACAAAAGCGGCAATTGACTGCACAGCCCGCCTGCGTCGAAATGCATAGCGTGCCGCGATTTTCTTCCGGGATAAAAACAGTCTCGACTGCATTGCCTTGACCGACATCGAGCAGCCATTTACGGGTACCGTCGGACGAAGTGTGATCACTGATCACAGCGGGGGCACTGATTACGGCACGTGTCGCGAGCTTGTCGCGCAACGACTTCGCCAGATCGGTCATCGCATCGAAATTGCTGGCGCCGAATTGATGTATCCAGCGCTGCAACTGCTTGGCGCGAAACGGCTTCTCACCCAACGCGGCGCAATACGCGACGAGTTGTCCGGGATCAAGGTCCAGCAGATTGGTAAGAACCGTCATAGTGCCACTTCATCACGCCGCCCGTCCGCCCACCCAAAGATTTGAGCGGGAACAAGCGGCGCATCAATTAACGCGAATAGATGTTCAGAGTCGGGAAGAAATAAGCGATTTCGACTGCGGCGGTTTCTGCGGCATCGGAACCATGCACCGCATTGGCGTCGATCGAATCGGCGAAATCAGCGCGGATCGTGCCCTTCTCGGCCTTCTTCGGATCGGTCGCGCCCATCAGGTCACGGTGCTTCGCAATGGCGTTTTCCCCTTCCAACACCTGCACGATCACCGGACCGGAAACCATGAAATCGACCAAATCCTTGAAAAATGGGCGGGCGCTGTGTACAGCATAGAAACCTTCCGCTTCGGTACGGGACAGGTGAATCATGCGGGCAGCGATGATTTTCAGGCCGGCATTTTCAAAACGGGAATAGATCTGACCGATTACGTTTTTTGCGACTGCGTCAGGTTTAATAATCGACAGGGTACGTTCGATTGCCATCTGTAAAAACTCCAATAAAAAGAAAGGGTTAGGACAAGCCAAGAGAATTCAACCAACCTTTGATTCTAACATGAAACCCCCTCATATATGAATGACATAGTGATATCTATGCGAGGGAAACACGAACTTCAACCACCCGCAGCCATCCTATACTGAAGTTTGCCATGTTATGCTTTTGCAGCATTGCAAGCTTACAAACTTATTGGAGGGAATATGGACCAAAACTTACAGCAAACTTATGATCTATCCAGCGACTCCTTGGTGACACGCCATCGCGTCTTGCGCAATACCTACTGGCTGCTCGCTATTTCGATGATTCCGACCATTCTCGGTGCTTGGCTTGGCGTACAGTTCAGGTTTTCCTTCTTTTCCGGCAGCCCGTTCATTGGCTTTATTGCCTTCCTGGCGATTGCATTCGGCTTTTTCTTTGCGATCGAGAGAACCAAGAATTCCGGATGGGGCGTTGCGCTGCTGCTAGGATTCACCTTCTTCATGGGCCTGATGCTGTCACGTCTGATCGGCCATATCCTGGGCTTTTCGAATGGAGCATCGCTGATTATGACTGCGTTTGGCGGGACGGCGGCGATACTTGGGGTAATGGCGAGCATTGCCACCGTTTCCAAGCGTGATTTTTCCGGCTTGGGAAAATGGCTGTTCGCCGGTGTCCTGGTTATCCTGGTAGCGGCAGCAGCAAATATCTTCCTGCAAATACCGGCACTTTATCTGACGATCTCGGTAGTCGCGATTGCGATTTTTTCTGCCTACATCCTGTATGACGTGCAGCAAATCATCAATGGCGGCGAAACCAACTACATTTCGGCAACGCTCAACATCTATCTCGACGTGTATAACATTTTTTCCAATCTGCTTGCGCTGCTGGGAATTTTTGGCGGCAGCCGCGATTAAGCTGAAACACCTGTAAAAAGCCGACCTGCGGGTCGGCTTTTTTGATCTCAATTCTTGAGAAGTTTTTTATTCCGGCAAATCAAACACCGCAATCGATTCGACGTGGGCAGTGTGCGGAAACATATTTACCACGCCTGCTTGCTTCAGCACATAGCCGCCGTTCACCAGCAAAGCGGCATCGCGCGCAAGAGTTGACGGGTTGCAGGAGACGTAGACGATGCGCCTGGGTTTCAAATCTTGCCGCGCCTCGCCCAATTCAGCCAAGGCCTCACACACAGCCATTGCCCCCTCACGCGGAGGATCGATCAAGAAACGGTCGAATTTTCCCAATGCCGCCAAATCATCCGGCGTCACCTCGAACAAGTTGCGACTATAAAACGCAGTCTTTTCACCCAAGCCATTGAATTGCGCATTACTTTGCGCCCGCTCGGTCAGCGTGGCGCTGCCTTCTATGCCCACCACTTGGCGCGCCAGAGTCGCGATCGGCAAGGTGAAATTTCCTAGTCCGCAAAACAGGTCGGCAATGCGCTCTTGGGGTTGCACGTCCAGCAGGCGTAGAGCACGCTCCACAAGAACACGATTGATCTGGTGATTAACCTGCGTGAAATCGGTCGGCTTGAAGGGCATCCTGACACCGAACTCAGGTAATGCATAATGCAACTGGGTGTCGGTTGGATAGAATTGATAGACAGAATCCGGACCAGCCGTCTGCAGCCACCACTGCACCTGATATTGATCGGCGAATGCCTTCAGTTTGTCCTCATCCACCATTGTGAGCGGCGCCATGACCCGCAACACCATCGCAGTAACCGTCTCGCCCTGCCCCTCTCCCACCGCAAGTTCGATCTGTGGCACCTGTTCCATGATCGAAAGCGAGGCAATCAATTGCCGTAGCGGGACCAGCATGGCCGAGACATTGGCCGGCAATATTTCGCAGGCTTTCATGTCGGTAATGAAAGATGATTTTCTCTCATGGAAACCGACCAGAACACCTCCCTTCTTGACCACGTTTCGTACGGAAATACGGGCGCGATAGCGGTATCCCCAAGTCGGGCCATAGATGGGGCGCAACATAGTTTCAGGCTTGACCTTGCCGATGTGTTTGAGATTATCCTCAAGTACGCGCTGTTTGATCGCGACTTGGGCGGAGGGCTCCAGGTGTTGCATCGCGCAGCCGCCGCAGACGCCGAAATAGGCGCACTTCGGCTTGACTCGCATAGCCGATTCACGGTGCAGTTCCGTCATGGTTGCTGCTTCCCATTTCGCCTTCTTGCGGAAGGGTTGGAAACCAACGCGTTCTCCCGGCAGGGCGCCCTCGACAAAGACTACCTTGCCCTGCGTACCGTCTTCATTTTGCAAATGGCCAATGCCGCGGGCCTCCATGTCGAGGGATTCGATATCGATGATATTGTGTAGCATAAGAACAGAGTCGGATTATCGGGTACGTCTCGCCCCGAATTTATTGAAATTAGAATTAGGAATTTGCCATCATCGCTACGACAGGGCGACAACCCAGGACGTCCGCGACAGGCACAAAACCAGGTTCACAGCAAGGAATCCTTGCCTACACCACGCGCGGTCAAGGCACGCTTGAGTTTGACCAGAGCCTCTTGCTGAATTTGCCGCACGCGCTCGCGCGTCACGCTCATTTCGGCCGCCAGTTCCTCGAGCGTCGCGGGGTCGTCATTATCCAGGCCGAAGCGGCGCATGATCACGATGCGCTGCTTGTCAGGCAGTTTGGTGAGCCAGTCGCGCACAAGGATCGTCATCTCATGATGCTCGGCACGCGAATCCGGCCCATCCTCATGATCACCCGGCAGCATATCCATCAAGCTGGCCTGCGGATCGTTGTCGAGCGGAGCATCAAGCGACGTCGCATGTTCGGATAGCGCAAGGATATCCTGCACGTCTTCAATCGGACGCCCCACCAGGTGGGCGATATCTTCCGCTGTCGCATCCTTGCCGTCGTGATGCTGGGCTTCCAGATGGTATTTGGCGCGCAGGATCTGATTCAATTCGCGCACCATGTGCACCGGCAAACGCACTGTGCGCGCTTGGTTCATGATCGCACGTTCGATGCTTTGACGTATCCACCAGGTCGCATAGGTAGAAAAGCGGAAACCTCGCTCCGGTTCGAACTTGTCGATCGCGCGCATCAAACCCAGATTGCCTTCTTCGATCAAGTCCAGCAACACGACGCCGCGATTGATGTAGTGCTTGGCGATCGAAACCACCAGACGCAGGTTGTGCTCGATCATTTTCTGGCGCGCAGCGAAATTGCCCGCCTTGGCCAAAGTGGCGAAATGCACTTCTTCTGCAACCGAAAGCAAGGGCCGGGTACCGATCTGATTGAGGTAATGCTGGGTGGTATCGGTGGACAGTTCAGCGGCGAGCACCGTCTTCAACTCATCCACGTTATCGATCACGACAACGATGCCGGGCGTTTCCCGATCCGCCATCTCCATGTCGTCGACAAGTCCGCTCCCCCGCTCACCATCGGCATGAAGCGGCATATCGTCAGTCAAGTCGTCTGACAAGGTGTCGTCATCCTGCGGCTGGTGCTCGTGGGGTGGGCGGGTCATTTAACGGTTCGGCAAAAATTTTGAAGGATCGACAGGTTTGCCTTGCTGCCGAATCTCGAAGTGCAGTTTTACTGCATCGGCGTCGGAATTTCCCATCTCCGCGATCTTTTGTCCTTTGTTGACAATTTGACCCTCTTTGACAAGGATGGTTTTATTATGTGCGTAGGCCGACAATAAGTTACTGGTATGTTTGACAATCACCAAATTGCCGTAGCCGCGAATACCGCTGCCAGCGTACATCACCTTTCCCGATCCGGCGGCAACCACCTGCTGACCGGCCTTGCCTGCGATATCAATCCCTTTCTTGCCTTCGTCAAAGCTAGCCACGATCTTGCCATCGGCTGGCCACATCCACGATACGCTTTCTTCTTCGGCAACCGAGGCAGCGGGTGCTTCCGCGCTTTTCTCTGCCGGTTTTATCTCGGCAGCTCTTGAAACGGCAGATGCCGGGGCAGTGAATGCAACTGCTGCGACTGGAGTATCCGGCCTCTGCAGTTCCGCGAGTGCAGCGTCAGAATACGGGCGCTTGTCACCACGCGGTCCGGACTTGTTGGGAATCGAAGATGATGAGGCGGATGGGGCGGACGGCACCGCCGGTACGGTTGCAGCAGCCGGCAGCGGCTTGACTTCGACTGCGGGCACACTTGCAACGCTGGCGGTCTGCACGCTGCTTGGTGTAGCGCCCGGTTCAGGCGGCAGCACGCGCAGCACCTGATCGACCTTGATGTCGTTAGGATCGGCAAGATTATTCCAGGCGATGATGTCACGGTAACTCTGACCAATATCGAGCGCTATACGATACAGCGTATCGCCGCGCCTGACCGTGTAGTAACCATGACTGTCGGCTTTGATCGGAGCCGGTTTCGCGGCGCTTGGGGGTGGCACCGGTTTGGAAGCCACCGTATCAACCGGCTTGACCGCCGGCCCTGGCGTACGGTCAACTACGGGGGCCGGGCTGCGAGGCGATGTGCCACAGCCGGCAACCAAGCCGACCGAGGCCAACATTAATCCCAGGCGATTTTTTTTCATTCTCATTACGTTCAATTTATTGCACCAAGCATTCTTACATTCTTACTTTTAAGACACCGTGCCGGCGCGAAGCGGCACAAAATGACAATCTTCCAGCGTTGTGCTGGTCCACTCGAACTGGCTCATGCGCTCGATGAGTTGCAATACCTGATGACGCGCCCCAACCGGCGCAACAAGGCGGCCACCGATCGTCATTTGATCCAGCAGGGCTTGCGGCACTTCCAGGCCGGCTGCAGCCAGGATAATACCGTCGAACGGCCCCGCTTGCGGGAGTCCAAGCATACCATCTCCGTAATGCAAACGGATATTCGCAATACGCAACGGACGCAGGTTGGCTTTCGCCAGTTCATGCAGAGGTTTGATGCGCTCAATCGAATACACCTCCTTGGCGACCAGGGACAACACTGCAGCCTGATAGCCGCACCCGGTGCCGATTTCGAGCACCCGGTTCAAAATGCCGCCGTTGCGCATGACTTCGATCATTCGCGCCACGATATAAGGCTGGGAAATCGTCTGATGATGGCCGATCGGCAACGAGGCATCGACGTAAGCCTGGCTCGCCAAACCTGGCTCCATGAACAAATGGCGCGGCACCGCCTCCATTGCAGCCAACACCTTGGCATCCTTGACGCCCTGCTTGGCCACCCGCGCCACCATGGCTGCGCGCACCGCATCCGAAACCAAGGGTCGAGCCTGCTCGGGTGGTGCCGGAACAGCCGCTGCCCGCACCCCGGATTGCCCCTGCAACGCATTTTGCGCGGCGAGACGGCTTACGTCGCGCGCCGCATTCCGGGTGGCAGTTTGTGGGGTTGCAATTTTGGGAGAGGATAAAGGTGTGTTGCGCGCCGTCTTCGAAGATTTGTCGACTACTGAGGAAAGCTGCAGCGGGAAATTCTTGCTCTTGCCCGTCATAGCAAACCTTTCTTGAGAGCGTCCAATTGTGCAGTATGCGTCAGATCGATTTGCAGCGGCGTGATGGAAACGCAACCCATCGCAGTCGCATGGAAATCCGTGCCCTCGCCGGCGTCTTTGGCAGCCCCCGGCGGACCGATCCAGAAAATTTCGCGGCCGTGCGGGTCCTGCGCCCGGATCACGGCCTCCGACATGTGCCGTTTACCCAGCCGCGTCACGACCACGCGCTTCAAGGATTCATAGGGCAAGTTCGGTATATTTACGTTGAGCAAATAAGGCTTTTGCAGCGCATCAAAGCGGCGCTCGACAATGTCGCGCGCCAACTTGGCTGCGGCGTCCAGGTGTGCCCAATCCTTCTCGACCTGCGAGAACGCGATCGCAGGAATACCGAACAGGAAGCCTTCGGTCGCCGCCGCTACGGTACCGGAATACAGGGTATCGTCGCCCATGTTCTGTCCTTGATTGATGCCGGATACCACCAAGTCGGGCTTGAATGACAACATCCCGGTCAATGCCACATGCACACAATCCGAAGGCGTGCCATTGACGAAATAAAACCCGTTGGCAGCGCGCTGAACCGACAATGGGCGATCCAGTGTGAGCGAATTGGAACTGCCTGAGCGATTGCTATCCGGCGCCACCACAACAATCTCAGCAATGGGAGCCAGCGCCTCGGCCAAGGCAGCGATACCCGGCGCTAAATATCCATCGTCATTACTGATAAGAATTTTCATAGATTCGATTTTACCCGAAGCAATATCGCGAACTCGTGAAGAGATTGAGATTTTGCGGCATAACCACAAAATCAAGCGATCACGCTCTTTAATCCAACTCGTCGGAGACAGCATGAAAGCCATTCTCTGCAAGGCGTGGGACTGCCCGACACATTGGTTGTTGAAGAGTTGCGGGAAGTCACTATGCAGAACCGGCATTTCGTTCGATCGCATGGTGCGGCCGCTATCTGCCGGGGGGATTCGCCAGCGGCAAAATCCCGAAACTGCCTTTGAACTTGGCGTTATTGAAAGGCACCTCTCTGGTCGGCGTATTCTGAGGCGAGTTCGCCAAACGCGAACCCAAAGCCAATTTGGATGCAATGCGCGAATTGGTGAGCAGGCTGGACGGGCGTAAGATCAAGCCGCATATTTCAGGACGCTATGCCTTGGCCGATACGCCGCAAGCCTGGAACGATATGGGGGCACGCAAGGTAACTGGAAAAGTAGCGATTTTGCCGCAGAAATAACCGTTTCTGCGCAAAGGTTAATCCGTCTCCACCAGCGTCTGGTGGACAAATGCCGACAAAATCAAGCGATCGTGAATGGAAACGTCCACGAACTCGAAGCCATGCTTGAATCCTTCGCCGTTATCGGCCGGCGTTACCGAGCGCAAAATTGTTTTCAAATTCAGAAACTCATCGTGATCGGCGGCAGTAACCTTGAATTTGATTCTGCCTTCTTCGCCTTTTTTTCCAAGCGGTTGTTTGATGATGCCGGAGGCGCCGCCCATGCTCAAATCATTGAGCGCCGCAGCAGCGGTGCGTTCCGGTTCTCCCAGTGAAACCGAGGCGATGATCTTGACTTGCGCCCGCGCCCCTTGCCGCACCACGGTGCAGCGCACCAGCTTCGGATAGGACAGGTGCAGATACGGATGCGGCATGTGGACCGACTTTACCGCCACCGCCGTGAATGCATATGCCTTTTTGCCGGAAAAAGCGCGCACGATAAAGGTCTGCCCGTCGCGAATGAATTCGAATTTCCCGTCCAGGGTCGGCGCAGTCACGAATACGGTTTTATTTTTTACAAAACCGATCAGGCTGACCGTGTATCTGATGGCCGAGTTGTCCAGTTGCTGCAGGTACAGTGTTTCTCCTACATACCAGCGCACGTCGTCCATCGCCATGACGACTTCCTTGCCCGTGCCGGCCGGTGGATTCGGGATTCCTTCCTGAGCGCTTTTGCTTTTCTTCCCCGCTTGTGGGGTAGGTGCAGCAGGTTTCAGTTCGGTATCCCAACTCGAGTCATGGATAAAACCGTTCTCGCGCAAGCCCTCCAATTGGCTTTCGCTTTCCACGATGGCGCCGGACTCCATCAATAGCTTGCCATGCCAGTCGTACACGGGCCAAGGCAAAGGCTTGCCCAGCACCACCTCGCCGGGCCGCAGAGGGATCAGGGAAACGGACTCAATCATGCATATCCTTCAAAGTTCGGATATAAACCGAATCGATTGTTTGCTTCGAGGTGATCCGGCCGCGTCGCACACAACATCGATGCCGCGACAGCATAAGTATGCCAGCATCGGCCAGTTTTAAACAATTGGCGCGTATCGCCTGCGGATCAATCTCCCTCGTTGCCCGCCGCTTGCATCTGCTCCGCGAAAAAAGCGGTCGCTACCGCCAAATCCCGCGTTCGCTTGAATGGCGGCAGACTCTGCCAGATGCGCCTGCCATAAGGCTTTGAAATCAATCTTGGGTCGCAAATCATCAGCACGCCACGATCAGTTTCATCCCGAATCAAGCGCCCCGCCCCTTGTTTCAGATTGATGATCGCTTCCGGCAACTGGTGGTGCATGAAACCGTTCAAGCCTTTTCTTTCGAGCGCCGCAATGCGCGCCGCCAGCACCGGATCGTCGGGCGGGGAAAATGGCAGCTTGTCGATGATGACCAGCGACAGTGCTTCGCCCCGCACGTCGACACCTTCCCAAAAGCTCTGGCTACCGATCAATACCGCGTTTCCTGCGGTGCGGAAACGGTCCAGCAACTCGGTGCGGCCGGCTTCACCTTGCACCATCAGCGGATACGGCAACTTGCGCCTGTCGAATTCCTCGCGCAAACGTTCCGCCGCGCGGTTGACCGCACGAATCGTAGTACACAAAAGGAAAGCTCGGCCACCTGACGCTTCGATCATCGGCAGTGCGGCATCAATGACAGCATCGGTGTAATCGAACGAATTGGGCTGCGGCAGATTATTGGGCACATACAGCAGGCCCTGGCGATCGTAGTCGAACGGACTCGACCAGGATTGCGCCGGTTCATTCCACAATCCCATTTGAGAAGCATAGTGATTGAAATCGTTTTTGACTGCCAGCGTGGCCGAAGTAAAAATCCATGCGCGCGGGGCACCCTCGCGCTGCCTATTGAAAATTGGGGCGATCGAAAGTGGAGTCCGATGCAATTGCAACGACGAAGAGAAAGCTTCAACCCACAGCACACGCTCTTGGCCTTCCTCCGTCTTGCCTGATTTGCCGCCCTCCTGCGCATTCCAGGCGGCCAATTGCGTACCAAGTTCAATCGCGCGCACCCTGCATTGCTCGATGGTTTCAGCACGCTCAGCCTGCGTTTCGAGGATGGCGATCATGCCCTGCAGTTCTTCCTTGAGTTTTTCCAGCACCGGGAAAAAAGTGCTGGACGGCGCAATCTGATCGACTGCCAAGCGCACCATATCCTGTGGAAACGCCAAGCGCAAATCGCGCGCCGCCCGCTCGACCGGCATCACGACCTTGGCCCATTCGGCGCCGTCGCGCGCATGAGACAAGCCTTCCGCCAAGACGTCGCGGCACAATTCCAGCACTTGCGAAGTGGAGACGGTGTCGCCGAAAAACAGCGTCGCGGTTTCCGGCAATTGATGCGCTTCGTCGAAGATCACGGTATTGGCGGAAGGCAGCAATTCGGCTACGCCGGTGTCTTTCAGCGCCACATCGGCAAAGAACAGGTGATGATTCACCACCACCACGTCGGCCTGCTGCGCTTCCTTGCGCGCCTTCATGACAAAACAATCCTGATAGTACGAACATTCGGTGCCAAGACAGGTGTCGCGTGTCGATGTCACCAGATTCCAGATCAGCGCAGTCTCCGGCACTTTCGACAATTCGGCTTTATCGCCCGTCATCGTGGTCTTCATGAAACGGGAAATTTCACGTAAATGGCCGACGTCGTCGCGCGAGGTCAGCCGTCCGTTTTGTTGCGTGCGTTCCAGATGAAAATGACAAACGTAATTGGCGCGCCCCTTCAACAGTGCGACCGACACCGGCGCGGCCAAGGCCTTGCGCACGGTCGGAATGTCGCGCAAAAAAAGTTGGTCCTGCAAATTTTTTGTACCCGTCGAGACAATTACCTTGCCCCCCCACAGCAAGGCCGGCACCAGATAGGCAAAGGTCTTGCCGGTACCGGTGCCGGCCTCTGCAATCAAGGTTTGTTGCTGTGCGATCGCCTGGGCAATGGCTTTGGCCATCTCGGTTTGCGATTGACGCGGACGAAAACCGCCGACGGCCTGCCCTAAAGGTCCGTTGGCGCCAAAAAGGCGGTCGATATCGGCATCATGCGCGCAAACTGCTTGCGCTGCGGAAGTGTCTTCAGTCAAAATCGGCAACAACTAGGCGGGGATATCCGGAATGAGCTGCATTTTCAAGAGCGTAATATGGTCTTTTAATTGCAATTTTCGCTTTTTCAGGCGGCGCAACTGCAATTCCTCATGGCGCACATCGCCGGTTAAAGTCGCGATTACCGCATCCAGGTCGCGATGCTCTACCTCAAGTTCAATAATGCGGCGCTGAATTTCTTCTGGAGAGCTCATGGTCATATGGTGGCGTAGGATCTGTTAGGCAATCATATTGTACGTGCGAACAAGATTGTTAAACAAAAAGAAGCATTTGGGCGAAAATTTTGCGCATAGGCATTAAAGCTCCAAAAGTTCGATGCGAGTTCTATCCTGTTTTCAGTGCAGCTTTGACATGATTCTTATCAAAATTCACCATGTGAATGCTTCTGAAAATTACTCACCCTTAAAAAAAACCATAAATTCACCTGCGGATGTGCAACAGCATGCAATAATTAAATTAATCTGGCATAACATTTTGCCAAGGCACAGTTTAATCCAAGCATAGGTATGAGCCAATACAAGATCGAAGCAGGCACCGGACAGCACATCGGTGACCGATCCGAGCAGCAAGACCGCGTCGGCTTATTCACCTCGCGCAGCGCGCCGGGTTACATGATGGCGGTTTTGGCTGACGGCATGGGCGGCTTGAGCGGAGGTGCGCTTGCGGCAGAACAGGTAATGCGCACCGCGCAACAATTGTTCGAACGTTTTACCCCCGCCACCGACAGCGTCGAGAAAATGCTTACCACGATCGGGGAAGAAGCGCATACCATCATCAAACTGACCGCTTTTTCTTCCGAAAAAGAACCGCATAGCACCATGGTCGTCCTGGTATTAACGCCAAGCAAAAGTGCAATCTGGGCACATGTCGGAGACTCCCGCCTATATCGTTTTGACGGCCCAAATTGTGCGGAACGCACGCAAGATCATTCTTACGTGGAAAAATTGGTCGCCGAAGGCAAGCTCACTGCAGAAGGCGCAAAAAATCATCGCCTCACCAACATCCTGACCAATGTGCTTGGCTTGAGTACGGCAGAACTGTTTGTGACGGTCAAACGTTATGACGGCTTGAAGGCGGGCGACTCATTCCTTCTTTGCTCCGATGGCCTGTGGCATTATTTTTCCGACGCTGAACTAGGTGCGGCGATTTCAATGAATTCGCCGCGGCAGGCGTCGGAAATGCTGATAAAAAAGGCGCGCGAAAGAGCAAAAGGTACGTCGGCCGACAACTGCACCCTGGCGGTCGTCAAACTCGTAGTGCCGCCGGAAGAAGTGAAAGACTATACTGCACAGAAAATCCGCCGCGCAGTGTAAATACGACGCGGGCGCCGCGGCCGATAGCTGCGGCGCCCGACGCGTAAAGATTATTTCGCCGGTGCGACATCCTTGGCGCTCTTCTCACGCTCTTTTTCCGCATGTTTTGCGGCGATTTCCCGCTGATGCGCTTCCGCTTCGCGTACCTTCTTTTGGTATGCCGACACGTTATCGGAGCGCTTTCTTGCATTGGCGATTTCCATCTTCTGCCGCTGCTGAAGCTTGATCTCGTGTTGCGCACTGCGCACGTCGACAGCATTCTGAAGTGTATCGCTTCCACCGCTGGACCCGGAGCCTGCCGTCGAAGCCGAGGCCGCTTTCCTGGCGGAACGGGCTTCATTTTCCTTCTGCTCCTGCAAGCGTAGCGGAGCTTCCGCTTCTTCCTCGGCACGCCGCTCGGCCAAGGCCTCATCACGCTCTGCGACCCGGGCATGGCGCTTGAACGCCTTGGCCTCGACCTCCACGGTACGCAGCTTGGCCAACTCGATGCGGCGCCGTTCTTTGGCGTCTTCGAGACAGGATGACGCAAAGAATTTGGGATGGCACGCGCGTTCATCGCCGGCAAAGCGTGCCTCGATATCGGCGCGTTCGTGCTCGACGGCAACCAATGCCCGATCGGCCGACTCAAGAGATTGAATCGACCCGGCAGGATAAAGACTATAAGGGCTTGCTGCGGAAGAAGACACGGTCACCTCCTGCGCATCCACAACCAGGCACTGCATGGCTGCACAGATACAGCACAGGGCCAGAAAACGCCCGGCCATGCGTCGCATGCGCGAGCCTCTTGAAAAAATCACGATAGGTACATTCAAATCCACTTGGCTCCGTCTCAGGTAATCGTGTCCGCGACATCGCGCCGTTCCGACTCCATGTACTCGGTCGACTGCATTTCGATGATGCGCGAAACAGTGCGATGGAATTCGTTGGCCAGCATGCCGTCGGTATAGAGTTGCTCCGGCTCGACCTCCGCCGACATCAACAACTTGACCTTATGATCGTACAGCACATCGATCAACCAGGTGAAACGGCGCGCTTCCGAGGACATGCCCGCCGACATGCGCGGAATTCCCGACAGCACGACAGTATGAAAACGGCTGGCGATTTCCAGGTAATCGTTTTGCGAGCGGGGTCCGCCGCACAAGGTTGCGAAATCGAACCAGATCGCACCACCGGCCCGTCGCAACGCCCATATCTCGCGCGCCTCGATGCGCACGCAACGGTCCTCGTCAGCGGTCTCGGCAACACGGGCAAACGCGTTGCGCAAGGCCTCGTCCGCTTCCGCTCCCAGTGGCATGTGATAAGCCGCGACTTGCTGCAAGGCGCGTTTGCGATAGTCCATGCCGGCGTCCACATTCATCACATCGAGCCGCTCTTTCAACAAGGCGATGGTGGGCAACATGCGGTCGCGGTGCAGGCCTTCCGGATAAAGCGTATCGGGCGCGTAGTTCGAGGTCAGAACAAAGGACACGCCATTATCGAACAAAGCCTTCATCAAGTTGTAGAGAATCATCGCGTCCGCAATATCGGACACATGGAACTCGTCGAAGCAAATCAGCCGGTATTTCTTTGCGATGCGGCGCGCCACCTCATCAAGCGGATCGGCCACGCCTTTCAACTCATCCAATTGCCGATGCACACCGCGCATGAATTCATGGAAATGCAGCCTGGTTTTGCGCACCAGCGGTACCACCGAATAAAAACTGTCCATCAGAAAGGATTTACCGCGCCCTACTCCACCCCACATGTAGATCCCGCGCGGCACATCAGGCCGGTTGATGAAGCGCCTCAACGTGCTGGAGCGCTGCGCCTTGAACTTGACCCATTCGTCATAGGCGCGTTGCAGCCGGTCGACCGCGGCGCGTTGCGCAGCGTCAGCATTGAACCCACGCTCCGCCAGCGCGTGCTCATAAAATTCCTGGACATTCATTTTGTTCAAAACCACATGCCCCTGATTCGATCGCCGGAATGCCGGCCAATCGCATGATCTGGAAGAGAAAACTAAAATGGGCGAGTATTTGGACTCGCCCATCCGATTCAGCACTCTTCGGCTGATATTTTTTAGAAGTTCAAAGCGCGCTTATCGACAGCCAACGCCGCTTCCTTGGTAGCTTCGGACAAGGAAGGATGCGCATGGCAGATGCGAGCGATGTCTTCCGAAGAAGCGCGGAATTCCATCGCGACCACGGCTTCCGAAATCAACTCCGATGCCATCGGACCGATGATGTGCACGCCCAGAATTTCATCGCTCTTGGCATCGGCCAAAAACTTCACCATGCCCGAGGTATCGCCCAAAGCACGCGCGCGACCGTTGGCCATGAATGGGAAAGTGCCAGCCTTGTAGGAGACGCCTTCGGCCTTCAACTGCTGTTCGGTTTTGCCGACCCAGGCGATTTCCGGCGAAGTGTAGATTACCCACGGAATCGTGTTGAAATTCACATGGCCGTGTTGGCCGGCGATGCGCTCTGCAACCGCGACGCCCTCTTCTTCCGCCTTGTGCGCCAGCATCGGACCGCGGACCACGTCGCCCACCGCCCACACATTCGGCAAGCTGGTTTTGCAATCGCCGTCTACCGAGATGAAACCACGTTCGTCAAGCTTGAGGCCGACGTTTTCAACGCCCAGGCCGATGGTATTCGGCACGCGTCCGATCGAGATGATCAGCCTGTCGAACACTGCCTTTTGCGCGGCGCCCTTGTCATCCGTGTACTCGACGGTCACATCCTTCTTGCCTGCGGTGATCGCGCCGATCTTGACGCCGAGGCTGATCGACAGTCCCTGCTTGGTGAACAGTTTGTTCGCCTCTTTGGCGATCTGCTCATCCACTGCACCGAGGAAGGTAGGCAGCGCTTCCAGCACCGTCACCTGCGCACCGAGACGGCGCCATACGCTGCCCATTTCCAGGCCGATGACACCGGCACCGATCACGCCTAGTCTCTTCGGCACGCTGTCCATAGCCAGCGCGCCCGTGTTCGACAGGATCAGTTTTTCATCGAAACCGGCGCCCGGCAATTCACGTGCATTGGAACCGGTCGCGATGATCACGTGCTTGGCGCTGATCGACTCTTCCTTGGCGCCCGTCACCTTGATTTCATAGACACCACCGTCGGCTTTGACGAAAGAACCGCGGCCATGGAAAAACGTGACCTTGTTTTTCTTCAACAGGAACAGGATCCCGTCATTGTTTTGCTTGACGACAGTATCCTTGCGCGCGAGCATCTGGCCCAAGTTCAAACTCAAACCCTTGACGTCGATACCGTGCTCTGCGAATGCGTGGCCCGCATGCTCGTAGTGTTCGGAGGATTGCAGCAAAGCTTTCGACGGAATGCAGCCGACATTGGTGCAGGTGCCGCCCGGTGCGGCGCCGCCCTTGGCATTTTTCCACTCATCGATACATGCCGTGCTGAAACCCAATTGCGCAGCGCGAATCGCCGCGACGTAACCACCAGGGCCGCCACCGATGACGACCACATCAAATTGTTTAGACATATCCCAACCTATTATCCGCAGAGTACATTGGAGCCACGGAGCGAGAAATTCCCCTGTCCACGTCCGTGGACTCCAGCCTGATTTTTACAGATCCAGCAACAAGCGAGCCGGATCTTCCAGCGCTTCTTTCATCGCCACCAGACCCAACACTGCTTCGCGGCCGTCGATGATGCGGTGGTCATAGGACATTGCCAGATAGTTCATCGGACGAATCACGATCTGGCCGTTTTCGACCACGGCGCGCTCCTTGGTCGCATGCACACCGAGGATGGCGGATTGCGGCGGGTTGATGATCGGGGTCGACAACATCGAACCGAAGGTGCCGCCGTTCGAGATCGAGAACGTGCCGCCGGTCAAATCGTCCAGCGTCAGCTTGCCGTCCTTGGCCTTGGCGCCAAATTCACCGATTTTCTTTTCAATATCGGCGATCGACATCTGGTCGGCGTTGCGCAGGATCGGCACTACCAAGCCACGCGGAGAACCGACTGCGATACCGATGTCGAAATAACCGTGATAGACAATGTCGTTGCCATCCACCGAGGCATTGATGATCGGGTATTTTTTCAGCGCGGCAACTGCCGCCTTGACGAAGAAAGACATGAAGCCAAGCTTGACGCCATGCTCTTTCTCGAACTTATCCTTGTACTTGTTGCGCAGCTCCATCACAGGCAACATGTTAACTTCATTGAAGGTAGTCAGGATCGCGTTGGTCGCTTGCGATTGCACCAGGCGTTCGGCGATACGGGCGCGCAAACGGCTCATCGGCACGCGCTCTTCCGGACGTCCGGAAAGATCCAGCGTGGTCGGCGCAGAGATTTGTTGCAAAGCAGGCTTGGCGGAAGCAGCCGGAACAGGCGCCAGGGCGGCAGGTTTCTTTTCCAGGGCGGTAATTACGTCGCCCTTGGTCACGCGGCCATCCTTGCCGGTACCCGCCACTTGGGTTGCCGACATGTTGTTATCGGCCAGCATCTTGGCCGCTGCAGGCATTGCGACACCAGAGGAGGCTTTCGACGCCAGCGTGGAAATCGCGGCAGCAACCGGATCGGCCGCCGAAGCAGGAGCGGCTGCAGCAGGCGCAGGAGCAACGGCGGCAGGTACAGCGCCCGCCGTGGCTTCAGTATCGATGGTGGCGATCACTTCGCCAGCGACCACCGTGCTGCCGTCGCCCTTGATAATTTGGGTCAGTACGCCAGCTGCAGGTGCTGGCAGTTCGAGCACGACTTTGTCGGTCTCGACATCGATCAGGTTTTCATCGCGAGCGACCGCTTCGCCCACTTTTTTATGCCACTGCAACAGTGTCGCTTCAGCGACGGATTCCGACAGTTGCGGAACGACGACTTCAAGAATTGCCATGTAACTCTCCGTTTCGGTGTGTTCGAACGGCGCACCAGCTTCTAGTGCGCCGCCGGGTCTTTATTTAGTGAGGACAAAACCTTTGAGCTTGGAAAAGGCGGTATCGATCAATGCCTTTTGCTGCGCATAGTGCTTGTCGTAGTAGCCGACTGCCGGCGATGCGCTGGCCGGTCTGCCGGCATACGCAAGCTTTTGCCCCTCTTCCAGATTCTCGAAAATATTGTGCTGAATCTGGAACCACGGGCCTTGGTTTTGCGGCTCGTCCTGGGTCCATACCAGTTCATTGAAGTTCGGGAATTTCTTCAGCTCGGTCGCAAAAGCCTTGTGCGGGAACGGATACAACTGTTCGACCCGAACGATGGCGGTATCGAACTGTCCGCGTTCCTTGCGTGCATTAACGAGGTCGTAATACACCTTGCCGGAGCAGGCGATCACGCGCTTGACCTTCTTGGCGTCGATCTTGTCATCCACTTCGCCGATAACGGTCTGGAACGAACCCTTGGCGAGTTCGGACAATGGTGAGCCGGCATCCTTGTTGCGCAACAGCGATTTCGGCGTCAGGATCACCAGCGGCTTGCGGAACAAGCGGATCATCTGGCGGCGCAGCAGGTGGAAGATCTGTGCTGCAGTGGTCGGCTGCACCACTTGCATATTGTTGTCGGCGCACAATTGCAGGAAGCGCTCAAGACGCGCGGAAGAGTGCTCCGGCCCCTGGCCTTCGTAACCATGTGGCAACATCATCACGAGACCAGAAGCACGGCCCCATTTGACTTCGCCGGAGCTGATGAACTGATCGATCACGACTTGCGCGCCATTGGCGAAGTCGCCGAACTGCGCTTCCCAGATCGTCAGCGTATTCGGCTCGGCGGACGAATAGCCATATTCAAAGGCCAGCACCGCTTCCTCGGACAGGACCGAATCGATCACGGTGAACGGCGCCTGCTGGTCGGACACGTTTTGCAGCGGCACATAACTGCCGGCATCCCAACGCTCACGGTTCTGATCATGCAAGACCGCATGGCGATGCACGAAGGTGCCGCGACCCGCATCCTGGCCGGTCAGACGGACTCCATAGCCAGAAGAAACCAGCGAGGCGTATGCCAGATGCTCGCCCATGCCCCAGTCCAGATTCATTTCGCCGCGACCCATCGCTGCACGGTCGGCCAATACTTTTTCCACCAGCGAATGGAGCTTGAAGTTTTCCGGTACCACGGTGATACGGGCAGCCAGGCGTTTCAGCTCCGCCATCGGCACGGCAGTATCCGCAGCATCGGTCCACTTGCGATTGAGGAACGGCATCCAGTCAACTGCGTACTTGCTCTTGAAATTGGAGATGACCGGATCCACCGTATGGCGTCCCGCATCCATCGCCTCGCGGTAAGCCTTGACCATCTGGTCGCCGCCGTCCGGAGGAATCGTGCCCTGCGCCACCAGCTTGTCTGCATACAATTTGCGGGTGCCTGGATGCTGGCCGATTTTCTTGTACATCAGCGGCTGCGTGAGCGCCGGCGTGTCTTGCTCGTTGTGGCCCAATTTGCGATAGCAAATGATGTCGACCACGATGTCTTTCTTGAACTCGACGCGGAAATCGAGCGCGATTTGGGTCGCGAACACCACGGCTTCGGGATCGTCGCCGTTGACGTGCAAGACAGGCGATTCGATCATCTTGACCACATCGGAGCAATACAGCGTCGAGCGTGAATCGCGCGGGTCAGAAGTGGTGAAACCGATCTGGTTGTTGATCACGATATGCACGGTACCACCGGTGCCGTAGCCTCGCGTCTGCGCCAGGTTCAGCGTTTCCATCACGACGCCCTGCCCTGCGAAGGCGGCATCGCCATGCACCAGGATAGGCAGCACTTGCGAACCATCCTTGTCGCCACGCCGCTCCATCCGCGCCTTGACCGAACCTTCGACCACAGGATTGACGATTTCGAGATGCGAAGGATTGAAGGCCAGCGAAAGATGGACTGGGCCACCGGGGCTGGTGATGTCGGACGAGAAGCCTTGGTGATATTTGACATCGCCAGCCGGCAGGTCGTCGGCATGCTTGCCTTCGAATTCGGAGAACAAATCCTGCGGCATCTTGCCGAGAATATTGACCAGCACGTTGAGGCGGCCGCGATGCGCCATGCCGATCACGATTTCCTGCACGCCCTTGGCGCCAGCGCGCTGGATGGTTTCATCCATCGCCGGGATAAAGCTTTCGCTGCCTTCGAGCGAGAAACGCTTCTGGCCTACGTACTTGGTGTGCAGATAGCGCTCCAGGCCTTCGGCGGCGGTCAGTCGGTCGAGAATGTGCTTTTTCTTTTCAGCCGAAAAACTCGGCGTCGAACGAGTCGATTCGAGGCGTTCCTGCAACCAGCGTTTTTGGGCAGGATCGCTGACGTACATGAATTCGGCGCCGATCGAGCGGCAATAGGTGTCGCGCAAGGCATTCGCCAGATCACGCAAGGTCGCGGTCTCAACGCCGAAATAGGTATTGCTGACATTGAACACAATGTCCATGTCGGCGTCGGTAAAACCGTAGAAGCTGGGCTCAAGCTCAGGAATGCTGGGGCGTTCCTGGCGCTGCAGCGGATCAAGATTGGCCCAGCGATTGCCCAGGAAGCGATAGGCGGCGATGAGCTGAGTGACGGCAACGCGCTTGCGGCCCATCTCGACATCGGCGGAAGCGGATACGGTACGGATCGGACCCTGCTTGGCGCGCTCTGCAAAGGAGGCGATAACGGGAGCGTGTGCGACGTCGGGCTTGCTGGAGCCATCTACGGCGGGCACGTGCTGCATGGCGTCAAAATAAGCGCGCCAGTTGTCAGGCACTGAACCGGGATTGTTCAGATAAGCTTCGTACAGTTCTTCAACGTACGGTGCGTTACCTCCGAACAAATACGAGTTGGAGAGATACTGCTGCATCATCTTGCTCACCTTTCTTCGCGTTTCGCGAGATTAGCGGGTTAATTTAACCTTCCGCGACACGGCCTGACCGATTAGCGGATTGCACATCAAGTTGTGGGGAAGGGCTACGTTACTTGTGTGTTACCTGAGTTGAATGTAACAGCATACCATATTTGCGTTCAGGCACAAAAAAGCGAGTCCACAGACTCGCTTTTATCGCAAGGTATTACTCCTGTACCTGTATCAAGAGCGCTTCTCGATCGGCGGCACATCGCGTGGAGGCGAGCCGACGAAGAGCTGGCGCGGACGGCCGATTTTTTGCTCGGGATCGGAAATCATCTCGTTCCATTGCGCGATCCAGCCAACGGTACGGGCCATTGCAAAAATACCGGTGAACAGCGAAACCGGGATGCCCAGCGCGGATTGCACGATGCCGGAATAGAAGTCGACGTTCGGATACAGCTTGCGCGACACGAAATATTCGTCTTCCAGCGCCACTTTTTCCAGCGCCATCGCAAGCTTGAACAGCGGATCGTTTTCCAGGCCCAATTCATTCAAGACTTCGTAGCAGGTCTCACGCATCAGCTTGGCGCGCGGATCGTAGTTCTTGTAGACGCGATGACCGAAGCCCATCAGCTTGACGCCGGAGTTCTTGTCCTTGACTTGCTTGACGAACTCGGGAATCTTGTCGACCGAACCGATTTCCTTGAGCATGTTCAACGCGGCTTCGTTGGCGCCACCATGCGCAGGCCCCCACAGGCAGGCAATGCCCGCTGCGATACAGGCAAACGGGTTGGCGCCGCTGGAACCGGACAGACGCACGGTCGAGGTCGAGGCGTTTTGCTCGTGATCGGCGTGCAGGATCAGAATGCGGTCGAGCGCACGCACCAGCACGTCGTTGACCTTGTACTCTTCGCATGGCGTGGAGAACATCATGCGCATGAAGTTGGCGCTGTACGACAGGTCGTTGCGCGGATACACGAAAGGCTGGCCGACCGAATACTTGTAGGACATCGCGACAAGGGTCGGCAGCTTGGCGATCAGACGGATCGCCGAGACTTCACGATGGTGCGGATCATTGATGTCGAGCGAATCGTGATAGAAGGAGGACAAGGCACCGACCGTGCCGACCAGGACCGACATCGGATGAGCGTCACGGCGGAAGCCGCGGAAAAAGAATTGCATCTGCTCGTGCACCATCGTGTGCTGGGTCACGGTGCTGACGAAGCGCTTCTTTTGCGCGACGTTCGGCAATTCGCCGTTCAACAGCAAATAGCATGTCTCCAGGAAATCGCAGTTGACCGCCAACTGCTCGATCGGATAACCGCGATACAGCAGTTCGCCCTTGTCGCCGTCGATATAGGTGATCGACGAATTACAGGCGGCGGTCGACATGAAACCAGGATCATAGGTGAACTTGCCGGTGCTGGCATACAGCTTGCGGATGTCGATGACATCCGGGCCAATCGAGCCTTTGTAGATCGGGAAATCCAGTGAGGGAGTGCCATCGGAAAACGATAGCGTGGCTTTAGCGTCAGAGTTGGTCATGGCTCTTCCTTCTTATGAGCGGTGAGTCGATTGATAAAATAAAACAAAAGAAAAAACAAAATCTTCAAGCATTCCGCAACCGCTGCAAAAGCGCATGGACATGGGGCAGGTCCACTTCAGCTTCCGGCTCCTTGCGCGCCAACAACAAACTCATCAATTCGTTGTCCGACAAGTCCATCAAGCGGGAAAATGCATCGACCTCTTGATCGGTCATGGTCTCCTCATGCGCATCCAGGAAGCGCGTCAGGATTAAATCGTTCTCGAGCAAGCCACGGCGCCCGCGCCAGCGCAGGCGCGCACGCTTGGCAGGATCAGATTGATGGCTCGTCGACATGATCTCTCAATCGCTGCAATGGCATTGGTCCGACTTCCACACTATCCATTCACGTTCATATTACCGAATAACTCCTTCCCGCGAGGGAAGGAGCACTTGTTTATACCGCACGACGTACCATCAGTTCCTTGATCTTGCCGATGGCCTTGTTCGGGTTCAGACCCTTGGGGCAGACATCCACGCAATTCATGATCGAATGGCAGCGGAACAGGCGATACGGATCTTCCAGGTTGTCCAGACGCTCGCCAGTTGCCTGATCGCGGCTGTCGGCGATAAAGCGGTAGGCTTGCAGCAAACCGGCAGGACCGACGAACTTGTCCGGGTTCCACCAGAACGACGGGCAGGAGGTCGAGCAGCACGCGCACAGAATACATTCGTACACGCCATCCAACTCTTCACGCTCGGTCGGCGACTGCAGACGCTCTTTCTCGGGCGGAATCGAGTCGTTGACCAAGTAAGGCTTGATCGAGTGGTATTGCTTGAAAAACTGGGTCATGTCGACGATCAGGTCGCGAATCACCGGCAGACCGGGCAGCGGACGCAACACGATCGGCTCGGTCAACTCGTTCAAGTTGGTGGTGCAGGCCAGACCGTTCTTGCCGTTGATGTTCATCGCATCGGAACCGCACACGCCTTCACGGCAAGAGCGGCGTAGCGAAAGCGAATCGTCGACATCAGACTTAATGCGTTGTAACGCGTCCAGCAACATCTTGTCGGTATCCTGCAGTTCCACCGTCAAGTCCTGCATATAAGGCTTGGCATCCTTGTCCGGATCGTAGCGGTAGATTTGAAATTTCAGAGTGCGTGCCATGGTATCCCTTTTGCGGGTTTCTCTTTTTGCGAGACAGAGTCTTTATAGGGCGCCTGAGCGTGTCGAATCAGGCTAGGCGCCTCCTCCCTCTGTCCTCAACATTAATTAAACAAATGAAGCAATCCCGATATAACTAGAACGTGCGTGCCTTAGGCTTGAATGTTTCCACCGTCAATGGCTTGGTGACCACCGGCTTGTATTCGAGGCGATTGCCTTCCGAATACCACAGCGTGTGTTTCATCCAGTTCTCATCATCCCGCTTTTCATAGTCGCGATGCGCATGCGCGCCGCGCGACTCCTTGCGCGCCACGGCCGAACTGATGGTTGCCTTCGCGGTTTCAATCAGGTTATCGAGCTCCAACGCTTCGATACGTGCAGTATTGAACACCTTGGATTTGTCCTGGAACGACACGTGCTTGCGCCGCTCGTCCAGTTCCATGATCGCCTTGTACCCGCTCTGCAGCAGCTCATCGGTACGGAACACGCCGCAGTAGCGCTGCATCGTCGAGCGGATATCGTTCGCAACCGTTTGCACACGCTCGCCGCCAGTGGCCGACTCAAGCTTGGCCAGGCGCGCCATTGCAAAATCGGCGGCATCGGCCGGCAGATTTTTGTGGCTCTTCGTCTTCAAATTGCTCTGGACCACGTGATTGCCAGCAGCACGGCCGAACACCACCAGGTCGAGCAGGGAATTGGTGCCGAGGCGATTGGCGCCGTGCACCGATACGCAGGCGCATTCGCCGATCGCATACATGCCGTTGACCACCGCGTTCGGGTTGCCGTCCTTCGGCGCCACGACTTGACCATGGATATTGGTCGGGATGCCGCCCATCTGGTAATGGATAGTCGGTACCACCGGGATTGGCTCCTTGGTTGCATCGACGTTGGCGAACTTGTGGCCGATTTCGAGAATCGACGGTAAACGCTTCTGGATCGTGTCGGCGCCGATATGACGCAAGTCCAGCAGCACATGATCCTTGTTCGGACCGCAGCCACGGCCTTCCTTGATTTCCTGATCCATCGAACGCGACACGAAGTCACGGGGGGCCAGGTCCTTCAATGTCGGTGCGTAACGCTCCATGAAGCGTTCGCCGTTGCTGTTGATCAGGATACCGCCCTCGCCGCGCACGCCTTCGGTGATCAGCACGCCGGCGCCGGAGACGCCGGTCGGGTGGAACTGCCAGAACTCCATGTCTTCCAGCGGCAGGCCGGCACGCGCCGCCATGCCAAGGCCATCGCCGGTGTTGATGAAGGCATTGGTAGAGGCAGCAAAAATACGCCCTGCCCCGCCGGTCGCGAAAATGGTGGTCTTGGCTTCGAGAATCATCACATCGCCGGTTTCCATTTCCAGCGCGACGACACCGAGAACATCGCCTTCGGCGTCGCGAATGATGTCAATCGCCATCCATTCGACGAAAAAGTGAGTCTTGGCGCGTACGTTGCGCTGGTACAGCGTGTGCAGCAGAGCATGACCGGTACGGTCAGCCGCGGCGCAAGCGCGCTGCACCGGCTTCTCGCCGAAGTTGGCGGTATGGCCTCCGAACGGACGCTGGTAAATCGTGCCGTCGGGATTGCGGTCGAACGGCATGCCGAAATGCTCCAACTCATACACGACCTTGGGTGCTTCGCGGCACATGAATTCGATGGCGTCCTGGTCGCCGAGGTAGTCGCCGCCCT
>CBIHON010000029.1:0-65289 GCA_966211965.1 uncultured Burkholderiales bacterium | reverse complement strand
CTTGCAAGCGAGGACTGTTCCGCGAGCGGGCGATACATCGCCCGAAACCCTCGCTTCACCCTGGTATGCGGCGGGTTCCCGGGGCTGCGCGCCCCCTGCTTGAGTTCATAACAGGCTCTAGTGAACTGTGACAGTCTATTTGGAAGTGAGAGGTACGTGTCCGGCGCGCAGGGCAAGGCGCACAGCACAGTGATAGTGCGCTATCACGAGCATGGGCAACGCGGCCATGCGCGCCGAGCACGCGACAGGCACTTTCGAATTGGCTGTTACAGTCCACTAGCTGCCGTCCACGACATTCCGATCAATCATTGCCGGCTCAAGTCTCGGCGAACAGGTCGCGCACCTGGCACCGGAAAATAGTAGCAAGGCCTTCCAGCAAATCGACGTTCAGCCGTTTGCCGGCATCGGCCACGACCCGCGCAAGCTGGGAATACGAAATATCGACGCCGGCGGCAATGAGCATCTTATGCAGCGCGTCGACGGAAGAGATGTCATTCTCCGCCATCAATGTCTTGATACGCAGAACAACTTTTGCGGTGTATTTGGGTTTCTTGGATTTCGGTTTTTGCATGATGCGCCGTACCTCACTACGACGGGCATCATTATACCTTGCGCACCCGCGCAGTTCGCGTCTGTTGCGAGAAAGTCGCATTAACCGCGATAAATTCGCATTAAATGCGAATTTATTTGCGTCACCCCCTTGTTTTTAACATCCGCTTATGAAAGAATGCAATCAATCGTTCAGCAATGGACCACTCAACAACCCATTTTCAGGAACCAACGTGAAGACAGCCGGCCAACAACAGCAATTGACAGCGAAGCGCACCGCGCCCGTCTTGTCGCTGCTCGGCCGCACGCTGATCGCCACGCTCGAAATGCCCGTCATGTCCACACTGCGCCACATAGCTGACAATGGATCGAAGGCTTATCAAGCCATCGCTTCCGTGCAGCCGGCCGTACTGTGTACAACATTTGCAGCACCGATTAACCAGCATGAGTCCAGCCCCAATCGCTTTTATGGCATGGATTGGACGCATGCAAACATCCGAGGGGGGAACCCCTAGCCGAGAGGACCCAACCCGACGGCAGGCCGAAAGGCCCAGGCTCCCAAAGCCCGGATGTTCAGAAATGAACTCCGGGCTTTTTGTTTTTGTCCGTGGTTGTAGCAAGACCGTAGCAGCAGTCAAGCCCTTTTAATTTCGAGGCCGTCCCCGGACAACACCGGATCAGACGCAAACGTTGTTTAACAATCTGGAAAAGTTTGAAGGCCACGCGTCTAGTGGCAAGCCTCCCTCACGAGGTTTGCCATTGGGTGTGCGGCCGGTGCAGGAATAGCTCAGTAGGCAGAGCGCGACCTTGCCAAGGTCGAGGCCACGAGTTCGAAGCTCGTTTCCTGCTCCACGATGAAAGCCGCTTTGAGAAAAAGCGCATGGCCCGGCCAGGGAGAAGTTTTGCCCTGTGTTTTGCGAGGCGGCTTTTGTCGTGGAATGGCACACGCATCGTCCATTTCTGAGTATCAGTACTATGGTCAGGACAACCGGCTTTCGCCCGGTGAACAGGGGTTCGAGTCCCCTTGTGTGTACCAATGCCAACGATCAGGGATGGTTGCCCGAGCGGTAAGGGGTTCGGCTGTAACCCGGAAGCATGCACGTTCATCGGTGGTTCGACTCCATCACCATCCACCAGCAAAGCGGGATTGGCACAGGGCTTGTGCAAGAGCCTTCCAAGCTCGTCAGACCGGTTCGATTCCGGTATTCCGCTCCAGCATTACGCATCCCAAGCTAATCAGGTGAAAGCGCCGGTTTGAAAAACCGAAGAGCGTGGCTCGATACCAGGGGGATGCACCAGTCAAATCCGGTTTAGCACTCAAGGTGAGCGCGCTGCACTGTTAATTGCAGATAGAGAGGGGTTCGATTCCACTAGCCGGAGCCAGTTTCAGTAGTATCAGTTGGGGCATAGCTCAGTTGGTAGAGCACGCGACTTTGACTCGCGTTGTCCAAGGTTCGACTCCTTGTGCCCCTGCCATGTTTAGCAGTACAGATATTGTTCCTCTAGCTTAATTGAATATTCTCATCAAATCCGTCACGGATTCGCGTGGCAAAACCGCCAGTCATTCGCACATGAAAACCGCCACCTATCCGCACGGCAAACCCGCCGTTGCAAAATGAATTTCCAAGCTATGAGGGCTGTCGCGTTTCTTCCCGTTGCTGTCATTTACGTTATCTGGAAGCGGCCAGTCGCTACGGTGTAGGGCTTCTTCCAATCCCGATCAACGGCTCGTCATGTACTTCTCAGGGAATGGCGGGGAATCGGGGTCTGGAATTCGATATGATTCCAGCCCCGATGCAGGCTTGGCGGTCCGCCTTTCAATCGTTCGTTAAGCTACCAGCTTCTGTAATGATCCGATCGTTGATGCACAGGCTTGCGCCGCTTCCTCTCCCTTCACGCGGAAATGCGCATGGAAGAACTGCTGGTGCTCGTCATGACTGTGAAAGTGATGTGGCGTCAGCACCGCCGAGATCACTGGCACGCCGGTCTCCAATTGCACTTGCATGAGCCCATTGATCACCGCTTGGGCTACGAACTCATGACGGTAAATACCGCCATTTACGACCAGACCGGCGGCGACTACCGCGTCATACCGCCCACTTTGCGCCAGCAGCTTGGCGTGCAGCGGGATCTCAAAGGCGCCGGCGACTTTATAGGTATCGAGCTGCGCTGCCTCATATCCGAGTCGCCCGAACTCTTCGATGAATGACTGGCGGCACTGATCGACGATCTCGTGGTGCCAGAGCGATTGCACAAAGGCGATACGCTTGGTGCCTGTGGAGGCAAGCTTTTGCGGCATGTTGGTCGTAACTTCGTATGCGTGTTGCATGTGAAAACTCCTGTTTTTGATGGTGACAAAAAACAGGGCATATCGATTGATGGGGATTTGCCGAATGCTGGAGGCGTCCGGTACAGCCGTACACGGCCGGCCACGGGCGTGATGCCGCAGACCATGCAACAGCATGAGTCTGCCGCATCCAGCCGCGCATGCATGCAAGGATGGCAGAATCCCGCTCTCTCTTCATCCGGACTATCACCGTCGGTCCCGGAATCACACCGGGTCTGCTGACCTTGCGGCTACGGTAAGCTAATCACTCAAGCCGTTTCCTGCAAGCGCTCGCGGACTAGGCAGAAAGGCTGCCATTACCACCGGTGGGGATTTCCACCCCGCCCTGAGAACGTTTGCCGCACCGTCAGGTGCAGCGAGAGAAATTTATCACAATCACCACAATGACGCAGCTACTGACCCGAGCTTGCAAGCGCAGAATTGCCAGTAAGGATCCAAGTCAACAAAAAAGGAAACCAAAGCACAGGTAGAACCATTTTGATGAACATGTTGCCTACCTCAATCGGATAGCCGGCTGTTGCTTACTGCTGCTTCTGGCCGACTGCAGCCGCTCAGCCCCACTGAGGATTTGCCCATTTGGTGACGTTGCTGGGTGGCGGTTTTTCGACGCGAATCAGTGGCGGTGTTCGGATGAGAATCACTGCCGGTTTTCGTGTGAATACTTAGTTAATCGGTAAAAGCAATCGACTCATCATCGATGGATACAGGTTCGAATCCTGAAGGGAATACCAGGTCATCAACCGCCGGGTGCGCTGTTGGTCCGATGCCGCAACATCGGACAAGCATGCGCTCAGGATTGCGTGGGCACACAGTGTTGCGGCTGCCACGCGATCAAATCGTAATGCGCGGACCCTTTGAGCGGGACGCCGCGCCATCCGCGCACCCGGTTTGGATGATGAAGAGAATGTGTTGGGGTGGATATAGCTCAGCAGGCAGAGCCCCGGATTGTGATTCCGGTGGTCATCGGTTCGATCCCGATTATCCACCCCAACATGTTTTTATGCTTGCCTAGCTCAGTGGTCAGAGCGATCGATTGATAAGCGATAGGTCGGAAGTTCAACTCTTTCGGCAAGCACCAGTTGTTCGAGTCCTTAGTTCAGTCGGCAGAACGCCGGTCTCCAAAACCGGATGTCGGTGGTTCGAATCCATCAGGGCTCGCCAGTTTCATCGTGGAGTTGCCAGAGCGGTCTAATGGCGCGGCCTGCAAAGCCGTTGTTCGCCGGTTCGAATCCGGCACTCCACTCCATTCACAAAGAAGCATAGGAAGAATGCCGGAGAGGTCGAACGGCGTCGCTTGGAAAGCGAATGGCCGGGCAACCGGCACGTGCGTTCGCATCGCACTTCTTCCGCCAGGAATATCCCACCGTAGCTCAGTTGGAAGAGCGCCGGATTACGAATCTGGAGGTCGCAGGTTCGATCCCTGCCGGTGGGTCCAGTTTGCAGCGCGGCGCAAGCCCGGCCGCTCCTCACGGCGGACGACAGCGAGAGCTGTGCGTTGCGCCGGCGTTATCTGGGTGTATTGTCAGTCCGGTTAGACGACCCGCCTTGGAAGCGGGAGGCCGCAGGTTCAAATCCTGCCACCCAGACCAGTTTTTCCACGTCGCGCATCACGCGCTTATTTCGATAGAAAGGAGGTGATCGTGAAAATCAATGGAAGGTTGGCAGAGCGGTCAATGCAACGGTTTGCTAAACCGTCGCTCCGACTGGGGCGCGCTGGTTCGAATCCAGTACCTTCCGCCAATCTGCTGAGCCGTGGCGGGATTGCCCACGGACGGTAGCCACACCGAGCGGCATCGGACAGCAAGGTGCCGGCGTGAATGAGCGCACGTTCGACCACAAGCGGCCGCGCAAGGAATGGCAGGCGGGCAGTGGCAGGCATGGCGCCTGGACCGGCGGGGAAAGCAGCCGCATTGAAGAATAGATTGCCTCAGTAGCTCAGTGGTAGAGCACTCGCCTGTCGAGCGAGACGCCGGGAGTTCAATTCTCCTCTGGGGCGCCAGTTTGATGCCGGTATAGCTCAGTTGGAAGAGCGCCTGCCTTGTAAGCAGGATGTCGTCTGTTCGAATCAGATTACCGGCTCCAACGATGGAAGTGTGGCAGAGCGGCTTATTGCACCTGTCTTGAAAACAGGAGGGCTGAAAGGCTCCGTGTGTTCGAATCACACCACTTCCGCCAACCCTGTCACAGTAACCTCTGTCGTTTGCAGTTGCCACGATAGGCAGCGTGGATGCAGGGATTGCTGTGTCAAAGCAGTCCGGTTTCACCGAACGTTTGTGAAGCCTGACCCCGGAGGCAACCGGGACGATTTCGCCGGTCTGACGGGAATGGGCATACCTTCCTGCCTTAGAAGCAGGAGCTTCTCGGTTCGAGGCCGAGGGCCGGCACCAGAATGTTCAAAATCCTTCCAGTGGGCCTTGCCATGGCCGGCGCACAGACCCGTTCCAGCCTTTCGCTGGTCCGCGCCGGCCATTCTTTTTGGTGGTGTAGCTCAGATGGCAGAGCGCCCGATTCATATTCGGAAGCGCGACGGTTCGATTCCGTTCACCACTACCATTTTGCTTGCGTCGTCCCTCTTCAAACTTTCCAGATTCGATTCGGATCGCTCCGAACGCGGCGCGGTTTTTCGTTCACCGACTTTGAGACGCCAATGAGATATCGATAGGATCAGTATGACACCGCACATTCTCGCACTCGACATCGCCGGAAATCCATTCGACTGGATTTCCCACGAAACCGCCATCCATTACTATGCAACGAACAAAGTGGCGTGGGAGCTGGGCGAGCGGGAATTCATCTTTCGCGGCGGGGTGTCGAATGCAGGAATCCAATCGCGCGTGACGGTCAAGCCGATCATTGCCATTGCCGGCAGCGAACGCATGGTGCGCAAGCTGCGCGCGGAACTGCCGTTGGGCGACAACAATGATTTGCTGTTCCGGCGCGACCGGCATATCTGCGCCTATTGCGGCGAGCAATTCCCTCGTCACCAGTTGTCGAGGGATCATATTGTGCCTCGCTCAAAAGGCGGCACGGATATCCGGACCAATTGTGTGACGGCATGCCGCGTGCATAATGAAGAAAAGGGTTCGCGCAACGTGCACGAATACCGGCCATTGCTGTATGTGCCGTATACACCTTGCCGATTCGAGCACTTCATTTTGAGCGGCCGCAACGTGCTTGCCGATCAGATGAACTATTTGGCGGCAAAGCTGCCGCGACACTCGCGCTCGGCGCCCTAGTGCTGGGACTCATGAATTTCGAAACATAAAAGTGTGCCTTGCCGCGCCCTACGTCGCCTCGCCGGCCGCGTTGGAATCCTCGCGATAGGCCGGCTATCGCGAGGATTCGCGTCTGGTTTGACGCAACAATGCATCACTTTTATTTGTTTCGAAATTTATGAGTCTCAGCACTAGCCGGACGAAATAGCGACAGGATTCGCAACGTCTGGCTTCGTCCGCAAGCGCCTCACTCAAACCGATCTTGATACCGTCGCCGATTCTGGCATATATTGAGCCTTCGAAAGCGCTGGTAACCGGGACGTTGCCCTATTTCCAGCCTCATTTCCAACGCCGATTGCCAGACTGGTCGGTTCCAATCATATCGTGAGGACAAGATGCGGAAAAGGACATTCCCCCAATCATTCTCAAACATTCTGCTCGCCGGCATCGTCTGGCTTGCAACAAGCATGGGCATTTCGCAGGCAGCAGATGCCGCGCCTCCGCTATTCGGCACCAAGCCGACATCCGCAGCCAAGATCGGCGATGCGTCTCCTCCTGCTATACGCGACCGCCAAGTGACCCGTGCACGGCCGGTTGAAATCGATTTGAGCGTGTTGAGCGCGGCGGCCGATCGTATGGGGTCCGGCAATGCGAAACCGACGATCTCACTGAACCTGTTCGATGACGTCACCTATATCGCCGAAGTGGATCAGGTCGCCCACACCGAGCGCGGTCTGAATCTTGTAGGGCATCTGCGCGGCGTCGATTTGAGCCAGGTGATCATCGTTGCCAACGGCGATGTCGTTGCCGGTAATATTTCCTTGCCGCTGGGACGGTATCACATCCGCTACGCCGGCAACGGCAGGCATGAAGTTCAGGCCATCAATCAGTTCCTGTTTCCAAAAGACGAGCCCTTCGTTCCGGTTCCGGACGAGCGTGCGCTTGCCGCGGCCGTGAAAGAAGATGTTGCGGCCCGCATGCCGGGCGCCCAAGCCGATGACGGCTCGAATATCGACGTGATGGTGGTCTATACCGCGACTACCAGGGCGGCGGCAGGCGGCACCGCGGCAATGAAAAGCCTAATCGACCTCGCGATTACCGAAACCAACCAGAGCTATCAGAACAGCGGCATCAACCAACGCCTGCGAATGGTGCATTCCGAAGAAGTCGCCTATACCGAAACCGGCGATCTGAGCGACGCGCTCAACTGCATTACCTCGACGACCGATAACTGCCTCGACAATGTCCATACTCTAAGGAATACCTACGGCGCCGACCTGGTCAGCTTCTGGGTCGAAGACGGCGGCAACGCTTGCGGCCTGGGCTGGTTGACGAGCAGCGTTTCGTCGGCCGCCTCTGCCTATGGGTTCAGCGCGGTGGCCAGATCCTGCGCCACCGGGTATTACAGCTTCGGCCACGAATTGGGCCACAACATGGGGGCGCGCCATGATGTAGCGGTCGACACCGCATCGACGCCGTATGCCTATGCCCACGGCTACATCAATACCACGGCAACTACCCCATGGCGCACCATCATGGCCTATAACGACGGTTGCGCGGCTTTCGGCAAGACTTGCACCCGCATTCAATACTGGTCCAACCCCGGCGTGAGCTATGGCGGAGTACCGATGGGCGATGCGACTGCGGACAACCACCGGACACTGAACAACACGGCGGCGACCATCGCCAATTTTCGTCAAGCGGTATTCCGCGCCAGCGCCGCACAGGCGCTATTCGTCAACGCATCGACCAGCACCAACAAGACTTCGCAAGTCCGTGTCATCAATACCTCGGGCAGCAACGGAACCCTGACCGCCACCGCTTACGATGAAAACGGCAACCAGTTGGGTTCATCCGGCGCGAGCCTGGGGAGCATGAGCGCCTACCAGACCAAGACCTTCAGTTCCGCGCAAATTGAAAGCATGATCGGCTTCACACCTGCATCGAGCACGGCAAAATACTCGGTGTATTTTTCCAGCGACCTGCCCGGGTTCCAGGTCGTCAATTACACGCAAGACGTTGCCACCGGGGCCTTGACCTTGTCGCAGGCACAGTACGGCGACCGCAGCGCGACCACCGGCACGGGCAGCGTCTCGCGCTCGGCATGGTTCGTCAGTTCTTCGACCAGCAGCAACAAGACCAATGTCCTGCGCATTCTCAATACCAGCACGCAAAGCGGCACATTGAGTGCGACGCTATACGATGAGGACGGCAACCTGTTTGGCAGTGGGAATACGGCTTTGGGCAGCATAGCGCCCCACCAGATGATTTCCTACACCTCCGCGCAACTGGAAAGCGTACTGGGTTTCACCCCGATCAGCCCGACCGCGAAATACCGGGTCGTATTCACGGCCACGGTGCCGAGCCTGGAATTGATCAACTTCACGAAAGATATCGCGACCGGCAACCTGGCGTTGGTGCAGGCCCAGGTCGAAAACCGTCCGAGTTCATCGGCCACGACTTCGACCCGCAATGTTTTGCTGGTCAATCCCTCCACCAGCAGCCAGAGGAATACCGTGCTGCGCATCGTCAACCCCAACAACGCAACCGCGACGGTCAATGCCACTGCGTATGACGAAGCGGGCAATCAGGCCGGCAATGGCTTTCTCGGCGCGCTCAATGCCAATCAAATCCTGGCGCTGACCTCGGCGCAGATCGAAACCGCGCTGGGCTATAGCCCGACCTCTCCCAACGCTTCCTACCGCCTGGTGATCACCGCGAATGTGCCGACCTTCGAAGTGATCGACAATACCAAGCTGCCTTCGAACGGCAACCTGTACCTGGCGCAGGCGCAGACTGACAACCGCGAAGCCAGCACCGCGACCTCCACCACCCGCAACGCTTACATCGTTTATCCGTCGCTCGATAGCGCCAATACGACTGAGCTGCGGATCATCAACACCACCTCCCAAAGTGCGCCCTTGACCGCAACGGGGTATGCCGACAACGGCACCGTGGTTGCGTCCAACGTCAGTTTGGGGACGCTGGGCGCGAATCAGATGTTGACGCTCACTTCGGCTCAACTGGAGAGCGCATTCGGCTACACCCTGGCCGCAAGTGCGCGCTGGAGAATCGCAATCAGCGCTGCCTTGAGCAATTTCGAAGTGCTGAATTACGCCAAGAGCGTTTCGTCCGGCCTGCTGGTATTGGCACAGCCGCAGACCGAATAGTCCCGCCCCACAAGTCGCCGGCTGATGCCGCTCCGACTGCCGCACGAACGCCGATGCAGACTGGCGATCGTGCGGCTTTTCTTTTTCATGATCAGTTGACGGCTGAAATGCCGCCGGGGATACTTCGGCTGATCGCTTGAAATTTCACCTTGCAGCCCCGCCCTTTTTCACAGGAGCTTCGATGTCCAGCCAGATCCGACGTATTGCGGTCAACACCGGCGGCGGCGACGCGCCGGGCCTTAACGCGGTCATTCGCGCGGTGGTGCTCGCCGCCGCCAAGCGGGACTGGGAATGCTACGGCATCCGCGACGGTTTCAACGGCATACTTTGCCCGGAACGTTATCCGGATGGCGGCGTGTTCCGCCTCACGCACGACATGGTGCGCGGCATCGCTCACCTGGGCGGAACCATACTGGGCACCACCAACAAGGGCAATCCGCTGCATTTCCCGGTCACGATGCCCGACGGAACAACCCAGGAAGCCGATCGCTCGGACGAGATCCTGGCCTTCTTCGCCCGCGAAGGAATAGATGCTCTCATCTCCATCGGCGGCGACGGTTCGCTCACCATTGCCGACGCGCTGCATCGCAAGGGCTTGCGCGTGGTGGGCGTGCCCAAGACCATCGACAACGATCTCGACAAGACTTTTACGACCTTCGGCTTCGATACAGCGGTGGGGTTCGCCACCGAATGCCTGGACCGTCTGCATAGCACTGCCGAAAGCCATCAGCGCGTGATGGTGGTGGAGGTCATGGGCCGCTACGCAGGCTGGATTGCGCTGCATGCCGGCATCTCCGGCGGCGCGCACGGCATCCTCATCCCGGAAATTCCGTTTGACGTGGACAAGGTCGCCGCCAAGATCCACGGCCGCACGCAGCTTGGCCGCATGTACTCGATCATCATGGTCGCCGAAGGCGCCGTGCCGGTCGATGGCCATCGTGCGGTCCTGGCCCCCGCCGAGCCGGGCCATAGCGAGCGGCTGGGCGGCATCGGCGAACGCGTCGCCAGGCTGCTGCAGGAACGCACCGGCAAGGACGCCAGAGTGGTCGTGCTGGGCCATCTGCTGCGCGGCGGCAGCCCCACATCCTTCGATCGCTTGGCCGCTCTGCGCTTCGGTGCGGCCGCCGTGCGGGCGCTGGACGAGGGGCAATCCGGCGTCATGGTGGCCCTGGCTTTCCCCAACGTGGAGTATGTCGCGCTGGCAGAGGTCGCTGGCCGCATGAAAGGCGTGCCCATGGATAGCGATACGCTGCAGACCGCGCGCGATCTCGGGATCTGCCTGGGGGACTGACTACTTCGGCGCGGCCATCGCAAGCTTGAAAAAAGCGTCGATCAAGGGCGCCGTCTCCCCGGCGCGGGTTGCCAGCATCAGCGTAGTCGTGGCCGACGTGCCGGACAGCGGCCGGTAGCACACGCCCACCATGCGGATGGTCTTGAAGGATACCGGCAGGATCGATATGCCGCAGCCGGCGGCGACCAGCCCGATGATGGTCGATGCCTCGCGCGCTTCCTGCGCGATTTTCGGATCGAAGCCGGCTTCCCTGCACAGCCGCACAAATTGCGGATAAATGCCGGTGCCGGCATTTTGCGGATACATGACGAACGGCTCGTCGATGCATTCCTGAAACGGCACCACGCTCTTCCTGGCCAGCCGATGATGAGTCGGCATCACCAGTAACAGCGGATCGTCTCGCAGGGCGGTCAATTCAACCGCGGCCGGAATCTGCACTTCCGGTGGACGGACAAAGCCGATGTCAAGGCTGCGCTCCTCGATCGCCATGATCTGGCGCATGGTTGCCATTTCCTTGAGCGATAACCTGACGTCGGGAAAGCGCTTTCGATAGGTGTTGATCACGTTCGGAAAAAACGCCGTGAAAGGCGTGGCCGAGGTGAAGCCGATGCGCAGTTCGCCGACTTCGCCGCGGCTGGCGCGGCGCGCGGTCTCTGCCGCCTGCTCAGACAGCGCCAGGATGCGGCGCGCGTCTTCCAGGAACAATCTGCCCGCTTCGGTCAGCCGTACCCAGCGCTTGGTGCGCGCAAACAGCGCGGCGCCGACCTCTTCCTCCAGCATTTGGATCTGGTGGCTCAACGGCGGCTGGCCGATATGCAGGCGCTCGGCCGCGCGGGTGAAATGCAGTTCTTCCGCGACCGCCACGAAGTACCGCAAGTGACGCAGCTCCATTTCCTATTATCTTTTTAAAATATGAAAAGTGACTTAAATATATATTGGACTGAATGAAGGAGCAAATCCTAATATGCCTTATCCGCGCCCCCGTGGATGCCAATTAGCCAGCGAAGGATCTCTCGTGAGCACAGTCTCTTCCACCGAATATTCCGCCGCGGATTCTGTTGCGGACGATACGCGCCATGTCCCGATCCGCACCGGCACGCCGGAATTTGCCCAGACCAATCGTGCCCTGTTTTTCGGCGGCTTTTCCACTTTCGCCTTGCTGTATTGCGTGCAGCCGCTGATGCCGCTGTTCTCCCGTGAATTCGGGCTGAGCCCGGCCCAAAGCAGCCTGTCCCTGTCGGTGTCGACCGCGGCATTGGCAGTAGCCTTGCTGTTTGCCAGCGCCCTGTCGGACAGCATTGGCCGCAAGGCTGTAATGTGCTTCGCGCTGTGGGCCTCGGCGCTGATGACGATGTGCTGCGCAATGGTCGAGAGCTATACGCAGCTGCTGCTCCTGCGCGGCCTGCTGGGCTTGGTGCTGGCCGGTTTGCCGGCAGTCGCGATGGCTTATCTGAGCGAAGAAATCGATTCGCCTTCGCTCGGCTATTCGATGGGCCTGTATATCGGCGGCAGCGCGTTCGGCGGAATGATCGGCCGTGTGATGACATCTGTGCTGAGCGACTTTTTCTCCTGGCGCATGGCACTTATGGCGCTCGGCCTGGCGGGACTGGCGGCGGCATTCGAATTCTGGCGCAGCCTGCCTCAATCGAAAAATTTCAGGCCGATCCGGTTTGCGCCGGCAAGTATGCTCTCCGGCGTACGCAGGCATTTTTCGGATGACGGCTTGCCGTGGTTATTCTGCCTTGCCTTCCTGCTGCTGGGATGCTTCACCAGTTTGTACAACTACATGGGCTACCGCCTGATGGAAGCGCAATTCGGCCTGAGCCAGAGCGTAGTGGGCGGCATCTTCTCGCTGTACCTGATCGGCATTTTCAGTTCGGTATGGTCGGGCAAGCTGGCCGACCGGTTCGGCCGGCGCCACGTCCTGTGGATACTGATTTCGGTGATGATGACGGGCCTTCTGCTGACCCTGTCCTCCATGCTGCCGATGATTGTGCTCGGCATCGCCTTGTTCACCTTCGGTTTTTTCGGCGGACATTCCGCGGCCAGCAGCTGGGTTGGACGGCGTGCCAAGCCGCCGCAGGCACTGGCGTCCGCCTTGTACCTGTTTTTCTACTATATGGGGTCGAGCGTGGTCGGATCCTTTACAGGAAGCGTGTGGAAATCGAGCGGATGGAGCGGCGTCGTCGCGGTATTGGGAACTGTCCTCATCGCAGGGATGCTGATTTCGATACGGCTGCGCGGCTTGGCGCCGTTGAAGTCCTGATACGCATTCATTTGCGGAACCGGCGCTTTCGAAAAGCGCGCTCTTGAAAACTTCCCCCTCCTCCCATGGATATGGGATAGACCAAAATAATCCATGGCGTTATGGTCTGGCGGCAAAGCGCATTGCGCTATCCTTCGCCGCCTTCCCATTCTATTCCGGAGAGCTCCATGCTGAACGCCGTCGTCGATATGTCGCACCACAATCCTCCCGTCGATTTCGCGAAAATGAAAGCCGCCGGCATTGCCGCCGTGGTTCACAAAGCGACGCAAGGCGTAGGGTTCAAGGATTCCGCCTACGCCGGCCGCAAGTCGGCGGCGCTTGCGGCCGGCTTGCTTTGGGGTGCATATCACTTCGCCGACGGCAGCGACGTGCAGGCTCAGCTTGCCAATTTTTTCTCGGTGGCGACCATGCAAGACCTGCTGGTGCTCGACGTCGAACAAAATACCGGCGGCACCACGATGACCCTTGCGCAGGCCGAGGCATTCGTCTCTGCTGTCTTTGCAAAAACCGGAAAATGGCCGGGCTTGTATTGCGGCGCATATCTGAAAGGGCTGCTCGGCCCATCCACCAAGACGCCGCTGTCCAATTGCTGGCTCTGGTATGCCCAATACGCCGCCGCGCCGCAGATTCCGCCGCAATGGAAGAAATGGACCATGTGGCAGTACACCGACGGTCAGAACGGTCCGCAGCCGCATGGCATTGGCCAATTGGGGAACTTCGATCGCGATCAGTTCAACGGCGACCTCGGGCAATTGCAATCCCTGTTTGGCGTTCATCCCGAATAACACGTTTACGAGCCGCCTTGCGCGCAATGCGGTGACGAACTTAGGCTGGATCACGCCCACGCCGCCACTAGCGGCCCTGCCTCCTCGATCCGGAAGGCCTTCAAGGCCGTCGCCGCAGGCGACGGTCTTTTGGATGCCAGATGCGTCACATGCCCTTGGCGCACGATCGGCAAGCCTTCGATATCCAGCAGCGCCAGATGACCGGACGCCAGTTCGTGCCGAATCGTGCGCAGCGAGAGAAAACTCAAGCCCATTCCAGCCGTCACCGCTTGCTTGATGGGTTCATTGCTCGGCATCTCCATCGCGATGTGCGGCTTGATGTCGTGCTCGGCGAAGAAGCGCTCCATCGCCTGGCGCGTGCCGGAACCGCTTTCGCGCACCACGAATTCCTAGTCCTTCAGGACCGAAATCGGCGCCCTCTTGCGGCGCGACAAGGGGTACTGCGGCGCGCTGATGATCCTCAGCGGGTTGGTCGCGAACGGGGCGGCGGCGTATTCGACGGCGTCGGGTGTGCGCCCCATGATCACCAGGTCGATTTCATTGCGCGCCAATAATTTCACGATGTTTTCGTGGAATGGGGGAGTAGGAAGTTGGCCTGCTTTCCGCTTTTTTTGAAGGCATAAAGCAGGTCCGTCATTACCTTGCTTGTCTCAATGCCTGTGAAACGAGCGCCGAACAAGTTCATCGTTTGTTCGACGCCCGCTTGACCTAGTTGATCTGGTTTTGGCCCAGAGTCACGTTGCCGGTCGAGACATCCTTGATGAAGTTGATCACTTCAACGTTCGGCACATTGGCGTGGAACACGATGCGATACTTGGCCGTGCTGGCCGACGGCGTATATCCGATTGCAGATTCAAGCTGCGCGGAGGTAAGCGTGAGCATCTGTTGCGAATCGAGCGAACCGACAGGCGCACCATCTGCGCCGACGATATTGCCGGCTTCGTCATATGCGGTCGCGGTAACGCTGCCGCTCTTGCTGCCCAAGTTGAGCAGGCGGATGACACTGATCTTGCTAGGGCTGGTAGACGGATTGACGAACAACACATTACGGGTCGACGACGTTGCCGTTGTCGCGGTGCGATCATCTATCTGCGCTTGGCCGAGAACGAGGTTCCCGCTCTTCACATCCTTGATGTAGTTGATCAATTCAAGGTCCGGCAGATTCGCGCTGAAGGCGATGTGATATTTGGCGCTGCTGGACGATGGAATGTAGCCGATCGCCGATTCCAATTGAGCGGAGGTGAAAGACAGCATCTGGCGGGCATTGATGGTACCGAGCGGGGCATTGGCGGTACCGACGACCGCACCTGTTTCATCATAAGCTGTTGCGGTGATCGTGCCCGCTTGGCTGCCGAGATTGATAAGTCGCAGCGCGCTGGTCTTGCTGGTGCTGGTGGATGGGTTGACGAACAACGCGTTACGCGTCGAGGTTGTCGCAGTGCCGGCACTGCGATTGTCGGTCTGCTCCTGAGCCAAGGTCAGGTTGCCGCTAGCCGTGTCCTTGATGAAGTTGAGTACTTCAAAGTTCGGCAGATTCGCTTCGAACACGATACGGTACTTGGCCGTACCGGAGGTCGGCGTGTAGCTCAGTGCCGCTTCAAGCTGGGCCGAAGTGAAGGTCAACATCTGTTGCGGCGCAATCGTCCCAAGGTCGCCCTTGCTGACGCCGACGACGCTGCCTTCTTCGTTGTATGCGGTAGCGGTCAGTGCTCCGTTCATAGCGGTGTTGTTGATGACGCGGAGAACGCTGGTCTTGTTCGCGCTGCTGGATGCATTGACGAACAGTGCGTTGCGAACCGACGAGGTAGCGGTGCCGGCGGCACGATTGTCAGTTTGAGCTTGGGCCAAGGTGAGATTGCCGGTCGCGACATCCTTGACGAAGTTGATCAGTTCACAGTTCGGCAGATTGGCGTTGAATACGATGCGATATTTGGCGGTGCTCGATGTCGGGGAATAGCCCAGCGCCGTTTCCAGCTGAGACGAAGAGAAGGTCAGCATCTGCTGTGCGGCGGCAGTACCAACGATGGAGTCGGGCGTACCGACCACGGCTCCGGCTTCGTTATAGGCGGTAGCGGTGATCGCTCCTGCCTGGGCATTCGGGTTGATGAGGCGCACCGTGCTGGTCTTGTTGAGGCCGGTCGACGGATTGATAAAGAAAGCGTTGCGAACGGTATTGATGCTCGAATTCGTTTGCGTTACGGTGAACGTATTGCCAGCTACGGTAAGCGTTCCTTCGCGCAACGGCGTAGCAGGATTGGCGGCAACGCTATAGCGCACCTTGCCGTTGCCTTTGCCGCTGCTGCCGGAAGCAATCGAGAGCCAACCGTTGTTGCTGGCCGCTGTCCAGGCGCAGTGCGCTGGGGCCGTGACGTCGATGGTGCCGCTTGCGGCGCGAGCCCCGAGAGATTGCGCGCCCGGCGAAAGCTGATACGTGCAAGGCACATACTCGGAAGGAAGCGTAACGTCATCAATCCATGCGGCGTCGCTGCCTTGACTGCCGGCGCCGTCTTTTTCGTATGACCAGCGCAAGGTGTGGCGGCCTTCGGAAATCGGAAAATTGACCACTGCCCATCCTTGTTCCCCAGCCCATTCCTGCTGCTTCACGCCATCGACGTAAAACCGCAGAAAGTCTGCACCGGCTTCGCTCGACACGCGGCGCGCAAAGCTGACGTTGCCGGCATTGAACGACTTGGTGACTTCGAATTGCGCTTTTTGGCTATGGCCGATCGGGTCCGATTTCAGGCTATAGCTACCGGAATATGAACGATCTGTCGTAACCGACCAGCCGGCATCGGCCCCCGAGGGGACGATCCAGCCATCAGGCAATCTGCCGTCCGAAAGGAAGGAATCAGGATCGACAATCGTCACAGTTGCACTGCTCGCGCTGCCCAGGGTGGCGCCGCTTGGCGTGCTCAAGTTGACGGTGAAAGTTTCCGGTCCTTCGGCAATGCCGTCATTGGCGATCGGGATCGTGATTGCCTGGGTGCTGGCGTTGCCGTCGGGCCAGGTCAAGGTTCCGATCACGGAAGTAAAGTCGACGCCAGCCTTTGCCGTGCCGCTGGCGGTGGAATAGTTGACGCTGGCGCCGCCGGATGACCCGTTAATACGCGATACCAATAGCGAAACCGAGCCTGCCGCTTCGTTTACCTTGGCGCTCGATGCGGTGAATTGCAGCGTGCCTGCAGTCGTCGGCCGGACCGCTTTCACTGCTGCCGCGGCATCGATGATGCCGGCGCCACAAATGCTGGTGGTGCAGGTTCTGGTGAGGCCGGTAGGGAAAGCCCGGGCTGTCCTGCGCAGGGTCGACAGGACTTGCGCCGGCGTCAGCGCGGGATTGGCGGACAGCATTAAAGATACGATGCCGGCTACATGCGGCGCCGCCATGCTGGTGCCTTGATAATACTTGTAGTTCGGGCTACCCGGGAAACTGGTGCCGGAATCCAGCGTGGACAGAATGCCATTGGAGTCGGTTGCGCTACGCATTTCTCCTCCAGGTGCAGCGATCGACACCAGCGAACCGTAATTGCTGTAGAACGCACGGCCACCGGCCGGCCCAACTGACGCCACGGCAATCACGTTGTTGCAATTGGCCGGGCTGGAAGTGGAGACATCGGAATTTTCATTGCCGGCGGCCACCACCACTACCGCGTTCGCCGCCACTACCGCATCAATTGCACGTTGCATCGACTGTCCGCAATCACCGGTTCCGCCCAGGCTAAGATTGAGCACGCGAGCCGGGTTCGGGTTGGCAGGAACGCCGGCGACCGACAAGCCCGCCGACCAACGCATGGCATCGGCAATATCCGAGTCATAGCCGCCGCACTTGCCCAATACGCGGACCGGCAAGAGTTTGGAAACCCAATTGATGCCGGTCACGCCGGAACCGTTGTTGCTGATCGCACCTATCGTCCCTGCAACGTGTGTGCCATGCCAGGAACTGCCTTCGGCTTCCGATCCTTCGCCACACTCCCCTTCTTCCACCCAGTCTCCCGGGTCGGTCGGATCGGCGTCGCGGCCGTCGCCATCGTTGCCAACCGCAGCATCGCTGATGAAATCGTAGCCCGGTACAACGCGGCCGCTGCCGTCCAGGATATTGGATGCGATATCGGGATGGGGCCGCAGACCGGTGTCAATGATGGCCGCCGTAATGCTGGCCGAACCGGTGGTGATGTCCCACGCCCCCGGCAGGTTCGCACCGCCGGCAGATACAGAAGGGCTTTGGTAGTGCCATTGATTCACAAACATCGGATCGTTGGGAATCATGGCCCGATGCTTGCGCTGGTCCGGTTCGGCATATTCGACCGCCGGGTTGGCCATCAATTTCTTCGCCACGGCCCAAGCGTCGGCAAGGTTCATGTTTCGCGGCAGCGCCATGACATGGGCGTCGCCGGACATTGGACGGATATGGGTGAGCTTGACGCCGGCCGCGCTGCTGAGCACGTCTACCGTCGTTTTATGCAATGCGCTGACCGTGGGACTCTGCGAATCATGCAACTTGACGATCATGCGATTGGTGGAATTCTTCCATGCCTGGGAAGCGGCTTTGACGGGAGTTCCGCTATCGGGTACTGAGGCAAATGCCGGAAGCGGCGCCGCCAAAGTGCCGAGAATATACGCGGCGGCGGCAAAATAGGTTGTTCTTTTGGATCTCGTACGACTCATGGTTAGCTTTTCCCAAGCAAAATGCCTCTCCGCTCCAGACGGAGCAAGATGCTGATTTGATATTAAAAAAACAATATGATATCACGAGAACAACTTTGCACGTCGGAAAATTAATGTTTTTTTAATTTTTCTTATTCGCCTTTAAAAAAAATGGAACCGGCCTATTTAATGTTCCCACCCTCAACAAACAGGATCCATGACTTATGGACGTATTCTTAAGCAATCCAATCAGAATTTCGGTTTGTCTGGCCAATTCAAAAATGACCGCTTGCAGAACCTTCAATTTGGCCGAGCACTTGAAGTTATGATGTCGATTCCGGATTGCCCCTTCCCCTTTCTTTTGCTTATGAAACATGGCGTACCAAATTCTCATTCACCCAGGTCTCTACAACTCCGGGCCCAGCCATTGGCAATCTGCATGGGAAACAATTCTTCCGAATGCCTTGCGGGTGCAGCAGACGAATTGGGATACCCCCAATCGGACCGACTGGGTGGCCGCGCTTGATGCCGTGATTGCGCAAGCACCTGGCCCTGTCATCCTGGTCGCACATAGCCTTGGCTGCGTCACGACTGCATGGTGGGCATCCGGACACTGGCACGCTCCGCATGCGGCCAAGGTCAAGGGTGCTTTGCTGGTAGCGCCACCGGATGTCGAACGCGCGGATTTTCCGCGATTTGTTACCGGCTTTGCGCCTATGCTGCGCCAAGCGTTGCCGTTCAACAGCATCGTGGTTGCATCATCCGACGACCCGTGGTGTGCACTGCCCCGCGCGCAATGCTTTGCTACCGAATGGGGCGCGGCATTCCATGACGTCGGCCCGCTCGGCCATATCAACGGCGACAGCGGCTTAGGCGATTGGGCGCAAGGACGCACATGGCTGGCTGAATTGAGGCGCCGCGCAGGAATTACTTAGAGCCTTTAGATAAATGCCGCTGGCCAGACGCGCCGACGCGCACAGCAAACAGTACGAGCGTACGGCAAGGAGAAGCAACAACGCCAGCGGCTTTTATTGAGAGAGGCCCTTAGCGGATTTGGCGGCGCCTAGCGAGCCGTGGATGACACACTATTTTGGCAACTCGCAGCGCAGGCTCGGTTTTTCGCAGTGGGCATGGCGTCAATACGACTTTGCGCACTACCGGAACTTTTCCCCAAGACGTTTTTCCTAAAAAATCAGGAATGGGCCGCGCAGTCGGTCATGGCAAAACAATCACAGCAAGAAGGGAGCAACATCTTTTTTGAGGTTTTGAGACCTCAAGGAGATTGGCATGAGAATTCCGGAAGAGCTGAAGATACCATTTTTGATCTTCTCGGTTCAAATAGGCATGCTGGCAGGCTTAGCGTTGATCTTCTTTGTGCTTATCCCGGATTAATTTCCGACGTCGCATGCCGCTGACCTGGCAGGCCTGCGTTTTAGAAGAGTGGAGCGCGAATGGTTGCCTTTGCATAGCCGCAATATCTGGGGCAGCGTAACAAAAAACAAAATGGAAAAGCGAAAAAAGCGCGCGGGCCAAGCCAATTGATGTGCATTAAGGTGCACATCGGGCCGACTATCAAATAACCTCACCAGCCCGCGCCAAGAGACATCTTCAATGAAAAAATGCTACTCATAAAATATGCCGATCCGGAGAATGATCGACATGAACTACTGCCAAACCTAGCTCACCACTAAGCGTCAGCCTGACAACTGCCGGCAATGCCGCCGGCGCCATGGTTCTGGTTCAGATGCCGTACAAGGCAGTTTCTGTACGGCAGGCGCCGGCTGTTTCTACACTGCTACTCTTTTATTGATTTATGTGCTACTTACAGCGCCGTGCTTAGAACTTGTGGCGGATGCCGACGTTGAACAGCTTGTCGGTATTGCCCGCGGTCGGCACTTGGTAAGAAGCGCCGCCGTCGTTGGCCAGACGGCCGTAGCTGGTGTACAGCGCGGTACGCTTGGACAGATCATGCGTATAGCCGATAGCGATCTGGTTGGCGTCGGCATTGCTCACTGCCTTGTTCGACAAACGGATGTAGGAAGCGATGAAGGTGCCTGCGCTGCCCACAGGCGCTGTCAAGCCGATCAATGCATCACGCGTGTCGGCGTTGAGGCTGATTGCGCCGCTTGGTGTGACGTCCTTGTTCCATGCATAAGCAGCGTAAGCCTTGACCACGCCAAAGTTGTAGTTGCCGCCGAGCAGCGTGGTTTTGCCCGTAACATTACCGGTAGCATCGGTGGAGCGATGATGGGTCAGCACCACATCGATCGGGCCATTCTTATAACCGCCAGCCAAGGCGAAGGTGCGGTTGGCGGAGGTGTCGCCAGCGACTTCGCCAAAACCGTATTGCACTTCACCGCGGAAGCCGCTGGCTTCGTAGGAGTAGCTCATCAGGTTGTTGGTACGGCTGCCGGAATAGTTGAACAAACGAGCCGAGTCGCCAGCCAGTGCATCGCTGAACGGATCGAACGTGCTGGCGTTGCTGTAGACGACAGTCATTTGACGGCCGAACTTGACGGCGCCGAAGCCGCCGCTCAGGCCGACCCATGCTTGACGGCCGAACAGCAGACCGCCTTGGCCCAGGGCGCCGGTGTCGGTAGAGAAGCCGTTTTCCAATTGGAAGTTAGCGGACAAGCCGCCACCCAGATCTTCAGTACCCTTGAAGCCGAGGCGGCTGCCGTTCAGGACACCGCTGTCCATGCGGGTAACGGAACCTGCTGCAGCGCCGTTGTTTTCATTGGCGATGCCGACGTCGACAATACCGTAGATGGTGACGTTCGATTGTGCAGAGGCGATGCCGGTGAAAGCGCCCATGATTGCGAGTGCGAGTAGCGATTTTTTCATTTAAATATCCTCAAAGTGGTTTCCAAGTTTTCTTATTGCATCAGAAAAGGCCCTCGGTATTGCCTTAACTGACTATTCCTAAAATTCTGCTGCTATTTAACTCAGATGCCTTAAACAAACGTCTAGAACCCGACCCGGGCGCCCTCATGCCTACGCCTCATTACAAGGTGATAACAAAGAGTCGAACTAAAACCGGGCTTTTGACCCGGAAGCACATCGCCCGATAATGGCAGTCTGGTTAGAGACAAGCAAACTTAAGCAAACCTGCTTGCAATATGACCAATGAATCGTATGTGAATTTAACATTAAAAATCTAATGCCATCAACGCATTGCGATATACCAATATTGCATAACCTCATCGAACATGTGCTTGAAACGGCTTGATTTCGCCGCTTCAGCGGGCTTTTTGGCATCTTTGCCATTTTGCCGGCAAAATTGTTCAAATGCTTCTTTTGTGTTGTTATTCAACAACATAGCGACTGTATCCACATAGATTGGTGGAGCAATGTCGTGCGCGGAGCATCAAGACTGGGGTACCGAAAGTGGCCGAATCGATACCGGAGGGAAAAGAAAAACGTTTGCAATGGCGTCGAGCATACGCCCACGCATGCCAAGTCCGCAAACAAGAACGTGCGCAAACCGGCCAGCCCAAGCAACATAAAAATCCTGGAACCTGTTCAGGATTTGCCAAAGGGGTTCTTATTCGCCCATATCCTCACAGTAGCCCGCTTGCTGCCCAAAAGCTTGCTCCAGCTGCTGGAAAGAGAGCAGCCCTGCCGCCGCGCTGTTGGCCAGCGCCTTGGTCATGAAGATCGGATCTTCCGCGGCGGTCGGCACGGCAATCGTCAAGCCCAATGCGAGTTGCAATTCGTCAATCAACGGTTTCAATACCACCTCGATGAAGCGTGCGCCGGGCGCGGCCTGCAATTGAAACAGCACGAGGCGACAGCTCTCGACATGCCGACTCTGCCGCACCAAGTGCTCGATCCATTCGCCGTTCACTTCAACGGCCAGCATACAGGCACTGGACTCCTTGCCGCCCAGCGTTAAGTTACAGAGATTGATGAAGATCGGCGTGCAGGGGATTTCAGGCAACTTCAGAATAGCATTGGCGCAGTTCGCACTGCTGCCCGGATCGATAATTAGCTTCAGGCTCATCGCAGGTCCTTTTGAGAAGCGGCGAAAAGCCGCAAGATAAAGGCAGGCTCCTGTTGCTTCTGCATGCGGTAGCCTGCCTCTGTCTTTACGGCAGCATTTTGCCTTTTCTTCAGGCCGGATTGAAACGCTGTCGCAGCACGTGCAAGGATGGGTATGCTTGCCTGAACGCGAACGCGCAAATCGGTTCGCTCGTTGCGGCAATAACCCTTGGCGCCAATGCTGGTATCAGATCTCCGTCGCCCGTCACGACGTTTGCCGCAAGGCGCCGAGAAACGCCTTCCTGATCTGCCGGCCGCATTGCACTGAAACGCCATACGCTACCGGCTGCGTATCATGCCGCGACAGAATGCCGTAGAACTTGCGATCCGGCGTAATCCACGGATAGAAACCGAACTTGCCAGGACTGGAATAGGCATCGACCGTGCCCCCGCCTTTTTCCGATTCGACCCAATGGTTGTAGGAATAGGACCACGGTTCGTTGAGTGCCGTGATCGGCGAGTACATGGCCTGTTCCGGACAAAGTGACGGCAAGGCGCAGACCGCGTCCTCGCCCAGGTGCGAGCCGAGCACCAGTTCGCGGTTCATCAGCTTGCGCAAGAATACCGCGTAATCCGACGCGCTGGCCTGCAAGCCGCCAGCCATCAGCGGAACCAGCGGCGCCATCGTGATGCCAGCCCCCAGCCCCAGGGTCATCTGATATTCCCGGTCCAGTTGTTTCGATGTGAAACCGGAGAGGCCGAGGTCGACCGCGGCGAGTTTTTGGTCGTGGCCGCCGTTGTAATAGAAAAGATGCTGGGCCGCCGGATTGAAAGCACTGTTGCTTCCCGCCGAAAAACAGCCGCCCACCGTGGTTTTCCCGAAACAGTCCTGATCGGTCAGATTCGTGTAACCCGACATGAAGCGCAGGCCATCATGCAGGGCCGGATTCTTGCGCACTTGCTCGATGCCTTTCTTCTCCAATACATATGCGCCGAAGACGAACTTCGAGGCGGAGGCAATACCGAAACGGCTGCTGGCGGTCACCGTGGCACCGCCTTCCGCATTCGAGACCAGGGGCTTGGCGCTGGTTGCGTCGCCGATCTCCCAGTAGAAATCGCCCAGCTTGGCGGGATCGCACAGCGGATCGTTGGCAGCCGCTATTTTTGCAGCCCGAATCGCCGCCAGCAAGCCGCTCCGGCCGGCGATATCGGCAGCTGCCGACACGTCCGGACTGACGGACTCAGGGCTGCCGCCACAAGCGCTCAGCAACAAAGCGGCTGCGCCTTGCAGCAGCCACGAAAGGCAAACAAGAGAACGGGAAGATCCTGGCATGTCATTTCTCCACGAAATTTGAGGGGGGCACGGCACATGACGGCCACTCTAATTCCCAATTCTGTAATTTTTATGGAAACCGGAAATTCAATTCAGTCCATGGCACAATTTGTCCATCCCCCCTCTTCCATTCCACCATGAATCGCGCGCATCAAGTACTGCTGGTCGAAGACGATCCCATGATCGCCAAAACCTTGATCATGAGCCTGCGGTATCAAGGTTTCGAACTGGCGGTCGCACCCACTGCACGGGAGGCGCAAGCCGCGCTGGCTCAACGCACATTCGACCTGGTGATGTTCGATGTCGGCTTGCCGGACGGCTGCGGATTGGATCTGTGCCGCGACTTGCGCCGGCGCGACCCGCACATTCCGATCCTGATGCTCTCGGCACGCACCGACGAAGCCACGGTGGTCGCGGGTATCGAAGGCGGCGCCGACGACTATATCCGCAAGCCCTATGGCTTGCATGAACTGAGCGCGCGAATGGTACGGCTGGTCGAGCGGCGCAACAGGGAAAGAGAAGTGGCCGCCTTCGGTCCGATCCAGATGGATATGCAGCGGCGCGCGGCGGCGGTCAACGGCGTTGCTCTAAATCTCGGCAAGAAGGAATTCGATGTCCTGTTGCTGCTGGTGCGCGCGCAAGGCGACATCGTGACGCGCAACCGGATCCTGGACGGCTTTGATGGCGACAGCGCGATCTACGACCGCACCATCGATTCGCATCTGAGCCATTTGCGCAGAAAGCTCAAGGATGCCGATGCCGCGGTACGCATCGTCGCGATTTACGGCGTCGGCTATCGGCTTGAGACAGCATGAGAGGCGGAATCTGGCTGCGCTTCCTCGGCATCAGCGCGTTTTTTGCGGTGCTGCTCAGCGTCCTGTATTTCATGCTGATGCGGGAAGTGGCGGGTCCGGCAAGCAGCGAAGTCCAGCGCAGCATTTACCTGTTCATCGCCCATCTCGTCGAAGACCAGCCTTACGCCGAGTCAATCAAGCGCATCGAGCGCTGGCGCGCCGACTCGCCTGCGATGGCGATGGAACTGTGGGTGCTGTCGGCATCCGGTCACGTGCTCGCAAGCAGCACCGATGCCGCGCCGCCGCGGTTGTTGCAGCGCATGGAAAAGCCGCAGCAAGTGCATGAGGTGGTATCGCGGGGACGCTTTTTTTCCGGCGCACCTGCGCTGGCACTGGTGCGGCTCCAGGGCGCCACGCCGACCTACCTGGCGGTCTACAATCCTGGCTTGGGAGGACGCCATACCTTCCTGATACTGGGCGCGCTGTTTGTGGCCACCATGCTCGGCGCGATCCTGCTCGGCCTGCTGCTGGTGACGCTGTATCTGCGGATCCGTTCGCGCGAAGTCAAATTATTGATCGCGCAACTCGAATCCGGCGACCTGGCCGCGCGCTTCCGGCCCGACCGGCTGGATGCGGTCGGCCGCCTGATGCTGGACTTCAACCGTATGGCCGATCAAATCGAACGCTTGGTGACACGCCTGCAAACCAGCGAGCGGGCGCGGCGCGAACTGCTGCAGGAACTTGGCCATGACTTGCGCACACCGCTGACCAGCCTGCGGACGGCGCTCGAGACGCTCGAGACGCACGGCGAGGCAATGTCGACGCAGGAACGCCAGGAATTTTTCCGCGTCGTCACCAGCGAATTCGCCTACTTCAGGAAATTGATCGACGACTTGTTCTTCATCGCCGAGATCGACGAACCGCATTACCGCAGGACTGCCGAACGCATCGATCTCGGCGCGCTGATCACGGCCGAAATCACTCAAATGGAAAGCAGCCATTGGCCGGCGGCAAGCGGTTCTATGCGCGGCGTCCGTTTCGAGCTATCCGGCCAGCCCGCGGCGAATATCTTATCGGTTATCGGCGATCCGTATTTGATTGCTCGGCTGTTCCGCAATGTCTTCGATAACGCCGCCAAATACGCCCGCAACTGCGTGCGGATCAATATCCAGAGCAATGACGCCACCGTCAAGGTGACGATCGAGGACGACGGACCTGGAATGAGCGCCGAGAAAATCGCGGCGTTCGGAAAGCGGCGCAGCCAACGCCTGGCGGCAAGCAGCAGCGATTTCGGCACATCGCTGGGCCTGGGATCGGTGATCATCAAGACGATCGTGGAATTGCATGGCGGCCATCTGCAATTGGAAAGCAATGCCCCTGATGCTGCGCTGCACGGCACGCGCTTGACGATTTGCTTGCCGCGCTCACCGATGTGAGAGATTGGTTCTTAGAGCAGTTTCAGCCTGACCGTACAGGAGCCAAGCATCACAGGCCCGAGATGACCCCCTTTCATACATCGGCAAACCGCTCTATTGCAAGATCGCTTTTTCGACGCGATTGCGCCCCAGCCGCTTGGCCTGCAACAGTGCGCCGTCGGCGGCCTCTGTCAGCCCGGCTGCCGTATCGACCATCGGATAGGATGCGATGCCGGCGCTGAAGGTGGCATACAAGGCGCCGCCCGGATGGGCATGCGGAAGCGCGGAAAAGTCGCCGCGGATGCGATCGATCACCGAACGCGCCTGCAACGGCGTGACATCGGGCAGCGCAATCAGAAATTCTTCGCCGCCATAACGGCCGATCAAATCGATCGAACGCAAACGTCCCTTGAGCAGCCAGGCGAGGCCGCGGATCACTTGGTCGCCGACCGGATGGCCGTAGCTATCGTTGACCGACTTGAAGTGGTCGATGTCGATCATCGCCACCGTCAGCGTGCCGTGCGGCGGCATCTGCCCCAGCATCGCTTTCAGGCGCGATTTGGCCGCAGTGTGATTCAGCAGGCCGGTCAAGCCGTCCAGGCGGCTGGAACGCTGCGCCTCACGGAAGCGCTCGATCTTGGTCTTGACGATGGCCGCCAGCAAGACCGGATTGAAGGGCTTGATCAGGAACTGGTCGCCGCCCAGGCGCAAGGCTTCGACCTGCATGCCCACCGCCGATTCACCCGACAGGTAGACGATCGGCAGCGAACTATAGGCATTCATCTGGCGCAGCACGCGCGTGGCTTCGACACCGTTGAAGCGCGGCATGTACATGTCCATCAGGATCAGATCGGGATGATAGGATTCGAGCACATCGAGCAGCTTGCCGGGATCGTTGATCGCATGCGTATCAATGCCGTGCTGCGCCAGCGTGCGCTGGATCAGCGCCACCGCCACGCGCGAATCCTCGACGATCAAGACCCGATACTTTTCCTGTTCATTGGTCTTGACCAGATCGAGTATGCAGTTCAACACATTCGACGATTGGCCCTCGGCCGGAATCGTGATGTCGATACCGGCGCGCATCAGCGCGACGATTGGCTCGATCGCCGATTGCACGCCCAGGTAGATCAATTGGCTGGCCAGGCAGCTGGCGCGGATCGCCGTGATGCAGGCGAATTCCTCCGGCCGTGTATTGTCATTTGCGGGAATGAACAGCACAGCGAGCGGAATATCCTCCGCCGACCTTTCGCTATTCCAATCCATTTCGTGAACCTTGAAGCCGAAGAACTGCAACTGGAGGCTCATTGCATCGGCCATGTCGCGCTTCTCGGGCGCAGAAATCATCCATATCGAACGCGGCTTGATCCAGTCGATATCGGGCGCCGCGATAGCCGGCTCGTCCGCACGGCGCTCGGCAGTGACTGGCCGCGAAGTCGCTACCGAACCGCCCAGCGTATCGATCTGGCGCTGCAATGCCTGCACATCCTGCTCGCTGATCGGATGCGTGGATTCGTCGCCAAGTTTGGCCAAGGCAGCGTTTTCCAATCCCTCGCACAAGCGCACCAAGCCCGGCAGGCGCAACCGGCTGAAAAATTCGGAGAGGGAATTGACGGCCACTGCAAACTCGATGAATTGTTCGAAGCGGCCCTCCGCCACATATCGCTCCCAGCGCGTACGCAGGACGTAGAGGCGATCTTCGATCGAATTCGGTGGCAGCGGAGTCATGATCTTGCAATCAGGAACGATGATTCATTATCATGGATCTATGTCCGTGAAGCAACACTGTTTGTGACTAATTGCCACAGAATGAGAAGGCTGGAAGCCAATCGCCGAATCACCGGGGCGATAGAGAGTTTCACCGCGACGCATGCGGCGGCGCACGACAATGCGATCGAATTGTTCGGCGCTGGAATCGTCCAAGCCGGTCGGCGGGCAGCGCTCATGCAAGCTGCAAACCGAACAGCGAATCGGCGTCCGCAGCAATTTCTTCAGAGAGGTGTCTGCGATTAACGAAGATTGTGACTTGCATCAGGAGCATCGGCCAAGCAAGCGCAAACCTGTCAATTGTAGTTGCCGCCTGCCAAACGGGTCAGCGCGGCATGATCGAGCAATTCGATTTCACGGTTCTCGATTTTCAGCAAGCCTTTTTTCTTGAAACGGGATAGCAGGCGGCTGATGCTTTCAATGGTCAAGCCGAGATAGCTGCCGATCTCTTCACGCGACATGCGCAGCTGGAAGCGGGTCGAAGAATAACCGCGCGCCGCATAACGTCCCGACAGGTTGATCAAGAACACAGTCATGCGCTGTTCGGCGCGCATGTTTCCCAGCAAAAGCATGACGCTTTGCTCACGGATAATTTCCTGACTCATCAGCCGGTGGAAACGATGCAACAAGATCGGTATTGCCCCGAGCAAGGATTCCAGTTCGGCAAAGGGAATATCACAGACGTCGCTATCCTCAAGCGCGGTCGCGTCGCAATTGTGCCGCTCGGTGCCAATCGCATCCATGCCCAGCAATTCGCCCGCCATCTGGAAACCTGTAATCTGGTCCTTGCCGGCGGTGCTCAGCCTGTGAGTTTTGAAATGGCCCAGGCGGATTGCATACAGCCGGTTCAGCGGATCGTGCAAACGGTGCAGGAATTCGCCTTTGGCGACGCGGCGGCGCCCGACGATTCGGTCGAACTGGAGCATGTCTTCATCGGCCAGGCCGGTGGGAAGACAAAGCTCATGCAAGCCGCAAGAGGCGCAATGATTGCGCACCTCGTGAACGTTGATGACGCTGGAAACTTTGAGGGCTGCGGACGAGGTCATGGTAGTCACCGATCCAAATATGGGAATGTGTTCGTTGCGAATTGGCTGGCCGGAGTTTTCTCGCGGCCTTTCGCGAAGATCATCTTGGTCCCCTTCTGGGGGGCTCTGCCACCTCTACCAGGGTTATAACGCAAGATCGGTGCCATGCCATCTCGTATGGGAAGAACTTGTCGCAATCCCGACTTCGGGAAAAATGCGCTTCCGCATTGCAAGACTCAAGAATCAGGCCGGCATTTTCCAACACGCATTTTCAAGCCGATTGGCAAACCGCCCATGCCCCGGCCTAGAGCAATGGGATGGATGCCTGGAAGCTACGGGCAGCTCAAGGAAGAAGCAAGCTCTATGGGGTGTATCCGGGAATGCTGGTTTCATCGACGGTATCGATCTGCGCCGGGTCCATGAAGCGCCGGGCGTATTCAAGGTAGACCTTGCGCCGCACGAACACGTCGAACAGATCGGGATCGATATGTCCACGGGTACTGAAACCGCCCAGGATCTGCAGCGATTCGCTCAGGCTTTTGCCGGTCTTGTATGGCCGGTCGCGCGCCGTCAACGCTTCGAAGATGTCTGCGATCGCCATCAGCCGCGCCTGCACCGACATCTGCTCGCCGCGCAAGCCGCGCGGGTAACCATTGCCGTCCATGCGCTCGTGGTGGCCGCCGGCATACTCCGGCACGTTTTGCAAATGCCTGGGCCAGGGCAGCGACTCCAGCATGCGGATGGTGACCGAAATGTGGTTATTGATGATTTGCCGCTCGGCCGCATTCAGAGTGCCGGCGCGTATCGTCAGGTTGGTGATTTCATCCTCGTCAAGGAAATCGCGCTCGGCTCCGTCCGGGCCGCGCCATCGGTAGGCTGCGATCGCTATCACGCGCTGCTGATCTTCGGGCCGCATGCTCTCGCCGCCGATATTGGCGCACCGTAAAAAATGCCGGTCGTCGTCCAATTGCGCCAGCTCCTGCTGTAGACGCAAATCGATCTGCGCCAGGCGTTGCGCATCGCCCTGTCCCGCCGCGCATTTTTCCTTCAGCGCGCGGATCTCGGCGTCGCGCTTGAGCACTTCGAAGCGGGTATCGATGGAATGAATACGGTCGAAGATGGTTTCCAGTTTGGTCGATTTTTCGACCACGTGCACCGGCGTCGTAATCTTGCCGCAATCGTGCAGCAGACCGGCCATCCACAATTCCTTGCGATCGCGCTCGCTCATCCGGAAATCTGCCAGCGGCCCGGTCTCGGTCGCGTGTACCGCTTCGGCCAGCATCATCGTCAATTCCGGCACGTGCTGGCAGTGGCGGCCGGTATTCGGCGATTTCTCATCGATGCCGATATTGATCAGGTTGACGAACGCCTCGAACAGAATTTCAAGCCGCGCGATCAATTCCTGGTTGGTCAGCGCAATCGCTGCCTGCGAGGCCAGCGCTTCGATGAAATGCTGGTCGGTTTCGGAAAATCCGCAGGTCTCGCCGGTGTCCGGATCGCCGGCATTGATCAATTGCAGCACCGCGATCAGCTCGCCTTCATGGTCCTTCATCGGCACCGTCAGGAAGGATTTCGAGTGATAGCCGTGCTGCCGGTCGAACTCGCGCACCGCCGAAAAATTGAACAGGTCTACCTGGTATACGTCCTGGATATTCACCGACACGCCGGCATTGGCCGCATAGGCCACCACCGCGCCGAGATTGCGGTTGCCGGATGCGTCGAACAGCGGAATATTGGGAATATCGACGGCGTGTCCGCTGGCGCCGCCCTGGTACATGTTCAGCGTGTCATTGATCGAAATATAAAAGCGCATGCTGCGCTTGTCTTCGCTGATGAGGTACAAGGTGCCGCCGTCGGAATGGGTCATGCTCTTGGCGGTACGCAGGATGCGCTCGAGCAGCGACGGCAAGTCGCGGTTGTTGCTGAGCGCGACGCTGAGTTCGGTAAGTTGTTCCAGCCGAAGGGCCACTTCAGCCTGGTTCGACGCTCTCATTTTCAGCTTTTCTTGGATGGATTTGGCATCGGCGAACCGCGGCTTTGCAGTTCGCATCCCGTTTATTTTCCTTTAAATCCGTTGCTGCTGCAGCATAGTTTTGAAAACGGGAAATTTGTTATTTTTTTCGCAAAACTGAAACCGGTGAGCGCGGCCTCATTCTTGTCATGTCGGCAGCACTAGTCTGCAAGCCGATGATGGCTGGGCGGCGTCGCCTCGAACTTGCTCCAGACGCGACGTAACTGCCGGGTCGAATGAAAGCCTGCCCGTTCGGCGATCTGCTCCATGCCGAGCCGCGACTGAGTCAGCAATTCGCGCGCCAGCGCGACGCGGATACGCTGCAGGTAGTCGACCACGCCGACGCCCGTATGCTCGCGGAACAGGCGAGTCAAATGGCGCCCGCTGGTGCAAGCCACTTGCGCCAGTTGCGGAATATTCCAGCCGTGGGCCGGATTGCCGACAATCGCATCCTGCACCTTGTGGACGGCCGGATGGACATGGTTTCGGCCTGCCTGCCAAGGCGAGAGCTGGACATCGCTGCCGGTGCGCCGCATGTAGACCACCAGCGAGCGGGCCACCGCGGCACTGCATTGATAACCCGCCAGTTGCATTACCAGATGCAGGGCCAGGTCGATGCCGGTAGTGACGCCGGCGCTGGTGTAGACCGGACCGTCCTCGACGAAGATGCGGTTTTCCCATACGTGGGCGCGCGGCGCGATGCTGCGCAAGCTGTCGCAGTGCGCGTGATGCGTGGTGCATTGCCGACCGTCGAGCAAGCCGGCGTAGCCGGCCACCAGCGCGCCGGTGCAGATGCAGAGCAGGCGGTGCGAGGGCTGCACCTGCTGCCGCAGCCATGCGACCAGCGCCTGTTCTTCGACACTGCTGAAATCGTCGTCGCTGCCGCTGCATCCTGCCAGCACCAGGATCGCATCCGGCGGCAGACGCCTCGGCAATGGGGAAAAACCGCTCAGATCGAGACCGATCGAAGTGCTGATCCGCTCGTAGGCACTGACATGATGCAGAGCGAAGAATGGCGGCTGCCCCATGCTATCCGCAAAACGATTGGCATGGCGGAACACATCGGCCGGACCGGCAAGATCCAGCGCCAGCACATGGTCACGCAGGAGAAAGTAGACTGGCGTCGTGCGCGTGCCGGGGAGCGTATGTACCATTTTCATTCCACCTGTATTCCATCTGCCGCGCCGTCGCAAGAGCAAGCTTGCGCCCGGCCAGGCGTTCCACCAAATGCAACGACATGTCGACGCCGGCCGATATGCCGCCGGAGGTCACGAACTTGCCGCAATCGATCCATGACAGATCGCCCTCTACCTTGATGCCGGAGAATTGCGCTTGCAAATCGGCCTGATCTTCCCAATGGGTGGTCACCGTCAAGCCATCCAGCAATCCAGCCTTGGCCAGCAGGAAGGCACCGGTGCATACCGATGCGACGATGCTGGCGTGCTGCGCCTGCTGCCGCACCCAATCGATCACCGCCATGTCGTTCACCGCCTGCGATATGTCGCCGCCGGGCACGATCAGCACATCGATATCGGCGGCCGGCAGCAAGATGCGGTCCGGCAATACCCGCAGGCCGGCACGCGCCCGCACCGGCTGCATGTCGGCGGCGATCAGTACACAGCGGAACAACTCTTCGCCGGGCATGCTCCTGCCATGCACGCGTGCAGCGGTGGTAAAAACTTCATATGGACCAGCCAGGTCCAGCGCTTCGACATCGTCGAAAACCAGTATTCCTATATTCAACATGATGCACCTCTCCGATGGCAAATTGATGGTGAAGAAGAGGACAATAACTGCGTCCTTGAAAACCATCATATTCCTGAATCATAGAGGATGAAATGCAAACCGAAGACAGAATGCGGACAAATACGGACATTGCTTGAAGAAGCTGCGCAGCCAGCTACGGTTCTGAATGCGTTTGCGCCGCGGGCTTGAAGCGCAATCCGAAACGCGCAGTCAAGGCTTCGTGTCCCGCATCCGTGATGCCTACCACGCGCGTATGCTTGGTCCTGGTGATCCATCCCAGATCGATCATGCGCTGCGCGATCGCCGCACCCAGCGCACCGCCGAGGTGATCTTTGCGTTCGCTCCAGTCGAGGCATTGATGGGCAAACTTGCGGCGGCTGCCGCGCAGCACGACAAGGTCGATCCCGAGGGTCTGCAGCCAGTTTTCGCCCTCGGGCGTCAACGCGAAATCCCTGCCTTGCGATACCAGCAAACCATGCGCCAGCAAGGCTTCGGTCAAGCGCGTGCCGAGTTGTCCGGCCAAATGGTCATAGCAAAAACGCGCAAGGCGGATCGGCGTGTTTTCTGGCTTCGAGGCGCGCTTCGGCCGCGGCGCCATCACCATCAGCGACTCGATCAATTGCGCCACCTGGGGCGAGGCCAGCCGAAAATATTTGTGCCGGCCCTGCGCGGACGATTCGAGCAGGCCGTCCTCCAGCAAACGCTGCAAATGCGCGGTGGCGGTCGCGGGTTCCACCCCTGCGCCGAGCGCAAGTTCCTTCGCGGTCAAGGCGCGTCCCTCCATCAGCAGCGTCAACATCCGGATGCGGGTCGGATCGCCGATGGTGCGGGCCAGACGGCTGAGGTCGGGATCATGGTCCATAGTTCGATGGTAACCAAACTGTTTTGGCATGACAAGACAGGCACGACCGGACAGAATGGGTGGACATCTGATACCTGATCTTACTCATAACATTCATTAAAGAGAAGCAATGCTCCCGCCATCCAATCCGATCGCCGCCGTAGTCCATCTGGATCCCTACCCCTACTATGCCGCGCTGCTAACCAGCCGCCCCATCTATCGGGATGCCGAATTGGGTTTATGGGTGGCCGCAAGCGCACAGGCGGTCAACGACGTATTGAGCAGTCCACTATGCCGCGTGCGTCCGCCGGCAGAACCTGTTCCAGCCTCGTTGCTCGGCTCGCCCGCCGGCGATATTTTCCGGCATCTGGTACGCATGAATGATGGGCTGAATCATTGCCCCTTCAAACAGGCGGTATCGGCGACACTGGGCACAGTGGCGCCGGCACATGCCAGGGAACGAAGCGCAAGATGGGCGCGTGTGCTGTGCGAGGAGTTGGCGCCGCACCGGCGAGCCGGCCGCATTGCCGAGTTTGCCTTCCATCTGCCTGTATACGTGGTGGCGGATCTGCTCGGCGTAGCGCACGACAAGCTGCGGCAGACCGTGCGCTGGGTGAACGACTTCGTGCGCGCCATCGCGCCGGCTGCGAACGCGGAACAAATTGCCAACGGCAAGCTGGCGGCCGGCCATTTGCTCAACATGACCGGTTGCTTGGCGGCACAACAGCCGGAAGGCTTGCTGTCAACACTGGCGCGCCAGGCACAGCGATTCGGACGCTCGGACGGCACAGCGATTGCAGCCAACGGCATCGGCTTTTTATCGCAGGCATATGAAGCGACGGCTGGTTTGATCGGCAATACGCTGCGCGCGTTGGCCGCCCATCCGGACCTCGGTGCGCAGGTTTGCGACGCCCCGGCGCTGTTGGGCGCGGTGATAGAGGAAGTCCTGCGTGCCGATCCGCCTATCCAGAACACACGCCGCTTCGTGGCAGAAGACGGCTTGGTCGCCGGTCAGCCCATGCAGGCGGGAGACGCGATCCTGGTCCTGCTGGCTGCCGCTAACCACGACCCTGCCGCCAATCCCCAGCCAGAGCGCTTCATGCTGCATCGTCCACAGCGGCAATGCTTCACCTTCGGCTTGGCTACCCATGCCTGTCCCGGCACGGCACTGGCCGCCGCCATCGCGCAGGCCGGCGTGGCGCAATTGCTGGCGGCCGGTCTCGATCTCGGTCAGTTACGCGGCGACCTGAGCTATTGTCCTTCCGTCAATGCGCGCATCCCTTTATTTGAAAGGAATACTTTCTCATGATTGCAGTGATATTCGAAGTCTGCCCCAAGGATGGTCAAACACAAGCCTATCTCGACATCGCCGCCGGCCTGCGTCCGGATCTGGAAAGGGTCGACGGATTCATTTCGATCGAACGTTTCCAGAGCCTGTCCGAGCCGGGAAAAATCCTGTCGTTATCGTTTTGGCGCGACGAGCAGTCGATTACGAATTGGCGTGCGCTGGAAATGCATCGAGCGGCCCAAAGCCGCGGCCGTGGCGAAGTGTTCCAGGACTACCGGCTGCGGGTCGCTGCCGTGATCCGGGACTATGGCATGTTCGAGCGCGGACAGGCGCCAGCCGATAGCCGCGTATTCCACGGCGATCACCGAGACGATTGAAAAATATCGGCATGCATGCTCCTTCTCCGGCAGGCATTCCGCCTGCTGCAGTGCAGCAGGCCTCCTCTATCCCTCCACGCCCCCTCGCCCTGTACCCATGAAAATCATTACGGTTTCCCCAATGAATTTGACTACACGCAACATTTAATACCCGAACTGTCGTATCTTCACCGGCCAAGGCCTCGGAATGCTGGAATTACAACGCAATCCTCCTTAATAATATTTAGGAGCGCGCAAGATTCAGCTAGAATATAAACGGCCATATTGCTATATAAAAACGAGGACAGAAATCATTGGCGTGTTTGTGCTTCCATGCACATGATGTCAAATTGATTTCGCCACCCACCGGCAACCATCAGAAATTTTTATACACACCGTCTTCATGTATAAACTCTATTGTCCTTTCTGGTCGGGTCTGGTCGGGATGATGTCACTGCGGGCGTTGCCTGATGGGGCGAAAACAGCATATGCTGCCTCTCCGGGCAGGGCGGCATCCCGCTCGAAAATCTTCAAGCGCTGATGATGGTTCCCCTCCTCAAACACATGGTGGAGATCACCGCACACCGTGATCATCTATTGCTGGATACCTCGGTGATTACGGCACTGCATGACCTGGTCGGCGCCAACCAGGTGCGCGCACTGGAAATCTATCGTTATCGTGACGATTTATACATGCGCCCGCTGGTATGGATCAAGGACGGCGTCGTCACCTCCACCGATGAAGATCAGGGTGGCGAACAACAAGGCGGCGAACTTTTGGCGACATATCCGGTGCTGGTCGACTGCATCGAACAGCATAAGCCCAGCGCCGAGGAAAAAACCGCCGACGGCAGACATCTGCTGTGGCTGCCCGTCTGGATCAACGACAAGGTCGCGACCTGCCTCGAAGTCAGCAACGACAAGCCCTACACCAGCCACGCATTGCGCGTGATCGAAGGCATCCTCAGCGTCTACAGCAATTACCAGAGTCTGCTCGATTACAGCGAACGCGATTCCCTGACCGGCCTGCTCAATCGCAAAACCTTCGATGAAAAGTTTTCCAAGATGGTGGCGACCGCCGCGCCGGAGGGAGCGGCTCCCGACGGGGCGCAGGAGCGGCGCCATCAAGCCAGCACCCACGATCAATGGCTGGCCGTGGTCGACATCGATCACTTCAAGCGCGTCAATGACCAGTTCGGCCATCTATACGGCGACGAAGTGCTGATTCTGGTCGCCAATCTGCTGCGCTCATCCTTCCGCGCGCAGGACCGGGTGTTCCGCTTTGGCGGCGAAGAATTCGTGATCCTGCTGCGCTCCACCACGCTGGAAGAAACCCACAGGATTTTCGAACGCTTCCGCCAGAACGTCGAAAAATACGACTTCCCGCAAGTCGGCCAGGTTACCATCAGCCTCGGCTTCGCCAGCATCTCGCAAGAGACGCCGGTAGTGATCCTCGGCCATGCCGACCAGGCGCTGTACTATGCCAAGGCCAACGGCCGCAACCGCGTCTGCCACTACGACGAACTGGTCAACAGCGGCCTGCTGCATGTCGAGGCGAAGCAAGAGTCGGTCGAGTTTTTCTTCGACGACCTGGGGCCGGCCTGAGCCTTCAGAACCTGTTCAAAGCCTCAATGGATAGCGCGCTTGACCGTCGCCATCATTGCCCCCGCCACCATCAATAAACCACCCGAGGTCCGATTGCTGGCCGTGACGAATTTCGCATTTGCGGTGAAACGCTGCGTCTTGCTGCCGAGCCAGGCATACAAACTATAAGCCGCGGCATCAAGCACGATACAGGTCGCGCCGAACGCCAGCATCTGCATTCCGACCGGCCGGCTTGGATCGACGAATTGCGGCAATAAGGCGACGAAATACAGCAGCGCCTTCGGATTCGACAATTCGACCACTACCGCTTGCCAGAACGCGCGCATGCCGCTGACCGCCTGGCCGGCGTCGCCTGTCACCGTCAGTGCGCTCGACTTGCTGCGCATGGCGGACCACCCCAGATAAAACAGGTAAACCACGCCGATCCATTTGATGATGGAAAACAGCGTGCTGCTGGCTACCAAGAGCGCCGCGACACCGGTCGCCGACAAGGCAAAATACACCGCATTGGCCAGCGCGATGCCGGCGATCGCCCAATACGAGCGGCGCATGCCGTTCGAGATGCCTTGCGCCACAATCAGCAACGCAGCCGGCCCCGGCGTCAGACAGACCACCGCAGTGGTGACGACAAATATCAGATAGGTATCCCAACTCATGGCATGCTCCTCAGGTAACGGTTTCAATCATTTTTAGTAAAGGCTTGACCTTGCCGGCGGTAGCCAACAACAGTGCAGACATCAGCGGCGCACTTGCGACGAACACGGCGATCAGTCGGAAGGACAGGTACCGCTGCGCCGCCCTCAGCCCAGCAACAGCCCTCTCCGGCCCGCGGCACCATCGCACCACCGGCGCAGCATCGGATTCGAAGCCCCGTGCAGCTTGAAATAGTGTATGGGCATAAAACTCCGATTAAAATGGATAAGCCAAGGTAAAACATCCCCGGAACTTTTTCTTTAATCGAAATTGAGGCGATTGACGATGAAACTCGAATTGGACGCGATGGACGCCAAGATTCTCGACATTTTGCAAGCCGATGCCCGCACCACGCTGGCCGAAATCGGACGGCGCATCCACATGAGCCAGCCGGCGGTGGCGGAACGGGTCAAGCGCATGGAAACCGCCGGTGTGATCGCGGGCTACCACGCGCGCATCAACCCGGCTGCGCTGGGTTACGGCATCACGGCCTTCATTCGTGTATCCAAGCGCAGCCATGAAACGCCGGTCGAGGTGGTGGCCGCGCAAGTCCCGGAAATCGTCGAATGCCACTCGATCACCGGCGACGACTGCAGCATCGTGAAGGTGGTGGCATCCACGGTGGCCGAGCTGGAAAAAGTTATCGTAGAACTGACCCGCTGCGGCGTCACCTCGACTTCGCTGATCCTGTCCTCGTTCATCGAGCGCAAAGCCATCAAGCCGGCCCGGTAGGCGTGCATGGAACTGCGCCAACTGCGTTATTTCGTCGCCATCGTCGATCACGGTTCGCTGTCGCGCGCGGCGCGCGTACTGCACATCGTGCAACCGGCTTTGACCCAGCAACTGCGGCAACTGGAAGAGGAACTCGGCGCGCAACTGCTGCACCGCTCGGCCCAGGGCATGCTGTCCACCGATGCCGGCAAACTCTTTTACGAACATGCGCAGGCGATCCTGAAGCAGGTCGGCGACGCCAAGTCGGCCGTCGCGCAATCCACCGGCAAGCCGAGCGGCACCGTCGCCCTGGGCATCCCGCAAAGCGCATCGGGTGCGCTGGCCTTGCCCCTATTGACGGCGATACGCGCCACCTATCCCGAGATTTCGCTGCAGTTGACCGAGGAATTATCGGGCAACCTGATCGAGCAATTGAAGTCAGGCCGCATCAATCTGGCGGTGCTGTTCGACGACGGCCAACTGGGCGCCTTTGCCGCCACTCCGCTGGTCGAGGAGGAGATGATGTTCATCACCCGCAGCGATTCGCGCCATGCCGCACGCGGCCATGCGATCCCGCTGGCAAAAGCGCTCAAGGCGCCCTTGATCCTGCCGGGACTGCAGCATGGCGTGCGGCCGCGCATCGAAAACATCGTGCGCAGCGCCGGCCTGTCGATCGACAACGTCATCGACATCAACTCGATCGCGATTTTGAAGTCGGCCATCCTGGCCGATATCGGCGCCACCATTCTGCCGGTGGCGCCCGTGCTGTCGGAGATCGAGCACGGCAAGATGATTGCGCATCCGATCAGCGGCGCGAAAATTTCGCGTACGGTGGTCTTGTGCTCGTCGCGCAATATTCCGCTGACCAATGCGGCGGCGGCGGTGGAGAGGCTGGTGCTGGATGTAACGCGAGAGTTATGCGGCAGCGGGCGCTGGCTGGGCGTGCAAAGTTTGCTGCGTTAATTGACACGGCGTTCAAGCAAGAAGCGCTTGGCAGGCCGCCAGGAGGGTGCCGAGGCTGCGGCTTCCGAACCATGTGCGAAATTGCTCCTGAAGTTGTTCCGCTGCGAGGAAATCCTCGATCCGGTGAACGTGGTGAAACACTTCCTCATAGCCCTCATGCGGCGTATTCAACATTTCCTGCAAATGGAGCATGCGCGTTTGCGGATCGATCCAGCAATACCGGTCCCGATACCGATAGCGCTGATTCTCAAGGTCTTCGCTACTGGTCCATCTGGTTTCCATAGTTGCCACGCCGAGGTGGCGCTATAGGTTTTAAGCCGAAAAAACCACCTGTCAGGGATTGATAAAACCCGGTTGCCAGGTCCGCATGCCTTCCATCAGGAACCGGTCATTCTGGCTTTGAATATCGGCAATCTCTTTCAGCGCTTCCAGCGGAAAACCGGCGCGCTTTTCGTTGCGGTCCTGCATCGACAAGGACAGCAGGTATTTTTTCAAATGCTTGGGCTCGCCTGCAAAGGCACAGATACGCTGCCAGATGTGGGGATAGTTTTTCTGCAATACCTTGTGGGGCGTCAGTTGATCGAGCATGGCCGGGCTCAGCCCCTTGATGTTGCTGGGTGTTGGATCGGCTTGGCGGATCATCAACAGGGTATCCGGGGGGCTGTCCTGCTCCATTCCGCCGAATCGGGTGGTTGCCTGGAAGGTTGTTGCTTGGAGGGTGGCTGCCTGGATCGTGAGTTCGGACTCGAACGCAGCCTTGTTTGCCGCGTCCGGTGAAGCCATCGCCTTATTGATCGAGGGCAACATGGTTCTGCGGATCTGTTCGACTGTCGGACTGGTCTCCACGTCCCAGCGTATGGTCTTGACCCCTGCGTTTTTCAAGCAATGGTCCATGATTGCATCGCTGTCGGGATCGCTGCTGCCGTCGTTGAGAAAAACGATGCACACCAGCGTCAGGTCGGCATTGTAGATCGCATAATCGACCGCCAGGCCGGCGATTTTTTCGTTGTCCGCTTTTCGCCCTTTGTGATCCTCGGCAGTGGGCGTCAGGAGCGAGGACAACAGGACCTGGGGGAAAATATAGAAGGTCGGCACCGCCTTGCACAGTCGCACAAAGAACTTCGCTTTGTGCTGGGCGAGCAGAGGCTTGACCTCGTAGCGCGGCCCCGCCTTCTTCTTCCTTCCCCAAAACCACCAAGCCATCTTACCATCCATAGCAAAGAAGCCGGCAACGAAACGCGACGAGCAGCCCCGAGATTGGGCCGTGAAATAGTCTTGTTGATAGCTTCCGAGAAAATTCGACATGGCGAGCTTTTATTTTTATTCATGCTCGCTGCCGCTATTTTACGCAATTTTATTTGACTCTTAACAACTATTTTTTCCCATATGCATGGGCGGCCCATTCTCCAACGGCCGTCCATCCCCATCACTTTTTCTTATATCCCTATCCGCATTCCCTATTTCCGCCAACGGACGCTCCCTCGTACACTTCTCCCTGCCGCGATTCGAGCTTCGAATCGCGGCAACGGCCGCCACCCCGGCCTCGCTGCCTGATACATGCCCACCTTACCCGGTGCGATTTTATGTCAGGTGCTATCTGAAATATGATTTTGGAGAATACCGATGCAAGTCCATTCAGCAGCCACCCCTGCTGGGTTGTCTGACGCCGCCTTGGGCGGCGCGACATCTCGCGCACCATCTCTCGCTCCCGTCAAGCTCGACGACAAATACACCTCGACAAAAGGCCTGATCTATCTATCCGGCATCCAGGCGCTGGTACGCCTGCCCTTGCTGCAGCGCCAGCGCGACTTGGCGGCGGGCTTGAATACCGCCGGTTTCATTTCCGGCTATCGCGGCTCGCCGCTGGGTGGACTGGATGAGACGCTGTGGAAAACCCAGGATCTGCTCGACCGGTATCACGTCAAATTTACGCCCGGCGTGAATGAAGACCTGGCCGCCACTGCGGTCTGGGGTACGCAGCAGGTCGATCTGATCGGCCCGGCCAAATACGACGGCGTGTTCGCCATGTGGTACGGCAAGGGGCCGGGCGTGGACCGTTGCGGCGACGTGTTCAAGCATATGAATCATGCCGGCACCGCCAAACACGGCGGCGTGCTGCTGGTGGCGGGCGACGATCACGGCGCCTATTCGTCGACGCTGCCGCATCAATCCGACCATATTTTTTCCGCCTGCATGATCCCCATGCTGTATCCCTGCAATGTGCAGGAATATCTCGACCTCGGTTTGCACGCATGGGCGATGTCGCGCTTTTCCGGCTGCGCGGTGGGCTTCAAGGCGCTGGCCGATACGGTCGAATCGAGCGCGTCGGTGGATGCCGATCCGTTCCGCCTGAAGATCAAGTTGCCGTCCGACTTCGTGATGCCGGCCGGCGGCCTCAACGCGCGGCTGACCACCGAGACGCTCGGCATCGAGGCGAAAAAGCAGGAAGCGCTGATGCAGGATTACAAGATCTATGCGGCGCTGGCCTATGCGCGCGCCAATCGCTTGAACCGCACCACGATCGACAGCCCGCACGCCAAGCTCGGCATCATCGCTTCCGGCAAGTCTTATCTGGATGTGCTGGAGGCGATGGAGGAACTCGGCATCGATGAAAAAATGGCGGGCGAGATCGGTCTCCGCTTGTTCAAGGTGGCGATGCCCTGGCCGCTGGAACCGGATGGCGTGCGCGAATTCGCCCAGGGCCTGGACGAAATCCTGGTGGTCGAGGAAAAGCGCCAGATCGTCGAATACCAATTGAAGGAACAGCTCTATAACTGGCGCGACGACGTGCGGCCGCGGGTGATCGGCAAGTTCGATGAAAAGGGCGAGTGGGTCGCGCCGCGCGGCGAATGGCTGCTGACTTCGAAGGCCGATTTTTCAGTGTCGCAAATTGCGCGCGTGATTTCCAGCCGCATCGCGCGCTTCCACACGAGCGACTTGATCAAGGCCCGCCTGGCCTTTCTCGAAGCCAAGGACGTTGTACTGAAACAGGAAGTCAACACGCCGCCGCGCCCGGCCTTTTACTGTTCCGGCTGTCCGCACAATACCTCGACCAAGGTACCCGAAGGCAGCTTGGCGCTGGCCGGCATCGGCTGCCACGTGATGGCGACCGCGATTTATCCGGAACACAACAAGACCACCACCCACATGGGCGGCGAAGGCGCGCCCTGGATCGGACAGGCGGCATTTTCCAAGCTGCCGCACGTGTTCGCCAACCTGGGTGACGGCACCTATTTCCATTCCGGCTATCTGGCGATCCGCGCGGCGGTCGCCGCCAAGGTGAACATCACCTACAAGATCCTGTACAACGATGCGGTCGCGATGACCGGCGGCCAGCCGGTCGACGGCCCCATCTCGGTGCATAAAATGGCACAGCAAATGGCGGCGGAAGGCGTCAAGCGCATCGCGCTGGTAACCGAGGACCTGGGCCGCTACCGCGATCGCTCGGCGCTGCCCGGCATCGTCACCCTGCATGACCGCAAGGACATGGATGCGGTGCAACGCGAATTACGCGAATTCAGCGGCGCCTCGGTGCTGATTTACGACCAGACTTGCGCCGCCGAAAAGCGCCGGCGGCGCAAAAAGGGAGAACTCGCCGAACCGGCGCAACGGCTGTTCATCAATGAAGCGGTGTGCGAAGGTTGCGGCGACTGCGGCGTGCAATCGAACTGTACCTCGATCATGCCGCTGGAAACCGAGTTCGGCCGCAAGCGTGCGATCGATCAGTCTTCGTGCAACAAGGACTATTCCTGCGCCAAGGGATTTTGCCCGAGCTTTGTCACGGTGGAAGGCGGCAGGCTGAAAAAGCCGAAAACCGGCTCGCAAAAACAGGACGGCTTCGGCACGCTGCCGGAACCGGCGCTCCCGGCCTGCGAGCAACCCTTCAACATCCTGTTGAACGGCATCGGCGGCACCGGCGTGATCACGATCGGCGCCTTGATCGGCATGGCCGCGCATCTCGAAGGCAAAGGCGTGTCGGTGCTGGACATGACCGGCATGTCGCAGAAAAATGGTTCGGTCACTTCGCATATCCGCATCGCGCAAACGCCGGTGGCGATACGCGCGCAGCGCATCGCCACCGGCGAAGCGGACCTGGTGCTGGGTTGCGACATGCTGACCGCCGGCGCCCAGGATGCGATTTCCAAAATGCGCCCCGGCCGCACCCGCGCCGTGGTGAATACTCATCAGCAGGCGACCGGGCATTTCGCGCAGAATCCGGATTGGCGTTTCCCGCTTGGCGAGGTAAAGAGGCTGATCAGCCAGTCGGTCGATGCATCGGCCAACTCCGGCGCCGACTTCATCGACGCAACCCGGCTGGCCACCGCCTTGATGGGCGATTCGATTGCGACCAATCTATTCATGCTCGGCTTCGCCTGGCAAAAAGGCTGCATCCCGGTCTCGGAAAGCGCCCTGCTGCGTGCCATCGAATTGAACGGCGTGGCCGTCGACGCCAACAAGAAAAGCTTCCTGTGGGGACGGCGTGCCGCAGTCGACTTGCCGCGGGTGGAAAAAATCGCGCTGCCGGCCAAGCCGGTCGTGGTGCAAATGCCGCAGAGCCTGGATACGCTGATCAAGCGCCGCATCGCGGCCTTGACCGATTATCAGGATGGCGCCTATGCCGCTTCGTACGCAGCCGTGGTCGAGCAGGTGCGCAATGCCGAATCCGCGCTTGGACTGGGCAATAAATTGGCGGCCGCGGTGGCGAGATACCTGTTCAAGCTGATGGCTTACAAGGATGAATACGAGGTCGCGCGGCTGTACGCAGACGAGCGTTTCATGGAGCGCTTGAAGGAACAGTTCGAGGGCGATTTCACGTTGAAATTCAATCTGGCGCCGCCGCTATTTTCGAAGAAGGACGGCAATGGACGTCCGGTCAAGGCGTCATACGGACCATGGGTCCGGCACGCCTTCAAGCTGCTGGCGAAGTGCAAAAAGGTGCGGGGCTCGCGGCTGGATATCTTCGGCTACAGCGCCGAACGCAAGATGGAACGGCAATTGATTGCCGACTATCGCGCGACGATCTTGTCGCTGCTGACAGGTCTGGATGCGGCCAATCTGGCCACGGCTGTCGAGATCGCCAGCCTGCCGGAAAAAATCCGCGGCTTCGGGCATGTGAAAGAAGCTGCCGTCGCCGAAACGCGTGTGCAACAGGAAATTCTACTGGCGCGTTTTGCGCGAGGGAAAAGGGAGGCTGTAGCGGCACGAATGGCATGAACAGGTCAGCCTTGGATAACGTGCCGCTTGCACGCATGAAATGATCGACTCCTGTGGGATAGGGCAGTGCCGATCAGTCGTCGTGCCCAAGATGCTGTCAAAGGTCTCCTCATGCCGGGTTGCGGCGGCATGCAAAGACCTGGTGACTCAGCTTGCAGCCTTGACGGTCAGTTCGCTTTTCACATCGCGTACGCCCTTGATGCCGGCGGCCAGTTCCAAGGCGCGCTGACCGACTTCAGCGCTCGGCACTGCGCCGGAAATCCTGACGACGCCCTGCTCGCTCGAAACATTGATGCGCGCGGCCGACAATTGCTTGTCTTCGCTCAGCGCTGCTTTGACCTTGGCGGTAATGGTCGCGTCGTCAGCTTGGCTGCTGCTGGCTGCGGCCGGCGCCGTGGTGCTGGTAGCATCGGCGGCATGCACCGTGGCGATCGAAGCCATGGACAGCAACGCCGCTGCCAGAACACGGGATAGCACTTTAGGATTTTGCATGTAGACCTCTTTAAAAAAAGAAATGAAGCAACGCCGCAATGACGTTACGAGGCTCACTAACGCAAGCGCTGTGCCACCTTGCCAAAAAATCCATGCATTCAAAGGCTTACGAGAATCCGGCCGGATTTGGGAGGATGAAAAGGGCCGATTCGGCCGCTTTTCTGTCGCCTCCAGGCGACGGCCCTGCCGGCTTGCGGCGGCCTCCACACGGAGCACGGGTCTTTTAATAAAAGCCCAAAGTCCCCAATATCAGGCCGCGAAGCAGTGCTCAGTCAGCTTTCATTTTTCGCGTAGGACGGGCGTAACCCGCACCGCCTCTGCTTCCGCACGAGTCGCCCTCGCCCTGGATCAAGCAGGAAAATCTGGAGATCAACAGGCCGGCAAGTATGCAGCCCGGCCCATCAAGCCGAAAATGATTGCTTGCGGTAATTTTTAGAAGCCTTTTATTTTTGTCGTGTCTCGGCGACAGGAGCCTCATCCGCACGGAACAGGCTGGGCGTCAATTCGTGCTTTTGCAGCAAGCGGTAAAACTCGGTGCGGTTGCGGTCGGCTAAGCGCGCGGCATCGGCAACATTGCCGTCGGTCAGTTTCAAAAGCTGGATCAGATAGTTCCGTTCGAAGCGCTGCTTGGCATCGGCGTAGCTCAACACTTCCAGCGAAGGCACGCGCAAGGCGCGCTGCACCAGCGACAGCGGCACCAGCGGCGAGGTGGCCAGCGCGCACACTTGCTCGACGACATTGTTGAGCTGACGCACGTTGCCTGGCCAGGAGGCAGTCATCAGCGCTTGCAGCGCGTCGGGTGCAAAGCCGTTGAGCGGCTTTTGATATTTGGCGGCAAGCACCTGCAGGAAATGATTGGCCAGCAAGGCGATGTCTTCGCGCCGTTCCGACAGCGGCGGCAGGTTCAGCGTCACGACATTGATGCGGTAATACAGGTCTTCGCGAAATTGCCCTTCGGCCAGCGCGGCATCGAGGTCCCGATGCGTGGCCGACACGACCCGCACATCGATCGGCACGGCCTGGTCGGCTCCGACCTGGCGCACCGCGCGCTCCTGCAACACGCGCAATAGTTTCACCTGCAACATCAGCGGCATGTCGCCGATTTCATCAAGGAACAAGGTGCCGCCATGCGCCGCCTGAAACAGGCCGTGCCGCTTGGCAACGGCACCGGTAAACGCACCTTTGACATGGCCGAACAATTCGGACTCCAGCAACTGTTCCGGGATCGCGCCGCAATTGACGGCGATGAAAGGCCCCTTGGCGCGAGGGCTGGCACGATGGATGGCGGCGGCCAGCAATTCCTTGCCGCTGCCGCTTTCGCCGCGAATCAGGATGCTGGCGTCGGAGGCGGCGACCAGCTTGGCCTCGGCCAACAGTTCGCCCATGCGCTGGCTGCGGCTGATCAAGCCGGCGCGCCAGGCTTCATCGCTGCTGCCGGACGCCGGCGCGGCCACGCTCAGGCTGAGCGCTTGCGCGATCTTGGCCAGCAGCACCTTGCCGTCGAAGGGCTTGGTCAAGTAGGCATAGGCACCGCGTGCAGTCGCTTCCACCGCGTCCGGGATGGTGCCGTGCGCGGTCAGCAGGATCACCGGCAGCGCCGAATGCTGGGCGCGGATTTCATCGAACAAGGCCAGGCCGTCGCGGTCCGGCAGGCGGATGTCGCTGATCACCAGCGCCGGCAATTCGATCGCCAGCCGCGCCATCGCCGCTTCCGCGCTGCCCACGGCGGTGACGCGATAGCCGGCGGCATGAAGGCGCATCGACAACAGGCGCAGCAAGTCGGGATCGTCGTCCACCAGGAGAATGTGCGCGCCGTTCATCATTTCACCGGCGCCTGGGCGGAGGGCGCGCCCACCGGGCGCGGCGGCAGGGTGCGCTCGATGGCTTTCAGCGCTTCCAGGGTCTCGTTGAGCTGCTCGATGCGGCGTTGCGCCTCGCGGCTTTGCTGGCCCAGCTTGTCGACCTGCTCGTAGGAGCGGCGCAGCTCGGCGTTGTTCGCCAGCAGGAATTGTGCGAACGGCTTCAACGCGACTGCATCGGGTTCCGTGGATTTCAACACACCGTCGATTTGCACCTGGGCGCGCGCCAGGTCGGCACTGTTGCGGCAGAGCGCCAGCACCATGGCTTTCTGCAGGGCTTGCTGCGCGCTTTTCGCCTGGGTATTCAGGCTGGCGAGTTCCTTCATCAGTTCGGACTGAGGCATCTCGCGCAAGGATTGGTGGTAGGCCAGCAGACTGTCAGCTTCGCTCGGTACCGGTTGCAGCTTCACCAGCGTGACGACCGGGATCGGTTCGGGCTGCTTGGGCAACTGAGGTGGCTGCGGCGCTTGTGCCGCACAAGCGGATAGCAAGACAATGCATGGGTATGGAAGAAGATTAGCTCTCATCGGGGTAACTCGATACGAAAATGGGCGCCCGCGCTTTCGGGCAAAAGTTGCAGTGAGCCGTTATGGGCCTGGATGTATTCGTGCACGATGGATAGGCCGATGCCGCTGCCGCGCCGCGCACCCGGCGGCTGGCGCATGCCTTGGTAAAACGGTTCGAAGATGCGCGGCGCGTCGGCCGGCGCCACACCCGGCCCCTGATCGATGCAATCAATCGTGATACGGTCCGGCAATTGCGCGAGCACAAAACGGATGACGCCGCCCTCGGGGCTGAAACGCACCGCGTTCGACAGCAGGTTGGCCAGCGCGATGCGCAGCTTGTCCGGATCGACCAGCGCGAATTGCGCCTTGCCCTGGATCTCGACCTGCAGCGCGCGCGCGTGGCACTGCAGACGCTGTTCGGCGATCACCTGGTTCAGCAAGCCATGCAACAGCGTCGGCACGCGATTGAGACGGCGCGCCTCGAAAGTCGCAGCGTTGTAGCGCAACAGGTCTTCGATCTGGCCTTGCAGCGAGATGGTGTTCTGGCGCAGGATGCCGGCGATTTCACGCTGCTTGTCGGACAGTTCGCCGGCCACCTCTTCCTCTAGCAAGGCGACGCCTTCGCGCAGCGCCGAAAGGGGCGTTTTCAATTCATGCGAAACATGGCGCAGGAAGCGCGCCTTGTCGGCTTCCAACTCGGCCAGCCGCAAGCGCAGCCAGTCCAGCTGCTGCGCCAGGCGCCGCAAGTCGGCCGGACCCCGCACTTCTATCGTCTGATCGAGCCGGTTTTCGCCGAGCCGCCCGATCGCCGCTTCGATCCGCGCCAACGGCCGCGACAACCACCAGCCGGCGCTGAAGGCAAACAGCGCGGTCAACGCGATCGCGCCGATCACCTGCACAGTCAGGATAGCGCGCTGCCGCTCCAGTTCCGCCAGCAAGGCGTTGTTGCGGCGCTCGACCTCGCGCTTGCTCTCGGCGGCCAACCGATCGTTAACCGCCGGCAAGCGTGCAAAAGCGCGATCCAGGATTTCCGGATTTTGCCTGCGCCATTGCTGCTCGCTCTGCAACAGCGACCAGGCCGCCTCGCCCTGCCCCTCCCAGATATCGAATTCGCTGCGCGGCACGGCGGGCAGATGTTCCGACAAGGCTTTCAAGGAAGTCCGCGCCTCTTGCCAGGCTTCATGGAAACGCTGGCGGAAAGCCGGATCATTCAACACCAGGAATTGCCGCGCACTGCGCTCCATCGCGACCGTGCGTTCGGCCAGGCGCTGCGCCTCCTCGGTCAGGTGTACGGCTTGGTGTGCGCCGGCCCGGCTGTGCATGGCCAGGCGCTCCAGCGTCAGCAAGGCTTGCACGGCGGTGGCGCTCAACAACGCCACAATCAGCAGGAAAGCGGTCAGCAGAAGTTGACGGAAAGAAAGCCTGGATAGAATCAAAATGTGAGGTCTTCGTCGGACGGTAGAAAGTTGCCTGATTTATCAGGGCCAGGATAAAGGGACACTCAAGACAAGGGAAAGTTGCGACCTGGGCAGCAAGGCTGACTTGCTCAGACGCAAAACACGGTCTTCTTGACGTTTACGTTAACGTAATATAACGTGAGCGCTGTTGCGATTTTTTACCCTCCCGAGGAAACGATGACCGACTTATCCGTTGCCCAGAAATTAACCGAGTACAAGCCCGCCAACAAGGTCCGCTTCGTCACCGCCGCCTCGCTGTTCGACGGCCACGACGCCTCGATCAACATCATGCGCCGCATCCTGATGGCCAACGGCGCGGAAGTCATCCACCTCGGGCACAACCGCTCGGTCGACGAGATCGTCACCGCGGCACTGCAGGAAGATGCGCAAGGCATCGCGATTTCCAGCTACCAGGGCGGCCATGTCGAATATTTCAAATACATGATCGACCTGCTGCGCGAACGCGGCGGCGCCCACATCAAGGTCTTCGGCGGCGGCGGCGGCGTGATCGTGCCGGACGAGATCGCGGATTTGCACGCCTATGGCGTAGCGCGGATTTTCAGCCCGGAAGACGGCCAGCGCATGGGATTGGCCGGCATGATCCTGTCGATGATCCAGCAGTGCGACGTCGACCTGTCCGGCCATGCGCCCACCAGTCTCGACGCACTGCGCGGCGCCGACATGGCGAGCAGGCATCGGCCGCTGGCGCAACTGATCACCGCGCTGGAAAACGACAAGATCGGCGCCGCGCTGAAAACCGAATTGCACCAGGCAGCGGATACGCTGAAGATCCCGGTGCTCGGCATCACCGGTACCGGAGGCGCCGGCAAATCTTCATTGACCGATGAATTGATCCGCCGCATCCGGCTGGACCAGGATGACGCGCTGAATATCGCGGTGATCTCGATCGACCCGTCACGCCGCAAATCCGGCGGCGCCCTGCTGGGCGACCGGATACGCATGAATGCGATCAATCCCTGGGGCGGACAAATGCGTGTGTTCATGCGTTCTCTGGCCACACGTGAAGCGGGCTCTGAAATTTCGCAAGCACTGCCCGATGTGATCGCGGCCTGCAAGGTAGGCGGCTTCGACCTGGTGATCGTCGAGACCTCCGGCATCGGCCAGGGCGACGCGGCGATCGTGCCGCACGTCGATCTCAGCATGTACGTGATGACGCCGGAATTCGGCGCCGCCTCGCAACTTGAGAAAATCGACATACTGGACTTTGCCGATTTTGTCGCGATCAACAAGTTCGATCGCAAAGGGGCGGCCGATGCCTTGCGCGATGTCGCGAAACAATATCAGCGCAATCGCGAATTGTGGAGCCGGCGGCCCGAGCAAATGCCGGTGTACGGCACGCAGGCTTCGCGCTTCAATGACGATGGGGTGACGGCGCTGTATCAAGGCTTGCTGCCGAAGCTGGCGGAATTCGGATTGACGGTCAAACCGGGCAAGCTGGCCGCGGTCGATGCGAAATTCTCCTCCGGGAAGAATGCGATCGTACCGCCGGGACGCAGCCGGTATCTGGCGGAGATTGCGGATACGGTGCGGGAGTATCACAGGTTTACGGCAAAGCAGGTAAAACTGGCGCGGGAGCGGCAGCAATTGCAGGAATCCAAACGCATGCTGGACGAAAATCCATCTCCCGCTGGCGGAAGAGGAACGGGGGAAAGGGAGTTAATCGAGCAGATCGACGAGCTGATAACTGAACGCGACAGCAAACTCGACGCCAACGCAAAAAAACTCCTCGCCATGTGGCCCGATATGCAGGCCACCTATTCCGGGAACCAGTACGTGGTCAAAATCCGCAGGGGTGACAAATTCGAGGAAATCCGCACCCAACTCACCGCTACTACCTTGTCCGGCACCAGGATCCGCAAAGTCGCCCTGCCCCGCTTCGAAGACCACGGCGAAATCCTGCGCTTCCTGATGCTGGAAAACGTACCGGGCTCCTTTCCCTACACCGCCGGCGTGTTCGCCTTCAAGCGCGAGAACGAAGACCCGACCCGCATGTTCGCCGGCGAAGGCGATCCCTTCCGCACCAACCGCCGCTTCAAGCTGGTGTCGGAAGGCATGGACGCCAAGCGTCTGTCCACAGCCTTCGATTCCGTCACGCTGTACGGCGCCGACCCTGCGCTGCGCCCCGACATCTATGGCAAGGTCGGCAATTCCGGCGTCTCGATCGCGACGCTGGACGACATGAAAGTGCTGTACGACGGCTTCGCGCTGTGCGACCCGGCCACCTCGGTGTCGATGACGATCAACGGCCCGGCGCCGACGATACTGGCGATGTTCATGAACACGGCGATCGACCAGCAGCTCGACAAGTTCCGCAGCGACAATGCGCGCGAACCGACCACTGAAGAAGCAGCCAAGATCAAGGCCTGGGTTCTGCAAAACGTGCGCGGCACGGTGCAGGCCGACATCCTGAAAGAAGACCAGGGCCAGAACACCTGCATCTTCTCGACCGAGTTTTCGTTAAAGGTGATGGGCGATATCCAGGAATATTTCGTGCACAACCAGGTGCGCAATTTTTACTCTGTCTCGATCTCCGGCTATCACATCGCCGAAGCCGGCGCCAACCCGATTTCGCAACTCGCCTTCACGCTGTCGAACGGCTTCACCTTCGTCGAAGCCTACCTGGCACGCGGCATGCACATCGACGATTTCGCGCCCAACCTGTCCTTCTTCTTCAGCAACGGCATGGACCCCGAATACACGGTGATGGGCCGCGTCGCACGCCGTATCTGGGCGGTGGCGATGCGCGAGAAATACGGTGCCAACGAACGCGCGCAAAAGCTGAAATACCACATCCAGACTTCGGGCCGCTCGCTGCATGCGCAAGAGATCGACTTCAACGACATCCGCACCACGCTGCAGGCGCTGATCGCGATCTACGACAATTGCAATTCGCTGCACACCAATGCCTACGACGAAGCGATCACCACGCCGACCGACGAATCGGTGCGGCGCGCCCTGGCGATCCAGTTGATCATCAACCGCGAATGGGGCCTTGCCAAGAACGAGAACCCGAACCAGGGCAGCTTCATCCTCGAAGAATTGACCGACCTGGTGGAAGAAGCGGTGCTGCAGGAATTCGAACGCATTGCCGAACGCGGCGGCGTACTCGGCGCAATGGAAACCGGTTATCAGCGCGGCAAGATCCAGGAAGAGTCGATGCTGTACGAACAGCAGAAGCATGACGGCACGCTGCCTATCATCGGCGTCAATACCTTCCTTAATCCAAAGAGTGCGGGAGCGGTGCAGAAAATCGAGTTGGCGCGCTCGACCGATGAAGAGAAACAGTCGCAGCTGCGGCGCCTGGCCGCCTTTCAGGCACGCAACGCCAAGGACGCGCCGGCCATGCTGGCAGCCTTGCAGCAGGCCGTGATCAAGGATGAAAACGTGTTCGCGAAAATGATGGATGCGGTGCGGGTTTGCTCCCTGGGTCAGATCACCGATGCGCTGTTCGCGGTGGGCGGGCAGTATCGGCGGAATATGTGATTTGCGGCTGGTATGATTTGAAATAGGATTCATCCGGCTTAAGCGCAGGCGCCGAAGGCAGCACGATAAACAGCAAGCTCCCTCTTCCCTCACGGGAGAGGGGACTTCCAAATTTTTTGCGAAACGAACGACTCCACCACTGCTGGTTCTTTACGGATCTGCGCATCGTAAACAAAAAATCCTCCATCGAAGGAAACCATGTTCACCAAAATCCTGATTGCAAACCGCGGCGAAATCGCTTGCCGCGTGGCCGCGACCGCACACCGCATGGGCGTCAAAAGCGTCGCGGTATATTCGGAAGCGGACGCAAACGCGAAACATGCCGCCGTCTGCGACGAGTCGGTGCCGATCGGCCCCGCCGCAGCGAAAGAAAGCTACCTGCGCGCCGACAAGATCATCGCCGCCGCGCTCGCCACCGGCGCGCAGGCAATCCACCCGGGCTACGGTTTCCTGTCCGAGAACGCGGATTTTGCGCAAGCCTGCGCCGACGCCGGCCTGGTCTTCATCGGCCCGCCCGCCTCGGCGATCCGCGCGATGGGCAGCAAATCCGCCGCCAAGGAATTGATGGAAAAAGCCGGCGTGCCGCTGGTCCCCGGTTATCACGGCGAGAACCAGGATGCCGATTTCCTGAACGCCCAGGCCGACAGGATCGGCTACCCGGTGCTGCTCAAAGCCAGTGCCGGCGGCGGCGGCAAGGGCATGCGCATCGTCGGGAAAAGCGAAGACTTCAAGGCCGCGCTGGCTTCCTGCAAACGCGAAGCGATCAACAGTTTCGGCGACGACAAGGTGCTGGTGGAAAAATACCTGACCCGTCCGCGCCATATCGAAATCCAGGTGTTCGCCGATACCCTGGGCAATTGCGTCTACCTGTTCGAACGCGATTGCTCGGTGCAGCGGCGCCATCAAAAAGTGCTGGAAGAAGCGCCTGCCCCCGGCATGACGGCCGAGCGCCGCGCCGCAATGGGCAGCGCGGCGGTGGCAGCCGCCAAGGCAGTCGGCTACGTCGGCGCCGGCACGGTGGAATTCATCGCCAATCAAGACGGCTCGTTCTACTTCATGGAGATGAACACGCGCCTGCAGGTCGAACATCCGGTGACCGAAATGATCACCGGACTGGACCTGGTCGAATGGCAATTGCGCGTCGCCTCGGGACAGCCGCTGCCGCTGCGGCAGGAGCAGCTCGCGATCAACGGCCACGCGATCGAGGCGCGCATTTATGCGGAGAATCCGGAGAAGGGGTTTCTGCCTTCGATCGGGACGCTGCGGCATTTGCATATGCCGCGGGCGGTGAATTTCGAGGTGCTCGGTAGATCGACGTTTTCCCCCCCATCCCGGCCTTCCCCCTCGCAGGGGGAAGGAGAGGTCAGCGCCGCGCGCGGCGTCGTTAGGATTGATTCCGGCGTGCGCGAAGGCGATGCGATTTCCCCTTTCTACGACCCGATGATCGCCAAGCTGATCGTCTGGGGCAAGGACCGCGAGGCTGCGCTGGCGCACATGTCGCAAGCGCTGGCCGAATACCGCATCGTCGGTCTCGCCAGCAACATCGCCTTCCTCAAGCGCCTGATCGAGAGCCGGCCTTTTTCCACCGCCGACCTGGACACCGGGCTGATCGAACGCAATCACGACGCCCTGTTCCCGCCCGCGCCGGCGGCATCGATCCAGGTGCTGGCGCTGGCCGCCGCCTCCCTCCTGGCATCGGAACAGGCCGCCGCCGCCAACGATCCCTGGGCCAACACCAGCGGCTGGCGCATGAATTCCACGCTGCAGCGCCGGCTGGATTTCGCCGATGAATCACAAGCCTGTCCGGTGACGATCGGCTATGCGCAGCAAGGCTGGTCGATCCGGCATGGCGCGGCGTCATCGATGATGCGGCTGAACCGGCAGGATGCGCACGACATCAGCATCAAGCTCGGCGACCAGTCAGTACACGGCACCGTGGTGCGCGAAGGCGAGGTCTTCCACGTCTTCAACGGCGGCAGGCATGCGATGCTCCACTACAACGACCCAATGGCGCATGCCGGCGAAGCCGAAACCGAAGGCGGCCGCCTCACCGCGCCGATGCCGGGCAAGATCGTGGCGGTGCTGGTCAAGCCGGGAGACAAGGTCGAAAAAGGCGCGCCGCTCTTGATCATGGAAGCGATGAAAATGGAACACACGATAGCGGCGCCGGCGGCAGGCGTGGTGGACGAGCTGTTGTATGTGGTCGGCGATCAGGTGGCGGACGGCGCGCAGTTGCTGTCGTTTAAAATCGCGGAGAAATAACGCAGGACCACTGCAGTTTTTGTAGGAGCGTGCCAGTGCGCGCGACCGCCCCCGAATAGCCGCTGTTCAATAGCTGTCGCGCGCATGGCCCGCTCCTACTCCAATCCGACTGGAGTATATGAATGAACCTCCCCAGCAAAGTAAAAATCGTCGAAGTCGGCCCGCGCGACGGCCTGCAAAACGAGAAGGAAACCATCTCCGCCGGCATCAAGATCGAGTTGGTCGACCGCCTGACGCAAGCCGGCTTCGCCAACATCGAAGCGGCCTCTTTCGTCTCGCCGAAATGGGTGCCGCAGATGGCGACCTCGGCCGATGTGATGGCCGGCATCAAGCGCAAGCCGGGCGTGGTGTATTCGGTGCTGACGCCGAACATGAAAGGCTTCGAGGCAGCGCTTGCGGCCAAGGCCGATGAAGTGGTGATCTTCGGCTCGGCCTCCGAAGCCTTTTCGCAAAAGAACATCAACTGCTCGATCGTCGAATCGATCGAACGCTTCCGCGAAGTCGCGGCGGCTGCCAAACAGCACGGCATGCGCCTGCGCGGCAGCATCAGTTGCGCCTTCGGCTGCCCGTATCAGGGCGAAGTCGCGCCCAACAGGGTAGCCGACGTGGTGCGCCGCTTGCGCGATCTGGGTTGCGACGAGATCGATATCGCCGACACCATCGGCGTCGGCACGCCGCACAAGGTCCAAGAGGTGATGCAGCATGCGGCGCAGGAATTCCCGGTCGAGCAATTATCCGGCCACTTCCACGATACCTACGGCCAGGCTCTGGCCAATATCTATGCCAGCCTGGAGGTGGGCGTGTCGATTTTCCATTCTTCAGTGGCCGGTCTAGGCGGCTGCCCGTATGCCAAGGGCGCGACCGGCAACGTGGCCTCGGAAGACGTGCTGTACCTGATGCAGGGACTAGGTATCGAGACCGGAATCGACTTGAATGCAGTGGTCGACGCGGGCCAGTTCATTTCGCAGCATCTGGGCCGCAGGGCGGCGAGCCGGGCCGGCAATGCGATCGCCGCCAAACGCGCCGGGTAGCGTGGCATGCGCCATGCGCACGAAAATCGATCCCGGCAAAATTTCCTGCGCATAGCGCACACCACCATCACAAACGCCATGGAAACTGAAAGCACACTCCCCGACACCGCCCGCCGCGTTGCCGGCCTGCTGGCCGAACTCGGCCACGATAAACCCGTCGTGATGCTGCCGGCCAGCGGCAAAACCTCGGCCGAAGCCGCGGCCGGTCTCGGCTGCAGCATTGCCGAAATCGCAAAATCCATCGTCTTCCGCCGTCTGGGCGACGATGCCGCCGTGATGGTGGTCGCCAGCGGCGCGAACCGGGTCGATGAACAGAAAGTCGCCGCCTTGGTCGGCCCGCTCGGCAAGGCTGACGCCCGTTTCGTCAAGGAACGCATCGGCTATGCGATCGGCGGCGTCTGCCCGATCGGCCATGTGGAAAAAACCGTGATGCTGATCGATGAGGATTTGCTGAAATTCGACAGTCTCTGGGCGGCAGCCGGCCATCCGCACGCGGTATTCAATTTATCGCCGCAACAGTTGCTGGGCATGACCGGTGCCCAGGTGGCGGATGTCGCTGTGCGCAGCGAACCGAGCCCCCAGGGACAGGACTCCTGAGCCAAGCCGCCTTAAATATAGGGAGAAACGGGGAATACAGATAAGGGCTTTCCACGAAGTAGGTATTTTGGTTAAATAGCATGCGCCTGTTTGCGGGTCTGCTTACTACCAAGAACCTATCCCGGTAGGGCTCGACACCGCCTTGTGCGTGATAAAGGGTGCGGACTGCGTTGTTCGTCGTTGCATAGGCAGCTATGCGGCCTCGCCGCGCCTTGTCCTCGCTCCTTTCTCACGCACAATCCGGCGCTGCCCCCTACCGGGATAGGTTCTTAATAGAAATTTAACTTCTGGAGCCCAGATGCTTAAGCTCTTCAGGAAAAAGAAGAAGTTCGATATCGAGGCGTTTATCGCCGGCAGCGTCAAGGGCATGCACCTGGTGACCGAGACGCACAGAAAAATGTGGCGCCTCGGCCAGGAGACGTCCTGGAGCGTGGATGAAAAAAAGGGCAAGATCATATTTTCCTTTGCCGATGGGGTGACGGCATCGGCGCAGGCGCAAATCGTCGGGACGTTTCACACCCAGGAAAATACGTTCATGTGGGGTTGGGGGCATCCCTCCGTCGCGCCGGAGTTGCAGCACCATGCGGCACGGGTCAAGGCGTTTGGCGAAGAATACGGTGCCGAAGAATTTACGACCAGGACGGTGCCATGCACCGAAGAAAGAGCATGGGAATACACCGCGCTGGCAATGCTGCTGTCCGAAGCCAATGGCGCTTATCGCGTGCTGGTCGGCACCGACACCGCCGTCTTCATGACCTTCGGCGAAGTGGCATTGGACCGGCCGGCTTGATAGAACAGTCGCTGGTCGGCGCCGGCCGCAATACATTGCCGGACATGCCATGGAAATAATCGTCGAAATCATCCTCCAGTTACTTGGCTGGGTACTGCAGTTTTTCTGCGAGTTCCTGCTTCAGATCCTGTTCGAAATCATTGCGGAACTGCTCGGTCACAGTATCAAGGACCCGTTCAGCCGCCTGCCGGCGATTCCTCCGTGGCTGGCCGCCGTCGGGTACATGGTGCTTGGCGCATTGGCCGGCGCCGCGAGCCTGTGGCTGGCGCCCGAGGTGTTTATCAAAGCGCCCTGGTTGCGCATCGCCAACCTGGTGTTGAGCCCGGTTGCCGCCGGCTTGATCATGGCATGGGCCGGTTCCCGGCGCGCCAGGAAGAACAAGGAAGTCATCCGCATCGAAAGCTTTGCTTATGGATTTTTGTTTGCCCTGGCACTGGCGCTGGTGCGATTCAACTGGAGCAGTTGAACGAAGTCGTGCCGCATATGGAAGCCAACACAAGATCATTTTCCAACCCAAGAAGAAGGAGAGAAAATTTTGAACACCAAGCACATTCTCTGCTACGGCGATTCCATGTCCTGGGGCATCGTGCCCGGCACTCGCAACCGGCATGCGTTCGACAAGCGCTGGCCCGGCATCCTGCAGCATTTGCTGGGCCCCGAGGTGCGGGTGATCGAGGAATGCCTGAACGGCCGCACCACCGCCTGGGAAGATCCCTTCCGTCCGAAACGAAACGGGCGCGAGCTGTTCCTGCCGATCCTGCAATCGCATGCGCCCTTCGATCTGCTCATCCTGTTCCTGGGCACCAACGATCTGCAACACATGTATGGCGTCGGTGCATATGAGTCCTCGCTCGGCGTGGCAGCCTTGCTCGATGTACTGCAGACCAGCCGCATCGAGCCGATGCAAACGCCGCCCCCGGTGCTGCTGGTAGCGCCGCCGCGCGTCATCCGGCCGTGCGGCACGATGGAAGAAAAATTCCGCGGTGCCGAACCGAAATCGGAACAGTTCGCGCACTGGTACCAACGCGTGGCGGCGGAACGCGGCTGCCTGTTCTTCGATGCCGCGCAAGCGATCGCTCCGAGCAGTGTGGATGGCGTGCATCTGGACGAGTTGCAGCACCGCCAGTTTGCCGAAGCGATCTATAAAACGGTGGCGCAAGCGCTCAACCGGCAAGTATGAGAGCATAGGCAACCTGCATCACCCATCCCGAAAGGAATCGCATGGAATCCCTGCTTGCAATCGGCGGTATCCTCGGCGCGCTGCTGGCCGGAGTGATCAGTCCCGGCCCCAGTTTTGTTTTTGTCGCGCAAACCGCAGTGGCCGTATCGCGCCGCAATGGCGTTGCCGCCGCGCTCGGCATGGGCCTGGGTGCGGCGTCCTTTGCGGCGCTGGTGCTGTTCGGATTGCATGCGGTACTGGCGAGCGTGCCTTGGCTGTACGCTGCGCTTAAAATCGCCGGCGGCGCTTACCTGGTTTACCTGGCGCTGCGCATCTGGCGCGGCGCGGCCGATCCGCTGGTGCTGGCCGATGACGCACAGGGGCAGCAATGCTCATGGCGCAGGTCTTTCATGCTCGGTCTCGGCACGATGCTGAGCAATCCGAAGGCGGTGGTGCAGTACGGCAGCATCTTCGCCGCCCTGCTGCCGCGCGAAGTGCCGGCCGGCCTGATGCTGTCCTTGGTGCCGCTGGTATTCGTACTGGAAGCGGGCTGGTACCTGATCGTCGCGCTGCTGCTCTCGTCGGCCTCTCCGCGCAGCGCTTACCTGAAGTTCAAGGCCCGGACCGATCGCGTCGCAGGCGGTGTAATGGGCTTGCTCGGACTGAAGCTGATTTTTTCTTCGAGGGATGCGATCTGAACCGGTCGGCACCCTTCATTTCGAGCCAAGGACAATAAGCATGGAGCCTTTTGTACAAACGATGCGCGCCGGCTGGGGCGACATGGATTTCAATTCGCACATGCGCAATACCGCCTATCTGGACAAGTCGGCCGATGCGCGCATGCTGTACTTTGCCTCGTACGGATTTCCGATGTCCGAATTCATCAAGCGGCGCATCGGGCCGGTGGTGATGAAGGACGAGATCAATTACTTCAAGGAAGTCAATCTGCTGGAAGAGGTCAATGTCGGCATGGAACTCGCCGGCCTGTCCGAGGACGGCTCGCGCTTTTGCGTGGTGAACCGGTTTTCGCGCCCGGATGGCAAGGCCGTGGCCAAGGTCAGCAGCTGGGTCGGCTGGCTCGACCTGGCGCAGAGGAAATTGATTGCGCCGCCGGAAGGCTTGCTCGCCGCGCTGCGGGCACTGTCGCATACCGATGACTTCGCAGTCTTGCCGTCGAGTTTGAAATGAAGCGCGATGATGAATCGATGAGGAATAAGCAAACGAATGCCTCGGTGTTGCTCGATTACGATCCGGATCGCGACATGGGAGCGGTCCCTTCGCCTTGCATCAATGTCTGCAGGATGAACCCGCAGTCGGGTTGGTGCGAGGGGTGCTTCCGCACCATCGATGAGATCGTGCAATGGGGCAGCGCGACGGAATCGTTCAAGCGCGGGGTATGGGTGGAGATCAAAGCGCGGATGGAAAAATGCTTCGACTGAGAACCTGTTCAGGGTCCGAGGCACGTACTCGCTCCGCCCTTCTTCCTGCCACAAGAGAAGCGGAAAAAGGAACAACGCCATGAACAAACTGGATTGGTACTTCGACTTCATCTCCCCCTTTTCCTATCTGCAAAGCGAGTTGCTGCATACGTTGCCGCCAACTGTCGACATCCACTACAAGCCGGTGCTGTTCGCCGCACTTCTCAACCATTGGGACAACAAGGGCCCGGCCGAAATCGTCCCCAAGCGCCGCTGGACTTACGAGCACTGTGCGTGGCTGGCGCACAAGCATGGCATACCGTTGACGATGCCTGCCTCCCATCCTTTCAATCCCCTGCCCTTGCTGCGCCTGTGCTTGGCGCTCGGCCCGACCCCGGAGGTGGTGCAGCGCCTGTTTCGCTACGTCTGGCGCGAAGGGAAGTTACCGGCCGAGACACAGCACTGGGAAGGCTTGCTGCACGAATTGGGGGCCGCATCGGCCCAATTGGATACGGCAGAGCTCAAGGCACAATTGCGCAGCAATGGCGAACAGGCGATCGCGGCCGGCGTTTTCGGCGTACCGACCGCGGTCGTGGATAATCGCTGTTTCTGGGGCCTGGATGCGACCGACATGCTGAGCGCATATCTGCGAGGCGATCCATTTTTCCAGTCGGACCAATTACGCGACGCCCGGACCCTGCCGCCGGGCATACAGCGAGAGCCAGCCAAGAAATGAAAGCAGCATCATGCAAACCCGGCTGTACGACAAGCACGGCGAGCGGCGCGAAGATGATCCCCCCCTGTGCGGGCTGGCTGTTTCCGCCGCAGCTGGTGGAGCGCACCGGAAGCTTGATCAGCACATTCAGCGGCGGTTCGCAGAATGTGCTGATCGAGTTTGCCACGGTTCTCTCGCATTCCAGATGAAGAAATGATTTCCTTGCCGGCTTCGATGCGCGTGTTCGAACGCGGCTGGCTGTCGTCGAACAACATCCTGTTCATCGACGCCGGGGAAACCGCCCTGGTCGACAGCGGCTACCTGACTCACGCGCCGCAAACCGTGGCGCTGGTGGCCCATGCCTTGCAAGGACGCGCGCTCGACCGGCTGGTGAATACCCATTTGCATTCGGACCATTGCGGCGGCAACGCAGCCTTGCAGCAAGCCTATGCCTGCCGCACCACGATCCCGGAAGCGGAAGCCGGCAAGGTGCGGGCGTGGGACGAGGAAGCCTTGACTTATGCCGCCACCGGCCAGCAATGCGCACGCTTCGGCTTTGACGACACGCTGCGGCCGGGCGACAGGATGATGCTGGGCGGGATGGAGTGGCAGGCGCTGGGCGCGCCGGGCCACGATCCGCATTCGCTGATCCTGTATTGCCCCGGAGAGCGCATCCTGATCTCGGCCGATGCCTTGTGGGAAAACGGCTTCGGCGTGATCTTCCCGGAACTGGAAGGACAATCGGGCTTTGCCGAAACGCGCGCCACGCTCGAGCTGATCGCCGGGCTCGATATCAAACTGGTGATTCCGGGACACGGCGCGCCGTTTACCGAGGTGAGCAAGGCGCTCGACACCGCGTTTTCGCGCATCGATTACCTGGCAGCCGATCCGCTGCGCAATGCGCAAAATGCCGTGAAGGTGATGCTGAAATTCCTGCTGCTGGAGCAGCAGCGCATTCCGCTGGCGCAGGTGCCGCGCCTGCTCGCGGATTTGCGCCTGCTTGAAGCAACGAACCGGAAATATATGAAAAAACCGCCGGACGAGTTGGCGCAGTGGTCGATAGCGCAACTGGTCCGCACCGGTGCTGCGAAGATCGAAGGCGATGTCTTGCACGATTGCGGCTGAGGGAAACACTATTGACAGCACAGGACATGCCATCAATTATGTAAGGCTCGATATTTCGCATGCCTGTCACAACCAGCGCACCTCGTTCGTCTTGAACTCAAGCTTACTCACACCGGACTCAGCTTGGATAATCACACAGCAACTTTCAATTCGATCCGTCCGCGCCTGTACGGCATCGCCTACCGCATGCTTGGCTCACGCGCCGAGGCCGAGGACATCCTGCAGGATGCCTATCTGCGTTGGCACGAGGCCGACAACAGCGGCTTGCGCAGCGCCGAAGCGTGGCTGGTCACAGTCGTGACGCGGCTGTGCATTGACCGTCTGCGCAGCGCGAAACTCGAACGCGAAGCCTACGTCGGCCCCTGGCTGCCGGAACCGCTGGTGTCGATCGAACCGCCTACCCCGGAGCAGCTCATCGAACTGGCGAGCGATGTCTCAATCGCCTTCCTGACGGTGCTGGAGCGCCTGGCGCCGGAAGAGAGGGCAGCCTTTCTGCTGCGCCAGGTATTCGATTTCGATTACCCCGAGATTGCCGCCATGCTGGGCAAAACCCAAGCCGCATGCCGCCAGCTCGTGCACCGCGCACGCGAACGGGTGCAACGCGACAAGCCGCGCTTTTCGGTAGATCGTCAATCGCATTTGCGCCTGCTGGAAAAATTCATGGCCGCAGCCAAGTCGGGCGATCGCGCCTGCCTGAATGAATTGTTTGCCGAAGACGCCATGCTGGCCGGCGACGGCGGCGGCAAGGTAGTGTCAGTGAACAGGATACTGCACGGCGCGGACCGCATCGCATGGCTGTATCACGTGGTGGCGCGCAAGTTCGGCGCGCGTGCAGAATACCGGCAAGCGCTCATCAATGGCGAGCCGGGCTTGTTGCGCTATATCGACGGCCGGCTCGATTCAACCATCTCGCTTGTCACCGACAAGACGCATATTTTGGCGATCTATACGATACGCAACCCGGACAAATTACGCGGGATTTCCTGAGGCTTGCCGAAGAGAGTTGTCACAAAAGCGAATGCCGGAACGTCTTGCAGATTGGACCGATTCAATCGGCATCATCAATCTACTCAAGGAATCCTCATGTCATCGCTACGTCTTCCCTACTCGACACTTGCGCCGCAAGCCTATCAGGCGCTGTCCGGCCTGAACACCGCACTCGAAACCTCCAGCCTCGGCAGGCAGTTGATCGACTTGATATTTTTGCGCGTATCGCAAATCAACGGCTGTGCCTATTGCGTCGATTTGCATGCACGCGATTTAATGGCGCAAGGCGAAGATCTGCAGCGTCTCAACAGTTTGGTCACCTGGCGTGAAACCGATTTTTTCTCGGAGCGCGAACGTGCTGCGCTGGCCTGGGCCGAAGCGCTGACCGAAATCGTAGAAAGCCGTGCGCCTGACGCCTTGTTCGATGCACTCAAGCCGCATTTTTCCTCACGGGAAATCGTGGAATTGAGTTTCGCGATCGCATTGATGAATGCCTGGAACCGAATCGCGATCGGGTTTCAGCAGCCGGTGAAGAAAGCAGCCTTACTCGAATAAACACGGTTCCCTGATGCCCTGTCAGAAGCTGTGAACAAACCTACTGCGTGGCCCGACAGGGAACGGAAATAAGAGCGAGACGACGAAAAACACGGGCAAGGATAGCGGAGCCTACAGCGTAGTGCCTTGATGGAACACCATTTTCCATTGTCCGGAAATGCGCTTCCAGATCGAACTGCGAAGCGAGTCCGCCCCCGGCCGCGCTGCCGTTGCGGCGCGATGGCTTCGATAGGTAACGAGGGCGACGTCCGGTGCCAGCAGAGTGATTTTGAAATCGGAGATCGAGCGTTCGGAGAAGGATTCGTTCTTCAATGCGTCGATGACGGCGCGTTTGTCCCACATCGCCCCCGAAACCCCAAACTCAAAAAAATCATCATCGATCAGTTCGGACAGCCGTGATGCGCTTGCCCTTACCTCTTGCCGGTGGAGCGCCGTCTCGCGCTCCCTGAGTTGCTCTTCCAGACGATCTAAAGATTCCATCGAGTCCATCGATTCCCCTGCCTCGTTTCCAATACACAAAAAGTCGGGCGGCAACACGTTCTCCCCGCCAATGACCGTTATACTTTATCGATTATCTTGGAGTATAGGCATGAAGAACAAATTGCTGTGGATTGTATTGTCGTTTGCCGCCGGCGCCCAGGCCGCCGCACTGGAATCGTCGGCGGTGCCGCCGCTGGCGCCGCAGCGGCAGCAGGCGCAGGCAGCCAATCTTGCCGCGCAGGTGTTGACGCATTATCACTACAAGGCACTGCCGCTGGACAGCGCCATGTCGGAGAAAATTTTTGACCGCTACCTGCGCACGCTGGACGCCGACAGATTATTCTTCGTGCAAGCCGACATCGACCAATTTTCGCCGCTCCGCACCAAGCTCGGCAACGCAATCTCCCAGGGCGATCTGCGTGCGCCATTCACCATTTTCAATCTGTACCAGCAGCGCGTGGTTGAACGCTTCACCTACGCCCGGGAACTCCTGAAGCAAGACCTCGATTTCAAGCGCAATGAAAGCTATCAATACGATCGCACCAAGGAACCATGGGCGGCCACGGAAAGCGACGTGCGCGACCTGTGGCGCAAGCGCGTCAAAAATGACTGGTTGCGGCTGAAGCTGGCCGGCAAGACGGACCAGCTCATCCGGGACACCCTCGACAAGCGCTACGGCAATTCGCTGGCACGCGTGGGCAAATACAAGAGCGAGGACGTGTTTCAGATATTCATGAACGCCTATGCGATGTCGATCGAACCGCATACCGACTACCTGGGACCGCGCGCCTCGGCGGATTTCGATATTGCGATGAAGCTGTCCCTGTTCGGCATCGGCGCCGTACTGCAGGACAGGGATGACTACGTGACGATACGAGAGCTGGTGCCTGGCGGGCCGGCCGCGCTGTCGGCCAAGCTCGGCATCGGCGACCGCATCGTCGGGGTCGGGCAAGGCAGCGATGGTCCCATGACCGACGTGGTCGGGCGCCGCATTGACGAGGTAGTGGCATTGATACGCGGCGCCAAGGATACGGCGGTGCGGCTCGATGTCCTGCCGGCCGAAGCAGGGCCGGACGGCAAGCACAAACTCGTTGTCCTGGTGCGCAACAAGATCAACCTCGAACAACAGGCTGCAAAAAAATCGGTCATCAAGATCCAGGACGGCGCCGCGACGCGCCAAATGGGCGTCATCACGCTGCCGACCTTTTACCAGGATTTCGAGGCCCGGCAAAAAGGCGACAAGGAATTCAAGAGCGCCGCGCGCGATGTGGCGCGCTTGCTGACCGACCTGAAGAAAGACAAGGTCGAGGGCGTATTGATCGATTTGCGCAACAACGGCGGCGGCTCGCTCGATGAGGCGATTGCGCTGACCTGTTTGTTTACCGGCTCGGGACCGGTGGTACAGGAACGAAATTCTGAAGGCAAAGTAAATGTCGACAGCTGTAAAGACAACAAGCGCGCCTGGGATGGCCCGCTCGGCGTACTCATCAATCGCGGCTCCGCCTCAGCCTCGGAGATTTTCGTGGCGGCGATACAGGACTACGGGCGCGGCGTCGTCATCGGCGAGCCGAGCTTTGGAAAGGGTACCGTGCAGACCGTCATCAATTTCGACAAAAAGAACCAGGACGGCAAGCCGAAATTCGGCGAACTCAAGATGACCGTCGCTCAGTTCTTTCGAGTCAACGGCGGCACCACCCAACTGCGCGGCGTGACGCCCGATATCACCTTTCCCTCTCTTTCGGATACGGAGAGCTTCGGCGAATCGAGTTACGACAACGCGCTGCCGTGGACGCAAATCGCGGCGGCCAGCTACACCCCCTCCGGCGACATCGGACGCCTGCTGCCATCGCTGCAAAGCCGCCACGTATTGCGCGTCGCGAAGGACAAGGATTTCCGTTACTTGATGGAGGATGCTGCCGAGTTCAACCTGCTGCGCAAGAAGCGCCTGATTTCCCTCAATGAAGCAGAACGCCGCAAGGAGCGCGACGCTCAGGAAGCCCGGTTGAAGTTACGTGCGGCCGACAGCGATGCCGAAGGCGGCAAGAAAGGCCGCGGAACGTCAAAGGACGAAACCGCCACCGCGAAGAAAGCCGTGCTGAACAAGCTCGATAACGGATTCGACGAACCTAATCTCAGCGAAGAACTGGCTGCTGAAAAAGCGCAGAAGGATGCCAGGGACGTCTGGCTGGACGAAGCCGTGCATATTCTCAGCGATCAGGTCGAGCTTCTGAAGACCGCCCCTAAGCTCACGGCACGTGCGGCACTTGCACATGGGCCGGCGGCGAGCCCATAGAGCAGTTTCAGCCTGACCGTACAGGAGCCAAGGTTGAGTCGAGAAGCGCAAC
>CBIHON010000028.1:0-66959 GCA_966211965.1 uncultured Burkholderiales bacterium | reverse complement strand
GCATAACCGACGTTGACTGGCAGTACTGCTTTTAAGTTCATAACAGGCTCTAGTTTTTGCAGGAGCCCCTGGACGTTGCCCGCGTCGCTGCGAAAAAAAGCGACCGTCCCCCATATCGCAAGACTCAGCAGGGCGACCGTGACTGTGCTCAAGGCCGCTACCGCGACGACCCGCACATAGGCGCGGCTGACTCTCTTGGTCAGGAAGGGCGTCATCAAATGGACCAGCGAATATACCAGGAGACCGCTTAAAAGCGCGGACAGCAAGCCTCTTTGCAATACCAGCAGCAAGCAAGCCGCGGCGAGAATATAGGAGGCTATTTCATGTTTTGCAAGCTTGGCTGAATGGGGCATCGGCGCTATGGCAGTCCGGTATTTCCATGCGCAAACGGCAGATGCGGCAGGAGTTTTTTGACAGGCGGTGCAGGTTTGCTGAGATGCTGCGCATTCTTGCCGCCAAAACCTGCACTTGGTCAATTATTGCATATGCCACCCATGACTGACGATAATCGACTGCCCGGTCAAGGCATTGGATGGAAAGGCCGCGAGAAAAATGGCTGTTTGCGCGACATCGTGCACGGTCGTAAATTCACCGTCCACCGTTTCTTTCAGCATCACGTTCTTGATCACCGCTTCCTCGCTGATTCCCAAGGTTTTGGCTTGCTCGGGAATCTGCTTGTCCACCAGCGGCGTTCGCACGAATCCGGGGCAAATCACGTTGGCGCGTATCCCGTCTTTGGCCCCCTCTTTCGCTACCACTTTGGCCAAGCCGAGCATGCCGTGCTTGGCGGTGACGTAGGGTGCTTTCAAGGGCGAGGCTTCGTGCGAATGGACCGAGCCCATGTAAATCACGCTGCCGCCGCGGCCGCCGCGGATCATCGCCCGCATGCAGGCCCGCGTGGTCAGGAAGGCGCCGTCGAGGTGGATCGCCAGCAGTTTATGCCATTGGTCGAGACTCAAATCGACGATCGGGCTGATGATTTGAATACCGGCATTGCTGATCAGGATATCAACACCGCCGTACGCTGCCACGGTATCGGCGATGCCTTTATCCACCTGCGCCTCGTTAGTGACGTCCATCGCGACAGCCATCGCGGTGCCGCCGGCCTGTTTGATTTCTTCGGCAACGGTGCTTGCGCCTTCAAGCGCCAGGTCGGCAATCACGACTTTCGCGCCTTCGGCCGCGTATTCCTGCGCGATCTCCTTGCCGATACCGCTGGCAGCACCGGTAATAATGGCAATTTTATCTTTGAGCAACATGATCATTTCCTTTGAGATGATGATGAATCCTTTGTGATTCGCCGGGTTGGGGGAAGTTCGCCGCCGTACGGCGCACGCGCCCGCGCCGAACAAAGCGCGTGGTATGCTCACACGCTGCTCGGTCTCAAGTTTTTTCGTCCGCAATCTCGTCCACAACCGCCATGTCTCTTCGCCGGCTTACCCATCACCACACGCGCTTGAGCATCGCGCTCTCTCTCGGCGCCGCGGTCGCCTTGATCCTGCCGATGCCGATGAGCGCGATTACGCGCTTGCTGACCGGCTGGAACGTCATGGTGTGGTGTTACCTGTGCCTGATGGGCTGGCTGATCGCGCATTCCGCTCATACCAGGGTCCGTACGATTGCCGAGCAAGAGGTGAAAAGCGGCGCCACGGTCCTGGCGATCATGTCGATTGCCGCCATTGTCAGCCTCGCAGCGATATTTCTCGAACTGGCGTCGGTCAGGGAGCTGCCTGCCGGCGAACGCTTGTCGCGCTATGCATTTACCGGCGCCACGATATTCGGATCCTGGTGCCTGGTCGCCACCATGTACACTTTTTACTACGCGCGCATGTTTTACCGATCGGATGCGAAGTACCGGCCTATCGCATTTCCAGAGAATGAACAGAATCCCGACTATTGGGATTTTCTTTATTTTTCATTCACGATCGCCGTCACCGCACAGACCTCGGATATCGTCATCCGGTCCGGCCCGATGCGCAAGGCGGTGCTGGCGCAATCCATCCTGAGTTTTTTGTTCAATGTCGCGATCCTCGGCCTGTCGATCAATATAGCCGCCGGCCTGATCGGTTCCTCCTAGTGCCTTGTTATCCGGCTGTTCAGAACCTGTGCAGGGTCTCAGGTTTTCGTTTCCCTTAAAATAAACTACGAGTTCCGCCCGAGCAGCGTTAACATGACAGGTGGAATCCCCCTTCCCGCACGCGCCATGGCCTCAGCTTGGCAGCGGGGCGGCCGGACACATCCGGCGATTCCAGGTGTATAAAACTTGGCAGAATCTTTTCGTCAACCATGACCGGAGGAGGATCTCATGACACCAATGACCAAGGAAATTCTCCAGCAATTGCTCGTGCCGTTTCTCTTGATTTTCTTCTTTATCGGCGGCCTGTTCAGTCTCGCGGTCGGTGCCGGATTGATCGCCTTCCGCGGCCGGATGTTCAAAATATTCACTGCAATGGATCGCTGGATCTCTTACCGGAAATCGCTCAAGCCGCTTTCCGTTCCGCGCGAAAGCTGGCCGACGGTGCACAGGTACCGGATCTGGTTCGCAGCGATCTTTGTCGCCGACGCAGTTTTTTCCCTGTTCAGCTTGATAAAAAGGATCGATGTGGCAGCCTTGACCAGGATGGTCAGCCAAAAGTCGCAATTGCCGCCTGCCTTCATTGGCTGGATTATTGAAAGCCTGTGGTGGCTGATGGTCGCCGGCAGCGTGTTGGCGCTGGTGATCGGGCTGATGCTGGCATTTTTCCCAAGAGCCCTGGCCATGATGGAAACCGGTTCGGCCCGCTGGTACTCCACGCGCCACCTGAGCAAGGGCGCCGACAGCATGCATCCATCAATCGAAAAATGGGTCGCTACCCACCCGCGCACCGCCGGCATTCTGATTGTCATCGGCTCGCTGGTCGAAGTGATCGATATCGGTACCTTGCTGTTCTGATTCGGTACCGGCGGAAGTCCTGGAACCTGCTATGAACCCTGGGAATTTCGATCCGTCTTGACGATATGCCATCCGAGCTTGCGCCGGATTTCAGTCAGCGCAGGTGGCGGCCGGTGCTGCTCGACCTCGTGCTTGAGCCATGCCCGAACGTCTTCCTTGCTTGGATTGGACGCGTTCATTTTTTGCCTCTTTGCGGATTTCATACGCACTCAATGTAGACCGGAAAACAGGCATGCGAGTGCCCGAGCAGAGCGGGGTTTTGCGTTCAATTCTTGAGATATTTCAAACCAATGAAACCGGGACGTGCTTCATTGATCTTTTTAGGGGGAGGCTAAGAGCTTGCATAGCAATAAGCTCCAGCCTTTGCATTGCGCTGCGATTCGATCAATTCCCATCCCAATTCGCGCCGTATTTGCTTTTGATCCGGCGGTGGCCGATGCTGGGCGAGTTCGTTCTTCAGCCATTCTCTGACTTTTTCCTTGCTTGGACGTGTTACCTGATCCATTGCGCCACCTCGTTGAGCGGATATAAATTTCCGGGCATAGGCGGTTAACGAGAGGGAGAATTTTCTGTTGACCTCTGCTTCAAAAATTCACAAGCAGACAGTCATTACCTCAGTGCAGGAGAGACCTGCTGATCTCTCCGAGGCAGTACGCCTTTTTCACGCACTCACTTAGAACAGTTTCAGCCTGACTGTACAGGAGCCAAGGTTGAGCCGAGAAGCGCAACCGTACGAATGGTACGGTGAGCATCGCAGGCGCAAGATTGGCCGTGTACGGTCAGGATGAAACTGCTCTAACGGCCATAAGTCGCCGTCAATGTCGCCTTATCCAGACGATTTGCATTGATCATGTAGCCGATCAATGCGGACGAGGCATCGGGCGGCACCTCCAGCTTTTCAAGTTTGAGCGCATGCAGTGTGACGATATAGCGATGCGGCTTGTCGCCGGGCGGAGGGCAGGCGCCGCCGAAGTTGGCCGCGCCGAAGTCATTGCGTCCCTGTTTCGCATTGGGCGGTAGACTGGCCTGCTTGCCTATGCCGGCGGGCAAGCCCTTCACGCCGGCGGGAATATCGTAAACCACCCAATGCCACCAGCCGCTGCCCGTCGGTGCATCAGGATCATAGACGGTCAAGGCGAAACTCTTGGTGCCTTTGGGCGCATCGCTCCAAGACAACTCGGGCGACACATTGCCGCCGCTGCAGCCGAACCCGGCGAATACCTGTGCCGCGTTCAAGGTCCCGCCGGCTTGGATATCCGCGCTTTTCAATTCGAATCCATGCGCGGCGGCACTTGCCATGCCCGCTGCCAGAATACTTAATGCCAAAGTGATTTTCATGTTTGTCCTCCAGGTTTAATCGAAGAACAAGTGTATTGCACCGGGCTGTATGGAAACGCTCGAATTGCTTCGCGAAACGCTCAATGGCAAGCGACACGCGACGGTTCGACGCCGTAGCGTTCGGCAAAGGCGCGCGAGAAGCTTGATACCGAGCGATAACCGCAGGCCAGCGCAATTGCTTTAACCGGCCGGCGCGACGCGGTTTGCAGCAACATCAAACCATGCTGCAGCCGCGCTTCCAGCAATAGCGCGCGAAACGAAGTGCCCTCCTCCTGCAAGCGCCGACGCAGGGTTGCGCTGCTCATGCACAGCGCTTGCTCGATGTGCGGCGCTTTCCAGTCCCTTGACGGGGCTGCTGCTATCAAGGTCCTCACCCTTGCCGCGACCGAGGAATCGCCGGCCGTCAGATAGGCATCATGGCCGGCCCGCGCCAGTGTCAGCAGCAGGCCGAGCGCGCGATGGTCGACGGCGAGTGGATCGCCGGAGTCGGCTTCCAGGTATTCTTGGAGCGCTACGCTGATCCCGGCCAAGCTGCCGAACGAGATCTCGTCACGGGAAAGCGGCGCCGGCTGCGGATGCATTGCAAGCAGCGTGCGCGCGATATCCACGACGCGCCATGGAAATGCTATAGCCAATGCGCGATATGGCACGTCGTTCTCGGGAATGTTTTCGACGTCGAACCTAAGCGCCCGGTGCACCATCAAAAATGAACCGCGCGCGCATTCGATGCTGCGCTCTCCTGTGCGCAGCCGTTTACGGCCAGCAAAGGGGATGACCAGCAAGGGCGTGTCGCAACTCACCGCCTTGAGCCGATATTCGCGAGCCGCCACGATGAGCGCGTGCGAGCGCGCCGCAACAAGCCGGTCAAGCAAATCGACCGCATTCATTTGATCCATGTGTGGTCCCGATGCATTATGGTTGAGTCAATTCGTCAGAGGCGTAGTTTACCGCGCCTGTCTCTGCTTTTCTCCGGCAGCAAATGTCCTGTTCCGTAAATTCGCTGCATAAATGAGAGTGGCGGAATCGGGACGAGACAAGGAAAAAGCACGGCAAGGGTGGTTCCTCCTTGCGCGCATTTTCGACGCCGTATCGACGCGATTCTCGCCGCTTTTTTTTATGCACAAATTTACGGACCGGGACACAAGATGTCTGTGCAATATTTGGCAATTCAGGTGTATCCACACTATTATGAAGTCTGCTTCTCCTTTCTTTCCATCTCCAACCATGTCCAACCCATCCAGCGCTTCCATTGGTTGCACCTGTTTCGCCTTGCGCAAGCTGACGCGCACCGTCACGCGCCTGTACGACCAGCAACTTGCGGCGGTAAACCTGAAGACCACACAATACTCTCTACTGAAATGGGCGGCGGCCGAATCCTTGCCGGTTGTGGAGTTGGCGGCGCGCATGAGCACCGAGCGCACCACCCTGACCCGCAACTTGAAACCGCTGATCGATGCAGGGTGGATCGAACTCAAGCCGGGCCCCGACTCGCGCCAGCGCATCGTGACCATCACCGCTGCCGGACGCGACACGGTCAAAGCGGCAAGGCAGGCATGGCGGCGCGCCCAGTCCGAACTCGAACGCACGCTGGGCATGGAAACCGTGCGCAGCCTGCATACGCACATTGATGCCGCGCTTGAGAGGCTGAGCCCTTTGCTGGACAAGCACACAGCGCTCGGCGCCGACCGATAGCGTCTTTCGTCAGGCCTCAACACGATACGTGCATATACACTACAATCTATCCGTGCGCGCCGCCTGGCCCGCCGGGACGTTGACCACAGCCAAGACAATCCTCAAGGAGCCTGCCCATGCCAGCCCAGAATGAAATGACCCCGCGCGCAGCATGGCTGCTGACCATCGCGGCCGCATCAATACTGATGGTTACGATGGGCGCGCGCCTGACGACCGGCTTGTTCGTGTCGCCGATCAATACCTCGACCGGCCTGGGCATCGTTTCCATCAGTTTCGCGCTGGCGGTAGGCCAGTTCGTGTGGGGTGCGGCACAGCCGGTGTTCGGCGCGATTGCCGACAAATACGGCGCGGTGCGCGTGATCATCGCTGGCGCCGTGATGCTGGCGCTGGGCACGGCGCTGACGCCCTTTGTCGATAGCCAATGGGGTCTGCTGCTGACCATGGGCATACTGAGCGCAGCCGGCGCCGGGGCCGGAAGTTTTTCCATCCTGATCGGCGCTACCGCACAGCGCCTGCCGGCGGAGCGGCGAGCCTTTGCCTCCGGCTTCATCAATGCCGGCGGGTCCTTCGGGCAATTCGTGTTTGCGCCGCTAATGCAAGCCATCATCAATACCGCCGGCTGGGTCGCGGCAATGCTGACCATGGCAGCCGCCACCCTGCTGACGATCCCGATGACATGGCCGCTGCGCCAAGGCGCCTCGATGCCGGCCACCCATGCTGCGACAGGCACGGCCGCAAACGAGATGCCACTGGGGCGGCAAGTGCGCACCGCATTGCGCGATCCAAGTTATTTGTGCCTGCATGCCGGTTTTTTTACCTGCGGTTTCCATATCGCCTTTCTGGTCACTCATCTACCCGGCGAGGTAGCGCTATGCGGCTTGGCAGCGGGTGTCTCGGCCACCGCTTTGGCCATGATCGGATTGTTCAATATCCTTGGCAGCCTGAGCGCGGGTGCATTGTCAGCGCGTTACCGTATGAAGTACCTGCTGTCGCTGATATACGGCAGCCGCGCCGCGATTATCATGCTCTTCCTCCTGGCGCCGAAGACTGCCCTCACCTTCTACATTTTCGCCGGAGCGCTGGGCTTTACGTGGCTGGCGACGGTGCCGCCCACGGCCGGCCTGGTCGGTAAATTATTCGGCACGCGCTACCTGGCCACCTTATTCGGCCTGACGCTGTTGTCGCATCAGGTCGGCGGCTTCTTCGGCGCCTGGCTGGGCGGACTGGCATTGGCGCGTTTCGGCGATTTCGGCTGGATGTGGTATGCCGATATCGCGCTAGCGATTGCCGCCGCACTAGTGAACCTGCCGATCCGGGAAGCGCGTTTGGCCCCGCGCGCGGTTGCCGCGCTGTCTTGATCCAGCTACTTTGGCCCGCTTTGCATATCCGATGGCCCTAGTGGACTGTAACAGTCGATTTGGAAGTGAAAGATGCATGTCCGGCACACAGGCACTTTCGAATTGGCTGTTACCGTCCACTAGTGTCCTGTTCCGTAAATTCGTAGCAAAAATAAAAGTGACGAAATCGGGCCGAGACAAGGAAAAAAGCACAGCAAGGCCGAGGCCTTGCGCGCATTTTTGACGCGGTATCGGCGCGATTCTCGTCATCTTTTATGCAACGAATTTACGGAACAGGACACTAGCTGCGGGAGATTCGCTCGACACCATACATCCCATGCTAATATCTTCGGCACAGCCATTCCCATCGCCAATACTGCCACGCAGCGATCTTCCAAGGAGAAAATATGGCAATCCGAAACATCACCCTGACCGCCGCGCTCGTCCTGCCTTTCTTCGCGGGATGTGCGCAGTTGCAAGGCGTGCCGAGCGCCGAGCCGTTTGAGGCGGCCAGACTGAAAAAAGCCAAGTCGGCCCAGCACTGGGATGTCATCGCGCGCGACGTTGCCGCCGAAACCGCAGCGCTGCGGGACAAGGCCGCTTTACAGGGCAAGCCGCTGCATGTCTTGGCCGCAGACGGCAGCAGCTTTTCGCGCGCCTTCCAGACTCTCTTGGTGTCGCGAATGGTCAATCAGGGCCTGGATGTTTCGACTCAAGCCGCCGGAGCCATCACGGTTCGATATGAAGCCCAGGTAGTGCGCCATCCCGACAACCGCGGCGGATTCTACGCCCCGGGTTCGATCGCCGCGCTGGCCGGCGGCGTACTGGTCGCACGCGAGATCGACATCGGCAACCTGTCCTACGGCGGCAAGGCGGCCGCCGGCACCGCGTTGATCGCCGCGACCGAACTCGGTACAGCCTATGCGCGCCTGCACAGCCCGACCAATACGGAAGTACTGATCACCACCTCGCTGATCGACGGCACCCGTTACCTGATGCGCAAAACCGACGTGTATTACGTCGAGGATGTCGAAGGCATGTTGTTCGAGCGGCCGTTTCGCGCAGCAAGCAGAGCCGTGGGAGTGGTCGGACAATGAAGACCCTCTCTCTTCTCCTGCTGCTTGCTCTCTTGAGCGGATGCGCCGAAGGCCCGACCTACCAGGAAGCAGCAAACAATGAATTCACCCAGGTCAATCACCGCGCAGCGGATCGCATCACCGCCTCGCCGCTGATCCCGATCGACCGTAACCTCCCGGTTCTGATCTCGACCATCGTCAATATCGATGCGCTCAATCAGTCCTCGCGCTTCGGCCGGCTGGTATCGGAACAGATTGCCACACGCCTGACCAATCAGGGTTTCAGCGTGGTCGAGATGAAAATGCGCAGCAATGTCCTGATCAAGGAAGAGACCGGCGAATTGCTGCTCTCGCGCGACGTGCGCGCACTCTCGAAAACCCATCAAGCGCAGGTCGTCGTCGTCGGCAATTATGCGGTCGGCTCAGCCTTCGTGTATGTCACGTTGAAGGTGATCAACGTGGCCGACAACCGTGTGATCAGCGCCGACAATTATGCGCTGCCGCTCACGCGCAATATCAAGGCTTTGCTGGCGCTTTGAGAAACGTAGTGCTCACCTTCAAATCCAAGCTCGCGGTGCCGGCCGAAGAATCCTGGCGCTGGGCGGTTTCGGTCGACGGCATTTCGAGCGAGCTGCGGCCGCTGCTGAAGATGACCACGCCGCGGAATGTGAAAAGCCTGCTGGATCTGGATATCCGGCTTGGACAGCGGCTGTTCCGCAGCTGGATTTTATTGTTCGGCATTCTCCCGGTCGATCGCTCCGACCTGACGCTGGTCGAATTGGAGCCTGGCCGCCGCTTCCTTGAACAGTCGCCGATGCTGAGCATGCTGCTGTGGCGCCACGAGCGCATCGTCACACCGATCGCGGGCGGCTCCACCATCACCGACCGGCTGGAGTTCCGGCCACGCTTCAGCAAGCGCCTGACGCGCTGGTTCGTCAAAAAACTGTTTACCCATCGGCACGCAGTATTGCGGCGTACGCTTGGTTGACGCCGTGTTCAGCGCCAGGCATGCCATCGTCTCAAAAGAACTGCGACCACTCTTTCATCCAGGCCGGCAATACCTCGGCTTCCATCGGCTTGGCAACGTAATAGCCTTGCGCATAAGTGCAACCCAGCTTGATAAGGAAATCCCAATCCTGCTGCGTCTCCACACCGACCGCGACCGAGATCCGGTTCAGCTTCCGGCACAACTCGAAGCTTGAGCTGAGCACCAGTTCCATCGATTGGTTTTCCGAAGCGCCGGCTACGAAGGCGCGGTCGATCTTCAGTTCCGAAAACGGAATCTGCAACAACTGCTGCATGCTGGTATGGCCTGAGCCATAGTCGTCGACCGAGAGATGGAAACCTTTCATGCGCAAGCGCGCAAGATTCTCCAGGAAGTACGGCACGTTGGTCACCGCCGCCGATTCGGTGACTTCGAGAACGATGTGCCGCTCGTTTATTCCTTGCTGCGCCAGATATTCGACGAGATTCTCGGCGAAGCCGGCTTGCTCCAGCGATGATGGAGAGAGATTGATGGAGAACGGAACCGCATACCCTTGCGCATGCCATGCCAGGCAGGCGGCTGCGGATTTTTCGATGATCGCCCAGACCAGGGCATCCATCCTGCTGTGCTCTTCAAGGACGCGAAGGAAGGCATGCGGCGCAATCAAGCCATGCTGCGGATGGCGCCAACGCGCGAATGCTTCGACACCCTTGACTTGGCCCGTCGCCAATTCCACCTTGGGCTGGAACAGCGGTTCGAATTCCTTGTTCTGCAAGCCTTGCAGTATCTGTTCGATCGTAAAATCGGTGACAGCGGCATACTGCTGCCTGGCTTCCGGCGGCTTGTATTGCTTGATCAAGGCCAGCAGGGCTTCCGGCGTGGCCGGCTTTTCGATCGTTCCGAGCAGGTTGATGCCATAAGCCTTGGACATGGTCTCGACCGAAAACAGCAAGGAACTGTCGAGTGCGCTCGCCAGGATGATGGCCGTAGGATGATTTTCCTTGGCCAGGTGACGGATCAATTCCATTCCATCCATACCCGGCATGTTCAGGTCAACGAAGCTGATGTCGATCTGCCGGCTCTTGTCTTGCAAAATGCGCAAAGCCTCGATGCCGTCACCCACTTCGGTAATGTTTCTGATACCGAGATTGGTCAGCATGATGACTAACCAGCGTCGCTGGAAGAGATCGTCTTCCGCGACCAGAAAATTCAAATCAGCAATCGCCATCTCGCCCCCTCACTCATTCCCGTTTTTTTACTGCAATGTTGCATCTGCTCAGCTTGCGGCCAATTACAAAATTGGCAATATCAGTTGAAAATTACCCGCTTTGCATGCGAAGCGCAGTATACCTTGAGAGGGCGTGCTCAAGGGCAATAAAAAAGCAGGGAGTGCGTAATCCGCACTCCCTGCTTTTTTGACAGCTAACCAGTCGTTACAAGCTAAATGAGGGGCACAGCAATTTTCGTAAAACCTACGAAAAAACTCTGCCCTACTTGGCTAAGAACGTGACATGGCGGTAATTGGCATCTTGATGGTCGCCTGATCCAGCACTTGTTCCGGCTCTTCGTCTTCCACGACTGCCTCGTTCAAATGTTTTTCCATCCTCGCGACGTCCAGATCACCGGTCCACTTGCCGACCACAACGGTGGCGACGCCATTACCCACAAGATTGGTCAACGCACGAGCTTCCGACATGAAACGATCGATACCAAGTATCAGCGCCAACCCGGCGACCGGTATGCCGCCGACTGCCGACAGAGTTGCAGCCAAAACGATGAAACCGCTGCCGGTGACGCCTGCCGCCCCTTTCGATGTCAGCAACAGGACCAGCAGCAATGTCAGCTGTTGCGTCAACGACATCGGCGTATTCGTGGCTTGGGCGATGAAGACCGCAGCCATGGTCAGATAGATGGATGTGCCATCCAGATTGAACGAGTAGCCGGTCGGGATCACGAGGCCGACCACCGATTTCTTGACGCCGAGATTTTCCAGCTTGGCCATCATGCGTGGCAATACCGATTCCGAGGAGGAAGTACCGAGCACGATGAACAATTCTTCCTTGATGTACTTGATGAACTTCCAGACGCTGAAACCGTGCACCCACGCGACGATTCCCAGTACGACGAAGACGAATATCAGGCAGGTCAGGTAAAACGTCCCCATCAGCTTACCGAGCGAGAGCAGCGAACCGACGCCGTATTTACCGATCGTGAAAGCCATCGCGCCGAACGCACCGATCGGCGCAGCTTTCATGATGATGCCGACAATCGAGAACAAAACGTGCGAGGTCTTTTCCACAAAGTCGAATACCATCGTGCCGCGCCCGCCGAACTTGTGCAAGGCAAAGCCGAACAGGATCGAAAACAGCAGCACTTGCAGCATATCGCCCTTGGCGAAGGCGTCGACCACGCTGGTCGGAATGATGTTAAGCAGGAACTCGGTCGTGCTCTGCATCTTGCCCGGACCGGTATAAGCGGCGATCGACTTGGCGTCGAGCGTCGCAACGTCAATGTTCATGCCAGCACCCGGCTTGACCAGGTTGACGATCACCAAACCAACGATCAGGGCGATGGTGCTGACGATCTCGAAATAAAGCAAAGCCAGGCCGCCGGTCTTGCCGACTTTTTTCATGTCTTCCATGCCGGCGATGCCGACTACCACGGTACAGAAGATGATCGGAGCAATGATCATCTTGATCAACTTGATGAAGCCATCGCCGAGCGGCTTCATCGCTGCCCCCGTCTCGGGGTAAAAATGTCCCAGTAAAACGCCGATGGCAATTGCCGTCAGCACCTGCACATACAATGACTTGTATATCGGTTTCTTACCCATTTAAGTCTCCTGTGATAGTCGAATTGCAGATATGTCCGTGGATGCCCGCCTATTGCTTCTTGCAATTATTCCTGCAAAGAACAGGCACCATGAAACCGAGGTTTGGCATGGATTGACACTCGATGAGAAGGCATTATCAAATTCGCAAAGGCGTATCGCAATTGTGGATATCCACAAAGGCGATACGACAGGAGCATAAGAATTGCGTCCCCCTGAGGGGCCGCGCAGAATCGAGCTGAACTACTATTTAGCTATGAAGGTGCGTATCGAGAGCGTCTTGGTGGCGACGAAAATCTCGCGCAGCAGGTACACGAAGCTGCCGATCAGGGAAAGCATCGCCAACACAAAAAGTGCGGCGATGAATTTATCCAAGCCCAGTTTCAAAGCATCCCCGAGAAAAAGGGTAGCAATCACGAGGCAGATCAGCAAGGCACAGGAGGTGCTCAAGGTGATGGCACGGTTGATCAGGTGCGCACGGCGGAACAAGGTTTCCAGTTCGCCCCTGTATTCGGCCTGTTCGGCGTTCGTAGCGGTAGGGAAGCGTTCTTCGAGCACACGCGAGCGATCGATGACGCGCGCCAGGCGATTGGTCAGCACCATCAGGTTGGTGCCCACACCGGTGAGCAAAAAAACCGGAGCGATTGCCAGTTGAATAATGTGGCTGACGTCGCCAAGCTGGATATTTATCATGAGTATGGTCGGTCGGAAAGTATCTCGCGGCGGCTAGTCTAGCATTTTGTATTGCACAAACAGCCCGACAAGACTAACGTAGCAACAGGACAAAGCTTTTCGTCGTCGATGCATACGCAGCAGGATTTCTTTGGGAGAAAGCGATATGTACAAGAAAATTTTGATTCCCACCGACGGTTCGGTGCTGTCTGGTGCAACCGCCCTGGCCGGCGTCGAGTTTGCCCGGCAAAGCGGCACGGAACTGCTGGGCCTGTTTGTCGCCCCGGAATACCATTATCCGATCTATGTCGAGATCATCCCGCCCAGCTATCCAAGCGAGGAAGAATACCAGGCATCGATGCGCAAAGCGGGCGAGATGCATTTGGGAACAATCAAATCGGCAGCCGAAGCTGCGGGCATAAAATTTACCGGCCTCACCACTTTTTCGGATGCGATTGCTCGTGAAATCGTCCATATCGCAAAGGAAAATGAATGCGACTTGATTTTCATGGGCTCGCATGGACGCAGCGGATGGGGCCACGCGCTGCTGGGCAGCGTCACGACCAAGGTGCTGTCGACTTGCCAGATTCCGGTGCTGGTGCATCGGCTCAAGAAGGAACCGGCCGGACATACGGAAAAAAGGGCCAAATCGTAGTTCGTAGGATGGGGGCAGCCCATCCTGCAATCGCCCCGAAAATCAAGCAACGACGGTCCGCTATGGCATAGATAGTAATTCCGGCGCAATCACATGCGTATCCTTGATCGTCTGCAGCACGATATTCGAACGTATATCGAGCACGCCTCTGGCTTTGTATAGCTTTTCCAGCACAAAGGCCGAATAGTGTTTCAGGCTGCGCGCCCGAACCCGAAGCAGGTAATTCGCTTCGCCGGTGATGATGTAGGAGCCGACCACCTCGGGCCAGCTTTCCAGTTCCGCCTTGAAGTTTTCATGCCAATCCTCCACGTCACGGCGCATGCTCACCTGCACGAAGGCGTCAACCTCCAAACCTGCCACCGCCGGATCGAGCACCGCGCCATAACGGCTGATCATGCCGCTTTCTTCCAGCATCCGCACCCGCCGCAGACAAGACGAAGGCGACAGGAATACCTTCTCCGACAGATCAAGATTGCTGATGCGCCCGTCCTGCTGCAGGCAGTCCAGGATCTTGAGATCGGTAGGGTCGAGCTGCATATCGAATTTCCATCCAAAATCATGAAGAATAATTTAAATATATTCTATTTTTCAAACAATTCACGCACAAATTTGCAATAAAAATTCAGACCATCCGGCATAAAATTTACGCCATAAAGACCTTTTCAAAGGATGACGATGGTGCTGCCACAAACGCTCTGGGACATCAGCCCGGTGGTATCCCCAGACCTGCCGGTATGGCCGGGTGATACCTGCTTCAGTTCCTCCACCACCTGGGAAATCGCAGATGGCTGTCCAGTCAAGGTCAGCCGTATGACGATGTCGACCCATACCGGCGCGCATTGCGACGCGCCGTCGCATTACGATGCACAAGGCTTGGCGATCGATGCGGTGGCGCTCGATCCCTATCTCGGCCCGTGCCGGGTAATCCACTGCATCGGCGCAGGCGTGGTCGAGCCGCACCACATCGCTGATGCGCTTGACGCGCTTCCGCCACGCGTCTTGTTGCGCACCTATACGTGTGCGCCGCAGACCGGATGGGATGCCGGCTTCAGCACCGTGGCGCCCGCCGCCATTGCATTGCTGGCGCGGCATGGCGTGAAATTGATCGGTATCGACACACCCTCTCTGGACCCGCAAGATTCCAAGACCCTGGATGCGCATCATGCCGTCCGTGGGTACCGGATGGCCATCCTCGAAGGCATCGTGCTCGATGCAGTTGCGCAGGGCGACTACGAATTGATCGCCCTGCCCTTGAAACTGGGCGGCATGGACGCCAGTCCGGTGCGCGCAATCTTACGTAGCCTGAGGATTACCCCATGACCAACCGCGACACTTGCCTGGCGCGCGACGCCGACGACTGTCTTGCGCCCCTGCGCGCGCAATTCGACTTGCCGGAAGGCGTGATTTACCTCGACGGAAATTCGCTCGGCGCGTGTCCCAAAGCGGCGGCCGCACGGGCGCAAACGGTGATTGCGCAGGAATGGGGACACGACCTGATCCGAAGCTGGAACAAGGCCGGCTGGTTCGACCTGCCTTCGCGTCTGGGTGACAAACTGGCGCCCTTGGTCGGGGCAGCCGGAGGCGAAATCGTCATTACCGATTCGACGTCGATCAATTTGTTCAAGGCCTTGGCTGCCGCGCTGCAGATCCAGGCCGCCGATCCGCAGGGCGCACAGCGCAAAATCATCGTCAGCGAGCGCGGCAATTTCCCGACCGACCTGTATATCGCGCAAGGCCTGACCGCTTGGCTCGATCGCGGTTACAGCGTACGCCTGGTCGATTCGCCGGATGAATTGACGGCCGCCATCGATGCGCAAACTGCGGTTGTGATGCTGACTCATGTGAACTATCGCAGCGGCCATCTGCACGACATGCAGGCTCTCACCGCCCATACCCACGCCCAAGGCGCGCTGGCGATCTGGGACCTGGCGCATTCGGCCGGCGCGCTGCCGGTCGACCTGCATCGGGCAAAAGCCGACTTCGCGGTCGGCTGCACGTACAAATACCTCAACGGCGGTCCCGGCGCACCCGCCTTCATCTGGATCGCCCCGCGCCATCAAGCCGCATTCGCTCACCCTTTGTCGGGCTGGTGGGGACATGCCGCACCGTTCGCAATGGAGGCGGCCTTCGAACCGACGGCTGGCATCCGGCGCGCGCTATGCGGCACCCAACCCATCGTCTCGCTGGCGCTCGCGGAATGCGGCCTGGATATCCACGCGCAGACCGACATGGAGACGATACGCGCCAAATCGCTGGCACTGACTGATTTATTCATCGCCTTGGTCGAAGCGCGCTGCGGCCATCATCCGCTGCAGCTGGCAACGCCGCGCGAACATGCGCAACGCGGCAGCCAAGTCAGCTTCGCGCATCCGCACGGATATGCTGTGATGCAGGCCTTGATCGCGCACGGCGTGATCGGCGACTATCGAGAGCCGGCGATCATGCGCTTCGGCTTCACGCCGCTCTACACGCGCTTTGTCGATGTCTGGGATGCGGTCGAAGTACTGCGCGATATTCTCGATGAAAAAAAATATGACGTCAGCGGACAACGCGACGCCGTGACCTGAAGGAGACGCTGCAATGGAAACAGAAAAAAAATGCCCGGCCGCATGGCATGGCGCGCAAATGGATTTCAGCCAGTCCATGAGCTATGGCGATTACCTGGCGCTGGACCGGATTCTCTCGGCCCAGCATCCGCGTTCGCCGAACCATAATGAGATGCTGTTCATCGTGCAGCATCAGACCAGCGAATTGTGGATGAAGCTGATGCTGCACGAACTGCATGCGGTGCGCGCCCACATGCACAACGCAGACTTGCCGCCGGCCTTCAAGATGCTGGCACGGGTGGCGCGCATCATGGACCAACTGGTGCATGCATGGGATGTGCTGGCCACCATGACGCCGCCTGAGTACAGTGCGATCAGGCCGTATCTCGGCAACTCTTCGGGCTTTCAGTCCTATCAATACCGTGAAATCGAATTCATCCTGGGAAATAAGAACGCCGCGCTGCTCCATGTCCACAGCACTACACCGGAAACTCATGCTCGCCTCGACAGCGCACTGCGCTCGCCTTCGATTTACGATGAAGCGATCAAGCTGCTGGCCGACACCGGATTCAGCATCGACGCAGAACGCCTGCAGGCCGACCGGACCTTGCCGACCAGCCCCAACGAATCGGTGAAAGCAGCTTGGCTCGCGGTGTATCAAGACCCTTCCCGGCATTGGGCGCTATATGAGCTGGCGGAAAAGCTGGTCGATCTGGAAACGGCATTTCGCTTTTGGCGCTTTCGGCATGTGACGACAGTGGAGCGCATCATCGGCTTCAAGACTGGAACCGGCGGCACGGCGGGGGTCAGCTACCTCAAGAAAATGCTCGACGTCGTCTTGTTTCCCGAGCTGTTTGCACTGCGCACGGCGCTCTGATTCCCTGTGCAGCAGGACTTTCCGATGCAGCATCAAAAAGTCGAATATCGCTGTTGTCTTTTCGTTGCCTCACAGCACGATTAATTTGACGGCAAAACTGCGCCGCGCGTACACTGGATTCGGGTTCGCATATCAAAAAGTCCGACACAAATCAAATGCGCCCCAGACCATTTCAACCCAACCGCTACTTTTGCAGGGAGTCATCATGAAAAAAACCATCGGCTTTCTATTCGCCCTCAACTTGCTGGCTCCAGCCAGCGCCTTCGCGTATGGTGCAATCGCCGTGGATGATCAAATGGGCGAGACAGATCCTGCTTACGGCTTTGCCACTGGCGAGGACGACAAGGAAGCGGCGAAAAGAAAAGCCCTGAAATATTGCAAGGAACATGGCGAGAATTGCAAGGTTGTCGTCTGGTTCGAAACTTGCGGCGCTTATGCCTCGTCGAAGAAATATTATGGCTATGGGTATGGCTCGACCAAAGCGGTGGCAACAAAAAAAGCGCTCGAAATGTGCGGCCGCAATAGCTGCGAGGTTATCGTGGCGGAATGCGAATAGAAATAAAGCAGGAGTGGTTTGATTCTGCGTGCAAGGAAGGTCGGGCCGGGAAGCGCAAGCGTACGTGCGGTACGGCGAATATCCCAGGCTTGGGAAACCTCCCTTGCGCTCGCCGCCGATCGACACGGCATATACCTGCACTTCAACCTGGCTGGCTGCCGGTACCCCGGTCCGTAAAACGCCACCCCTGCAACGCCAGCGCTCCCAAGCCCGCCAGCAAAGCAAGCAGGGTTGCCAAACCGCCGATCCAGGGAATCCGCCCTAGCAGGGCGATGGCGAAAATTGCCAATGCCGCAGCACCGATGCGCCAGCCGATCCGATCCGCTTGTGCAGTTCGAAAGCGTCGCAGGCTCCAATCGCCCAGACCGATGCCGGCAGACACATAGCCCAGCAACAGCAGCACGAAATAAGCGCCCATGACAAGCAATCCCAGCGGGATGCCGATCACCGTACTCAGCAAAATGATGACGGCCACCGGCACACATACCAAGGCGACGAAACCGACCAGCACGCTCATGCCGAAACGCGTCTGGATGGATTCCGAAACACGCGCATAAAACCCCGGAAAAACCGCCATCATGGCTGCGGCCAGCACCATCAGGCCGGCGCTCCAGATCCACCCAACCGCACTCCCGATACCGTACGTGGCCTTGCCATAAAGCGCCTTCGTTTCGCTTCCCGCAATGCGCTCGATCCCGCCTTGCACCACGGCTGCCGCATCGCGTTTCAATTCCTGATCGCTGGTGTAGCGCAGCTTGCCGCCTATGCGTGTTTTGGGACCAAGCTCGATAACGCCCGCGTTGGCGAGGACGTCGCCGTCGACTGCACCGTTGATGGTGACCCGTCCTCCGCCGGCTTGGAGATAACCCTTTACACCGCCGTCGATATCCACCTGGCCGCCGCCGACGCTGATATTCCCGCCGACTTGCGCCTGCGGTCCGAGGTACACCTGGCCACCGGCGATGCGCATGTTGCGGCCAACCTTGCCGTCTATACGCAACTGGCCGCCGGTCGCATAGACGGACTGGCCAACGTCCGCAGCGAAGCGTACGTTGCCGCCTGCCACCACCGCATCGCCATTGACCGGGCCATCCACGTCGACGTTGCCGCCGGCCGCGATCAAGTCGCCGGTGACCGGCCGCGTGAGCGTGACGCGCCCACCTGCAGCAAAGTGATCGGCACCGAGATCGCGCTCGACCGATTGCTTGTCCCGTGAAGTTTGCGCGCTTGTCCAGCATGCCGCCAGCGCGAAAAGCAGCATGCAGAAGAATTGCCTGGCGTGTATTTTCATTTCAAGGAGAGCGGACGAATGGCGAACCGGGCGGCCATCAAGGGGGGCAAGCAATCGTGGCACTACTGCGTACGCCAACTGCCGTCCGACTGACGGCAGGCAGTGCCATAGATGGTTTCGGTACGTCCGCCGACTATGCCATCGACCATGAACTCGCGGCATGGCGCACCTGCCACATCATAGGTCCGCTTGGGTACCACCGTGTACTGATTGCCCGTGTCCGGATTGCGCCAATGCGATGATACGCCGGTAGGGGCAGTCTCCAGCGAATGGGCGATTCTCATACGATCACCGTCATCCATCGAACGCCCCACCGCGCCGCCCACTGCCGAACCCACCAGCGCGCCCACAATCGTCGCGGCGGTCCTGCCGCTTCCGCTGCCCACTTGCGACCCCAGCGCACCGCCCAGGATGCCCCCAATTACGCCGCCGGTCTGCTCCTGCGTGGGCGGCACTGCACATCCGGTAAGGATGACGCCAAAAAAAATTACTGCAAAGCGATTAGATATTCTGCGCCTCATTCCGGGACTCCTTTTCATTGAGATGCTTGCAAAGCCTAGCAATCCCGACACCGGAACGACTGATCTACATCAATTAAAGCGAAGATCTTTCGCAAGCTGAAGAGGGCAGATATTTTGCGCAATCGAATGAAAGCGATTGGAATTTTTCCTTGCGCAAAAGGCTCGGAAGCTATGGCCTGCCCAACAGGAGTCGAACCTGTGACCCTCAGCTTAGAAGGCTGATGCTCTATCCAACTGAGCTATGGGCAGGTTGTGGAGAGAAGTAAAAATATGCAGATTGGCGAAGTGACGATTGAAAATGTCAGAACTTGAATCGGCTTGCTGCTCCTGTGACCAGTATGGAAAACTTCCATACCGATAACAGACGGATATTACAGGGATTATCGCCCGCTTTCAATATCCATGCAGTCCGACGCTGCCGGGCAGGCAGGTCTCTTTTGGGCCGCTCGCTACGTTTTGTCCCCGGCTTTTCAGTCAAGCGTGGTACGGAAAAACACCAAGCCGATTGCCAGCGCGATTGCGATAAACAAAAGCAGCGGCCAAAGATTCGGCCATGTCTCGGCCAAGGTATTCCCCTTCAACATGATGCCGCGCACCAGCCGCAGGAAATGCGTGAGCGGCAATGCCTGCCCTATGGTTTGCGCCCATTGCGGCATGCCGCGAAACGGGAACATGAAGCCCGACAACAGCAACGAGGGCAGGAAAAAGAAAAAGGTGAGCTGCATCGCCTGCGTCTGGTTGCGCGCGGCGCTGGAGATGGTGGCGCCAACCGCCAGATTGGCGGCGATGAACACCAGGATGGCGAGCAGCAGCAAGGACAAGCTGCCGACGAAAGGCACGCCGAAAATCCATTTCGCCGCCGACAAAATCACCGCTACCTGGACATAGCCGATCGCGACGTAGGGCGCGATTTTTCCGAGCATGACTTCCAGCGGACGCACCGGCGTCGCCAGCAAATTCTCCATGGTGCCGCGTTCGATCTCCCGCGTCACGCCGAGCGCGGTCATCATGATCATGGTCATGGTCAGGATCACGCCCATCAGGCCGGGCACGATGTTGTACTGGGTAATGCCTTCGGGGTTGTAGCGCCGTTGCAGCATGACTTCAAACGGCGGGCTGCCGGCAGCAAGCGGAGCCAGTGCGCCCTGCAGATCGTGCTGCAATACCGTCGCCGTCAACTGCTGCAGCGCGGCGATCGCGTTGCCGGTGGCGGCCGGATCGGTCGCGTCGGCTTCAACCAGCATCGAAGGTCTTTCGCCACGCATTAGAGTGTGCGAAAAATCGGCAGGGATGGTCACCACGAATTGCACCTCGCCCAGCGTCAGCATGCGGTCCGCCTCGCCCTCGGACGCATTCGCATTGACGATAGTGAAGTAACCGGTGTTGGCGAGGCCGGCCAGCAGGCTGCGGGTGAACACGCCTTGGTCGTGCGCCACCACCGCAGTCGGCAAATGCTTGGGGTCGCTGTTGATGGCAAAGCCGAACAGTGCGAGCTGAATGATCGGAATGCCGACCATCATCGCGAATGTCAGACGGTCGCGCCGCAGTTGGATGAACTCCTTGAGCATCACGGCAAGCAGCCGCCGCCAGCTGAATTTATTGGCCACCGGCGCCTCCGGGTGCCGCGGCGGCTTGCCGCATCAGCTTGATGAAAACGTCTTCCAAGGGGGGCGCGGCGGGGCGGCGCCAGATCGCGCCACTTTCCGCCCGCAGGGGCGCAATGGCAGCATCGAATTGCGCCGTGTCATCGGCGCTGACGTGCAGTTCATTGCCGAAGCGCGTCACGATCGCATCCGGCGCAATAGACTTGATGCGTTCGGCCAATTCGGACAGTTCCGCACTGCTGACGAGCCAAGTCGTCAAACCGCTGCCGGCGATCAATTCATCCGGCTTGCCGTTGGCCAGCAGGCGCCCCTCCGCGATATAGCCGAGGCGGGTGCAGCGCTCCGCTTCATCCATGTAATGGGTTGAGACCAGTACCGTGATGCCTTGCGCTGCAAGTCCATGTATCTCTTCCCAGAAATCGCGCCGCGCCTTCGGATCAACACCGGCAGTCGGTTCGTCCAGCAGCAGCAATTGCGGCTCATGCAAAATGCAGGCGCATAGCGCGAGGCGCTGCTTCCAACCGCCCGACAGGCTGCCCGCAAGCTGATCACGGCGCGCGCTCAACCCCAGCTGTTCGAGCGCTGCATCGACCCGCTGGCGACGGCGGCCGAGACCATAGACGCGAGCGACGAAGTCGAGGTTCTCGCGCACGCTCAAGTCTTCATACAGACCGAATTTCTGCGTCATGTAGCCGACCTCGCGCTTGATCGCCGCGGCCTCGCGCACCACGTCGTAGCCGAGCGTCCGCCCTTCCCCGCCGTCAGGCGTCAGCAAGCCGCACATGAGCCGGATCGAGGTGGTTTTGCCGCTGCCGTTGGGCCCCAGAAAACCGAAGATCTCGCCGCGCCGCACCTGCATCGTCAAGCTATCGACCACCGTCTTGCCGCCGTAGCGCTTGGATAGATTGCTGACTTCGATTACCGGCGCATCATTTGTCATGGTGCGGTCCCGGCTACTTGGCTGCCGGCTCGATATCGACCGGCTGGCCGGGATGCAAGCGCACCGCATCCGCCGGCCGAACCCGGGCTTCAACCAAGTACACCAATTTGCTGCGTTGCTCCTTGCTGTACAACACCGGCGGCGTGAATTCGGCGGCGTTCGAGATGAAACTGACTTCGGCTGCAACCGGCTGGCCGCAACCGTCGCAGACAACGCGCAGCCCGCTGCCGACATGAATTGCTGCCAAGACGGTTTGCGGAACGAAGAAACGGATCTTGATTGCTTCAGGCGTCAACAGGCTCACTACCGGACTGCCGGCCGGCACCCATTCGCCGACCCGGTAGAGCGTGTCTTCGACACGCGCGGCAGAGCTTGCGGAAATGGTCTTTTGTTCCAGCCGCCACTTGGCTTGATCAAGCTCGGCGCGCCCTGCGTCGATGTCCGCGCGGGCAGCAAGCCGGGCATCTTCGCGTGCGGCCAGGCGTGCCACGCGCAATTGCGCATCCAGCTCGGCGACACGCGCTTTGTCGCGCCTGGCCTGGGACTCCAGCGCTTCCAGGCTGGCGCCGCTGATGAAGCCGGACCGAGCCAGCGCGTGCTGCCGTTTCAGTTCGTCCTCACTCTGGCGTGCGGATGTGCGCGCCGCTTCCAGTTGCGCCAGGACGACCGCGATTTCGTCGGCCCGCTTTCCCTTGTCGAGATCACGCGCCTGCGCCTCGCTGCGCTTGAGTCTTGCCCTCGCCTCGTCGACGCTGGCCTGCTCGCTTTCCTTATCGAGCACAAACAAGGCCTGGCCCGGCGCCACGCCGGCGCCACGCACAACCGGCAAGGCTATCAGGCGCCCGCTTATCGGCGACGCCACACGCGTGTATTCGGCTTCGACATAACCCGGCCATGCAGAACTGCCCGGCTGGCTACAGGCCGCCAACATGCAGATCAGGAGACTTGCGAAGACGGAGCCTCTCACGCACCACCTCTATTTGAACAGTATTTTCTCGATCTGCTCGACCGGCGCCGGCCGGCTCAGTAAATAACCCTGCATTTGATCGCATTGCTGCTGCTGCAGGAAGTCGAGTTGCTCGGCCGTTTCCACGCCTTCGGCAATCACCTTGAGCTTCATGCTGTGCGCCAGGGCAATGACCGCCTTGGCGATTGCCGCATCGTCGGCATCGGTGGTGATGTCACGCACGAAGGACTTGTCGATCTTGAGCGCATCAATCGGAAAACGCTTCAGGTAACTCAGGCTGGAATAGCCGGTGCCGAAATCGTCGATCGCCAGATGCACCCCCATGTCGCTCAGCATCTGCAAGGTTTCCGTGGCGGCGGCCGGGTTGTCCATGATGATGCTTTCGGTGATTTCCAACTCCAGGCACATCGGGCTGCAACCGGTTTCCTGCAAGATGCGCGAGACCATTTTGACGATGTCCTGCTGCTTGAACTGGCGTGCCGAAAGATTGACCGCCACCCTCACCGGCGGAAACACTCCGGCATCCTGCCAGCGTTTCTGCTGTGCACAGGCGGTGCGCAAAACCCATTCGCCGATTGGCACGATGAGCCCGGTTTCTTCCGCGATCGGGATGAAATCCATCGGAAAAATCATGTCCTTGCCGGGTGGCTGCCAGCGCAGCAGCGCCTCGACACCGACGATCACGCCGGATGCGATATCCATCTGCGGCTGATAGTGCAGCACGAATTCCTCGCGGATCAATGCATGCCGCATGCCGCCTTCGAGCTTGAGCCGGTCGAGCGCGCGGGCATTCATTTCCTGCGCATAGAACTGGAAGTTGTTGCGGCCGGCCTCCTTGGCGCGATACATCGCGGTATCCGCGTTTTTCAGCAGGGTCGGTCCATCCGGTCCATCTTTTGGATACAGACTGATGCCGATGCTGCCGGCCGGGTAGAACTCGTGCCCTTGCATCATCATCGATTGCGACAGCGCTTCCAGGATGTGCTGCGCCAGCATCGCGACCGCATCCCCGCGCTCGACATCGGCCAGCACCACGACGAATTCGTCTCCCCCGAGCCTCGCTACGGTATTGCCGTCGCGGACATTGCCCGACAGGCGGCGCCCGATTTCCATGATGATCTTGTCACCCACTTCATGGCCCAGGCTGTCGTTGATATTCTTGAAGCGGTCGAGATCGATCAGCATCACCGCCACTTGGCCGCCGGACCGGTTGGCATAGGCGATCGCCTGCGACAGACGGTCCAGCAGCAGCGAACGATTCGGCAAGCCGGTCAGCGGATCGTGATTGGCCAAGTGCAGCAGTTCGCCTTCGATCTGCTTGCGCCGGGAAATGTCCTCGACTACCGTGCTGTAGTACTTGGGCTTGCCGGCCGCATCCCATACCAGTGAGCTGGTGAGGTTGACCCAGATGTAGTAGCCGTTCTTGTGGCGATAGCGCTTTTCCCGCGATTTCTCGCCAATTTCCCTGGCCAGCATGCGCTCTCCGAGCTCCAGGTCAGCCTGGAGATCATCCGGGTGAGTGAGCTGCTGATAAGTCAGGTTCCGCAATTCCTGTTGAGTGTAGCCCACGATCTCGCACAGTTTTTGATTCGCCATCAGCCAATGCCCTTCGGGCGCGACATGGGCCAACCCTACCGCAGCCTGGTTGAACGCAACCCGGAAACGCTCTTCGCTTTCGCGCAGTTCTGCTTCGGCCTGCAGGCGCGCCGTGATATCGCGCACCACCGCGACCAGGAGTTGCCGCCCCTCGGATTGCACCGCTCGCAAATATACTTCCACCGGCAGGCGCGTCCCGTCCTTGCGTTGATGCACGGTTTCGATGATGCCGGTCTTGCTTTCGCTTCGTATCACTTCATCGAAGCGCTTGAGGATGCGCTCCTGTTCGCCGGCATCCGGCTTCAAATCCTGCGGCCCGAGCTTCAGCAATTCCTGTTGGCTATAGCCCAAAGTTGCCGAGGCGGTCTGATTGGCGTCAATGATGCGCATTTGCGCGTAGTCGATCAGGTACACCGCATCGATCGAACTATCCAGCGCCATACGAAAACGCTGCAGCTCCTCTTGCGAACGCATCCGCTCGCTGATGTCTTGTGCGATCAGCAGCAGTACGTTTTTTTCTTCCAACAGGGTCGCGGAAATATTGCATTCGACGTGACGCGTCGCCGTTTTTCCGGGCAAGGCCAGCACCAGGTTGTGCTGATGCGTGCCGGTGGCCAGCACCCGCATCAGGCTGGCCGACAATTCCTCGCTCGGGATCACCGTGCCGATCTGCAGCCCGGTGGCGACTTCGTCATCGCGCAGGCCAAACATCGCGCGCATCGCATGATTCATCGAGCGTATGGTCAGTTCGGTATCGACCACCATCAACCCCGATGGCATGTGTGAAACGATCTGCTCGGCGAAATTCTTGATCTGCAACGTTTCCTGGCGATCCGCTTCGAAATAAGTGTCCAGTGTCATCGCCATGTCGAGGCAAGTGGTCTTGAACAGAGCGTCATAGGTCTGCAGGAATTTTTCAGCGTCGCCCTCCAGAACGCGCCATAGCAAGGGCGTCAGCGAGGACAGGTATTTGCGGAAGGCGCCGATATACCATTTCGGCGTCAATCCAATACGCTGATGGACCAGTCCGACCCGCAAACGATCCCTGACGTAGGCTTGGCCATAATCACCGGAAAACAGTCGATCGAAATACGCCTCCTGCGCGCCTTTCACGCGTTCAAGCGTAGCGGCATCGTCCAATAACGAATCGACGGAGGAAAATTCAACAAGATGTTTGTGAAACAGGTTGACCAGCTCGGCTTGATGGGGCTGCAACAGGAGGTGGATCTGCTGCAGCAGGGCCAGGTCGGCATCGGTAATTTCGAGAAAAGCTTGGCGCTGGGTCAACTCCGCCTGGTTCAGGCCGATTTCTTTGGCCATTACCTCAACGGCGTCATCCAGATTTTTCATGCAAGATCCCCGAACCTGGAACGATAGACAAGCGCAGCGTGTGCCCTATGACTAGGGCGTACAGGAATTCTGACTACAGCTTTTATGATTTTTTGACCGGAATTTAGCTTTGTTCCTACCCACATTTCGGCGCTCTTTTAAGCAGATACTGAACCGCATTTTAATTTATGTCAGTGATCTTGAAACGGAAAAATGAAAATATAGCAAGGTAAGCATCCATGCCCATCGACGTTCCCGGGAAGCAGGTGTGGCCGGCGCAGTCATGCCCCCGTCGTTTGAGCGCCTGAATTATCGTATTGAGCGCAATACGATCGTCCATCAATAAATGCGAAACCCGATATGCCGGCGCGGCTTTTTTTGAAGTAGCGGCGATACTCAAGAAAGACGTGACAAACACCAGATGGTGCGATACGCTGCCAATGCCGTGCGGCGTATTGCGCATCATTAGAAACCCCCATTACATCGCCGTCGAAGGCAAACACCGGCGTTGAAAAGAAGATTTACCCGTCCACGCTAAGCCTCGGTGCAGCTCTCGCATTGTCGTAAAAATGCGAAAGCATATGGGGCACATTCCCACTCACTCATTCGATCATGGCGGCGCACCGTGTTATGCTCCCGGATTCGGTAACATAAATGCATGAGTGACGTTGAATGACTACGCCCAATCCCTCTCCTACTCCCTCTCCTCGCCAGTTGCTCAAGGAATTTCAAGAAAAATTCCCGGTCTTCCGCGACTGCAAGCCGCTGGCAATCGGCATCGACAAACAACTCCTTGCCAAGCTTCCTGAACTCAACCGCAAGCTCTTGCGCATTGCGCTGGGGATCCATACAAGCTCGCTTCCGTATCTGAAGAGCATGGAAAAGGCCACGGTCCGATTCAACCTCGACGGCGACGCTGCGGACGAAGTCGCGGAAACCCATCGGGCTCACGCTGCGGAGACGCTGAAGGAACGATTCAAAAAAATCGCCGCGCAACGCAAGGCACAGCGTGAAGCCGAAGAAGCTGCACGCAAGGAGGAACAAGCTGCCCGGCAACGCGCCGACAAATTGAATCAACTCGCCGCAAAATTTTCACGCGGCGGAAGCTGACCAACACACATACCAACCAACGAGCGGGCCGGCGACTCCGGCTCTCTCCCTTGACTGAAGTCCACGGCGCGGCCTGTGGAATGGATAATTGCGAGGAAATTCGCATGTACCGTCCTTGCAATCAGATATAGGACCCACGCAAGGGAAGTTGAATATCTTGGGCACGGAAAAAGAAATCCGCATTCTCCATGATGGACATGGAGAATAAGTGAGTAGCAAAGAAAAAGGGCCTGGAATAAAAATCTTCCAGACCCTTGGTCTTAAAACTGAATACTGGTCGGAGTACAAGGATTCGAACCTTGGACCCCCTGGTCCCAAACCAGGTGCGCTACCGGGCTGCGCTACACTCCGAGAGAAAGAGATCATAGCGGATTACGGCAATTCAGTCAATTCATAATTGAATTTGCCGGCAAACAAACAAAATACGCAGGAATTTCACGTGCGAGCCAGCTCGCTCAGGACGTAGCCGACGCCGCGCACTGTCTTGACGTAGCCTGCAGCCATGCCCAAGGATTTTCGCAAGCGCATGATATGAACATCGACAGTGCGCTCTTCGAGAAAAACGTGATCGCCCCAAACTTTGTCCAGCAACTGCGCTCGCGAAAAAATCCGGTCCGGGTGACTGACCAAAAAATGCAAGAGCTTGAATTCCGCCTGGTCCAATGCCAATTCCTGCCCGTTCACTGTCACCAGGCGACGATCTGCGTCCACCGAGATACTGCCGTAACTTTGCAGGGTCAGGCCCGCTGGCCGCAACTGACGACGCAGCAATGCCTGTATGCGCGCAATCAATTCGCGTGGTGAAAACGGCTTGGTCACATAATCGTCGGCACCGGCGTTCAGCCCGATCACCTTATCCTCATCCATGCCTTTTGCCGTCAGCATGATTACCGGCAGGCTCATGGTACGTGCAGTTGCGCGCCAGCTTCGCAGCAGCATCAAGCCCGAAGCGTCCGGCAGCATCCAGTCCAGCAGCACAAGTTGCGGCAGGCCGGCCTCGATCGAGTTTTGCGCATCGGCCGCGTTTTCGACGATTTCGAGTGCAAATCCCGCTTGCTGCAGCGAAAAACGCAGTAATGCGGCGATGCCGGGCTCATCTTCAACGATCAAAATTTTTGCGATTTCGGTCGACATGGCAATTCTTTAGTTGTCCTACGCCAGCTGAATGAAATGCCCGGGCGAGACCAGCCCGGGTTCCGGATAATTTCAATGCTCCGAAGAAAAACCTGTAGCGGTCCGCGATTGACGACAAGGAGCCAGACTTTAACATACCGTGTTTACCAAGCACAGTTTGCATTGCATCATTTCAATATTTATTGAATAATTAAAAAATGACGATGAACTCCTCAAGCAAAACGCTGGGCGAAGAACAGGCCGTACGCGCACTGGCTGCACTGGCGCAAGCGAGCCGGCTGCGGATTTTCCGCGCCCTGGTGATTGCCGGCAAAGAAGGTCTGCCCGCCGGAGCGCTGTCGACGGCGCTCGATATCGCCCCTTCCGCTCTGTCCTTTCATCTGAAGGAGCTGACGCATGCAGAATTGATCGAAGCACGCCAGGATGGGCGTTTCGTCATCTATAACGCCCGCTATGCAGAGATGAATGCCCTGCTGGCTTATTTGACAGAAAACTGCTGCAAGGACTCAGACAGCTCTTGCGAATGTTGATCCACCCCACGCAGTACGAAACACGCCAAGCATCTCCCGAATAATTCACACTCCAAGGAAACCGATGTCTCCACAATGTAATGTGCTGTTTCTCTGCACGGGAAACTCCGCCCGCAGCATCCTGGCGGAATGCTTGTTGAATCATCTTGGCCAAGGCCGCTTTCGCGCCTACAGCGCCGGCAGCCGTCCAGCCGGCAAGATCAATCCCTTTGCATTGGAAGTGCTGCACGGCGCAGCGATCACATGTGACGGCGTGCGCAGTAAGAGTTGGGATGAGTTCGCGCAGCCGGATGCGCCGAAAATGGATTTGATTATCACCGTCTGCGACAACGCGGCCGGCGAGGTGTGTCCGATCTGGCCCGGCCACCCCGCCACCGCGCACTGGGGATATCCCGACCCGGCCGCCGTCGACGGCTCGGACGAGCACAAGCGCAAAGCCTTTCAGGATACGCTGCAGGCCATGCGCAGCCGCATCCACTTACTGCTCAGCCTGCCGTCCGAAAAGCTGAGCCCAATGTCTCTGCAACAGGAAGCGCGTGCGCTGGCGAACTCATGATTCAGCAACGCTTCGCAGCCGAGACGCTCGGCACCGCCTTCTTGCTGGCCATCGTGGTCGGCTCCGGCATCATGGGGGAACAACTGGCAGATGGGAATGTGGCGCTGGCCCTGCTTGCAAACAGCGTGGCTACCGGTGCCGGCTTGTTTGTCTTGATCATGCTGTTCGGGCCGGTATCAGGTGCCCATTTGAATCCGGCAGTATCGCTGGTAGCAGCCTTGCAAGGAGAATTGGCGCGCAAGGACTTGCCTCTTTATCTGCTGGCGCAAGTGACCGGGGCAGTAGCGGGAGTCTGGATCGCGCACGCGATGTTCGGCCTCGATCTGCTGCAAACCTCATCCAAAATCAGAAGCGGCGGCAGCCAGTGGTGGGCTGAAGCGGTAGCGACTTTTGGACTGGTGCTGACAATCCAGGGTGCAAGCCGTAAAGGACAGGCTTTGCCGCTGGCGGCGGCGATGGTCGCCCTGTACATTACTGCCGCTTACTGGTTCACCGCTTCAACGTCGTTTGCCAACCCTGCAGTGACGGTGGCGCGCTCCCTGACCGCAAGCTTTTCAGGAATCCGCCCCACTGATATCGGCGGCTTCGTCGCAGCGCAATGCGCGGGGGCATTGGCTGCGGCGCTTGCCGCGAAACTGTTGTTCCGGAAAACAGCGCCGGCAAACGCCTGAACTACGCCAGCTTGTCCGCGATCCGACGCGCCATGGTTTCGGCCAAGTCGGCAGCCTTGGCCTCGACCATCACGCGAACCAGAGGTTCGGTGCCCGAGGCACGGATCAGGACGCGGCCGAGGTCGCCCATCTCAGCTTCGACCGCCTCTTTCTCGGCAACCACCGCCAGGTTTTTTTTCCAATCGAAGCCGGGCGCGACGCGCACGTTGATCAGGGTTTGCGGATAGAGCGTGAGCTCTTCGGTGCATTGCGCCAGTGTCTTGCCGCTGCGCTTGAGCGCGGAGAGGACCTGCAAGGCAGAAATGATGCCGTCGCCGGTCGTATGCTTGTCGAGAAACAGCAGATGTCCGGAACCTTCCCCCCCTACCAGCCAGCCGCGCTCCTGCAATTGTTCCAGCACGTAGCGGTCACCGACATTGGCACGCACAAAGCCGACGCCCATCTGCTTGAATGCGATTTCCAGCGCCATATTGGTCATCAGCGTGCCGACCGCGCCAGCCAAAGGCACCGTTGCCATGCGATCCCGAACCATCACGTATAGCAATTCATCCCCGTTATAAATGCGGCCACCCGCATCGACCATCAGCAAGCGGTCGGCGTCGCCATCGAGCGCGATGCCGACATCGGCACGATTGGCCTTGACCGCCATCGACAGGGCTTCAGGCACGGTCGCACCGTAGCCGTCATTGATATTCAAACCGTTCGGCTGATTGCCGATTGCGATCACCTCCGCCCCGAGTTCATGAAAGACGTCGGGTGCGATGTGATAAGCCGCCCCGTGTGCGCAGTCGACCACGATTTTCATGCCGCGCAAATCCAGTTCATTGGGGAAGGTGCTCTTGCAAAATTCGATATAGCGCCCCCGCGCATCGTCAAGACGCTTGGCCTTGCCGAGCTTTTCGGAAGAAACGCATTCGATCGGCGCTTCCATGGCCGCTTCGATTGCAAGTTCGACCGAATCCGGCAGTTTATTGCCCTGCTCGGAAAAAAACTTGATTCCATTGTCGTGATAGGGATTGTGCGAAGCCGAAATCACCACGCCCGCCGACAAGCGCAAGGCTCGGGTCAGGTAGGCAACTGCCGGGGTCGGCACCGGCCCTGCCAGCATCACATCGACACCGGCTGCGGAAAACCCCGCCTCCAGCGCCGCTTCCAGCATATAACCCGAGATACGCGTATCCTTGCCGATCAACACAACCGGCTTGCCACCGGCCGCCGCCGATTGAGCCAGCACCTTGCCGGCCGCATAGCCCAGCTTCATTACGAAGTCGGGAGTAATCGGCGCAACGCCCACTCGTCCGCGCACCCCGTCGGTGCCGAAATACTTGCGTGTCATATTTATTCCTCTGTTATTTTTGTGTCGTTGCTTGCCAAACCTTGAGCGCATCCACGGTTTCGGCCACATCGTGAACGCGCAGTATGCGCGCGCCTTGCGCAGCCGCTGCAAGTGCCGCAGCCAAACTGCCGGCGAGCCGCTGCTCAACCGGTTTGCCGGTAATCATACCAATCATCGATTTTCGCGACAAACCTGCCAAGACAGGCAGGCCCAACTCGCCTTGCATGAAACCGATATTTCGCAAGAGGGCAAGATTGTGCTCCAGCGTTTTGCCGAAACCAAAACCGGGATCGATACAGAGGCGACGCCGCTCCACCCCGGCTTGGTCCATGGCCGAGACACGCTCACGCAGCAATGCCATTACCTCAGCCACCACATCCTGATATTGAGGATTGACTTGCATGGTCCGAGGATCGCTCTGCATGTGCATGATGCATAAACTGCATTCGCTGCCCTTGACCGCATCCAATGCGCCCGCAGCGCGGAATCCATTGATATCGTTGATCATGTCCGCGCCGGCGGCGATGGCTTCCTGCATCACTTGCGGCTTATAGGTATCGACCGAGATTGGTTTGCCGCAATCGCGCAGCGCGTACAGTACAGGCATCACGCGCCGCAATTCCTCTTCCAAGGGCAAGGCCAGGGCACCGGGACGGCTGGATTCACCGCCGATGTCGATGATGTCGACCCCGTCCGCAATCATTTGTTCTGCACGGGACAAAGCAGAATCCAGAGAGTGGAATTGGCCGCCATCGGAAAAAGAGTCGGGGGTCACGTTAAGCACGCCCATGACGAGCGGCTTGGCGCAATCGCTATCCCACGAAAAGCGATAGCGGCCACATTGCAGGTATCGAGCCATCATGTAAGGGAAATTAAAAAGGGTGAGGATTGCTCCTCACCCTTGTATTCAAGATTGCCAGTCTAGCAGGCGACCGGCATCATGCGGTAGCGGTTGCGGTTGGCGTCACGCCACCCGGGGTATTATCGGAAGGTGAACGCTTGAGCGGCACACCGGCCTTGGGCGGACGCGGTTCCAAGCCATCCATGATATCGTTGATCTGATCTGCATCGATGGTTTCCCATTCGAGCAAGGTCCTGGCCATCATTTCGACCTTTTCCTTGTTTTCTTCCAGCAGCTTGCGCGACAACGCATATTGCGCATCGAGAATGCTGCGGATTTCGGTATCGACCTTTTGCTGCGTCGCTTCCGATACGGTCTTGGCGGACATGCGGCCGAAGTAGGCATCTTGCTCGGTGTCCTCGTAGACCATGGTGCCCAGCGATTCCGACATGCCATAGCGTGTCACCATCGCCCGCGCCAGCTTGGTCGCCCGCTCAAAGTCGTTCGATGCGCCGGTCGACATTTGGTGCATGAATATCTCTTCCGCAATACGGCCACCGAACAGGATCGCGATTTCTTCCAACATCTTGTCCTTGTACAGGTTCACTCGGTCATGCTCCGGCAATTGCCAAGTCAGGCCAAGCGCGAAACCGCGCGGCATGATGGTGACTTTGTGCACAGGGTCGGCTTTCGGAAGCAGCTTGGCGACCACGGCATGGCCCGACTCGTGGTATGCGGTGTTGCGGCGCTCTTCCTCACGCATGACGGCGGATTTGCGCTCCGGGCCCATCACGATCTTGTCTTTCGCATCCTCGAAATCCTGCATCTCGACCAGGCGTTTGTTGCGGCGTGCGGCAAACAGCGCAGCTTCGTTGACCAAATTAGCCAGATCGGCACCCGAGAAGCCAGGTGTGCCGCGAGCCAGAATGTCGGCTTTGACGTCGGGTGCAATCGGCACTTTACGCATATGTACATACAGAATCTGTTCGCGACCGCGGATATCAGGCAAGCCGACAATCACCTGACGATCGAAACGGCCCGGACGCAGCAAAGCTTTGTCGAGCACGTCGGCCCGGTTGGTCGCGGCAATCACGATTACGCCGGCATTGGCTTCGAAGCCATCCATCTCGACCAGCAATTGATTCAGAGTCTGCTCGCGCTCATCGTTCCCGCCGCCCATACCAGCACCGCGATGGCGGCCGACCGCGTCGATTTCATCGATGAAGATGATGCAAGGCGAATGCTTCTTCGCATTCTCGAACATGTCGCGTACGCGCGAAGCGCCCACGCCGACAAACATTTCGACGAAGTCAGAGCCGGAAATCGTGAAGAACGGAACCTTGGCCTCGCCGGCAATCGCACGCGCCAGCAGCGTCTTGCCGGTTCCAGGTGGACCAACCATCAGCACGCCGCGCGGAATGCGTCCACCCAGTTTTTGAAACTTGGTTGGATCGCGCAGGAAGTCGACCAGCTCGTTGACTTCTTCTTTCGCTTCATCACAACCGGCGACATCCGCAAAGGTTACGGCATTGCTGTTCTCGTCCAGCATGCGCGCCTTGGATTTACCGAAGGAGAAAGCGCCGCCTTTGCCGCCCCCCTGCATCTGGCGCATGAAAAACACCCATACGCCGATCAGAAGCAGCATCGGGAACCATGAAATGAATACTTGAGAAAGGAAGGATTGTTCTTCCGGTTGCTTGACGTCGAACTTGACGCCGTTGTTTACCAGGTCGCCAATCAAACCACGATCGAGATAGGTAATGGCAGTCTTGATTTTTTTGCCGTCGGTCGTGGTGCCGACGATGCTGCGATCCTCGATGACCGCTTCCTTGATGTGCTTGGCTTTTACTTCATCCAGAAAATCCGAATACGGAATCGAACTCGCGCCGCTGGAAAGGCTGCGGCCATCGAACTGTTTGAAGACGGTGAAAAGCACCAAGGCGATGACCACCCAGATGGCGGCTTTGGAAAACATATTGTTCACTAGAACTCCTTCGACGCCCAACGCGCCTTTTTACATATCCTGTAAATGGCGATTCTACTCGCAATAATCAGGGCTTACTAGATTTGATGTCGGGATAAATCCATGAAAAATCAAGGGTTAAGCCACAATCAAACAGGATTTTTTAAAATTTTACCCAACAAAAAAATTTCCGATGACTTGTCCCGGCTCGCTTTGGGTTTCTTCTGTGTCACGATTTTGAATTCTTCTCTGAACTTTTCGACAATCTGGCTATAACCGGTGCCGTTAAAACACTTGACCAGCAAAGCGCCTCCAGGCTTCATGTGATGCTGCGAAAACTCTATTGCCAAATCGATTATGTGTTCGACACGAGCCGCATCCGCCACCGCGATACCGGATAAATTGGGGGCCATGTCGGACAATACCAAGTCAGCTTTGCGCCCTTCCAGCAGCAGTTCCAACGCCCCTAATACCTGCTGCTCGCGGAAGTCGCCTTGAATAAAATGCACATCCGCGATCGGCTCCATCGGCAGCATGTCAAGTCCGATAATGGTGCCGTTGATACCTCCGCCGCTCTGACCGGCAAGCTTGTTGCGCACATATTGCGACCAGCTGCCGGGAGTGCAGCCGAGGTCGACAATCACCTGCCCGGGCTTGATCAGCTTTTCGCTTTCATCGATTTCCTTGAGCTTGTAAACGGCACGCGCGCGATAGCCCTCTTTCTGCGCCTGCTTCACATAAGGATCATTGATGTGATCGTGCAGCCAGTTTTTGTTTAATTTGTTCTTTGCCATTCGCGTAAAATACAAGTTTCCTAATTATTGCGGGACAGCGCGCCATTTGGCCACCATCCGGTGCCGCTTCGATCCCGAGAAATCTGATTTAAGGCCCATATGAAACTCACACCCGCAGAGCGCAGTGCGCTCCGCGCCGAAGCGCATGCTCTGAATCCGGTCGTTATCATTGGGGAAGCCGGCTTGACGCCGGGCGTACTCAAGGAAGTCGATGCCAGCCTGAATTCGCACGGACTCATCAAGGTCCGCGTTTTCGGTGACGACCGCGAAGCCCGCATCGAAATCTATGAGACGATTTGCGACAAGCTCGGCGCCGCGCCGGTACAACACATCGGCAAGCTCCTGGTGATCTACCGCCCTAAAAAAGATGCGCCCAAAGAGCGCAGTGAAACAAGAGGGAAAGGCCTGCGCGAAGTCACCATCGTCAAACCCAGTCCTAGCGGCACCAAGCGTCCTTCGGTGACCAAGGTCATGGTCAAGGGCAATGAGCGGGTGACTCAGGGCGGTTCGATCAAACGCGCAAAACCGCGTCAAGCCAGCCCCAAAAAATCCTCACTGGGCAAGGGTTGATGCTTTCCTGCCCCTTTCCCCTTTCTTAACGCAGCTTCAGGATCAAGCCGGCTCCGAGCAGGCTTTCCATTAAATAGACTGCGCTGGACACACCATGCAGGATGCCGAACTGCATCCTGGCCTCAGGCGCCATCACCCCGCCTGCTCCTGCTGACTCACGCAATGCCGCCATGAAAGGCTGGAGACCGAAATGGCTCACCAGCGTACAAGCCAGCATGGCGGCAACCAGGATGATCGAGCTTCTGCGCCTTGCTGCATCTGATTCCTTTGCCGTCAAGCGGATCAGCGCAACAAGCGCAAGCCCGCAGGCAATCGACAGCCATGCCTCAACCCGAAACATGCTGCCGGCTATCGTTCCGGCAAGCGACCTGTCGGCCAGGGTCGCGAACAGGGTTGGCGCGACCAGATAGCCTACTGCCCATAAACTGCCGACCCACAATGTGGCCAACAACAACTTGACGCGCAACAGGAACACGAGAATCAGATATAGCGGACGTCGAGCACTTCATACTCTCGGATGCCGGAAGGCGCCTGTACCTCGACAACGTCTCCAGCGTATTTACCGATCATCGCGCGTGCGATCGGCGAGGTGATCGAGACTTTCATTTCCTTCAGGTCCGCTTCGTCGACACCGACGATCTGGTAGCTGACTTTTTCGCCGGATTCCAAATCTTCCAGATCGACCGTGGCGGCAAACACGACGCGGCCATCGGCATCGATCGTTGCCGGGTCAATGATTTGCGATGTACTCAACTTACCTTCCAATTCGGCGATGCGGCCCTCGACAAAACTCTGGCGCTCCTTGGCGGCGTCATATTCAGCATTCTCGGACAGGTCGCCATGCGAACGCGCCTCGGCAATCGCATTGATCACGACGCGGCGTTCAATCGTTTTCAATTGGTGCAATTCGGCCTTGAGAAGTTCTGCGCCGCGTTTGGTCAGGGGGAGTGAGCTCATGATTTTTTATCGACAAAGTGAAAACCACAGAGGTCACAAATCGTATCGGGAAATCCGATACCGTTCATGAGCTCTGTGGCTATGGTTGGACTACGCGCTTAGTGTAAAGTTTTATGCAAGCCTTGTAAATCGTAGACATGCAGCTCATCCAGATGCCGCATCCCTTCGACCGCAGCTTCGGCGCCGGCGATGGTGGTATAGGTCGTTACCCTGGCGGCAAGGGCCGAGGTACGAATCGCGCGCGAATCGGTGATGGCATTGCGCTTTTCTTCGACCGTGTTGATGACGAGCGCGATCTCATGATTTTTGATCATGTCGACAATATGCGGACGGCCTTCGACCACCTTGTTGACTGTCGCAACCGGGATGCCGGCGGCGCTGATCACGGCCGCCGTACCCTTGGTGGCAACGATGGTAAAGCCGATTTCGACCAAGTCCTTCGCCACCTGCACGGCGCGCGGTTTGTCGCTGACTTTCACGCTGATGAAGACCTTGCCCGACTTCGGCAGCTTGACCCCGGCGCCCAATTGCGATTTGACGAAAGCTTCACCGAAGGTCTTGCCGACACCCATCACTTCGCCGGTCGATTTCATTTCCGGCCCGAGGATCGTATCGACCCCGGGGAATTTCACGAACGGGAATACCGCTTCCTTTACGCTGAAGTATGGCGGGACGACTTCATGCGTGATGCCCTGGCTTGCGAGCGATTGGCCCACCATGCAGCGCGCGGCGATCTTGGCCAATTGAAGCCCTGTTGCCTTCGACACGAAAGGCACGGTGCGCGAGGCGCGAGGATTGACTTCGAGCACGAACACGATGTCTTGCAGCTTGCCGTCGACTTCCTTTTGCTGGATCGCGAATTGCACGTTCATCAATCCGACCACGTTCAAGCCTTTTGCCATCAATGCAGTCTGGCGTTTCAGTTCGTCGATGGTCGCTTGCGCCAGCGAATATGGCGGCAGCGAGCAGGCCGAGTCGCCCGAGTGCACGCCGGCTTGTTCGATATGCTCCATCACGCCGCCGATGAAGGTGTGCTCGCCATCCGAAATACAGTCGACGTCGACCTCGATCGCATCGTTCAGGAATCGGTCGAGCAATACCGGCGAGTCGTGCGACACCTTGACCGCTTCGCGCATGTAGCGCTCCAGGTCGCGCTGCTCGTGCACGATTTCCATTGCGCGGCCGCCCAGCACATAGGATGGACGCACTACCAGCGGATAACCGATTTCCTGTGCCAGCGCCAGCGCATCGGCTTCAGTGCGCGCGGTGCGGTTCGGCGGTTGGCGCAAGTCCAGGTCATGGAGCATTTTCTGGAAACGCTCGCGGTCCTCGGCCGCGTCGATCATATCAGGCGAAGTGCCGATGATCGGCACGCCGTTAGCCTCCAGATCGAGCGCAAGCTTCAAGGGGGTTTGGCCGCCGTATTGCACGATCACGCCGTAAGGTTTTTCCTTGGCAACAATCTCCAGCACGTCTTCCAGTGTCAGCGGCTCGAAATACAAACGGTCGGAAGTATCGTAATCAGTCGAAACGGTTTCCGGATTGCAGTTGACCATGATGGTTTCGTAACCATCCTCGCGCATTGCCAATGCGGCATGCACGCAGCAATAGTCGAATTCGATACCTTGGCCGATGCGGTTCGGACCACCGCCCAGCACCATGATTTTCTTCTTGTCGGTCGGCTGCGACTCGCACTCTTCCTCATAGGTCGAATACATGTAGGCGGTGTTGGTCGCGAATTCGCCGGCGCAGGTATCGACGCGCTTGTAGACCGGACGGATATTGAGCGCATGACGCTTCTCACGCACCGCTTTGTCGGTGGTCTTGAGCAGAGTCGCCAAGCGGCGATCGGCAAATCCTTTTTGCTTGAGCTTGTACAGCGTGTCCTTGTCTATATCGGCCAGCGACTTGGTGTCAAGCCACAATTCGAGATCGACGATTTCCTTGATCTGCACCAGGAACCAGGGGTCGATATGCGTCAATTGCTGCACTTCTTCCAGCGAGAAACCCTGGGCGAATGCGTCGCCCACGTACCAGATGCGGTCAGGCCCCGGCTCACCGAGTTCTTCTTCGATGGTTTCGCGGTCGAGTGTCTTTTGGTTCATGCCGTCGACGCCGACTTCAAGACCACGCAAGGCTTTCTGGAAGGATTCCTGGAAGGTGCGACCGATCGCCATCACCTCGCCCACCGATTTCATTTGCGTAGTAAGGTGGCTGTCGGCTTGCGGGAATTTCTCGAATGCAAAACGCGGCACCTTGGTCACGACGTAATCGATCGAGGGCTCGAACGATGCAGGCGTCGCGCCGCCGGTGATTTCGTTGCGCAATTCATCGAGCGTGAAACCGACCGCCAGTTTTGCGGCGATTTTCGCAATCGGGAAACCGGTCGCCTTCGAGGCCAGCGCGGATGAACGCGACACACGCGGATTCATCTCGATGACGATCATGCGGCCATCTTTCGGATTGATCGAAAACTGTACGTTGGAGCCGCCGGTATCAACACCGATCTCACGCAGCACCGCCAGCGAGGCGTTGCGCATGACCTGGTATTCCTTGTCGGTCAAGGTCTGCGCAGGCGCCACCGTGATCGAGTCGCCGGTATGCACACCCATCGGGTCCAAGTTTTCGATCGAGCAGACGATAATGCAGTTGTCCGCCTTGTCGCGCACCACTTCCATTTCGTACTCTTTCCAGCCGAGCAGCGACTCCTCGATCAGCAGCTCGGATGTCGGCGAAGCTTCCAGGCCACGCTTGCAGATCGCTTCGAATTCCTCTTCGTTGTAGGCAATGCCGCCACCGGTGCCGCCCATCGTGAAGGAGGGACGGATGATGACCGGGAAACCGATCGTCTTTTGTACCGCCCAGGATTCCTCCAATGTGTGCGATACGCCTGAACGTGCAGAACCAAGGCCGATCTTGGTCATCGCTTCCTTGAACTTGGCGCGATCTTCAGCCTTGTCGATGGCTTCCGGGGAAGCGCCGATCAGTTCACATTTGTATTTTGTCAGCACGCCGTTGCGATGCAGATCGAGCGCACAATTGAGGGCGGTCTGGCCGCCCATGGTCGGCAGGATCGCGTCCGGGCGCTCCTTGGCAATAATGCGCTCTACAACTTGCCAAGTGATCGGTTCAATGTAGGTGACGTCGGCCATTTCCGGGTCGGTCATGATGGTGGCCGGATTGCTGTTGACCAGAATGACCTTGTAGCCTTCTTCGCGCAGGGCTTTGCAGGCCTGCGCGCCGGAGTAGTCGAATTCGCAGGCTTGACCGATGATGATCGGGCCGGCGCCTATGATCAGGATGCTTTTGATGTCTGTGCGCTTAGGCATTTTTTTGTTTCTCCATCAGTGCCACGAAGCGATCGAACAATGGGGCGATGTCGTGCGGGCCGGGCGATGCTTCCGGGTGCCCCTGGAAGCAGAAAGCCGGTTTGTCGGTACGTGTAAAACCTTGCAATGATCCGTCGAACAGCGACACGTGGGTAACGCGGCAGTTTGCCGGCAAGGATGCGGCGTCAACCGCGAAGCCGTGGTTCTGCGAAGTGATCATTACTTGCTTGCTATCAAGATCCTGCACCGGATGATTCGCGCCGTGATGGCCGAATTTCATCTTGAGCGTCTTAGCACCCGAGGCCAGTGCCATGATTTGCTGACCGAGACAGATACCGAAAGTCGGGATGCCGCGCTCGATCAATTCCTTGGCTGCGGCGATCGCGTAATCGCAAGGCTCCGGATCGCCGGGGCCGTTGGAAAGAAAGATGCCGTCGGGATTGAGCGCCAGCGCATCGGCGGCGGAGGATTGTGCCGGCAGCACCGTGACCTTGCAGCCGCGCTCGGCCAACATGCGCAAAATGTTGTGTTTGACGCCGAAATCGAAAGCGACCACGTGGTGACGCCCCGCATTCTGCTGCGCATAGCCCGCGCCCAGCTTCCATTCCGCCTGAGTCCAGTCGTAGGCCTTGGCGGTCGACACCACCTTGGCAAGGTCCATGCCGGCCAAGCCGGGAAAAGCTCTAGCCAATTGCAGCGCCTGCTCCACCTGCGCTTCGCCTGTGACGATGGCCCCGTTCTGCGCGCCTTTTTCACGCAAGATGCGGGTCAGCTTGCGGGTGTCGATGCCGGCGATCGCGACGATATTTTCGGTTTTGAGATAATCCGAGAGACTTTGCGTCGAACGGAAGTTCGATGCCAGGACCGGCAGATTCTTGATGATCAAGCCGGCGGCATGCACCTTGGTCGACTCGACGTCCTCCGGGTTGACGCCGGTATTGCCGATATGCGGATAAGTCAGCGTAACGATCTGGCGGCTGTAGCTGGGGTCGGTGAGAATTTCCTGGTAACCGGTCATCGCGGTGTTGAACACGACTTCACCGCTGGTAGTGCCGGGGGCACCAATCGAAAAACCCTGGAAAATCGACCCGTCTGCAAGCGCTAGGATGGCCGGAACTGTGTGGCCAGATAAGAATGGCGGCAAGGGTAACTCCTGATGTGGTTACCGCCGCTGCGCTGCGCCAGACTGACCGTCATGCCCCCGCACGGCTTGCGCCATTGATGCGCTTAGTGGGTGTCTGAGGTCTCTTGGGACGATAGGGAAGGTGGTGTGCGCTACGGCGGAGTATAAATTAGCTAAACCGTACAATTATAGCTTAGAACACCCCTCCGAAGCAAATCCATAAGCGCCGGACCGGACCGCGCTGCGCGAACCGGCACGGCCTGATTTTCCTCGATCAGACGCCGAGCGCGGCAATTCCGGCTTTGGCGATCTGAACATCTTCCGCCGATTTCACGCCCGATACACCGACCGCGCCCAGGCATTGGCCGTTGATCATGATCGGCACGCCGCCTTCCAGTATGGCGTCCAATACCGGCGCGGACATGAAGGAAAAACGGCCGCCGTTGATCATGTCTTCGTAAATCTTGGTTTCACGGCGACCAAGCGCGGCGGTCTTGGCTTTGCCGGGCGCGATATCGGCAGAAATGGGGGCAGCGCCGTCGAGCCGCTGCAGCCACAACAAACGTGCACCGTCATCGACGATGGCGATGGTAACGGCCCAGTTGTTTGCTTTTGCCTCGGCCTCCGCCGCCGCTGCGATTTTTTTGACGTCGTCGAGAACCAGTATTTGCTTGGTTTGCATCTTGCCTCCTGTGTTGAACGAGACAGGATTGTACGACAGGGTCAATTTCCGGGTGTTCAAGGACGGAGAGGCTCCCCTGAACGAAACCGCGCGCCATCCCGCGATGCGTTACGAGTTATCGTCTGGTTTGCTCCAGCATGAAATCCAGCAAGGGCTTCAACTCAATCGATAATCTACCGATGTGCTCCAGGACTTGATCCTGCTTGCCCTCCTTGAGCCATTGCAGCATCGTATTCAAATCCGGCAAAGGCGGGCCTGCGGCATTGTCGCTCAAGTCTTGCAGTGCCGCGCCGGCCGGCGCCGGCGTGGCGCCTTGCCGCAAACGCAGTTCTTCTTCGCTGCCAACCACCCCGTAAACGCCCTGCCCCAACCCGAGCAGCGCGCGTTGATGCGCAACTTCACGCAAAGTTTCCAGGCGACGGCTGGGCGAACTCGTCTCTGCACTGAATTCAGATGAGGAAACCAATCCGCAACTGGCGATGAAGCGCATGTGCTCGTCGTTGACCGGATTGGCACTGGCAATCGTGCGACAGATACGTTGCGCGAAATTGCGCGTCGAGTCGAAATCAATACTGCCGGTCGCAAGGGTAAATTCGGCATCGCCGGTCTTGGCGATCATATCGGTCTGGCGCACCGTCCGCTGCAGCATTTTGCCAATCGCATTCACGACACCAGCTGGCAGCGCCAATGTCCGGCCCTCGAATTCGCCATGCCGTAGTCCGATACAAATATTCAGCAGGACAAAATTTTTACCAAGCCTCACCGCGGTTTCAAGCTGAACTTCCGCCTGCGCCTTCAACGTCGCCACGGAAGAAAGATGCGAATCTGCGCCGGCTTCGGTCGTGCGCACCAAGGCCTCCAGGCCACGCTCGAATTCCTGCTGCGTGCTGACCAATTTCGACAGAACATCCAGCTGCGACAGCAACTGCGCAGTACCAATACCTTTGGTAATCAAATCGGTTGCACCCGCCGCTCTGGCCCGGTCGCGTTCGGCTTGCTCATCGCTGCCGGACACCACGACCACGGGAAGATTGCGTATGCGGCTGATTTTTGAATTGCGGATACGCCGCAGCAGGCCGTATCCATCCAGCTTGGGCATGGTCAGGTCCGTGATCACGACCCGTATGCTGGGATCGATCAACAGCGCCTCCCATGCTTGCTCGCCATCGAGCGCCTCGCGGAACGCGAACATGCCTTCGATATGCTTGATCAGCGTCGCTCTCACGATACGAGAGTCATCCGCGATCAATACGCGCGGCTTGACAGGAATATCGATGGAAGAATTTGCCGGCATGCTATCGGGCCTTTTATTTCACAGACGCAAGCATACCCGTAAGCAATAAATTTTGACAGCACTACCGATATTGACTTACAGTCCAATTTGTCACATTGATGAAAATTGCCATGATGACAACCAACCAACGATTTCTTTCTCAGTTGCAGTTTATGCATGCGCTGGCGCTGGCTGCCTGCCTAAGCATAGGCAACGCTGCCTGGAGTGCGGAAAATCAGGGCTCCGAACCCAATGCTGCCTTGGCCAAGCTGCAAAATTTCACCAGCCGCGCCTCCGAACTGGCCTTGAATGCATTGGGCATGCTCGGCATCCGCTATAAGCGAGGAGGCAACACGCCGGAAAACGGCCTGGATTGCAGCGGCTTGGTGCGTTACGTCTTCAAGGAGAGCTGGGGCGCCAACCTGCCGCGCACGGCCGAGGAAATCAGCAAGCTTGGCCAGCAGGTCGAAACCAAGGATCTGCAGCCCGGCGACCTGGTGTTCTACAATACTTTGCGGCGCGGCTTTTCGCACGTCGGCATTTACCTGGGCGATAACAAATTTATCCACTCCCCCTCCTCCGGCGGAGAGGTGCGGATCGAAAGCATGGATATCGGTTATTGGAAAAAACGGTTTAACGGCGCACGCAGGATCAACGATCCGGAACAGGCCAAATAAGGCTGCGCTGCTATTCCTCGCGCTTGGCCTTGAGTTTTTGCTTGATCTGGGCCATCACTCCCAGCGTGGCCTGTTCTCCCGCCAGAATCGCCAGATTGCGGCCATTGAAATCATTCCCCTTCATCGTTCCCAGTCCCGGCTGAATCACGATATCCGCCTCCTTCAGTTCATAGCGATTGATACTCTGCCCCATGATTGCGAAAGTCTGCAACAGCACTTCCAGCGAACTCGACGCCATTTGCATATCCGGCTGGGCCGAGATATTCACTGCGATCACGAAGTCCGCCCCCATCTCATGCGCAAAGCGCACCGGCACCGGCGAAACCAAGCCGCCATCGACATAAGAATGCTCGCCGATTTTGACCGGCTGAAAAATACCGGGCACGGCCGAAGAAGCACGCACCGCCAAGCCGGTATTTCCGCGTTGGAACAAGATAGGCTGACCGCTGTTGAGATCGGTCGCAACCGCGCCGAAAGAGATTTTCAGCTTTTCAATAGAAAGATTGTTAATGGTCTTGTTCAAGTAATTCTGCAGCGCCTCGCCCTTCAAAACGCCGCTGGCCTTGGCGAATAGGGGCACCGACCAATCCGAAATCGCCGCTTCGTCCATGTCCAGCGCCAGTTTGTGCAAGGCGAAACCATTGTTTCCCGCAGCATACAAGGCGCCGACCAAACTCCCGGCACTGGTTCCGACCACGATGTCGGGCACGATACCTTGGGATTCCAAGGCCTTGATCACGCCGATATGGGCGAATCCGCGGGCGGCGCCGCCGCCCAAGGCCAAGCCGATCTTGATGTTATGCGGGGTTTTGACGTGGGGAACTGCTGTGGGCGGCGACGCCGGCGCCGTGGCAAGGCATCCTCCCAACAGCAAGGCGATTGACGTGGCGAAGAGACGAATGGAGAACATATGAATGAAATCGAGTAAAGCTGCGAGACGAGCTGCGAGAAAAGATGTGGAAGATACCAAGAGCCTATCCCAATAGGGAGTGCGCGCAGCTTGCAGCCCATCCAGAAGCGGGGGCGGCGTTGGTCGTCGTAGCATGGCGCGCCATGCGTTCTCCTCCTTGCAGGGCGCGTCCCTACTGGGGTAGGTTCTAGGCGATGCATTGTAACGTATGTATGATGCAGAAAAGAAACCCGATTTCTCGACTCACGGCTGCGCATTGTCGATCACAAGGCAACCGTAAACAGTAAAACCGGAAGACGTAGCAACCTGCCAATCGATTGCGGAACCGCAAAACAAGGGCAAGGTGGGCACGCGCTCAGGCTCGCATCCCTGCATGCTGGTGCTGATCGGTTCGATGGCCGAACGCGGCGGCGCAAAAAATCCTGGATCGGGTCGGCTGCGAATAGAAGCTGCCTCTGGATTGCCGTAACGTGCAGCGTTCGCATGCTGCGGCATCAGGATTCAACATCCGTCAACGCGAAAACAAGGAGGGCCCGATGCCCTGCAAAGGACCGAGCGGGCTATGTTCCTCTTCCAGCCTATGGATCTTGGGCTTACCGCTCCATAATTTGTATACCACGACGTCACGCTTGACCACCACGATGGCATCGAATTGCCATCCCGAGACATCGACCCTACGCTTGAAATTTAAAAAATCGAGCAGAAAATTGCCGTAACGTTTGCGGTCGGTATGAGTTTGCTCGATCTCGTAGGCAAAGCAGGCCTGCGCGGCGGCCACGCACTCCTGCAAGGCCGGATCGATCCGGCTGATATCGAAAGAAGAAGCGGCGACCAGTCTGCGCAGTACATCGGCATGTCCCAGCAAGGCAACGTTGTCGGTCTTGTCCGGATCGATGCCTAGCGCCTTCAAATCGTCCAGGCTGGTTTTTCCGGGAACGATCTTGCCGAACATGGCCTGCGCTTCATCATAGGTGGTCCATGGCGTACGCGTTTCTTCCTTACCGTAGGGGAGCAGGTTGACGCAAGCCGTTACGGCGAACAGGCAACCCGCGAGGACGCCATATTGAAGGCAAAATTGAACCAATGCTATCTTTTTCATGCTTCCTCCAGCTTGGCTATGAGGACCGCCGCCACTATTTCACTCTAGCATGTTTTGCCAAAAACTTAAGGCTCATGGATAGCTATTTTTGGAAATTTAACGATGAAGGTACTGCCTTTCTCGGGTATTGATTCAATAGCAAGCGAAGCGCCATGGCGTAGCAGCACATGCTTCACAATCGCCAGTCCCAGACCGGTTCCCTGGGTTTCTCTGGATCGGCTCTTGTCGACACGATAGAAGCGCTCCGTCAAGCGGGAAATATGTTCCGCCCTGATTCCGATACCAGTGTCCTGGACCGAAAACTGCGGCCCGGCTTCCTTGAGCCGCCAACACAGCTTGATCGATCCGTGGGCCGGCGTATAACGCACTGCGTTCGATACAAGGTTGCTGAATGCGCTTCTGAGTTCTTCCGTGCTGCCAGTGATGTCGGGTCCGTCGATACTTAGCTCGATTTGGTGCCTGCCCGCCGACAAGGCGTTCGCCTCCTGCAAAATCTGGTCAAGCAAATGATGGATGTTGACGCGTTCGGGCCGCAAGGGATAATCGATTGACTCCAGCCGTGTGAGCGTCAGCATGTCCTCGACCAGGTTTTGCATGCGCTGGCCCTGCTCGGTCATCAGCTTCAAATGGGACATCCGTGTCTGCGTGTCGAGATTGGACTGGCTCAGTGCGATTTCAAGGAAGCCGTTGATTACCGTCAGCGGCGTGCGCAACTCATGCGAGGCATTGGCGATGAAATCGCGCCGCATCATCTCGATGCGTTCGGACTCCGTGGCATCGTGCGTGACCAGGATTTGGCGCCGGTTTTCAAACGGGATGATCTGAACGATCAGTTTGCGCTCACGCAGCGACAGCGTAAGCGGCTGCTCATAACGGCCCAGGATGATGTAATCCATGAAATCGGGATTGCGGATCAGGTTGGTCACCCGCATGCCCTTGTCGCGGTCGTGCTGCAGACCCAGGTGGTGTTCCGCCGCCGGGTTGCACCATTCGAGAAAGAGCACGTCATCCATGATCACCACGCCGTCCGGCAGCAGACTCATCGCCTGCCGGAAACGCGCCAGCCACTCGCTCAGTTCGGCGCGATTTTTTTCGTCATCGCGCCGCAGCTTGTACAAGCGCGAAAAAATTTCAGTCCAGGCGCCCCAACCGTCAGGCAACTTGGAACTGTCCGGATTATCGAGCCAGCCCGCAAGACGGTACAGGTAATACAGCTGCATCACCACCAGCGCAGCCATGCATAGAAGACCGGTCAGCAAGCCGACGGCCGGGCCGAAAAAGAACCAGAGAAACCCCGAGCCCAACAATACAAACGATAAACGCAAGGCCGCCGGGACCCAAAATAAAAGCTGCGGATTCATAGGAAGGAAGAATTATTTTTCGGACAGCATGTAGCCTACACTACGCACGGTCTTGATCAAGTATTCGGCCTCCTTCAAGGCTTTGCGCAAACGCAGCACGTGCACGTCCACCGTCCGCTCCTCGATCACCACATGGTCCCCCCATACCTTGTCGAGCAACTGGCTGCGGGAAAATACGCGGTCGGGATGCGCCAGAAAAAACTTCAACAGTTTGAATTCGGCATGGCCGATATCGATTTTTTGATTATGCATGCTGACGCTGCAACTGACCGGGTCCAGGCACACGCCGCCCGCGCTCATCACGCTTTGCGCATGTTCAGGACTCTTGCGGCGCAACAGCGCATTGATGCGCGCGGTCAGTTCTCGCGGCGAAAAAGGCTTGGTGACGTAGTCGTCCGCGCCATTGTCGAGACCGGCAATCTTGTCCTCTTCCATGCTCTTCGCCGTCAGCATGATCACCGGAAGTTCGCTCAACTGGCGGTCGGCGCGGATGCGCGACAGCAGACGCAAACCGCTCTGGTCCGGCAGCATCCAATCCAGCAGAACCAGGTGCGGCGTGCGCCTCTGAATGAATTCCCAGGCATCGGCCGAACTGTGGACGGCCACAGTATGCCAGTGCGCTTCCTTCAGCGTGAAGCTGACCAGCTCGACGATGGAAGGCTCATCCTCAACGATAAGAATAGTGGTTTTGTCCGCAGCCATGATCGAAGCCTATTCCAGACTATCCCTGACGATCCGGTTGCGAAGCCGCGTAAGCGGTATGGCGGATGTCCTTGCCCTCGACCACGTAGATCACGTACTCGGCGATATTTTTGGCGTGGTCCCCGATCCGTTCGATTGCCTTCGCAACCCATAGCGTATCGAGCGCAGCCGAAATGGTGCGCGGGTCTTCCATCATGAAAGTGATCAGGGTGCGCATGATCGAACCGAATTCATGATCGATGAGGGCGTCCTGAGCGATCAGCTTGGCGGCCTGCTTTTCGTCGAGACGGGCGAAAGCGTCGAGCGCGTCATGCAGCATGTCGCTGGCGCTATTGGCGATCACGCGCACGGCTTCGTAATGATTGATGGTGTTGATGTTGCGGCTCTCGATATTCTTGGCGGCGCGCGCGATCTTGGTCGCCTCGTCGCCGATCCGCTCCAGGTCCGTGATCACCTTGATGCTGGCCATCACGGTGCGCAAGTCGTTGGCCGCCGGCTGGCGCTTGACGATCAAATGGCTGCACGCATCATCAAGCGCGACTTCCAGGCTGTTGACGCCTTCATCGGCCTTGATGACTTGCTCGGCCTGTGCCGCGTCGCCGGTTCGAAAACAGGTCATCGCATCGTGGAACTGATTTTCCACCAGACCGCCCATCAGTAATACCTTGGAGCGTATCGTTTCTAAGTCCAGATCAAATTGCTTGGAAGAGTGCTCGCCTGGCATCAGGTTTCTCCTTAGACTATTAAAAGCAAAGTAGCGTCCAACATAACTTTGCCGGTTTCTATAATGTTGGGAGACAGAGTAACCTGGCGCGCTACGGCGCCTCGCAAACCCCGTCCCACAATAATTGGTATTAACCGAAACGGCCGGTGATGTAATCCTGGGTTTCCTTCTTGGCCGGATTCATGAAGATCTGGTCGGTCTCGCCGAATTCCACCAACTCGCCCAGGTACATGTAGGCCGTATAGTCGGAGCAGCGTGCGGCCTGTTGCATATTGTGGGTGACGATTGTGATCGTGTAATCTTCCTTCAGTTCACTAATCAGCTCTTCTATTTTCACGGTCGAGATCGGATCGAGAGCAGAGGTCGGTTCGTCCAGCAGCAGCACGTCGGGCTTGACCGCCACGCCGCGCGCGATGCACAGCCGCTGCTGCTGGCCGCCGGACAAGCTCAAGCCGCTCTTGTTCAACTTGTCCTTGACTTCGTTCCACAGCGCCGCCTTGTTCAACGCCCATTCGACGCGCTCGTCCATTTCGCCCTTCGGCAAGTTCTCGTACAGGCGCACACCGAAGGCGATGTTGTCGTAGATCGACATCGGGAAGGGCGTCGGCTTCTGAAACACCATGCCGACCTTGGCGCGCAGCATGTTGAGGTCCAGGCCCGGTTCAAGGATATTGCGGCCGTGGTACAGGATCTTGCCTTCTGCGCGCTGGCCCGGATACAGGTCATACATGCGGTTAAGCGTTCTCAGCAGCGTAGACTTGCCGCAGCCCGAAGGGCCGATGAAGGCGGTAACCTTCTTTTCTTCGATTTTCAGATTGATGTTTTTCAAGCCCTGGAAACTGCCATAGAAAAAATTCAAGCCCTGAATCTCGATGGTCGGCTCTTTCTCGGTATTGACTGCAACGGCAGATGTTTGATGGTTCATATCGATCGCTTGGAATAGTTAATTCTGGATTTTCTGATGGAACAGCGTGCGCGACAGGATGTTCAAGCCCAGCACGCTGAAAGTCACCAGCAACGCACCGCCCCAGGCCAGCGAACGCCAGTTGTCATAAGGGCTCATCGCGAACTGGAAAATCACCACGGGCAGGTTGGCCATCGGCGCGTTCATATCGGCGTTGAAGAATTGATTGTTCAGCGCAGTGAACAGGAGCGGCGCGGTTTCGCCCGAGATGCGCGCCACCGCCAGCAGCACGCCGGTCACCACGCCCGCCTTCACCGCGCGCAGGCGCACCATGGTCGCCACTTTCCAGCGTGGCGCGCCGAGCGCGAAAGCCGCTTCGCGCAAGCTGGTCGGCACCAGGTTCAACATGTTGTCGGTAGTACGCACCACCACCGGAACGGCAATCAGCGCGATCGCAAAACTACCGGCCCAGCCGGAAAAATGCTTGGCGTTTGCCACATATACCGCATACACAAACAGACCGACCACGATCGAAGGCGCCGACAGCATGATGTCGGTCACGAAGCGCGTCACTTGAGCGAACCAGCTTTCTTCGCCGTATTCGGCCAGATAGATGCCTGCCAAAATACCGATCGGAGTGCTGACCAGCGTCGCCACACCGACCATCATCAGGCTGCCTACGATGGCGTTCATCAAGCCACCACCCTCGCTGCCCGGAGCCGGCGTGGTTTCAACAAACATCGAGAGGCTGACCGCACCCAGGCCTTTGAGCAGCAGCGTGAACAGAATCCACATCAGAAAGAACACGCCAACCGCCATCGCCAGGAAAGACAGGCTGATGCCGATGCGATGTACCCACAAGCGCTTGCGATAGACGGGATTGGCGGCAGGATTGAATGCCGATTGCTTCATCATTTCTTCCCTTCTTTTCTGGACATGCCGATCAACATCAACTTTGCCGCCGACAGCACGATGAAGGTGATCACGAACAGGATCAAGCCGAGTGCAAACAAGGATGACACGTGCAGCTTTGAATCGGCTTCGGCGAATTCATTGGCCAGGGTCGATGCGATGCTGTTGCCGGCGGAGAACAGGGACCACGACAATTTATGCGCATTGCCGATCACGAAGGTAATCGCCATGGTCTCGCCCAGGGCGCGTCCGAGGCCCAGCATCACGCCGCCGACCACGCCGATTTTCGTATAGGGCAATACAATCTTGCGCACCACTTCCCACTTGGTGCAGCCGAGCGCATAGGCCGATTCTTTCAAGACCGCCGGCACCACTTCGAACACGTCGCGCATGACCGAGGCGATGAAAGGAATGATCATGACCGCCAGGATCAACCCCGCGGTCAGTATGCCGATGCCCATCATCGGCCCTCTGAACAACTGTCCGAGCACCGGCACCTGCCCCAGGGTTTGGGCCAGGAAGGGTTGCACGTATTCCGCAAAGAACGGAGCAAAAATAAACAGACCCCACATACCGTAAATAATGCTTGGCACCCCGGCCAGCAATTCAACCGCGGTACCCAGCGGACGCTTCAACCATGCGGGGCAGATTTCGGTCAGGAACAGCGCAATGCCGAAACTGACAGGAAAGGCGATCAGGAGCGCGATCAGCGAAGTCGACAAGGTGCCGACAATCGCGATCAAAGCGCCGTATTGGTCGTTGACAGGATCCCATTCGATGGTGGTGATGAAGGCTGGCCCGAATTCCTTGAACGCGGGCCAGGCGCCTATAATCAACGAGATGATAATGCCGACCAGAACCAGCAACGCGCTCAACGCGAATCCCAGCGTCAGTTTATGGAATAAAAAATCCTGAACTTGTTGCTTGCGCATGGTGGCCAGCATGGCCTTGTCCACCGTGGCGATCTCAACGATTTTCTTGTCTGGATTCATGGCGGGGATTGCGACGGAAGAACTATTTGCGCTCATCATATGGCTTGGCTTGGCGTTTTCATTGAATACCATTTTGATACTGTCTTGCTATGCAAGAGGGGGAAGCCCCCCTTTACCGGCATGGAGAACGGCGAACGATCCACGATCTCCAGCGGGGAACTGGTGACCGCGGCCTCACGGACGTTGCGCCGCAAATCCCCTTACCAAATTGCCTTGCCGGAAGTATCTTTCAAGTGCGCCTTCCAAGCATCCTGCACCAGCTTGACGACTGGAGCCGGCATGGCGACATAATCGAGTTCGGCTGCCATCGGGCCACCGTTCTTGAACGCCCAATCGAAAAATTTCAACACCTCCTTGCCCTTCGCGGCATCCGCCTGAACCTTGTGCATCAGGATGAAGGATGCGCCGGTGATCGGCCAACTGATCTTGCCGGCCTGATCGGTCAGCACCACGGCAAAGCCCGGCGTCTTGGCCCAGTCCGCCCCGGCGGCGGCGGCCTTGAAGTTGTCGTCGTCCGGTGCGACGAATTGTCCGTCGCGGTTTTTCAACTGCGTGTATTCCATCTTGTTCTTCTTGGCGTAAGCGTATTCGACATAGCCGATCGCCCCCTTGATCCGCTGCACGTTGGCCGCCACGCCTTCATTCCCCTTGCCGCCTACACCGGCCGGCCATTTGACCGCGGTACCCGCGCCGACCGTGGTCTTGAATTCAGGACTGACCTTGGACAGATAATCGGTAAACAGGAAGGAGGTGCCCGAGCCGTCGGCGCGATGCACCACGGTGATATCGTCAGCCGGCAATTTTGTGCCTGGGTTGAGGGCAGCAATTTCCTTGGCATTCCACTTGGTGATCTTGCCCAGGTAAATACCGGCGAGCACGTCGCCGGTCAGTTTCAATTCGCCCGGCTTCACGCCCTCCAGATTCACCACCGGAACCACGCCGCCCATGATGGCCGGGAATTGCATCAGGCCTTCTTTTTCCAATTCATCGGCTTGAAGCGGCATGTCGGACGCGCCGAAATCGACGGTCTTGGCCTTGATCTGTTTGATGCCGCCGCCGGAACCGATGGACTGATAATTCAAGCCGTTGCCGGTGGCTTTTTTGTAGGCTTCGGCCCACTTGGCGTAAATCGGGTAAGGGAACGTCGCGCCGGCACCTGTCATGTCGGCCGCCATTGCGGAAGACACCAGCACTGCGGCGCCTGCCGCCGCGATGGCTTTGATAAATTGATTCAGTCGCATGTCTGCTCCTATAAATGGATGAATTTGAAACAGTGCGCACTCTAAAGAAGGATTGTGACAGCTTTATGACTTTGAAAAAATTGACGTCATAATCGCAAAAAGCACAACGTTTTCCGTCATCAACTTGTCATAATGCATCTTTACACTCCTGCTGGAATAGTCGGCAACCAAACGGAACATGCACAAAAAAGCACATATCGCCAATGCCCACCTGCTAGACACCTCCACGCGCAGCATCTATCTCAACCGCGAATTGTCGCAACTTGCATTCAACCGGCGGGTTTTGGCGCAAGCCGAGGATAAAAGCGTCCCTTTGCTGGAGCGGCTACGCTACCTGTGCATCGCAAGCAGCAATCTCGATGAATTTTTTGAAGTGCGCATCGCCAGCTTGCTGGCGCAAAGCCGCCTCGACGGCGAACGGGTGGAGCCGCCTGCCCTGACCGCTGCGTTGGAGCGCACCGCCATCGAATGCCACGAAATCATCGCCCGCCAATATGAAGTGCTGAACAATGAAGTCTTGCCGCAGCTGTCGGCCAAAGGCATCCATTTGCTGCGGCACCAGGATCGCAACGCCGAGCAACAAGCCTGGGTCAAAGCCTATTTCGAGCGCGAGGTACGGCCGTTGCTGACGCCGATCGGGCTGGACCCGGCGCATCCATTCCCGCAGGTGGTCAACAAGAGTTTGAACTTCATCGTCGAACTGTCCGGCAAGGACGCTTTCGGACGCGGCACGGCGATCGCGATCGTGAAGGCGCCGCGCGTCTTGCCGCGCGTTATCCAGCTGCCGGATGAGCTATCGAAAAAAGGCACGTCCTTTTGCCTGCTGTCGTCCGTGATCCACGCGCACATCACCGACTTGTTCAACGGCCGCGAAGTGCTGGGCTATTCGCAGTTCCGGGTCACCCGCAATAGCGACCTGTGGGTGGACGAGGAGGAGGTGAAGAACCTGCGCCAAGCCTTGCAGGGAGAGTTGCAAAGCCGCCATTTCGGCGTCGCGGTGCGCCTGGAAGTCGCCAAGAATTGCCCCGCACACCTCGCGCAGTTTTTGCTGGAACAGTTCTCGATCAACAAGAATCGTCTCTATGCAGTAGATGGCCCGGTGAATATGGTGCGGCTGTCGGAATTGATAGACCGGGTGGCGCAACCGGCACTGCGCTTCGCGCCTTTTACGCCAAAGTTCCCCCCGCAGTTGGCCGATACCGATCTGTTTGCCCTGCTGCGCAAGCAGGATGTGCTGCTGCATCACCCGTTCCAGTCCTTTCAGCCGGTGGTCGAATTCATTCGCAACGCAGCGCACGATCCCGACGTCCTCGCGATCAAGCAGACGATTTATCGCACCGGCATGAATTCGGATCTGATGGATTCCTTGATCCTGGCAGCGCAGCGCGGCAAGGAAGTCACCGTCATCGTGGAATTGATGGCGCGCTTCGACGAGGAAGCCAATATCAACTGGGCCGACCGCCTCGAGCGCGCCGGCGCGCAAGTGGTGTACGGCGTGGTCGGCCTGAAAACCCACGCCAAGATGGCGCTGGTGATCCGGCGCGAAGACGGACGGCTGCGCTATTACGCCCATCTCGGCACCGGCAACTATCATCCGACCACCACCAAGGTGTATACCGACTTCGGCCTGGTGACGGCCAATGCTGCTCTGGCGAACGATGTCAATGAAATCTTCATTCACCTGACCAGCCTGACCAAGACCAAGAAGCTGAACCACCTGTGGCTGGCGCCTTTTTCCCTGCAGAAAGAATTTATCAAGGCCATCAAGAACGAAGCCAACATTGCCCGCAGCGGACGTCCGGGACGCATCGTCGCCAAGATGAACGCACTGCTGGACGAGTCGGTGATACGTGCGCTGTATGCGGCCTCCTCGGACGGCGTCAAGATCGATCTGATCGTGCGCGGCGCTTGCGCACTGAAGCCGGGCGTGGCCGGTTTGTCCGAAAATATCCGCGTGCGCTCGATCGTCGGCCGCTTTCTCGAGCACAGCCGTATCTTTTATTTCCGCAATGATCTGGCGCACGACGTCTATCTGGCCAGCGCGGACTGGATGAACCGCAACCTGTTCCGGCGCATCGAAGTAGCTTTCCCGGTCCTCGACAAAGCCCTGAAGAAGCGCGTCATCGCGGAAGGGCTCGATCCCTATCTGAAGGACAACATCAATGCCTGGGAACTGGAATCCAACGGCCTGTACCAGCGGAGAAAACCGCGCGGCAAGCAGACGGCTTTCAGCGCTCAAGAGTATTTGATGCTGACTTTGGGTGCCTCCGGCCCTGCAGACAACAATACATAATGGAACTGATCCTGTGGCGCCATGCCGAGGCGGAAGTCGGCGAACCGGACCTTAGCCGCGCACTGACAGCCAAAGGCCTTAAGCAGGCAGCAAAAATGGGCGCCTGGCTCGACCGCCACCTGCCGCACGGCGCCAAGATCCTGGTCAGTCCGGCCAGGAGAACCTTGCAGACTGCCGAAGCGCTCGGACGCAAGTTCAAAGCGGTACCGGAACTGGGACCTGAGGCTGATCCGCAAACATTGCTGAAAGCAGCCAATTGGCCGGACAGCCGCGAGCCGGTGCTGATCGTTGGACACCAGCCGATCCTGGGGCAAACCGCCGCCCTGCTCATCACCGGTATTGCGCAAGATTGGTCGATACGCAAAGCCAGTGCGTGGTGGATCGCGCACAAGGAGCGCGGCGACAACGCGGCCAATTACCTGAAGGCGATCATGACGCCGGAACTGGCATCAAAATAACGCCCCGCCTCCACAGGCAATCACCTGGCGTCGAAGTGCCTGGCCGCGGCACCTCACATGAACGGCAATAGCGAGGCGGCCATGCGTGGCTATTTATCGAGCACGGCGCCCAAGATGCCGTTATTGTGCGACGCCGCTGCAAAGCCGAGATCAGCCTGGATGCTGCCGCTGCGGCCGTCAATCAAAATGATCCTGCGCGGCGGTTTGTGCGGGTAAGTGTGCATGTGCTCGCGCAGCGATATGCCAAGCACGAATTTATTCTCGGCGTAGCTGGTAAAAAGGTCGGCTACCGAATGACTGTCTGCAAAACCCGAGGCCAACAGCAGAACGCGCGAAACGGTGTCCGTAGCGGCATCGATTTCGAACACGGGCAACGAAGCCGTCCCGGCGCTATTCCCCCCAAGAAATAAGCGGCTGCCGTCCCGGTTGAAGGCGATGCGGGTGAATTGAAAAACGGGCGGCGTGTCCTCCGGGACGAGAAGTACGACTTCAGTCATCACATGGCTGGCGACATCGAACACCAGATATTTCAAACCTTCATCGCCAAGCAAATACACGCGATTGCCGGTCGGATTCACCGCTACCGTGCGGGGCTGGAACCCGGGCGCCGCCAAGGTGCTCGACAGCACTGCCTTGATCGTGTCGGATTTGGCATCGATGATCGTAAGGCCGGCCAACCCTCCAGTCGACCCGGAATGCGCCAGGTAGACATTCTCGCCCCGATGGTCGATGGCGATGCCGCTGGCCGAAGAATTGACCACGATGCCGGCGGCTACGGCTCCGGCAAGGAGGTCAATCACGTTCACCCTGCCCTTGCCCAAGGCGTACGCCTTGCTGCCGTTCTGCGCCACCGCCAGCGCACTGACTCCATGCATGACGGGGATATGCCCGGTAATGGTATTGGTCCTCGCATCGATGATCGTGACCCCGGTATTCTCGCCGATCAAGACCTTGCCGCTGGCTTCATGCATTGCCACCGCGCTCGGCAAACGCAGAGGGGGGCCGAGCGAAAGCGTCGCAATGGTCCGGTAATCCGCGATATCGAGCACCGAAACCGTGTTATCCGCTCGATCCGCGAGATATGCATAGGGTGCAGCGCCGACCCGAGCTGCCGCAACCAGCAAGGCCAGAACGAAACAGCAATGGATAAACCCAAAGAGTGGGCGCAAGCTGATGCAAGGCAGGCAGTGCCCGGCTTCCGATTTCGCATGAGGAGCCATAAGACCTCCGATTCTTGATATTGGCGGCAAAAAAAAGCGGCCTTTTTTCCCTTTTCGTGCCGCGCTGTCCGACCCTATCTGCAAAGTCGAATCCATTGTTTGATGCTCATCAAACAATAAGCTTCAGACACGAGGAATGCGACACTTTGAGAAGGCGGCCCTCCATGTTAAGACGTCGCGGTCATAGGGTGAGAGCCTGAAATGCGCGACGCCGGTTCGATGTCCGGCCGTCGAAGAAAGGGGAAACACCCTTCCCGCCGGATTGCAGAGCGAAGGTAAATGATTCAACTGTTGACGGGCGCATCCGCCATGCCGGAAATCCGAATCGTCCGAAAGCGTGCAGCGCCGCCTTTTTATCCAACTTCGGCACGGTGAGAATCAGCGACAAAAGATCGGCCGCACGGGTTCAGAACGCCCTCGCCTCCTTAAGGTAGTGGCGCGCATAGCGGCTGTCGAGTTTCGCCAGCGGCAGCAGCAGGAATAAATCGGCGCAATGGAAATCGGGGTCCCAGGCGGGTTCGCCGCAGACCCAGGCGCCGCCTCGCAAATAGCCTTTGATCAAGGGGGGAATTTGCGGCGCATGGCCGGGTTCGCGCTCTTCGATCGGGAAAGGCAGATGCGGGGTCACGCGATACTCGGCCGGCGCCAGGCTGGTGTCGGACAGCGCGTGGTACAAGGCAATCGCGTTATGTCCGCCGTCGGCAAGACTGACGCTGGCGCAGCCGATCAAGTATGCACAATTTTCTTTTTTCATGTAAGCCGCCAGGCCCGCCCACAACAGCATGATGACGCCGCCGCTGCGATAGTCGGGATGGATGCAGGCACGTCCCGCTTCGGCGATGCTGCCGCGCAGGTTCTCGAGACGGCTCAAGTCGAACTCCTGTTCGGAATAGAACCTGCCGATTTTGCGCGCGCCGTGCGGACTCAAGATGCGGTAGGTGCCGACCACCTTTAGCGTCTTCGAATCACGCACGATCAAGTGATCACAATAGGCGTCGAATTCGTCCTTGTCGAGCCCATCCGCATTCTCAAGCGCGGACAGACCCATTGCTTCGATGAAAATCTTGTAACGCAAACGTTGCACCTCGCGCACTTCCTCGGGCGTGCTGGCGAGGCTCAAGGTGAGTTTGGGGAAACTGGGAGTGGCATCGGCGGAGATGGTCAGTAAGCGCATTTATCGTCCTCATGATTTTGACGGGACAAAGCGTAACTGCGGATTGCTTCAGCAAAATGACCGGCCGATGTCAGTTTGATGACATAGGAACCGCCTGGAAGAAATTGCGCTTGTTGCGCAACTTCTTCCAGGCGGTTCCTTGACTTGATGCTATTTTTCCTTCTTAGGGCGGCCGGCCTTGAGTGTCGGCAGGGCCGATAGGGCCGCCTTCAGTTTTGCCGGGTCCAGTTGCTTGACGAGCGCCACGCCTACTCGCAGCAGTTCACTCTTCTTGACTTCGAAGCCGGCCTTCAGGCAAGCCTTTTTTACTTCACCCAAGGCTTGATATTCAAGCTCCGGCATCGTGAAACTATCCCTGACCAGCTTGGACTTCTTGCTTTTTTCTTTCGGCGCAGGCGGCGCCTTGAACTTGGGGGATGCCTTGCCTGCTTTGCCGCCATGTCCGTTCAAGGCGGCGGCAGGCGATTTTGTCACGGGCGCCGCAATGTCGGTCGCAACCGGCGCAGGCGGAGCAGGTTTCGGCTCGGGGTGGATTTTTGCTTTCGGCATGGCGGCTTTGGAAGCCGCAGCTACTGCTTTGCTTTTTGCCGGTTTTGCCGCTGCCGGTTTGACCGCCGCCTTCGGCTTGGCGCGAGCGGAACCGGCCGCTTTCTTTACTGCAGTTTTTGCCATGACTTACCCCTCCAAAATAATAGTATAAATAATATATACATTTATTTCCTTCCGGACAAGCAAGGTGCTTCGATGGCTTGGGCAAATTCATGAAGCCGTCATATTTCGAACCCATAATTGCCTAAAGTCAACTCACCAACTCATCCCAAGCACATGATTTCTCGACTGTCCTCCACTCTGAAAAAGTTATTCCTCCTGTTGCTGCTCTGTTTGCCGGTTTTGGCCGAAGCGACCAATAACACGATCGTCATCGGACAGGCGATCGACCTGTCGGGTCCCAATGGCAGCATCGGCCGCGATTACGTCGCCGGCATCAAGACCTACTTCGACGCCATCAATGCAGACGGCGGCATCAACGGCAAGCGCGTCCATTACATCGTGCGCGACGATCAAGGTCAGCCTGAAGCGGCAGTCCGATTGACCTCCGAATTGATCGAACGCGAACAGATCGACTATTTATTTGGCGGAGTCGGCGAAGGCATCACGCAGGCGGTGCTGGATGCGCCCGCCTTCAAACGCAGCGGCCTGATCATGTTCGCGCCGCTGGCCGGCGCCAGCCTAAGCGGCGCAGGGCGTGTGCTGTTCTGGCGTCCAAGCTACAAGCAGGAAATCCGGCATTTGTTTTCGCACTTCGGCAAGCTCGGCATTAAGGACGTCGGTATCGTGTACCAGGAATCGGCCGCAAATCAGGAAGCCTATCGAAACCTGACCACCGAGATTCAGGAACGCGGCATGAAGCTGACCGGTATCGCGCAGATCAAGGGCCACGTCGGCCAGTTCGAGATGGAAATGGAAGCCAAGCGCCTGGCGCTGTCGAAACCCGGCTTCGTGATCGTGATTGCCGACACCATCGGCACGGCACTGTTCTTGAAGGAATTCCGCAATTATGCGGCGCAAACCTTCGTCGCCAGCACCTCGCTGGTCAATCTCGGCACGCTGCGCGAACTGGCAGGTACCAGAGCAGTGGAGTGGACGGTATTTTCCCAGGTCGTGCCGAATCCGAATTCCGGCTCGTCGCTGATCCAGACCGAACATTTGAACATGATGAAAAAATACCGCGATGAACCGGTGTCCTCAATGACGCTGGAGGGCTTTGCCGCGGCCAAGGCTCTCTGCAAGACCATACAGCAATCCAGGCGCAGCAATGCTGCCTTGCAGGAATTGATCGCGCAGAATGGCGATATCGATTTGGGCGGGTTATCCATCGTCTCGTCGGCACACAACAGGCATTTGTCGAGTTACCTGGACATCGCCTTGTTCAAGAAGGGTAGCGTTCTGGTGTTTTGAGGCTGTTCCATGAGAGGGGCCCGATGCGGTTGTTTCGCCCCTCTCATGAAGAAGCGAGGGATCAGGCATTCGTCTTGATTGAAAAATCCACACCCACCTGATCCCACCACTCTTTTTCTTTCTGCATCCAGAAAGCCAGCGTCGGATGCTCCGCCATCCAGTCGCGCTTGATCTCCAGCTCTATCTTGTTCTTCATCCTCAGGCGCAGTTGGTCCGGCTCGGCTTCGATGCGCGAATGCAAGAACATTACCGCCAGCCGCAGCGCCAGCACCGCCTTGGCAAAATCGAGGTCGGCGAGTACTTCGTTGACCTTGCGTAAATTGCCTTTCTGCGCCAGGATCAGCATGCTCATGACGCGCTGCTCGCGCGTAGTGAAGCCGGCCAGATCGGCATGTTCGATCATGTAGGCCGCATGCTTGTGATAACCGCTGTGCGACACCGCCAGTCCGACTTCGTGCAACAGGCCGCTCCAGTAAAGATGGCGTGCGTATTTGTCGGAGGCCGGCTTCAACTGGCTGTACAAGAGGCTGGCGATGTCGGCGGCACGATCGGCGCGCACCTCGTCCGCATGGAAGCGCCGCAGGAATTCCCGCACAGCCAGTTCGCGCCGGTCGCGCTGGGTCGCGCGCAATTGCAGATCCCACAGTACGCCCAGCCGCAGGCCGGCTTCTATCGGCGTCATCGCTTTGATGCCGAGTTCCTGCATCAAGCCCATCAGGATCGCCAGACCGCCGACGATGATGGCGGCGCGATCGGGCTTCATGCCGGCCAGGTCGATGCGGCTGATATGGCCGTACTGGATCAGTCGCTCCTTCAAGGCATCCAGGCTCTTGTATGTCAGTTTGCCGTCGCCCAGCGCATTTTTTGCAATCGCATCGGCGATCGCGCGTATGGTGCCCGACGTGCCGTATGCGATGCTCCAGTACTGCGGATGATAAGGCGGCGCAGCGTCTTCGAAATGACTGCGTGCCGACAGGACCGCGGCGTCAAAGGAGGGGGCATCGATGCGTCCGCCGGGAAAAAACGCCAGGCTGTGCTTGACCGTGCCGATGCTGAACGATTCCACCTGTTCGATCTCATGGCCTTTGCCCAGGATCAGCTCGGTCGAACCGCCGCCGATATCGAGCACCAGGCGCCGCTCGCTCAGGGAGCCCTGAGAACACGCAACCCCCATGTAGATCAGCCTGCCCTCTTCCTCGCCCGAAATGATTTCGATCGGATAGCCGACCGCGCTTTCGGCGGCAGGGAGAAAGGACGAGGCGTTCTTTGCGATGCGCATGGTGTTGGTGGCGACCACCCTGACCGCGTTGAGCGGATAGGCGCCCAGGATCTCATGGAAGCGCCGCAAGGATTCGAGCGCGGCCTGCATGGCCTGCTCGGTCAAATTGCCCTTGCCGTCCAGGCCCGCGCCGAGCCGGATCGGATCGCGCGCGCTCTTGAGCACGCGTATCGTCTCGCCATCGTGCCTGCCGATATGCAGCCGAAAACTGTTGGAACCCAAATCTACCGCAGCAAACATGCCATCCTCTCGTTGTCCATCGTCTCGAAAAGGGGTGACGATAAGAACGCATTATTGCAGCTTGATGACGCCGCGTGCGCAATTTCCTGCGAGGCGATCCGGATCGCGCCACACTTTCGGCCAGATGCGTTAAGGAATCGCCGGGCACAGCAGGCTGGTGCGGGACGGAAAAATGCGGGAAGGCAGATATGCCGCTGCAGGATTCCGCTGCGGTATCGCGGTTCTTGGTGAACTCAATCGTCCTTGCCGTCGAGCCGCGGCCGGGACGGATAAGGCGCGTATATCACGACGTAAAGCAGAAAGGCGCCCGACCAGCACAGCGCCGCCAGAGTCAGCGCAGTGTCGCGCAGTCTGTTGACGCCGATGGCGGCATCGGTACTGGTGGACTGTAACAGTCGATTTGGAAGTGAAAGGTGCGTGTTCGGCGCGGAGGGCCAAACCGGTGCGCCCCTTCCGAGGCGTAACCGAACGGAGTCAATGTCTGCCAGCTCTTAAAAGGTAATTTTTAACACAAAAATATGAGAAATTTACATTCCGTCTTCTTTTAGTGAAATGAGCTGGAACATTCTCTGTGCAGAGTCACACTATTTTTTCTATTTCTTCATGTCTTTTGATGCCCGAGCATCAGATTTGATAATAGTATGTGGAATACCGCAGCGAAATAAATACCAAGACGTACTGCTTTCATGGTTTTGCAAACCGTAGATTTATAACCGAAAGTATCATTTTCGTGTCGTTCCGGTACGCATTGAAACGGAGTGTCCATGAACCCCAAAGAAGAAAAGTGCACACCGGCGAGACTGTCGCCCTTCCCTGCCGAGAAGCTGGCCGGCAGCCCGAGCGGCAAAAGCAAGGTGTTGCCCATGCCGGGATTGAAGGGAACCATCTCATGAACCCCGATCTGGCCGCGCAAACCCCGATGCCGGCCCAGACGCAGGACAGTTGCGGACCTGAGAGCCTGATCCTGCAGAAGGTGAACGACGCCGGCACGTCGGCCATGATGATGTTCGAGCCTGCGCAGATCGACGCCGTCATCGATCCGGCAACCGGCAATGCCGTCCTGCTGCATGCGGCGCAACAGGCATTGCGCGAAACAGCGGCTGCGCTGCAGGAATCGGAAAGGTTCGCACGCGCCACCATCGATGCCTTGCTTCAGCACATCGCCGTGGTCGATGCAGCGGGCCGTATTCTCGCTGTCAACAGGGTGTGGCGCGACTTTACCGGCATTCATCCTGACGCTGCCGTGTCGCTGTCCGAAGGAGAAAATTATCTGGAGGCCTGCGATAAGGCTGCGGCCGAGGGCAAGCGTGATTGCGCTGCCATCGCCGAGCTGATCCGCGCGGTGGTCAGCGGGGAGCGCGATACGGCGACCATGGAATATGCCTGCCACACGACGGCCGGACAATGCTGGTTCTCGCTCAGGATCACCCGCTTCTCCGACGAGGGCCCGGCGCGGATCGTCATTGCGCACGACGACATCAGCGAGCGGAAAAACGCCGAACAACGCCTGCAGCAACTTGCCCAGTTCGATCCGCTGACCGGTCTGCCCAACCGCACCCTGTTTTATGAATTGCTGGCCAAGGCACTGGTGCACGCCACCGAAAGCAATTGGGTGATCGGGGTCATGATGCTCGATCTCGACCGCTTCAAGAATATCAACGACACCTTGGGACATGGACTCGGCGATCTTCTGCTGCGCGAGTTTGGCGATCGCGTCCTGCACTGCCTGCGCAGCCGGGATACGGTGGCGCGGCTGGGCGGCGACGAATTCGCCTTGATTTTGCTGTTGCCCGAAGGCGACCTCGGCGCCCCCGTCATCGCCAGCAAAATCCGCGAAGCCTTGCTCGAGCCCTTCATTCTGGAAGGCCATGCAGTCTATGTCACGGCCAGCATCGGCATCACGTTTTTTCCGGGTGATGCGTCCGATCCCGAAACCCTGCTCAAGTTCGCCGACACCGCGCTGTATCAGGCCAAGGATGCAGGGCGCGACACCTACCGCTTCTTTACCGCGGCGATGAATATCCAGTCGCGCGCCCGACTCAATCTCGAGATTGCGCTGCGGCGGGCGATCGACAACGAAGAATTTCTTTTGCATTACCAGCCGAAAGTCCAGGTCAATACGGGACGCATCGTCGGCGCGGAAGCGTTGATACGCTGGAACCGCCCGGGACACGGCATGGTGCCGCCGGTGGAATTCATCCCCTTGCTGGAAGAAACCGGCTTGATCGTCCCGGTCGGTACTTGGGTGATTGGCGCCGCCTGCCGCCAAATTGCGGCGTGGATGCGCTCGTCGGTAGGACCGCTCTGCATCTCGGTCAATGTATCGAGCCGGCAGTTCGTCAATGAAGACCTGGAAGAGAAAATCGTCGCAGCATTGCAGCAAAGCGGCATCAAGCCGGAGCTGCTGGAACTCGAAATAACGGAAAGCTCGCTGATGTCCAATGGCGAGCGCACCATCACCATATTGCGCAACTTGAAGGGACTCGGCGTCAAGCTGTCGATCGATGACTTCGGCACCGGCTATTCAAGCCTGTCGTATCTGAAGCGCTTTCCACTTGACCGGCTCAAGATCGATATTGCCTTCATCCGGGAAATCACGACCAATCCGGACGATGCGGCAATTGCCCTGGCCACGATCTCGATGGCGCACAGCCTGAAATTGCGCGTCGTCGCCGAAGGCGTCGAAACCGAATCGCAACTGGCGTATCTGCGGCGCCACCTCTGCGATGAAATACAAGGCTATTATTTCAGCCGGCCGGTGCCGCCGGAAGAATTCGAGCACATGCTGTTGCAGGGTAAACGCCTGCCGAAAGCGCTGGAGAGCGGTTTGCCGCAGCGCCAGACGCTGCTGATTCTTGATGACGAACCGAACGTGCTGGCATCCTTGCAGCGCATGGTGCGGCGCGACGGTTATCACACGCTCAAGGCGCAGACCCCGGACGAAGCATTCGAGCTGTTGGCGCTGCATCGGGTCCAGGTCATCATGTGCGACCAGCGCATGCCGCGCATGAGCGGTACGGAATTCCTGAGCAAGGTCAAAGACCTGTACCCGGACACGATCCGAATCGTCCTCTCCGGGTATACGGAACTGGAATCCATCCTGGACGCAGTCAATCGCGGTTCGGTTTATCGCTTCTATACCAAGCCCTGGGATGACGAGGTCCTGTGCAGCAACATCAGGGAAGCGTTTCAGCACCACTGGCTGCTGTACGGCGCTGCAGAAGCCGACAAGGCCGGCGCGCTTAAGGGTGGGGATGGATGCTAGAGCCTGTTATGAACATAACAGGCTCTAGCTGCAATTTGATCCGCATGCGCATGTCTCTCTGACACAAATATTGCCGGAACCGTCATCCTTGTAACGACTCCAACCGCCTTTAACGAATAGAAAACCCAGCTTGCCGGAAGAGAACGATCCGCAGCCTCATTCCTGCGATATCGTGCATGGCAAGACCTTGTCCATCATGTCTCGCGTCCCCCGCCCCTCCGAATTACGTATCCACAAGCTGGTGGATTCCAACATCATCGGCCTTTTTTCCTGGGACCTGCAAGGCCGCATTACCGGCACCAACGACGCGTTTTGCAAGATCGTCGGATATGCGTCCGCTGAACTGCTCTCCGGGAAGATAACCTGGCGCGACCTTACGCCGCCGGAATCTCACACGCTGGATGCCGATGCGATTGATGAACTGAGGCGTACCGGCAGCGCAATGCCGTATGAGAAAGAGTTCATTCACAAAAGCGGCGAGCGAATCCCTGTCCTGATCGGCGGCACATTATTCACCGGTTCCGACCAGACCGGTATTTGTTTCGTACTGGATCTGAGCGACCGCAGCCGGATGGAACAAGCCTTGCGGGAAAGCGAAGAACGCTACCGTATCGTCGCGGAAACCGCGCGGGACGCCATCGTCACCCTGGATGAAAACGGCACCATCACCTATGCCAACCCGGCTGTCGAAAAAATATTCGGCTATCTCCCTGCCCAAGTGGTCGGCCGCCATCTGGCGATGCTGATGCCGCAGCAATTATTGCCGGGATGTCCGCCTGTAGCGACTCCTCCGGACCAAGGCGAAAATACCAGGCATCCTTGGCAAGATGGAGAGGTATCCGCAGTCCATAAGAATGGCCACAAGCTCGTGCTGGATTTGACCGTCGGCGAATTCCAACGTGAAGGACGGCATTCTTATACCGGGATCATGCGCGACATCACGAGCCGAAAGAAAGCGGAAATCCTGTGCACGACGCAAAATCAAGTGCTGGAAATGATTGCTACCGGCGGCCCTCTTCCGGAAATACTCGAAGACCTGGTCTTTATGATCGAGTCCCAGTGCGAAGGCATGTACGGCTCGATCCTGCTGCTCGATGAAGACGGGATACATATGACGCATATCGCCGCGCCCCGCCTTCCTTCCGCTTACACCGCAGCCCTGGACGGCACGAGTATCGGCCCCAAGGCGGGATCATGCGGCACCGCCATGTATTTCAACAAGCCGGTCATCGTCACTGACATCACGCAAGACCCGCTGTGGGCGGATTATCGCGAACTGGCACGCCCGTTCGGACTGCGCGCTTGCTGGTCCCTTCCGATCACGTCCTGCCAGGGCAAAGTGCTGGGGGCGTTTGCCATGTACTACACCGACGTGCGCAGCCCGGAACGGGAACATATGCGCTTGGCTGCCCTGGCTTGCCATATCGCGGGTATCGCGATCGAACGCCAGCGTTCCGAGGATTACATCAACCATCTGGCCCATCATGACGCCTTGACCGGCCTGCCCAACCGCGTCTTGCTGCAAACCAGCCTGAGCCAAGCCATTGCCCAGGCCCGTCGCCATAAAAGCACGGTTGCGGTACTCTTTATCGATCTCGACAACTTCAAGACGATCAACGACTCTCTCGGCCATCATATCGGCGACTTGCTGTTGAAAGCGGTAGCCGAGCGCTTGCAAGGTTGTCTGCGCGAACAGGACCAAGTGGCAAGGCTTGGCGGCGACGAGTTCATGATCATTCTGCCTGCGCCGCAGCATGAGAGCGACGCGGCCTTGGTGGCCGCAAAAGTCCTGGCGAGCCTGGAACACGCATTTTTTGCGGAAGGCCACGAATTGCACGCGGCCGGCAGTATCGGCATCAGCCTCTATCCTGGCGATGGCGAGACGGTGGAAGCACTGATGCAGGCGGCCGATACCGCGATGTATCACGCCAAGGAAAAAGGCCGCGGCAACTATCAATTCTTCACTCAGCACCTGAACCTGGCGATCCAGCATCGGCTCATCACCGAGCGGCAATTGCGCCATGCGCTGGTGCGCGGCGAATTGGCCCTGTACTACCAGCCGCAGGTCGACATGAAAAACCAGCGTACGTTCGGCGCGGAAGCGCTGATCCGCTGGCATCATCCCGAACGCGGCCTGGTTTCCCCATCCGAATTCATTACGATTGCCGAGGATACCGGACTCATCCTGCCGATCGGCGAATGGGCCTTGCGCGAGGCGTGCAAGCAGCTCAAGCGCTGGCGTGCCGCCGGCCTGCCGAACTTGAAGATCGCGGTGAACATGTCCACTCGCCAAATTTTCCAGTGCGGCTTGATCGACATCGTTGTGCAGGCTTTGGACGAAACTGCGCTGCCGGCCAATGCGCTGCATCTGGAAATTACCGAAAGCATTCTGATGAAACCCAGCGATGAGAACCTAGGCATCTTGATGCAGCTCGATCAAATGGGGGTCCAGTTATCCGTGGATGATTTCGGCACGGGCTATTCCAGCTTGTCCTATCTGCGGCGCTTCCCTATCCACACGCTGAAGATCGATCAATCCTTCGTCCGTGGCATCGGCCAGGACCAGAATGACATGACCATCACCGACGCCATCATCGCCATGGCCAAGAGCCTGCATTTGAACGTGATCGCCGAAGGGGTGGAAACGGCCGAACAAGCAGCGTTCCTGATGTCGCGCGACTGTCCCTGCGCGCAGGGTTTCTACTATGGCAAGCCGGTGGCGGCCGGCGTTTTTACTCCCCCCCTATAAGAACCTGTTTGAACTCATTTTTGATTTTTGAACTCATAGCAGGCTTATTGAGTTTTGCATAATTGATGACGTATCCCGTGTCGGGGGGGCGGGGGGGGGGGCGCGCACCAGCGCTGGTTTTTAGAAAAAAAAACGCCCCCCCACCCCGCCCAGCAGCGGGGGCCCCATCGGGCCCCCCCTGCCGCGC